>JAJDWX010000017.1 GCA_022825385.1 Rhodothermales bacterium
TCTCTCTCTCTCTCTCTCTCTCTCTCTCTCTCTCTCTCTCTCTCTCTCTCTCTCTCTCTCTCTCTCTCTCTCTCTCTCTCTCTCTCTCTCCAGGAATGGTACGTATCCGCAATCCGGGCGATGTCCTCGTCGGTCAATTCCCGGTGGGTTCGGTCTATCATGCGACCCAGTTTGCGGGCGTCTATGAAGAGAATTTCGCCGCGCCGGTCCCGGAATTTCCCGTTGCTGCCTCCTTGCCGATCCCGCGACAGAAACCACAAGCAAGCCGGTATCTGGGTCGAATAGAAAAGCTGCCCCGGCAGCGCCACCATGCAATCCACCAGGTCCTTCTCAATGAGCTTCTTCCGGATTTCGCCTTCCCCGGATTGGGCGGACGACATCGAACCGTTCGCCAGCACGAAACCGGCTATGCCGCCGGGCGCCAGATGGTGAACCATGTGCTGCACCCAGCCGAAGTTTGCGTTTCCCTTCGGCGGAACGCCGTATGCCCAGCGCGGGTCGTCCGCGAGCCGCTCGCCGCCCCAGTTGGAGATATTGAACGGGGGGTTGGCCAGAATGTAGTCCGCCTTCAGGTCGGGATGCCGGTCGTTGTGGAACGTGTCGCCGTGGGCGATTTGCCCTTCTATCCCGCGAATGGCCAGGTTCATTTTGGCGAGCCGCCAGGTGGTATGGTTGGATTCCTGCCCGTAAATGCTGATGTCGTTGCGCGCCCTGCCGCCGTTTCCGTTGCCGCTCGCATGGGCGTTGATGAATTCGATCGATTGCACGAACATGCCGGAGGATCCGCAGCAGGGGTCGTACACGCGCCCCCGGTACGGTTCGATCATTTCCACCAGCAATTTGACCACGCAGCGCGGCGTGTAGAATTCGCCGCCCTTCTTGCCCTCCGCGCTTGCGAACTGCGACAGGAAGTATTCGTACACGCGGCCCAGTACGTCGCGGGAGCGGGCTTCGGCGTCGCCTACCTGGATATTGCTGATGAGGTCAATGAGTTGGCCGAGGCGCTGTTTGTCCAGCACGGGGCGGGCGTAGTCCTTCGGCAGCACGTCTTTCAGCGCCGGGTTGTCTCGCTCGACGCCGGCCATGGCGTCGTCCACGAGTTGGCCGATGACGGGCTGCCTTGCCTGGGCCTTCAGGTTCGCCCAGCGCGCTTCGGACGGCACCCAGAAAATGTTATCCGCAAGGTATTCGTCGCGGTCCTCTGCGGCCTCCGCGCCCCATTCCTCGAGAATGGCCGCATGGCGTTCCTCGAAAGCGTCCGAAATATACTTCAGGAAGATGAGGCCAAGCGCCACATGTTTGTATTCGGCGGCGTCCATGGAGCCCCGAAGCGTGTTGGCCATGGCCCATAAATCCGCCTCGTAGCCGAGGGCGCCGCCACTGCCGCTATGCTGTGCCATGCTTTTCCGGGACATTGCCTGTTTGAAATCGAGAACCGATTCGATGATACGAAGAACCGGGGAGACTTGCCCGCCGGAATCCGCGCCCCCGTCCGCCCGGCAAATCCGCCCCCGCCTAAATTATTTAAGTCAAAAATTTCCAGCCTAAATAATTTAGGTTGCCCCAATTCTCCCGTCCGCATCAAACCGTTTGGAAGCCGTAAATTTTTGCCTTCCGGCACTGGCGTTTTTCGATTCCAATGCGTATCTTACGGCCTATGATTCCGTTATTGCCCATATTTCCGCCGGACGCCGCCCACAACGCAGGCCATCGCCCGCGAAATGCCGCGTTATGGTGTCAGGTAATGACCGGAACGAACCCCCGCCCTGTTCGCCGCTTTTTATATCCGTTATTGCACATTCTCTCGTTTCAACCCTGGCGCGTCCCGCCGCCACGCCCAAAACAGAAGATACCCGCCGTCCCAACATTCCTGATACCCCAACATCTCCGGTAAACCTCGCCTGAATCCCGGCGCGCCTCCTTCCAGCGCCCCCTGAACCCCGCCATGCCCATCGTCGAAACCATATCCCTTCAGGAAACGGCCCGGGAGCGCTATCTGAACTATGCGCTGTCCGTCATCATGAGCCGCGCCCTGCCGGATATCCGCGACGGCCTCAAGCCCGTGCAGCGGCGCATCCTGTACGCCATGTACGCAAACCTGCGGCTTACCCCGGACGCCCGCTATCGCAAGAGCGCCGCCGTGGTGGGGGAGGTGATGGGCAAGTACCACCCGCACGGCGACGCCGCTATTTACGACGCCATGGTGCGGATGGCCCAGGATTTCTCCCTGCGCGACCCGCTCGTGGACGGGCACGGCAATTTTGGCTCCATCGACGGGGACAATCCCGCCGCCATGCGGTACACCGAGGTCAAGTTGCGTCCGCTGGCCGTGGAAATGCTGGAAGAAATCCGGCAGGACACCGTGGATTTCCGGCCCAATTTCGACGGCAGTTACGACGAACCGGTCGTTCTCCCGTCCCGCATCCCCAACCTGCTTGTCAACGGGGCAGACGGCATCGCGGTGGGGATGGCCACGAAAATCCCCCCGCACAACCTGCGCGAAGTGGCGGAGGCGCTGATTCATCTGATAGACTGCCCGGAGGCGTCTATAGAAGCGCTGGCGGAGCATGTGCCGGGGCCGGACTTTCCTACCGCCGGCCGCATTCTGAATACGCCCGAAGAATTGCTGCAAATCTACCGGACCGGAGAGGGCGCGGTGGAATTGCGCGGCGACTACGCCATGGAAGGGAAGAGCCGCATTGTGATCGCCTCCGTTCCGTATATGGTCAACAAGGCGGCGCTCGTGGAAAAAATCGCCGAGCATATCGTCAACGAGCGGGTGCCGCAACTCTCCGACGTGCGCGACGAATCGACGGAGGACGTCCGCGTCGTGCTCGAGCTGCGGCGCGGGGCAGACCCGGAAGCGGCCATTGCGTACCTTCTGCGCCATACCGACCTGCAAAAGCGCTACCATGTCGATATGACGTGCCTTGCGCCGACGGAAAATCCGCTGGTTCCCACGCCGAAGAAGGTCAATCTGGGCGAAGCGCTGCGGGCTTTTCTGGCTTTTCGCCTGCATGTGGCGACGCGCCGCCTCAATTATGCGCTCGAGCGCCTGGAGCGGCGCATCCACCTTCTGCGCGGTTTCGAGAAACTGTTCGACGCCCTCGACGAGGCGATCCGGCTCATTCGCGCGTCCGAGGACCGAAAGGACGCCGCCGCCCGCCTCATGCGCCGCTTCGACCTGGACGAAGAGCAGGCCGACGCCATCCTCGAAATCAAACTGTACCGACTGGCCCGGATGGAAATGGAGGAGATTCGCCGGGAACTGGCGGATAAACTGGCGCGGGCGGCGGACGTACGGGCCATCCTGGCCTCCGAAGACAAGCAATGGGCGCTGGTGCGCTCGGAAATCGCAGAGACCGCCGCCGCGTTCGGCACGGACCGCAAAACGCGCATCGCCGGGCCGGACCAGGCGCTTGCGTACGACGCCGAGGATTATATCGTGGCCGAAGATTGCTACGCCATCGTTACCCGCGACGGCTGGATCAAGCGGCAGCGAACGTATGCGGACATCGACAGCGTCCGCGTCCGGGAGGGCGACAGCGTGGGGTGGATATTGCCCGTCTCCACCCGGGGTTCGGTAGGATTTTTCACCAATTTCGGACGGTGCTATTCGCTGCGCGCGGATACGCTTCCGAACACGACCGGGTACGGGGATCCGGTCCAGAAATTCTTCGATTTTTCCGACAAGGAGCATGTCGTCGGGGTGGTTTCGTTCGATGCGCGGGCGCTTCCGAAGCCCATCGCCCTGCCGGAGGCGGAACCGGAACTGTTTGGAAAGAACGGGCGCGGCGGACAGGAACCCTGCTTTGTGGCCGTAACGAGCGCCGGGCAGGCCATGCGTATGCCGATAGACGGCTTTGCGGAACCCTCTACCCGCAAGGGCCGCAGTTACGCCAAACTGGAAGGCCCCGACGAGGTGGTGAGCGCCGAAGCTGCGGCGGGCGACGAAAACGCGTGCCTTGCTTCAAGAGACGGGTACGCCCTTATTTTCCCTGTTTTGCAGATTCCAATCTTCAAGAGCGCGGCGAAAGGGGTCATCGCCATGCGCCTCGCCCCGGACGACAGGGTGATGGGGTGCGCGCTTTCCAATGCGGCCCGCGCCGGACTGAAGGTTGAAACGAGCCGGGGCCGCACCGAAACGATCCGAACGACCAAGTTCGAGGTTTCCCGGCGCGGAAACCGGGGCAAGGCCATCATCAAACGGGGGCATGTGGCCCGCGTCGTACCCGAACCCGTGGAAATTCGGCTATGAGCAGCGCGCAAACCTATACGGGCGCCGACATTCAGGTGCTGGAAGGGCTGGATCCGGTGCGCAAGCGGCCGGGGATGTACGTGGGCGGCACAGGCAAGGCGGGCCTGCATCATCTGCTTTGGGAAATCGTGGACAACGCGGTGGACGAAGCCACCAACGGCTATGCGTCCCACATAGAGGTGACGCTCCACGAGGACGGCCGCAGCGTCACGGTGTCGGACAACGGACGGGGCATTCCGGTGGACGTCCACCCCGGCAAAAATATTTCCGCCCTTGAACTCATCATGACGACGCTGCATGCGGGCGGCAAATTCGACCAGACGAATTACATCGCTTCCGGCGGACTGCACGGGGTGGGCGCCTCGGTGGTGAACGCCTTGTCCGAAGAGATGACCGTCACGGTCCGTCGCGACGGGGCCGTCTGGGAGCAGCGCTATGCGCGGGGCGCGCCGCTTGCCGCCGTCCGCAAGGTCAGGGAAAACGGCAGGGGAACCGGCACGGCGATCCATTTTCGGCCCGACCCGGAGATATTCGAATCCGTGGCGTTCGATCCCGAAGCCATCGGCCAGAACCTGGAAATAAAAACCTATCTGAACGCCGCCCTGTGCATCGTATTTCGCAACGAAATGGACGGGGGCCGCCGCGAATATCGCCACGAAGGCGGCATTGCGGAGTTTCTGGCCCGACGGGTGAAGGCGCTGGGGGGGCGGCCCGTGCACGAGGAGCCGTTTCTGGCGCTTCAGGAAGGCATGACGGACGGCGCCCGCGTGGAAGTGGCGCTGCAATGGACCGAAGCGCCCCGCGAACAGGTCGTTTCTTTCGTCAACGGCATTCCCACGAAGGAAGGGGGCAGCCACGAACAGGGATTTCGCGACGCGGTTCGCAGCGCCGTGCGGGCCTACATGGAAACGCACGACTTGCTGCCGAAGAACCTCGACATTGCGGCGGACGATATTCGGGAGGGCCTGGTCGCCATCCTGAACCTGTTCATGGTCGAACCGCAATTTCAGGGGCAGACCAAGGAAAAACTGAACAATCCGGGCGCCCGCTCGATCGTCGCCGGGGCCATGCGCCTGGAACTGGAGCGGTTTCTGAACGCGCATCCTACGACGGGGGAGGCGATCGCCGCGCGCGTCATACAGTCCGCGAAAGCCCGTCGCGCTTCCCGCGCCGCCGCCCGCGACGTCCGCCGCAAGAACGGCCTCAGCCACCGATTAAACCTCCCTGGCAAATTGGCGGATTGCTCGTCCACGGACCCGACGAAAAGCGAACTGTTCATCGTGGAGGGGGATTCCGCCGGGGGATCGGCCAAGCAGGGCAGGGACCGAACGTTCCAGGCCGTGCTGCCCTTGCGCGGCAAAGTGCTCAACGCCGAGCAGCACGCGGCCAGCAAGGTGCGCGAAAACAAGGAACTCTCGAACGTGGCGCAGGCGCTGGGGTGCGGCATGGGGGACGATCTGGACCTTGCGCGGCTTCGATATCACAAGGTCGTCCTGCTCATGGACGCGGATTCCGACGGGCACCATATCGCCACGCTGCTCCTCACCTTCTTCTATCGGTACATGCGCCCGCTCATTACGGAAGGCTTTGCGTACATTGCGCAGCCGCCGCTGTACCGGCTGGACGCGGGGCGGGAAACCTGGTGGGCGCTTGACGAGGCGGAGAAGGACCGCATCCTGCGCAAGATCGAGCGGCAGAAAAAGGGTCGCCGGGACATTCTGGTGCAGCGCTTCAAAGGGCTTGGGGAAATGATGCCCGCCACGCTGCGGGAAACAACCCTCGACCCCGAAAAACGCATGTTGCTGCAAGTGCGCATCGACGAGGCGGAGCGCCTCGACACCGAGCGCACCATTTCGGACCTGATGGGGAAAGACGCTTCGGCGCGGTTCCGTTTTATCATGAACCATGCCGCAGACGCGGACGCGCTGGATTTGTAGCCGTGCCGGGCAGCGAAACGCTACGCCGTCTCCTGCACGACATGGTTCTCCAGGACGCCGATGGGGTCGATGGCGATCCGGATGCGATCCCCCGGCGCAAGCGTAAAATCGTCGGGCGGCACGACGCCAGCGCCGGTCAAGAGGAAACAGCCGTCCGGGAAGGACTGATCGATAAAAAGCCAGGACACCAGTTCCTCGACGGAGCGGCGCAGCTTGGCAAGCGTCGTGCTTCCTTCGAAGGCCGCGTCGCCGCCGCGCTCCACCCGAAGCCGGATCGTTGTGTCCGGGGGCAGCGGCTCCCCGGAAACAAGCAGGCACGGCCCCAGCGCGCAACACTGGTCGTACACCTTCGCCTGCGGCAAATACAGGGGATTCTCCCCCTCGATGTCGCGCGCGCTCAGGTCGTTTCCTATGGCGTAGCCGACCGCCTGGCCCGCCGCGTTGACGGCGACGGCCAGTTCCGGCTCCGGTACGCTCCAGGCCGCATCCCGCCGAATGCGTACGGCCTCGCCTGGTCCGGCGACCCGGCGCGGCGTCGCCTTGAAGAACAGTTCGGGGCGCGCCGCCGCGTACACCCGGTCGTAGACGTCGGCGGCCTGTTCGGATTCCGCCATGCGGGCGGTTCGGCTGCGCCAGTAGGTTACGCCGGCGGCCCATACTTCCTGTCGTCCGAGCGGAGCAAGCAATTCTTCCGGGCGGGGCGGAGGGGTTTCCGTCGCGCGGCGGGCGCTTTTCGCCAGGCGCTCGCGGAGCGAGGCGTCGTTGAAGAGGTCGTCCCAGCAGGCGTCCCGAAGGGCAAAAAAGCGGCCGTTCACCTCCGCCCGCGGCCCGTCCGCACATTTATAAAGGCGCATAACGTCTTGCGGGACAATGAATTTAGTCATTATCTTAAAGTTGATTTCCTGAAGATGCGGAGGGCGCGGCGCCGGGCGTTCCCCCGCGCGGGGATCGCAAAACGCCCCCGGGCCGCCGCGGCGTCTTCCCGTAATATTAGCCATTTTACGTTTGTTATTATACATTATATGCCCGGCGCCCGGCTTGCGGCGCGTCCTTGCTTCGGAGAAACACGGGCAAACGCGGGGATTCGCCGTTTCCCCGAAACGTTCCGCCAGGTCTTTCCCTTCCAAACATTCCCCTGCATCCTCATGATTGATCGTCGCGCTTTCGTCAACCTGCTGGGCGCCGGCGCCGCCGGGCTTTATGTCGCCGGATGCGCCTCCGCTTCGGACGAAACCTCCGAAGAAGCCCCTGTCCCGACGTCCCTCGTCGAGCGCGTGGGCCTGGGCCTGTTTTCCATTCCGCATCTTCTCGAAGAGGATTTCGAGGGGACGATGCGCCTTTTGGCCGACATAGGCTACAAGGAGATAGAAATCTACGGGCCGTACCCGTTCAGCGTACCCGCCGCGCAGGAAATGTGGGCGGCCCTCACGCCGCAACTGGGATTCAGCGCGAGCGGCTATTACGGCATGGAGCCGGAGGGCCTGCGGAGCCTGCTGGACGACGCGGGCCTTTCCGTGCCGTCCCTGCATATCGATCTGGGTACGCTGCGCGAGCGGATCGACGAAACCGCCGAAGCCGTCCAAATGCTTGGCGCCCGCTATGCAGGCATTGCGGCGATCCCCGAACAAGAGCGCGCCGCGCTCGACGATTATCGCCGCCTTGCGGACGAATTCAACGAGATCGGGCGGCGGGCCGTCGAACGCGGGTTCCGGTTCCTGTACCATAACCACGGCTACGGCTTGCAGGAAGTGGACGGCGCGATCCCGATGCATATCCTGCTGGAGCGCCTCGATCCGTCCGTCGTGGCGCTTGAAATGGATATTTACTGGACCGTGGCCGGCGGAGCCGACCCTGTCGAGTACTTGCAAAACTGGCCTGGCCATTACCGCCTCATGCACCTCAAGGATATGACCGAACTGGTGCGCTTCGAGGGCAATGGGGACAATCCGCAGGAATGGATGGAACTCTTTCCGTTCATGGCTTCGCCGGGCGCGGGCGTACTGGATATTGCGGCCATCGTCGCCGAGGCGAAAACCGCAGGCGTCGAGCATTTTTACGTCGAACGCGACCTGGCTCCCGACCCCGCGAACATGCTCCAGGCCAGTTTCGATTTCCTGAACGCCCTCCAGGGCTAAATCCTTTTTCGCCATGTCCTTTTCTCCAAGACGTCTCGTATCCTTCCCAACGTTCATGCGGCCTGGCGGCCTGGCCGCGTTATGGTGCGTCGCCGCGCTCTGGGCGTTCGCCTGCTTTCGGCCTGCTTCCGCCCAGGGCGTCGAGCGGGGGGCCGTGTACGACAACCTCTCCATGCACAGCGACATTCTGGGCGGCGAGCGGAAGTACGCCGTCTACCTGCCTCCGGATTACCATATTTCCGAGCGAAGCTACCCCGTGCTGTACCTGCTGCACGGCGCCGGAGACGACCAGACCGGATGGATCCAGTACGGAGAGGTGCGGCATATCGCCGACCGGGCCATTTCGAGCGGCAAGGCCACGGCCATGATCGTGGTGATGCCGGACGCCTTTACGGGCCGCCTCGGGTATTTCAACGCCGCCGGGGCGGACTGGCGCTACGAAGATTTTTTCTTCGAGGAACTGATGCCGCACGTGGAATCCACGTACCGGATCCGGCGGGAGAAGCAATACCGCGCCGTGGCGGGCCTGTCGATGGGCGGCGGGGGCAGTTTCATGTACGCGCTGCACAGGCCCCACCTGTTCGCCTCGTCCGCGCCCCTCAGCGCCTATGTGGGGCCGTCCTCCATGGAAGATTTCAACCGGTGGCGGTCCCCCGAGGACCCCGAACTATCCGAAGAAGAAATCATGGACTGGATCGGGAGGCACAACGCCGTCGAACTGATCAAGAGCCTGCCTGCGGATAGCGTCAAGGCCGTGCGCTGGTATATCGACTGCGGGGACGACGATTTTCTCTACGAAGGGAATTCCCTGGCGCATATCGAGATGCGCCGCCGCGAGATTCCGCACGAATTCCGGATTCGGAACGGAGGCCACTCGTGGAGCTACTGGCGCGATTCGCTGCCGGAGGTGCTGGCGTTCGTATCCGAAACCTTTCGACGGTAGCGCATTGTCCCGCCGCCAGGCCACATAGCCAATCCATAGCCAAAAACATGTTTACGCTACGCCCGAAAATTCTTTGCGCCGCACCAGGTTGCGTTTTCGTTTCCTGTATTCTGTTCGCCGCCGCCGCTTTCGCCGCCGCGACGGAAACGCGGGGAGACGCCGACCCCGGCGAACCCGCTTTCGTCCAGCCGGATCGTCCGAATATTCTCTGGATCGTGGGCGAAAATCTGGCGCTCGACCTTGGAATCTACGGGATGGAGCAGGTGGCCACCCCGAACCTGGACGGGCTGGCGCAGGGCGGGCTGCGCTTTACGAACGTATACGCCACGTCGCCGGTGTGTGCCCCCAGCCGCTCCGCTTTCATGACCGGGATGTACCAGACCACGACCGACATGCACCACATGCGCTCCCACCGGGACGACGACTATCGCCTGCCGGAAGGCGTTCGTCCGCTCACCCATCGGCTTTCGGACGCGGGGTACTACACGGCCAACGTTACGCACATCGGGGACCGCGAAGTGGGCACGGGCAAACTGGACCTGAATTTCGTGAACGAAGGCCCGCTGTACGACACCTCCGACTGGTCCGACCTGCAAGCGAACCAGCCGTTCTTCGCCATGATCAACACGCCCGAGGCGGAGTACGACATTTATGATCGAAAATCCGCGGAAAAGGAACGCGTGCCGTGGGTCGGGGAGGATTGGCACCCGCAGATCGCCACGCCGGAGAACGCGAATCCGCCGCCCTATTATCCGGATCATCCGGTGGCGCGCGAGGAATGGGCCCGCTACCTGAATTCTATTTCGGGAATGGACGTGCGGGTGGGGTGGATTCTGGAAGCGTTGCAGGAAGAAGGGATGGCGGAGAATACCATCGTCGTGTTTTTCGGAGACAACGGACGGCTCACGGCGCGGGGCATCCATTGGGTGTGGGACGTGGGCATCCACGTGCCCATGATTATCCGGTGGCCGGATGCGTTTCCCGCGCCGCCCCAATACGCTCGGGGCGGCGTGCACGACGGCGTGGTGAGCCTGCTCGACCTGACCGCCACGACGCTCTGGATGGCGGGCGTCGAACGGCCTTTCGGCATGCAAAGCCTGAATTTTTTCGGAGACCGGCCCGATCCGGCGCGTACGTACGCGTTCAGCGCCCGCGACCGCATCGACGAAACGGTGGCCCGCCTCCGATCCGTCCGCGGCGCCCGCTACCACTATATCCGGAATTACTATCCCCGCGAAGGATTCCTGACGCTGAACCGGTACAAGGAGAAGTGTTTTCTTGTGAAACCGCTGATGCGGCAGCTCCATGCCGAGGGACTGCTTACCGGCGCCCCGGCCCGGCTGATGGAGCCGGTTCCGTACGAGGAATTGTACGATACGAAGGAGGATCCGCACGAACTGGAAAACCTTGCGGACTCCGACAACCCGGAGCACCGGGCGGCGCTCATTGCAATGCGGGCCGCGCTGGACGGCTGGATCGCCGACACGGGGGATCGGGGCATCTATCCCGAACCGGAGTATGTCGTGGAGCCGTTCGTGCAGGAAATGCACGACTGGTTCGGTACGCCGGACTGGCATCCCGCGCCGGAGCCCGACGTTCGATTCATAGTAGAATAAAGGATACGCTGATCCAAACCGCCTTATGAACCGGGGCGCGCCGTCTGCGCGGTTGCCGCGTCCGCCCCTTTTCGTATTTTGCAACCGTCGTTTTTTCCTTTGAACCAACCCGTCGCTTTGCGACCTGAAAACCATGTGCTCGCCTTCGAATCCTGTGCTCCGGGACGTTTCCTTCGCGCTTGCCGCCACGCTGCTTGTCGGGCTTTTCGCCGGATGCCAGGCGGCCGCCGAACCGGATACGCCCCCTGAAGAAGCGCCCGCCGCCTTGCCCGACTCGGTCGAACTTGCCGAAGTCTGGGTGCTTGAGGCCGGCCTCAACCGTCCGGAATCGGTTATCTACGACGCCGAGCGGGGCGTACTGTACGTTTCGAGCATCAATTTCGAGGGGCCGGGCCATATTTCCAAGGTTTCCCTGGACGGAACGCCCGTGGATTCCCTGTGGGCGTCCGACCTGGCCGCGCCCAAGGGCATGGCGCTCGGCGAGGGGGTCCTGTACGTGTCGGACGAAAACGCGCTGCTGGAAATCGATCTGGATTCCGGGGAAATCGTCGCCCGGCATGTGGCGCAGGCAGACGAAGTATACCTGAACGACGTGGCCGTGGGCGCGGACGGCGCGGTCTACGTATCCGATTCGCGTTTCAGTAAAATTTATGCGCTCGAGGACGGCGCGTTCGACGTCTGGCTGGCGCACGAGAACGTGCTTATGCCGAACGGGGTGCATGTGGTCGGGGACGAGTTGTACGTCGCGGCGGGAGATTCCACGGCGGAAGAGCCGGGCCGCGCCCGGTATCTGCAAGCGGTGTCTCTTGCGGACCAAAGCGTGCGCGCCCTGCATGGCACCGAGCCGGAAGGCGCGCTGGACGCCATTGAGCCGGACGGCGCGGGCGGCTTGTTCGTGTCGGACTGGGGCGGCGGGCGTCTGCTGCATTACCGCGACGGAACCGGCCTCGCCCTGTTGCGCGCGCCGGGACAAGGCACCGCCGACGTGGAATTCGTCGCCGACACGCAGATGCTGTACGTGCCCGTGATGATGTCCAACCAGCTCATCGCCTTCGAAGTGTCCCTGTAGGTTGCCTCGCCCGCCGCATGGCACAGGCGCGGGCTACGCCTCGCCGCTGCCCGCTTCCTTTTCTTTCGCACGAAGTACGCAAAAAGACCCGACCCTCCCATGATCGACAGACGCACCTTGCTGGCCTCGGCCCTTCCCGCCGCGCTGGCTCCGCTGGCCCTGTCGCGCGCCGCCCTCGGCGCGCTGGCCCCGTCGCCGCAGTACTACGAACTGCGTCGCTATCGCCTGCAAAATTTTTCCGGGCAGAACGCCTTTCATGCGTTCTGGGGCGAGGTGGCCGTGCCGGCCCTGAATCGCCTCGGCGTCGAACCGGTGGGCGCTTTTACGGTCGTGCATGGCCCGAACGCGCCCTCGGCGTACGTGTTGCTGCCGCATCCGGACCTGGCGTCCGCGGTGGGCGTCCGCCGTCGCCTGGCCGAAGACGCGGCCTACATGGAGGCGGGCGAAGGCTTCCTGAAGCGTTCCCTGGCCGACCCGTCCTATGCCCGGTACGAGAGCTCGCTTTTCAAGGCGTTCGACGGCATGCCCGTCCTCGAAACGCCCATCGACGCTGCGGGCAGGGTTTTCGAACTGCGCGTTTACGAAAGCCAGAGCGACGAGGCGGGGATACGCAAGATCGAGATGTTCGACAACGGGGAGATTCCGATTTTCCGGGAAGTGGGCTTGCACCCGGTCTTTTTCGGGGAAGCCCTCGTAGGCGAGCAGCTCCCGAACCTGACCTACCTGCTTGCGTTCGAAAGCATGGCCGCCCGCGAGGAAGCCTGGGCGAAATTCCTTGCCCACCCGGACTGGAAAACGCTTAGCGCCGATCCGTACTACGCGGAAACCGTTTCGGCCATCAGCAGCTACGTGCTCCGCCCCGCGCCCTATTCGCAGGTGTAGCCGCCGCTCGTCGGATTTTCCGCCGCCCGCCTTTACTTGACGAGCAGCATGGTTTTGGCCGCGACCTTGTCCGGCGTTTGCAACCGGTAGACGTACGCGCCACCGGGCAACGTCCCCGCCTCGAAGCGTATCCGATGCTCCCCGGCGGCTTGCTGACCGTCCACGAGGATCGCTATTTCCCGGCCCAGCAGGTCGTACGCCGCAAGGCGTACGCGGCCTGCCTGCTCCAGCGTATACCGGATGGTGGTTTCCGGGTTGAAGGGATTGGGATAATTGCCAAGCAGCGCGGTTTCGGCGGGTACTTCGCCGCTCGCCGCCGAAACGGGGCCGCCGGCCATGCTCTCCGCCATCCGGACCGCTTCGCCCGCGTTGACGACGCCCCAGCCCAGGACATTGTCGGGCTTGTCCGCCTGATGGGCCGTTTGGCGCAAGATGTCGCGCACCGCTATGGGGTCCAGGTCCGGGTTGGCCTGCAGCACTTGCGCGACGACCCCCGTCACAAGCGGCGCGGAGAAGGACGTGCCGTTCGAATATTTGAACCGATTGCCGCGATCGCCTACGTACGCGAAGACGCCCAGGGCGGCGACGTCCGGCTTCCTGCGCCCGTCCGCCGTAGGGCCGCGCGAACTGAACGACGCGACGTTAGAACGCGCGTCCACGGCGCCCACCGTAATGACGGAATCGGCGTCGGCGGGCGTCGTGACATAGTACCAGCAAAATTGCGGACTTCTACATCTTCCCTCGTTGCCCGCGCTCACCACCACCACGACGCCGAGCGCCGCCGCCTTGTCCGCGGCAATGGTCGTAATGCCCGTATCTCCGTCCATGTCGCTTACCGCGTAGCTTCGCTGTCCGCGGTCGAATTCCGAATAACCGAGGGAGATATTCACCACGTCCACGCCCTCGCTTTCCATCCATTCGAGGCCGGCGACCAGGTTATCCTCTTCCCGGTTCGTTTCCGTAGGCGCGTATTCCGTGACGGCGGCAAGCACTTCGGCTCCGTGCGCCGGACCGATGAGGGCGCCCTCCTGGTATCCTACGGTAGTGGAGGCCACGTTCATGCCGTGCCTTTCGTTATCGTCTGTGCGGCCCGTAAAATTCCGAACGGCGAGGAGGCGGTTCTCTATTTTAAGGACGTCGAACGCCGTATGGTCGAAGTTCCCGAACGGCGTGTCCAGAAACCCGATCCGTACCCCCTTCCCGTTGATTCCCCGTTCCAGCGGTTCGATGGCGTTCATCAATTCGAGTTGCGTTCGGGAGGGGCCGTAGAGGTCGTTGCCTGTTTTGGCGGAGAAGGGGGAGGGCGGCGCGTCCGAAACCGGTTCGGGAAGCCGGTGCTTTCCCTGGGCCACCGGCCGTATTTCCCGAACGAAATCCATCTCGCGCAGCCGAAAAAGCGTCTCCTCCGTCAGGCGCGCGCTTACCGCGTTCAGCCAGCGGCTTTCCGTTCGGATTTCTGCGCCCGCCTCCTCCAGCGCGCGCAGGTACGTTGGCGAAACGTTGCGGTCCATTTCCGCGGCTTGCGGTTGGCCGCGGCGCGCCCGCCTTTCCCGGGCCCGTTCGCTGATCTCTGCCCGAGGCGCATCCGGCTTTCCGTCCAGAAAAATCCAGTAGGCGTCGGGTTCGGCGCGGGGAGCGGCGCGTTGCGCCGTTTGCGCCGCCGCGTTCCTTGCCGGGAATCCGATGGAAACGAGGAGAAACAGCAGGGCGAGCGGGACGAAAAAGGGGCGTACGGAGTGCATGTCGAATCGGGGGAGATCGCGCATGGGGTCAGGATGTCGGGCGCCTGAACAGATCCAGGGTCTTTCCGGCGGGATATTTCCGGGCGCATAAAACGAAAATACGCTCTATCCCGTAAACGAAGCAAAGAGCATGCCGGAACGCACGCAATTTTCTTCCTGAAAAATCAGCGGGATATGCTGTAACTTTGCAGCCTTTGAGAAAAAACGCTATCCATGCCCATGGCTTATCTGCAATGCCTTGTCGGGCTTCTCCTGCTGCTTGGCGGGGCCGAGTTGTTCGTGCGGGGCGCCTCCAGGCTGGCGCGCGCGTTGGGCATGACCCCGCTGGTCGTGGGCCTGACCGTGGTTGCCCTTGGCACCAGCGCGCCCGAATTCGCGGTCGTGCTCCGGGCGGCGCTTGCCGGAGAGACGGGCATTGCCGTGGGCAACGTCGTGGGGAGCAATATTTTCAATACGTTCTTTATTCTGGGCGTGTCGGCGCTGGCGGCGCCGCTGGTCGCGTCGAAAGGATTCATCCGCACGGATTTGTCCTGGATGATTGCGGCCTCGGCGGCGGCGATGGCGCTGGGGTTGCTGCATGGCCGGATCGGCAGGCTGGAAGGCGTCGTTTGTTGCCTTGCGCTTGCAGCGTACATCGGATGGAAGGTGCGCAGCGGGCGACGGGAAGCCGTCGAAAGCGCTTTGTCCAGCCCGGCGCCGCGCCCTCCCTTTCGCGCGCGGGACGCGCTTTTCCTTACGGTCGGCTTCGTATTGCTTATTCCGTCGGCGGACTGGATCGTACAGGGCGCCACGGCCATCGCGACCGGCCTGGGCGTGAGCGATCTGACGATCGGCCTCACCGTGGTGGCGGCGGGCACGTCCTTGCCGGAGGTGGCTACGTCCGTGGTGGCCACCCTGCGGGGCGAACGCGATATCGCCGTGGGCAATGTGGTGGGGAGCAACCTGTTCAACTTGCTTGGCGTGCTGGGGTTGGCGGGCGCGCTGTCCGCAGGCGGGGTGCCGCTTTCGGAAGACGTTGTCTGGTTCGACCTGCCGATCATGGCGCTGGCGGCGCTGGCGTGCGGGCCGCTTTTTTTCACGAAGGGGCAAATCTCCCGCTGGGAGGGCGGAATGCTCGCAGCGTATTACGCGGCGTATGCGGCGTGTCTCGTCCTTGCATCCGGCGCGGATTCGGGGCTTGGCCTGTCCTTCGCCAAAAACGCGCAAAACGCAGTATATTTTACGGCGCCCCTGATATTGTTCGCATTGGGCGGCGCCGCGTTTTCTGTCTGGAAAGGGCGAAAGGAGCCCCGCGCCGCGTAGCCGCCCCGATCAGAATATCCTGCTTCATCAGCGTATCTCCCTTGCTGGCATGTCCGATACAAGCAACCCGGCCGATGCGCCCGCCCCCGGCCGTTCGCCCTTCCGGGACCGCATGGAGGGCTTTATTTTCGGGGACGATACCCGGGCGGGGAATTATTTCGATGTGGCGCTCATCGTAGCGATCCTGTTGAGCATCGTGGTCGTGATGCTGGACAGCGTGGCGGCCATATCCGAAGCATGGGGTCCCGAGCTGGCGCTGCTCGAATGGATATTCACCATTTTGTTTACGGTGGAATACGCGCTGCGGCTCTACAGCGCCCGCAACGTTCGGTCCTATGCGACGAGTTTTTTTGGCGTCGTGGACCTGCTTTCCATTCTGCCCACGTTTCTCGGGCTTCTTTTTCCGCCGGGCCGTTTTCTGCTTACGATTCGCGTGTTGCGCCTCTTGCGGGTGTTTCGCGTACTCAAACTGGCGCGGTTCCTCAGTGCGGAGAACGTGCTTTATACGGCGTTGCGGGCAGGCCGACGGAAAATCATGGTGTTCATGCTGACCGTCTCGACCATCGTGATTATCGCCGGATCGCTGATGTACGTCATCGAGGGCGGCGATTCGGGGTTCACGAGCATTCCCCGAGGGGTATACTGGGCCATCGTAACGGTTACGACGGTCGGATACGGGGATATTGCCCCGGCGACGCCGCTTGGGCAGATGCTGGCGGTGCTGCTCATGTTTACCGGCTACGCCATTATTGCGGTTCCTACAGGCATCGTGGGGGTGGAAGTCGGGCGGTTTTATGCGGGCGCGCAACCCGCCCGGAAAGTATGCGCCGACTGCGGGCGGGGCAGCGACGCGCCCGGCGCCGCGTATTGCGCTTTTTGCGGCGAACTTCTGCGCGCGCGCAATCCTGATCCGTCGGACCCGGATTCGTCCTGAAGGCGTTACGCCGGTTGTCGCAGCGGCGGACAAAAAGTAAAGAATATGCTGCCTATGCCATGTCCTTCATTTTTTCTTTTATTTTTTGCATTTGTCATTATTTTTTCGTAAAGTAATAAAATCATGTAAATACAAAGCAAAAGAGGAGGCGCCATGGAATCTTCCACAATTTCAAGCAAAGGGCAAACTACTTTGCCCAAACCCATTCGTAAAGCGCTTGGTTTAAAGGCAGGGGACGAGGTTCGCTACCTTGTTTTCGACGACGAAGTGCGCATCACGCCGGTGCGCCCGATTGGCCGGCTTTTTGGCGCGCTGAAGCGCGAAGGGCCTGTCGTATCTATAGAAGAAATGGACGCGGCCGCCGCGGCGGAGGCATGCAAGCAATGATTGCGCTGGATACGAACGTACTGGTCCGGTACCTGGTCTGCGACGACCCGGAGCAGGCTGCCATGGCCCGCGAGGTGCTGGAATCCCTTACCCGGGAGGCCCCCGGTTTTGCGTGCCGGGAAGTCATTGTGGAGCTGGTTGCGGTTCTGGAGCGGGCGTATGGATGCTCCCCGGACGAAATCGCCACGGCGCTGGAAGACCTGACGGCGACCGAGGGCCTGACGGTCGAAGCGGCCGAAGACGTGGCGTACGCCGCCGCGCAGTACCGCGAAGGGGGCGGGCCGTTCGCGGACCTCATGATTCGGGCGGCGGCGCAGCGCGTGGGCGGGGCGCTTTGCACCTTCGACAGAAAAGCGGCGAAACAGGACGGCGTTACGCTGCTTGGCGCGGCGGGGGACAAGGAAGGGGCTGCGCCGGAAACATCGGGCGCGGAGGGGGCGCCGCGCGATTGAGAAAAAATTGCGTTGCGCGGCGGCGTACGGAATCGTCGGGCGCATGATCCAGGACATGTAGGCCCGGGGGGACTCGAACCCCCAACCCACTGATTAAGAGTCAGTTGCTCTGCCAATTGAGCTACGGGCCTGGCGATGCGAAAAAAACTGCTTCGAGACGAGGCTATACGCCAAACAAAGGCGTTATGTTCGGCAACCGCGCCGACGGGCGTCGCAAAGGGTGCGAATTTGTGCCGATTTTGCTTTGTCCTGGCCGTTCGCTTTGTTATCTTGTTTGCTGTACGCGGCGCGGTCCGGTTCCGCGTGATCTGTTTCGCTCCCTGTCAGGGCGAAAACGCCCGATTCGCGGCGGACGGCGCATTCCGCAAGACCCGTATAGAGTATCCTTGATTCATGCCTGGCGAAGCCGAACACGGAAAACAATTCGCTCGGGACCTGTGCAGCATTCGCAGGGCGCACGGGGTTTCCCTGACGGATATACACGAAGCCACCCGGATGGCGTACGACTTGATCAAGCGTTTCGAGCACGACGCGCTGATCGACCATCCTCAGTTCAACAGAGTGTACATTCGGCTCTTTGTGCGCGGATACGCCACGCGCATCGGCATTGACTCGGGTCGGGCGCTGGAGGCGTTCGAACTGGCCATGAAGGGCGAGTACGACGGTTCGCTGGCGAGGGAGTATCTGGAAACGTCCGGGGAGGCGCCTTCGGACAAGGAGCCGGAGCCGGAAGCGGAGGCCAGCGGCGAAGAACCGGAACCCTCCGAGCCGGAGGATGCGCCGCCCGCCAAGGCCGACCCGGCCCCGCCCGCCGAAGCCGACCCAGCGCCGTCCGCCAAGGCCGCCCCCAAGCCGCCCGCCAAGGCCGATCCGAAGCCGCCCGCCAAGGCTGCCCCGAAGCCGCCCGCCAAGGCTGCCCCGAAGCCGTCTGCCAAAGCGGATCCGAAGCCGCCCGCCGAAGCGGAGCCCGCGCCGTCCGGCGGCGAATCTTCCGAAAAATCCGAAGAATCGGTTGCCATGGCCTTGCCGCCGGAAGCCCCCCCGAAACCGCTTCCCAAAGAACCTGCCGTACCCGCTGCTTCGCCATCCAGAGGCGTGTCCGTTGCGGCGCCTTCTATGCCTGCGCCATCCAAAAGAAACGGTTCCGTCGCCGCAGGCCGGCAAGCGCCTGCCGCGCGGGCAGGCAAACTGGACCCCCGGTGGGTATTCGTCGGCTTGCTTGTCGTCGTGCTTGCGCTTGTTGTCTGGAACCTGGCGAGGGCGATGTCCGCTCCGGGCGAGGCGGACGAGGCCGCGCCTTCTTTGGCTCCGTTGCCTGCTTCCGTCCATGCGACGACCGAGGCGAACGGAGCGACCGGGGCGCCCGGAGCGCTCGGAGCGTCCCTCCCCGATACGCTCGCCATCATGGTGGCGGCGGACAAGGGCTCCGTGGCCCCCATCCGGGTGACGCTGGACGAAGACGTGCGCCGCCCGTACTGGCTTGCGCTCGGCGATACGATAACGTTTCGCATGGGAAGTCGCATTATCCTGGAACAGCAACTCGATAGCGTTACGGTGCATGTGGAAGGCATGGTTTATCCGTTATCGACGCCTGCCGGCCAGGATTCGGCGATTCTTACGCGCGCTGCGCTGGGTTCCTGGCATGCATCCCTTTCAAGATAGCGTCCGCCGCGCCGGACGTTTTCCTGTTGTCCCATGAAGAACCTTGTCGATGCGTCTCACAAGGTTTTGACGCGTCTTGCATCGGTCGATATACAGGTTCTGTCGCATGACGAGGCGGCGGACCTTGCCCTTGCGTTGCGGCCGCTGCTCCATGCGCACGACAGGCAATACCATGCGCTGGACGCCCCCGTCGTTTCCGACAGCGAGTACGACCGGCTTTTCCAGGCGCTGGAGCAGATAGAAGCGCGCTATCCGGACCTCGTGACGCCGGATTCGCCCACGCATCGCACGGGCGCCGCCCCGCTGGACCGGTTCGAGCGGGTTCGCCACCCGGTCGCCATGCTGTCCCTCGGGAAGGCGTTCGACGCAGGCGAACTGAAGTCCTGGTACGACCGGTGCGTACGCGGACTCCAGTCGCAGTTCGGGGAGGCGGCCTTGCGCCCCCGGATGACCGTGGAGCCGAAGATGGACGGCGTCGCCGTGGCGCTGACGTACGAAAAAGGCCAACTCACGCAGGGCGCCACGCGCGGCGACGGCGCGGAGGGGGAGAACGTAACGGCCAATGTGCGCACCATTGCGTCCATTCCCTTGTTTATTCCCGCGCTGTCTTCGCCGACGGGCCTTGCTGCGCCGGAACGCATGGAAGTGCGCGGGGAGATTTACATCCGCAACCCGGATTTCGAACGGCTGAACGACGCGGCGGCCCGGGCGGACGAAAAATTGTACGCGAACCCCCGCAACGCCGCCGCCGGGAGCGTCCGCCAGCTTGACTCGTCGATTACCGCCTCGCGGCCCTTGTCGTTCGTGGCGTACGGCGCGGGACCGGTGGAAGGGATGGCGTCCCCGCCGCAGGGGCAGTACGAAATGCTTGGGCGGCTTCAGGAATACGGATTTCCCGTAAGCGAGCACGCCGCGCTCCTGAATTCCGTCGAGGAGGCGCAATCTTTCTACGAAGCCTGGCTGCGCAAACGCGAGGAACTGGACTACGAGATCGACGGACTGGTGGTCAAGATAGACCGGTTCGATTGGCAGCAAGCGCTCGGCGCCGTGTCGAATGCGCCGCGCTGGGCGGTTGCCTGCAAGTTTCCCGCCCAGGAAGAAACCACCGTGCTGAACGACATTCGCGTGAGCGTAGGGAGGACGGGCGTCATCAAGCCGGAAGCGGCGCTGGCGCCGGTGCAGGTTGCGGGCGTAACCGTATCCAGCGCCACCCTGCACAATGCGGACTACATTCGGGACCGGGATATCCGGATCGGGGATCGGGTGATCGTAAAGCGCGCCGGAGACGTCATTCCGCAGGTTGTCAAGCCGGTCGAAGAAGCGCGGTCCGGCCAGGAGCGGGTATGGGAAATGCCTGCGCATTGCCCGGCGTGCGACAGCCCGCTGCATACGTTCCCGGACGAGGTGGATACGTACTGCGTATCCATCGACTGCCCGGCGCAATTCATCCGCCTCGTAGAACATTTTGCAAGTCGGGGGGCCATGGATATCGAAGGGCTGGGCTCGAAACTGGCTGTAACGCTCGTGGAGCAAGGGCTTGTAGGCAGCCTTGCGGATATTTATTCGCTGACCGCCGAACCCTTGCTGAACCTCTGGCTTTTCGCCGAAAAACGGGCGGATAACCTGCTCGAAGGCATCGAGGCGTCCAAAAGGCGCCCGCTCAGCCGCCTTTTGTTCGGACTGGGCGTCCGCCACGTGGGCCGCGCCACGGCAGAGCTGCTCGTCTCCCGGTATGCTTCGCTCGAAGCCCTGGGCGCCGCCCCCGCAGAGGAAATAGCGGAGATCGATGGCGTTGGGGAGATCATTGCGAAGAGCGTGGCGAACTGGTTTGCCGTCGAGGCGAATCGGAACATGGCGCTGCGCCTGCGGGAGATGGGCGTGAATACGGAACGCTTGCCGGAGGAAGCGCCGAGAGAAGGGGAGGACGCCGGCGCGGCCGCCGGCAAGACGTTCGTGCTTACCGGCGCGCTCCCGACCCTGACCAGAAAGGAGGCGCAGGCCCGCATCAAGGAAGCCGGGGGGCGCGTCGCGGGCAGCGTCAGCCGGAATACGGACTACGTCGTCGCGGGCGAAAACGCCGGGTCGAAACGCCAGCGGGCGATCGAACTGGGGATTCCCCTTATCGACGAAGCCCGGTTACAAGCCCTTTTGGACGAATAAATTACGCCGTTTTATGCTTACCCTGTTTGATTACGTAGTGATCGTTTTATACCTCGCGGGCGTCGTTGCGTTTGGCGTCAAGGCTGGAGGACGGCAACGAAGCACCGCGGATTATTTTCTGGGGAACCGCGATTTGCCCTGGTGGGCCGTCTGCTTTTCGGTGGTGGCTACCGAAACGAGTACGCTGACCGTGATCGGCATTCCGGCGGTGGCGTACGGCGGCAGCCTGACGTTTTTGCAACTCACGCTTGGCTACCTGCTTGGCAGGATCGCCGTTTCGATCTTTTTTCTTCCAAAGTATTTTCAGGGCGAACTCACCACGGCCTACGCCTTGCTCGGGCAGCGGTACGGGGACGCGATGCGGAGCGCGGCTTCGGGGACGTTCCTTCTTACGCGCCTGCTTGCGGACGGCGTCCGCCTGTTCGCCACGGCCATCCCGCTGAAGGTCATTGCGGCGACGGCGGGGCTGGATATATCCTACGCGGCGATTATCGCCGTTATTTCCCTGCTGACCATTGCCTATACCCTGATCGGGGGCATCAAGGCGGTCGTATGGATGGACGTCGTGCAGATGGCGGTGTACCTTGGCGGCGCGGCGGCGGCGGTCGTCATTCTGCTTGGGCAAGCCCCCGACGGCTGGTGGGCGCAGGCGGCCGAAGCGGGCAAGACGCAGGTATTGAATTTTGCCGCCGGGGGGTCGTTCTCCGGCTGGATCACGTCTCCCTACGCTTTTGCGACGGCGGTGGCGGGCGGGGCGGTGTTTTCCATGGCCTCGCACGGCACGGACCAGCTCATCGTACAGCGCCTGCTTGCATGCCGGAACGTGGGGGACAGCAAGAAGGCGCTTATCGGGTCCTCCTTCGTGGTTTTCTTCCAGTTCGCCCTTTTTCTGCTGGTGGGGTTGTTGCTCTGGAGCCACTATGGCGGGGCGTCCGTAGCGGACCTGGGCCTTTCGCGGGGCGACGAGATTTTCCCGAAATTCATTATCGAAGGGCTGCCTCCGGGCCTGTCCGGCTTGCTGTTGGCCGGGATTGTGGCGGCGGCCATGAGCACGCTGTCGTCGTCGCTCAATTCCCTTGCCTCGTCTTCCCTGTTCGATTTGTTCGAACGCATTCGGGGCAAGGCTACGCCGCCGGAGCGCTCCCTGTTCGTATCCCGGCTGTTTACGGTTTTCTGGGGTCTGGTATTTATTTTCTTCGCCACGCTTTTCGAGAACCGGGACAATCCGGTCGTCGAACTCGGGCTGGCGATCGCTTCGTTCACGTACGGCGGGTTGCTTGGGGTTTTCCTGCTGGGCCTGTGCAACAAGGCGTCGAACCAGACGGACGCGGTGGTTTCGTTTGCGGTTACGGTCGTCGTCATGGCCTTTGTGATTTTTTCCGTCTGGCATCACCCGGAAACGGGCTGGCTCGTTTCGTTCATGCCCGGCGACGAGTTGATCGCCCGGGAAGGCCTTCGCGCCATAGCCTGGCCGTGGTATACGACGATCGGAGCGGGTCTTTGCCTTGTTTTGGGATCCCTGCTTTCCTTGCGGCATAGATAACCGTTCTGCCTGCCTGACGGGGGCGCGCCTGCGCGCTTTCCCGGATCGGGCGACCAGAATTCATTTGCCGCAAATCTGTCCCCGGACGGTCCCTTATGAAACGATTGCGCGTCGCTGGCCTCTGGAAGAGGAAGCCCCGTCCTGTGGGGACCCGACTTGAAAAGGGTCTGGCGACCGAGGGAGCGCCCGGACAATCCGGCTGGCTGTACGCCGGCGGCGTGTTGCTTGCGCTCGTTTTGCTGACGCTGGCCGCCTTTCCCCGGAGCAACGTCTACCAGTACACGGTGGAGATCGGGGACGAGTGGCATGCGGAGGCGCTGGTGGCTTCCTTCGATTTTCCCATCTACAAGTCGGAGGAGGAACTGGAAGCGGAACGGGGGGCGTTGCGGGCAAATACGCCGCCGTATTTTCGCGTGGCGGCGGACGCGCAACAGGTTATGGAGGCGCGTCGGGATACGTTGATTCGGCATCTGGACGAGGCGTTCGCGGCCTGGCGCGCGTATCGCATCCATCGCCTTGCGGGCGAGACAGAGGAAGCGGAGGCCGACTCGCTTGCGTATCTGGACTTGCGCCGGATGGTCCGTCTCGCCATTACGGAGGGGCAGTGGCGCTTGCTTGCCAACCTTCGCGCGGACCGCTTGCCTGGCGCGCCGGACGGGGCCTCGCCTGTTTTGCCCGGAGCGAACGCCGCTCGCCCGGAAGCCTACTTGCTGAACGAGGCCTGGAGTATTGCTTCGCAGCTCCTTGTGGTGGGCGTGACGGATGTTGCGCGAGACAGCGTCTTGTCCGACCGGATCGTGATCAGGGACGAGGCGAACCGGACGGAAACCGTTCGGGACCGGGACAATATCTATGGCCTCGACGAGGCGTACGCATTCGCCGAAGACCGCTTCCGCGAGCACGAAGACAGCCTTGCGGTCGCCATGGGCGGCGCTTTTTTTCGGGCGATTTTCACGCCTTCCCATACGTACCTGCGGGGAGAAACCATACGCGAATTGCGCCGCCTCGAACAGCGCATTTCCCCGGTCCAGGGGCGGTTCGCGGCGGGCGAAACGATCATCGAGCAAGGCGGGCGCGTAACGGAGGATGTGTACGCCCAGCTGGTTTCGTACGAACGCGCATGGCAGGAGCGGGGCGGAGAAAACATTCTGTGGCGCGTACTTCTTGGACAGTTTCTCGTTATTCTGTCCGCCTGTTTTCTCTTTTTTCTGTATTTGTACCTTTTGCGGCGGTCTATTTTTTCGAGCAAACGGAGTCTGTTGCTGCTGGCCGCGCTGTTCGCTGTCGTGATCGTTGTTTTCGCTATGGTGGTTCGCGTCGAATCCCTGCGCATGTACATTGTCCCGGTGGCCATTGTCCCGGTGCTCGTAACGGTGATTTTCGATTCGCGCGTCGGCATTTTTGCGGCGTTGACGCTGGCGCTGCTGGGCGGGCAGTTATTGCATTACAATTTCGAATTTACGTTTGCGACGTTTCTGGCGTCCGCGCTGGGGGTGTTCAGCGTGCGGGACCTGCGCAACCGGCAGCAATTCTTCTTCAGCGCGGGCATGGTTTTCCTTGGGTATCTCGTGGCGCTTTCGGGCACGGCGATCTTGTTCGGAGAACCCTGGCAGGTGTTTTTCGCGGATATGCTTCCCGCAAGCATCAGCGCCTTTTTCCTGTTGCTGGCCTACCCGCTATTGTGGATTGCGGAGCGCGCTTTCGGCGTCGCCACGGACCTGGCGCTGGTCGAACTGTCGGACATGAACAACCCGCTTCTGAAGCAACTGTCGCTGGAGGCTCCCGGTACGTTCAACCATACGCTTCAGGTCGCGAACCTTGCCGAAGCGGCGGCGGACGCCGTCGGGGCGAATACGTTGCTGGTGCGCGTCGGCGCGCTGTACCACGACATAGGCAAACTGGCCAAGCCCAACTATTTCGTGGAGAATCAGCGTTCGGGCGCGAACCCGCACGACGACCTGAAGCCGCAAATGAGCGCCCTGATCATTGCCTCCCACGTGAAGGAGGGACTGGAGAAAGGCAAAGAGCGCAATATACCGAACCGGGTGCTGGATTTCATCGCCATGCACCATGGCTCCTCCCGGATAGATTTTTTTTATCGGCAGGCGCTGGCGCAGCGCAAGAAAGGCGACCCGGAGATTCTTGAATCCGAATTTCGGTACCAGGGGCCGCCGCCCAATACAAAGGAGACGGGCATTCTCATGCTGGCGGATTCGGTGGAGGCGGCCAGCCGCAGCCTGAGCGACCCCTCGCACCGGCGTCTGGAATCGCTGATCGAGGAGATTGTGGCGGACCGCCTTGCGGACGGGCAGCTGGACGACACGGATTTGACGTTCCGCGATTTGTCCCGCATCAAGCGCACCTTTTTGTCGATCCTGCTTGGCATTCACCACATCCGGATCAAGTATCCCGGCCAGGAGGAAGAGCCTGCGCTCCTGCCTCCCGCAAAAGAGGACCTTGCGCCGGGCGCCATCGACGCCGACGACGAGGCGTCCGGGCCGCCGGACGGGGGATAGGGATTTTCCGGATCCGGCGATCCGCCTGACTTGCCGAGCGGGTTACGCCGCGCCGCGCTCGTCTTCGAGCAGCCGGTCTATGATATCGACGGGGGTTACGCCGTCGGCTTCCGCGTTGAAATTCGTAACGATCCGGTGACGCAGCACGGGGACCGCGATGCGCCGCACGTCGTCTACGAGCGGCGACAGGCGTCCGTCGAGCGCAGCAAGCGCCTTGGCGCCGAGGATAAGGTACTGCGAGGCCCGCGGACCGGCCCCGTAATTAAGGTACTTCGTAACGAAATCCGGCGCGCCGTCTCGTCCCGGGCGCGTCCGTCCGGTAAGCCGGACTGCGTACTCGATCACATTGTCCGCCGCGGGGAGTTGCCGTATGAAGCGCTGAAATTCCCGAATTTCCCGAGCGTGCATGACCGGTTGCACGTCGGCGATACGCGCGCTGGTCGTGTTGCGGACCACCTTCACTTCTTCCTCGAACGTCGGATAATCCAGCCACAGGTTCAGCATGAACCGGTCCAGTTGCGCCTCGGGCAGGGGGTAGGTGCCTTCCTGTTCGATGGGGTTTTGCGTGGCCAGCACGAAGAAAGGTTCGTCCAGCAGCAAGGTTTCTCCGCCGGCGGTTACGTGGTGCTCCTGCATGGCTTCGAGCAGCGCCGCTTGCGTTTTCGGCGGCGTTCGGTTGATTTCGTCCGCCAGCACGACATGGGCGAAGATGGGGCCTCGCGCGAACCTGAACGATCGGCGGCCCGTAGAGACGTCTTCTTCGATGATTTCCGTCCCCGTGATGTCGCCGGGCATCAGGTCCGGCGTAAACTGGATGCGGCTGAACTTGAGGCTCGTGGCCTGGGCAATGGTCCGGATAAGCAGGGTTTTCGCCAGGCCCGGCACGCCGATCAGCAGTACGTGCCCCTGCGCGAGAAATCCCGTGAACAGATGGAGAATAACCTCGTTTTGCCCCACGATAACCTTTTCGACTTCCGAACGAAGGCGGCCGTAGGCGCCGTGGAGCGCTTCGAGGGTCTCGGAGAATTGCGGATGCTGCGGGTCGGGCGGCATGAAAGAGGGGAGAATGCGGTAGAAAGTAAGGGGAACGCCGGGACCGTCGCGTTACCGTTCGGCCATCTGGACCGTTCGGGCCTTGCCGCGCAGGTCTATGTAGATTTCCTCCCGGAGCGTATCGATGTAGTCCTGCATCCATTGCGCGCGTTTTTCCTGAAGCGCGAACTCCTCGATGCGTTCGTAATCCGTTTCAAGGCTTACCGTATGCTCTTCCTGGGAAAAGACCAGTTGCACGATGTGGTAGGCTTGCCGGGGGGTTTCCAGTTGCACGGGCGTGGGCAGGCTGATTTCTCCAACGCGCATGGTGTCCAGGGTGGCCAGCCAGAGCGGGCCGAGATTTTCCCGGACCAGGTCGCGTTCTCCGCTGCGCGGATCGACGACCCGCCCGCCCAGCTGCGCCGTGGATTCTTCCTGGGAATGCTGCTTGGCGAGGCGTTCGAAGGGAACGTCGAGATGCAGCGCCGAATCCCGCACGGCGGTCAGGAAGGCAATGGTTTCCGAGGGGTCTATTTCGCTGTCGTCGATGCGAATCAGGATGTGGTTGAAATCAACGATCTCGCCCCGCCGATCATTTACGCGGACAATGTGGTAGCCGAACGGGGATTCGAACACTTGCGACGTTTCCCCGATCGGATTGCGCGAAGCTACGGCGCCGAATTCCGGGACAAGGTCGCTCAGGGTCGTATTGTCTATGCGTCCGCCCACGCTGGCCGATCCCGGGTCTTCGGAAAACCGCCGCGCCATGTCCTCGAACGCGCCCGCCCCCGTTACGACGGAGTCGCGAATGGCCGTAATGATTTCGCGGGCTTCCTCTCGGGCTTCTTCCGTGAGGTCGGGAAAGCGCACGATGTGGTTCAGCCGCACCACATGCGGAATGACCGGCAACGAATCCGCGGCGAACCGACGAAACCATTCCTCGGATTCCGTGGGCGTGATGCGAATGTTCTGGATTTTGGATTGCCTCAGTTGATCCGCGAGCAACTGATCGCGCAGTTCGTCCCGCAGGTCCGCCCGGATGCGCACGATGCTTCGCCCGTACAATTCTTCCAGCCTTTCTTCGCTGCCCACCTGGGACGCCATGAATTCGATGCGCTGGTCCAGCGCCTGATCGACCTGTTCTTCCTGTACCGTAATGTTGGTGTCGCGGCGGGCGGCCACTTTCAGGACTTCCTGTCCGATCAACTCGTTCAGGGCGTCCATCCACAGGACTTCGGAATAGGGGACGCGCTGTTGTTGCAGATAATTCGCCACGATGGCGTCCACCTCGGATTTGAGCACGATCTGGTCGCTGACGACGGCGACAATCTCGTCGACCACGTCGTCCTGCGCATGGGCCGCCGGGAGGGTCCAGGGAGCGAGCGCCGCCCAGACAAGAACAAGCGCGGCGCGCAGGCGCGCGGCGGGTTTCATCGAGTGCAAAGACATGAAGCGTGCAAAGCCGTGAATGCGCGGGGAATCGGGAACGACAAAGAAACGCCGCGCCGTACGAGATATTATGGACTATCGAGCGCTTCGCGTGCGAGGGCCTCATTGGTCAAGCGTTGAACCAGACGGGCATACAACTGTTTCCGGTTCTGGAGCATGATCTGGCGCGCCAGTTCGGGTTGGATCCATTCCTGTTCCGGGATGCTGCCCGTCGGGATGCGCTGCGCCATTTGCAGCACATGGTAGGCGGAATCGCTTTCTATGACCGCGGCGGTTCGTTCGTTGCCCAGGTTGGCCAGCGCTTGCCGAATGAGGGGCTGGTTGCCGAAGAGGCGGCTTTCCGGGTAATGGTCGTATGCGGAAATGCGCGGGTCGGACAGCGTGTCGGGGGCGGACGGGCTGCTTGCGAGCGCGGCGGTCCAGGCGGCCCATATGGAATCCCGTTCCGCCGCGGGCGCGTTGCGCAGGGCCTGTTGCGCTCGCCGGGCTTCCGCCGCCGTCGGCGCGCGCAGGTAGCGAATCCGTACGAACGGTTCGCGCAGCCGGAGTTGCTCCTTGTGTTGTTCGAAATAGGCCCGCATTTCTTCCGCGGCGGGCGCCGCCGTGTTGTCCCGGTAAAACGACTCGACGAGCGCGTTCGCCAGCACGGATCGTTCGCTTTCGTCCAGGCGACGCTGCACTTCGGGATCTTCCGCCAGCCCCCGCCGCAGCGCCTCTCCGTACAGCAGTTCCGTGGCGAGCCACTGATTCACGATTTGCTGCCGCATTTCTGTCGGGTCCCCGGTTGCGGCGAGGTTCGTCATGGTGCGCTCGAGGTCTTCCTCGAAGAGGTACCGGTCTTCCACGCGCGCTACGTAGTCCGGCAGCGGCGTTTCTTCCATGCAGCCGGCAAGCAGCAACAGGCCGGTTCCCGCGACGCACAAGCGCAGAAACCGCCACCATCCGGACAGGGAGCGCGTTCCCATGGCTTAGGGGGCGGCGGGCGCCTCGGCAGGTTGCATGGCGGGTGGTTTCTCGCGAAAGGCGTGGACCAGCCGGTCCGGGAAGGTATGCGCGGCGTAGCGCTTTCTGAGGCGGGCCAGCAAGCGTTTCTCCAGCGTCTGCTGATGCTCGCTGACGATTTGGGTGCGGGCTTCCTCGAAGGTTTTCCCGCGCGCCGGTTCGACGCCGCCATGCGCCAGCAGGATGCGCCGGTTTCGCAGCGGCAGGACTTCCGTGCGTTCGCCTTCGCTGAGGTCAAGTATGTAGTCGTAGACGGAGCCGGACGAGTCCGCTATGAGCGTGGTGTCCGCATGCATCGCATACAGCGAGTCCGAGGCGTAGAGCGCATGGATATCCGCTATCGAGGCGCCTGCGTCAAAGCGCGCCGCGGCGTCCTGCATCAGGGAATCCGACGTGCTTTGCAGGGAGATGGCCCGAATCCGGTCAGGCCATTGATACGCTTCCGGCTGCATGTCGTAGCGGGCGCGCAGGGCTGCCGAATCCTGGTCGGCGGCGGTCCATACGGAATCTTCCATCAGCGCGAACAGCATGAGGCCGTCGCGAAACTCCTGCATGATTTTCGCGAATTCGCCGTCGCGTTCCTCAAGTCGGGCGGACTCTGCATTCAGGGCGGCCTCCTTGACGAACGACGAAACGAGGTCGCGCACCGTGCTTTCGGTATCGCGGCCGCCGCGGCTGCCCAGGTTGCCCGCCGCGCTTGCAAGGTCGCCCAGCGTCCAGGTCGAATCGCCCAGCGCGAAGAAGGTATCCGCGAGCGCCGTCGCGGCGAGGCCGCCGTTCGGCAGGGCGAGGATCGAGTCGGGCGAGATGCCCGCGAAGGCGTTCAGGGCGAGCGCGGTGTCCACCCGGCCCTGCCTGTTTCGGATAATGTCGCGGGCCAGCGCTTCTTCGGCCCGCGCCATGCGCGGCAATTGACCGGCCAGGGTTTTGAGGTCCTCGTAGGCTTCTTCGTAGGAAGGCAGCGCGCCGCGCTCGATCAACTGGATAAGGTGTACGCCGAACTGCGTTTCGACCGGATCGCTCACGTCGCCCGGCTCCGCAAGCGCAAAGGCGGCTTCCTTGAAGGCTTCGGGGATCGGTCCCGTATAGGCTATGAGTCCGATGTCTCCCCCGCGCCCGGCGGATGCGACGTCTTCGGAATGCGCGCGCGCCAGTTCCGCAAACTCGGCTCCTTCGTCCAGTTGTTGTTTAAGCGCTTCCACGCGGGCCAGGGCGTTCGTGGAATCCCCCGGCGGTCCCGCAGGACGAATCATAAGGTGCGCTACGCGGATGTCCGCCGGGGTAGGCTTGCGTTCGTGGACCCTCAGCATATGGTATCCGAATCGCGTACGGAATACCGGAGACAGCCCGCCGACGGGTACCTCGTACGTGAACGATTCGAAGGGTTCGACGAGGTCTCCGCCCCGGAAAAATCCGAGCCGCCCCCGCGCGCCCCGGTTCCCCGCAGGCGCTTTGGCGGAAGGGTCTTCCGAGTGGCGCGCGGCAAGGTCTCCGAAATCCGCTCCCGCGAGCGCCGAATCCCGCAGGGCCTGCATCCCGCGGTAGGCTGCAAGGGTGTCTTCCGGGGGGGCGTCCTCGGCGACGACAAGGAGGATATGGCTTACGTCCGACATTTCCATCCGCCGTTCGTACAGGGTGCGAACGAGGGGATCCACGACTTCCTTTTCCATCAGGAACGGACGGGCGAGGCGTACGCGGTAGGCCGCTATCTCGTCAAGAATGTCGGGACGATCATTCAGGCCGGCGTCTTGCGCCGCCAGCACCTTCAGCCGGAAATCGACGTATCGCTCAAGGAAATCCCGATGCGAGGCCAGCGAATCGGCGGCGGATTCGTTGCTGTCGCCTGCATGCGGGGCGTAGTTCGCCTCGAATTCGTTCAGCGTAAGCAATTCGCCGCCAAAAGAGGCGACGACCTCCGGGTCCTCCGCGCCGGGGATCGGGGCCGTCCGGGACAACGATCCGCACGCTGCGGTATACGAAAGAATGATGAATAATGCGGCTAAAGCGGTTCGAGAACTGAAAAAAAACAGTTTTGTACGGCTCATCATGCCTGGTTATGCGTAGGTTTTGACGTAGTTGCGGCTTGTCTTGAAAACAGACCCGCATTGACGCGCATAAGGCGGATGCGGTTCCGCTGTATTTGTCCCGTTGCGCCGGATCAAAGACCCTGCGCGGGCGTTATCGCTTTCTCTTCCTCGCAACCCGTCGTTTTTTTCTTTTCCCCATCCCAAAAAAGTCGCGGCGCATGCTGCGCAGACGTACGACTATGATGGACTATCATGCACCCCGAGTCCGGGTTCGTTTTGCGCCCAGTCCCACCGGAGCCTTGCACCTGGGCGGACTTCGAACGGCGCTCTTCAATTACTTCTTCGCCCGCAAGCACGAGGGCGTTTTCGTGCTTCGCATCGAGGATACCGATCAGGCGCGTTTTACGCCGGAAGCCGAAGAAAATATCCTGTCCGGCCTTTTGTGGGCCGGCGTCGAGCCGGACGAAGGGCCGGAGCAAGGCGGGCGCTACAAGCCCTATCGCCAGTCCGAACGGCTGCTGCTCTACGCCGTGTACGCACAGCGGCTGGTCGACGAGGGACATGCGTACTATGCATTCGATACGCCCGAAGAAATAGCGGCCATGCGGAAGCGGTTCGCCACAAAGGAGAACCCTTCGCCCAAATACGACGCGTCCACGCGCGGGGAGATGGCCAACTCGCTGGCTCTTCCCCCGGCAGAGGTTTGCCGCCGTCTCGACCGGGGAGACGAGCATGTGATCCGGATGAAGGTGGAACCCGGGGAGCGCATCGCTTTCGAGGACCGCATTCGGGGGCCGATTTCCTTTGCGTCCGAGGACATAGACGACCAGGTTCTGATCAAGTCCGACGGGATGCCCACCTACCATCTGGCCCATGTCGTGGACGACCGCACCATGTGGATCACGCATGTTATTCGCGGGGAGGAATGGCTTTCCTCGACGCCCAAGCACCTGCTCCTGTATCGCTACCTTGGTTGGGAGGCGCCGGAAATGGCGCATATGCCGCTCATTATGAATCCGGGCGGCAAGGGCAAACTTTCCAAGCGCCATGCCCAGGCAAACGGGTTGCCCGTAACGGTCGAGCAATGTCGCGACGCCGGGTACGAACCCGAGGCTGTCGTCAATTTTCTGGCGCGTCTCGGGTGGAATCCCGGCGACGACCAGGCGTTGTTGTCGCTTGACGACATGGCGGAGCGATTTTCGCTCGACCGGGTTGGCGGCGGCGGCGTGCAATTCGACGTGGACAAGCTGGGCTGGTTCAATCAGCAGTTCCTGCGCACGCTTTCCGTCGGCGGATTGCTGGGCCGGGCCGCCAAGTGGGGCGGTACGGATTTTTACACGAGAAAGGAACATTGGGAACGGATCGTTGCGCTTATGCAGTCTCGCGTTGCGTTCGCCAGAGACCTTCCCGAAACGTGCATGTATCTTTTCCCGGACCCGGAGTTCGACCCGGATACGTACGACGAACGGTCTGTCGAAAAGAGGTGGGCGCCGGATTCCGCGGACCTCCTGAGCGCGTATGCGGATCGCCTCGGGGAATTGCAGGATTTCGGCGCGGAGCAGACGGAAACGACGTTGCGCGCGCTGGCCGAGGACCGGGGCGTCGGCGCGGCCCGGATCATTCATCCGGTTCGACTTGCCCTGAGCGGCGTTTCCGGCGGACCGAGCCTGTTCGCCATGATGGGCGTGCTGGGCCAGGAAGCCTGCGCGCGCCGCATCCGCAAGGCGGTGGGCGCCCTGGGATTAAGGCTACTTACTCCTGACTTTCCTGAATAATTCGCGCGCCAATAGCGTTAGGATTCCAGTCCCGCTAAGCGGTAAGGCCAGCCAGGCAGGTTCATAGATTACGCATAGGCCGGCAACCAAAAGCATGCCTCCAGAAACCATTACAGAGGCGTTGATTCTTCGCTTGGCAAGGCCAATATTCCCTTCCATGGAAGCACCCTGCAGGTCAAGCGCCTTTTCGGCCATGCCAATAATGCGATCTGCTGCTCCGGGGCACGCCTCGTCATATTGAGACAATTCGTCTGCTGGCGGAAGCGGTCCACTGTAATGCACCATGCGTTGAAACGCAACGAAGCGCTCAACTACATCGGGAGGCGCATCTGGTTTTAGCCACTGTTGCAGGTCAGGATTGGCAACCGAGCTGCTGGTCGCATCAGGGTTCTCTTTCCTGGTATTGTCTGGATTGTCCATTTCTGCTTTGTATGTACATCGCCCCGGATAGGTAATTTCCGACACGTCGCCATGCCTCGCCAAGTATATCGTTGGCCTCCCTTAAGTCGGCAACATCTTGAACAGGGGGGCAGTTAATATCAATGACAGTCTCCCGGAAACCGGGATTCCAGGTCAGATGCGTTTCTGCCTCGCCTGTGTGTTTTGTCGTCATTACTTTCATAACGAGAGGCTGGTATGGACTGAGGTCGGCGATAGTGTTTAGGCGCGTTGGCATATGTCTGACATAAAATACGCGCTCTCCCTGAAAAAGTTGCATCAGAAACCTGGTTTTTTATCTTCTATCTTGCCTGGAAGAGCAGTGCGGCCGTTGTCGCGCTTTTGCCGTCTTTCCGCTGTCCGCATGGCGCATATCCGACTCGAAAACATCCGCAAGGTATACGACAGGCAGGTCGAGGCTGTCCGGGATATCGCCTTTGAGGTCGAGCGGGGGGAATTCGTCGTGCTCGTGGGGCCGTCGGGATGCGGCAAAAGCACGGTACTGCGCATCATTGCGGGCCTCGAGTCGATTACGGAGGGGGCCCTGTACATAGACGGGCGGGCGATGGAGCGCGTGCCCCCGAGAGACCGGGACGTGGCGATGGTTTTTCAGAATCAGGTCCTGTATCCGCACATGTCCGTGTTCGACAACATGGCCTTCGGACTCAAATTGCGCGGATACGGCAAGGAAGCCATGCAGCGACGGGTACGGGAAGCCGCGGAGCTTCTTGGCGTCGAAGCCATCCTGGACCGGAAACCGGAGCAATTGTCTGGCGGCCAGCGTCAGCGCGTCGCCGTGGGCAGGGCCATTGTTCGCAAGCCGCGCATCTTCCTTTTCGACGAACCGCTCGCCAGCCTCGACGCCGGACTTCGGGGAAAAATGCGGGCAGAACTGTCGAAACTGCACGCCCGGCTGGGAACGACCATGATCTACGTTACGCACGATCAGATCGAAGCCATGACCATGGGGGACCGGATTGTCGTGCTCGACAAGGGGCGCATCCAGCAAATCGATACGCCGGGTGCGCTCTATCGGCGGCCCGCCAACCGGTTCGTAGCCGGATTCATAGGCAATCCGCCCATGAATTTTATAGAAGGGCGCCTTGTCGGGGGTACCGGGGGAGGGCCTGCGTTCGAAGCGAAAGGCGGAACGCTGCGCATTCCCCTCGCGGAATCCCGCCATGCCCCAGCGGCTTCCCGGATCGGGCAGGCCGTAACGCTGGGCATTCGTCCCGAAGATATTCGCCCGCCGACGGATACGCCCCCGGAATCTCCCGTATGCGAGGCCGACTTTCTGCTGGATGCGGTGGAATATATGGGGCGCGAAGCCTTGTTGCGCGTCCGCACCGGGGCGCAGGACGTTCGCGTCCGCATTGCCGCGCAGGCGCTGCCCCCCGCGAACCATACGGTGCGGCTGGCGCTGGACCTGAACGCATTGTATTTCTTCGACCGCCGCACGGGAGCGCGCCTGCATCCCGGGTAGGGCGTCCGCAGCCTCTTCGCTGCGGAGCAGAAACGGCGGGGCGGACAAAGCGCGCATCCGGCTTGCGGCCAGTTTGGCGTCCCGCGCCCGTCCGGTTCGTTTTTTCCTGCAATTGATCGCCGCAGGCCGTATATTCCTGATCGCTTGCGGTTTTCATCGCCCTATCCATAACCATTCCATAAACCATCCCTCGTAAAACCATGTTCAAGAAACGCTCCGGTCTTTTAGCCCTTGCCCTGCTTGCCGCCGCCTGGTTGCCCATGACTTCCCAGGCCCAGTCGAGCCAGGACGAGATCGCCTCCGAAGTGGACGCCGTGCTGAACAACGTGGTGGCCCTTGCCGAAGTATTTCCCGCCGATCAATACGATTGGGCGCCCACCGAAGTCGTGTTTTCGTTCCGGCGACACCTTGTGCATGTTGCGCAAGCGTCGTATGGGTTTGCAGGGTTCGTGGGAATCGAAACGCCCGAGGACGTCGATGTGCAGGGGGCGCTGGACAATCTGACGGAAAAAGAAGACGTGGTTGCGTTCCTGAAGGGCGCGCAGGCGTTTGCGGTTTCCAGCATTCGCGGGCTTTCGGACGAACAGATGGAATCCATGGTGGATTTGTACTTTACCGACGAGGCGCGAACCGCCCGCGCGGCCCTGCTCATCTATCTGCGGCATAATTCCGAACACCTGGGCCAATTGATTTCCTATGCGCGCATGCAGGATATCGTGCCCCCCTGGAGCGAGTAAGGCATAGCGCATAGCGCGAAATTCAATATGCCGGAAATATCGAGAAGAACGTTTTTGCATTTGTCCGGCGCGGTCGCCGCCGCTTCGACGGCGGGCTTGCCTCACCCGCTGCGCGCTCGGCCGCGCCGGACCCCGCCGGTCGTCGTGGCTTCCGGCAATGGCCTTCGCGGGGTCGAAAAGGCCTACCGGATGATGACCGAGGAGGGCGCAGACCCGCTGGACGCCGCCATCGCCGGCGTCAACATTCAGGAACTGGACCCTGCGGACCAGAGCGTGGGCCTTGGCGGCTTGCCGGACGAGCGGGGCGTCGTTACGCTGGACGCTTCGCTCATGCATGGCCCTACCCGCCGCGCCGGGGCGGTCGCCGCGCTGGAGGATATCGCAACGCCTTCCCTCGTAGCCAAGGCGGTCATGGACTACACCGACCATGTGATTCTGGTGGGGAAAGGAGCGCGAGATTTCGCCATTCGCATGGGATTCAAGCCGCAAAACCTCCTTACGGAGCAGAGCAGGAGGGATTGGCTGGCCTGGAAAACCAGCCTGAACGCCCGCGACAATTGGCTGGAATGGCCGGACGCAGCGGCCAAACATACGGACGGCACCATTCACATGAGCGCCGTGACCGCCGCCGGAGACGTATCCTCGGTGACCACCACCAGCGGACTGGCGTGGAAAATTCCCGGGCGCATAGGGGACAGTCCCATCGTCGGCGCGGGGCAATACTGCGACAACGCCACAGGCGCCGCCGGCGCGACCGGGCGCGGCGAAGCGGCTATTCAGTCCTGCGGATCGTTTTTGGCCGTAGAATTTATGCGCCAGGGCTATGATCCCGAAGACGCCTGTCTCGAAACGCTGCGCCGCGTCGTGGCCATGACGGAGGATCGCCTCCTTGACGAACAGGGCCGTCCGCAGTTCGGCCTCAGTTTTTACGCTGTCCACAAGGACGGACGATACGGAGCCGCCACGATGTACGAAGGGCCGCAGTTCGCCGTCGCCTCGGCGGAAGGCGCCCGCCTCGAACCCATGGCATTTCTGTATCCCAATGACTGAGTTGCCTGTTTTTGGCCGTCTGTGGATTCAACGGGCTCTAAAGGTATCCATAAGGCTGGGGCCGCGCCCATGCATGAGTGCGAGGCCCTGAGCGCTCATACTGCGAGTTGCTCCTCCAGCATTTTCCGAACCAGTTCCGGCTTGGCCGCGCCGCCGGTGCGCTGCATTACCTGCCCCATAAAGAATCCGACAAGGCCTTTTTTGCCCGACCGGCAGGCAGCCGCCTTGTCGGGAAAGGCCGCCAGCGCTTCGTCGATGGCGGCGCGCAGCGCTTCCGGGTCCGTCATCTGTTTCCATCCCTTTTCGTGCACGATGGCTTCGGCGCTTTTGCCGGTAGCCAGCATCTCGGCCAGCACGTCCTTGCCCGTGCGGGCGGAAATAATGTCCTCGTCCACTAATTTCACGAGTGCGGACAACGCCTTGGGAGACAACGGTAAATCGCCCTTTTCCCGTGCTATTTTGTCCCACGGCAATTCGTTGAGTATCCAGTTGGCCAGCGCATTCGCGCGCGCGGCGTCGTCCGGCGCTGGCGCATAGTCGGCCAGCGCTTCATGGAAATAGTCGTGGGCCTCCGGTTTCTGCGCCAGCCCGATCGCCATGTCGCTGGACACGCCAGATTCGACGTTGACCGAAAAATGCGCGCGTTCCCGTCCCGAAAGATTTTCGATCCGCTCGGCAAGCGTGGGCGAGGCGGAAGAAGAAGATTTATTCCCGGGTACTTTCCGAATTGCCTCGGCTCCGTCGGTTGTTTCCCGGCCTGCGCCTTTCGCCCTGCCTTCTATTTTCGCCCAGGTGTCCCGCAGCGGCGCGATCCGGTTGAAAACCATGCGTTCGGGCGTCGAATCTTCCGGGTCTCTCCAGAAATACCCTTCCCGCTCGAACTGATAGCGCTGCGCAGCGGGGTCGCCCGCCACGCTTGGCTCGACGAGGGCGTTCTGCAGCGCGATCAGCGAATCCGGGTTCAGCGCGTCCGCCCAATCTTCTTCGCCCCGTTCCGGGTCCGCTGCGCGAAAAAGCCGGTCGTACAGCCGCGCCTCGACAGGAATCGCCCGCCTCGCCGACACCCAGTGGATGACGCCGCGTACCTTGCGCCCGGCGGGCGCCTTGCCGCCGCGCGTTTCCGGATCGTACGCGCAGCGCAATTCGACCGCCTCGCCCGCCGCGTTGCGCACCACCTCTTCGCACCGGATTACGCAGGCGTGCCGCAGCCGAACTTCCCGTCCCGGCGCCAGCCGGTAGTAGTTCTTTGGCGGGTCCTCCCGAAAATCGTTCCGGTCGATGTAGAGTTCCCGTCCGAAAGGAACCTTCCGCGACCCTTCGCGCGGCACGTCGTGCGGCCAGAAAGGCGCATCCAGTTCTTCCTCTCGGTCGGGGGGATAGTTCACGAGCGTCACTTTCAGGGGCCGCAGTACGCACAGGACGCGCGGCGCCTTGAAATTCAGGTCGTTCCGAATGGCGTAATCCAGCAGGTCCGGCCCAATGCGGTTATCCGCTTTGGCCACCCCGATTTCCGCGCAAAAGGCGCGTATCGCTTCTGGCGGAACGCCCCGCCGACGCAGCCCGGCGAGCGTCGGCATCCGGGGGTCGTTCCAGCCCGTAACATGCTTCTCCTCGACCAGCCGCCGCAGTTTGCGCTTGCTCATCACCGTATAATCGAGGTTGAGGCGCGCAAATTCGTACTGACGGGGGCGCGGCGCCTCCGCGCACCGATCCACGAGCCAGTCGTACAGCTCCCGATTGTTGTCGAATTCAAGCGTGCACAAGGAGTGCGTTACCCCTTCCAGCGCATCCGAAAGGGGGTGCGCAAAGTCGTACATTGGATAAATGCGCCACGCATCCCCGGAACGATAATGGCGCGCGTGGCGAATCCGGTAGAGGAGGGGGTCGCGCATCTTCATATTGGGCGACGCCATATCGCCCCGGGCGCGCAGGACATGCTCCCCGTCCGCGTATTCGCCGCGTTTCATGCGGCGGAAAAGGTCCAGGTTTTCTTCCGGGGACCGGTTTCGGAAGGGGCTTTCTTGTCCCGGCTCCGTGACCGTCCCCCGCGTCGCCCGAATCGCGGCCTCGTCCTGACTGTCCACATAGGCATGGCCCGCCTGGATCAGGCGCTCCGCAAGGGCATACAGCTTGTCGAAATAATCCGAAGCGTAGTATTCCCTGTCGCCCCAGTCGAAACCCAGCCAGCGGACGTCCTCCTTGATGGATTCGACGTATTCGACGTCTTCCGTTTCGGGATTGGTGTCGTCGAACCGGAGGTTGCACGCGCCCCCGAAATCTTCCGCGAGTCCGAAATTCAGACAGATGGCTTTGGCGTGCCCGATATGCAGGTACCCGTTCGGCTCGGGAGGGAACCGCGTCGCGACCCGCCCGCCGCAGGTATCGTTGCGCAGGTCGTTTTCAATAATTTCCCGAATGAAATGCGAACCCGATTCGGACGCTTCGGCGGCGGACGGGGGGCTGGGCGATTCGGTTTTCGTCATAATGCACAGGGCCCGCCGCCGGTATCGTTACGGCGCAAAGCGGACTTGATCGGCGTATCCTTACTTAACGCCTCCGAACCCGAAAAGTCCCTGAGGCGTTCACAGGACCCGCAGGCGCAACGCATGGCATGAACCGATCTGCTGTCCCGACATTTTCTTCCGAACCTTCCCTGGCCCCACGGCCAGCGCGGCGGGCGCTTGTCTTTGCGTATTATTTTCCGCCCATGGGCCTGAGCGGGGTCCAGCGGACCGCCAAATTCCTTAAATACCTGCCCCGATACGGCTGGGAATCGACGGTCGTTACCTGCCGCCCGCATGGCTATTTCGCCTACGACGACAGCCTGCTTCGGGAGGTCGAGGAGGCGGGCGTGGCGATTCGCCGCGCCGCTTCCTGGGACCCCACCCGCCTTTTCGGGCCGCGCGCCACCGTGCGCATGCCCCGCGAATCCGTGCGGCAGGGCTTGTCCGCGCTTAGCCAATGGATTTTCGTGCCCGACAACAAGATCGGGTGGATTCGTCCCGCCCTCCGGCAGGCGCTCGCCGCGCTGCGGGAAACTCCGTGCGACCTGATTTATTCTTCTGCTCCGCCGTACGCGTCGCACCTGGCCGCCGCCCGCCTGGCCCGAAAAACGGGCTTGCCGCTGGTCCTTGATTTTCGGGACGACTGGGTTGGGAATCCGCGCCATATCTACCCGACCCCGTGGCACCGGGCGCTATCGACCCGGCTGGAAGGCCGCGCCCTGCGCGCGGCGGACCGGATCGTCGTCATCGACGATGCGAAGCGGGACGGCCTTGCGGAGCGGCATCCGGATATTCCCGCCGCCCAGGACATACGCATCGTGCCGCACGGCTACGATCCCGAGGATTTCGCGGGCGCGCCGCGCATTCCGGGCCTCGATGCGGATCCGAACAGATTTACCCTCCTGTACAGCGGCGTATTCTACCATGCGCAATCGCCGGAGCCGTTCCTGCGGGGCCTGGCGGCGCTGGCGGAAAGCAAACCGGCGCTGCGCAAACGGGTGCGCGCCGTTTTCGCAGGCTTGTTGCCCGCGTCGGCCCGGCGGCTCGTCGAGCGCCTGCGCATCGGCGACCTGGTGCATTATGCGGGCTACCTGCCGCACCGGGACGCGACGAAGGCGCTCCTTGCGGCGGACATGCTGTGGATGACCATCGGGCGCGCGCCGGGCTGCGACCGGATATCGACCGGCAAGATATACGAATATTTTGGCGCCCGGAAGCCGATACTGGGCCTTGTGCCGGAAGGCGTCGAGCGCGAGGCGCTTCGGGCGTACGGCGCGGTGCGGATCGTGGAGCCGGACGCGGCGCCGGAAGTCGTCGCCGCCGCCCTCGAACAATGCTACGAGGCGTGGCGCGCGGGGCGCTTGCCGCAGCCGGACCCGTCCTGCGCGGCCCCATTCGACCGCCGCCGCCTTGCCGGTGCGCTGACCGATATTTTTAACGATATTGTGTCCGAAAGAGGATGAGCGAATAGCCCGTAACGCCATGCACGACACCCCTCCCGCCCCGGACATCATGGAACGGACGCTTGCCAGCGAACGCGCAAGCATCGAACGGATTGTCTCCGAAACGGAAGCCTTTCTCGAAGGCCGCGTGGGCGACGAAGAACTGGCCTACAACATCGTTCTGTTGACTGTGGAAGCGGTTACGAACGCCATCGAGCACGGAAACCGGTTCGATTCGGGCAAAAAGGTGCATTTCCGGATGCAAGTCGCGGGCGAACGGATCGAGGTGACGGTGGAGGACGAGGGGGAAGGATTCGACCCGGAAACCTCTGCCGACCCGCGGGCCTGCGAAAATCTGCTGCAAGAAGGGGGGCGCGGGCTGCTTTTCATGCAATCCATGGCGGACCAGGTCGTGTTTGACCGCCGCGGCAGGAGGGTGCGCCTCGTTTTCCATGCCGGGTAAGGATACGCTGATTAAAGCCGTTTCAATCAAGCCCTCGGGCCGCACCCTGATCCTCTTGGGGCTGTTGACGCTTGCCATGGGCGGCATGGCCTGGTCGGCCGCTGCGCCGGCAACCCGCGGGGCCTTCGTCGCAGCGGCGCTGGCTGCCGGCGCGCTGTGCGTCCTCGCGTGGAAACGGGGAGACGTCTCCATGCCTGTCGTCATCGCGCTGGCCCTTGTTTTCCGGCTGGCCGTATTCTGGCTCCCCCCAACCCTTTCCGACGACGCCTATCGGTACGTATGGGACGGCCTTGTGCAGGCTGAAGGCCACAATCCCTATCTCCACGCGCCCGACAGCCCGGCGCTGGAAGCCCTGCGCGAAGAACCTCTGTACGACGAACTCAATTCGCCCGGCTTGCACACGGTATACCCGCCCGTCTCCCAGTTGATTTTTCGGATCGGGGCCGTTTTCTACGACCAGGGCTGGGCCGTTTCCTGGTTCGTTGTCAAGGGGATTCTGGCGCTCTTCGAATTCGGGGCGGTGCTGACGCTGGCTCGCATGCTGGCTCCAAGGCAGTTGCTGATTTACGCATGGAATCCGGCGGTCGTGCTTGCGGGGGCCGGGCAGGGGCATGGCGAAGCGGCGATGGTTTTGTTTCTGGCGCTGGCGTTGCACGCGCTCAGGAAGGACCGGGGAATTTGGGCTTCCGTCTGGCTGGCCTGCGCGGGCGGGGTCAAATTGTACCCGTTCCTGCTGCTTCCTTTCGTCTGGCGCCGCTTTGGCTGGAAGAGCGTGGCGGCAAGCCTTGGCATGGCGCTCGCGCCTGCGCTGCCTTTCCTGAATATTGGAATAACGGACATAATGCACATAATGCAAAACATGGGTTCTTCGCTTGATCTCTATGTGCGCCTTTTTGAATTCAATGCAGGATTATACTATAACTTGAAGTATTTTTTGATGCTTTTTACGGGACTGGACCTGAGCAAATGGCTTGGCCCGCTGCTTGCCGCCCTGTACCTGACGGGGCTGGGCGCCCTCTATATGCAACGACGCAAACCCGCAGGAACCGGCTGGAAAGCCTGGCTGGGCCTGCAAGATGTTTTGCGCGAGGACGGCCCGCTGCGGCCCGTGTTTGTTTGGGCGGCGGGCGGCTTTCTCGTATGCGCCACTACCGTGCATCCGTGGTATTTGCTGGGCGTTCTCGCGCTTGCCGCGCCCGCGGAACGTCCCGCATGGCATTGGTACGGATTGTCCGTCTGTTCTCTGGGGACGTATTTGCTCTATACGGGCGGGCCCTACTGGCTATGGGTCTGGGCGGGATGGGGAGGATGGACCGCGCTGGCTGCCTGGCGGTATCGTCGCGGGCTTACGGACCTCTTGCTGCGGCTCCGGGCTGCCCGCAAAGCCGCCCGCATCGCGCGTTTGCTGGAGGGATCCCGGTCTGTGCTCGACGTAGGCGCCGCCGAAGGATATGTGGGGGCGCAGGTGGCGAAACGCCTTGGGGCGCAGGCGCGCCTGGCGGATATTCTGGACCGGAACAGGACGTCGCTTCCCTTGGACGCGTACGACGGCCGGCATTTGCCCTACGCCTCCGGAGCCTTTGACGCGGCCCTCCTGGTCTTTGTCCTGCATCACGCCGAGCGCCCCGAAGCGCTGCTCCGCGAAACGCTGCGGGTCAGCCGCCGCGTAGCGATCCTCGAATCGACATATGCGTGGAAGTGGGAGTTGGCGTTGCTCGGCAGGCTGGATCGCCTGGCGAATCGCCTTCGGTCGATAGGGGAGCCTGCGCCCGGGCAGGAGGGACCCCTGCGTTTTCGGACGCACGAAGCGTGGCTGCACTCTTTTCGCGAGGCGGGCCTCCGGGTGACGCGCGAAGAACAGACGCGGCGGTGCGTGGACAGGCAATCGCTTTTCGTGGTGGAGCGAGAGGGGGCGGAAGGAAACACCCCTTGATTTTTTGAATATTATCTCGCCCGGCCCCTTTGACTTTACAGGTACCCGGCCTCCTGTCCGTTGCTAAAAAGCGGGCGCGCCGCCGGGCGGGGACGCGAAAGGTTAATCCCTTGTTCGCCGCTCCGGGCTCGAAAACCAGGGGTCCTCGAAAAGGGAAAGCGTTCCGGTATCGACGGGCGCCTCTTCTTCGCCTTCGGGACGATCTGGTCCGTCCGCCTGATCCAAACCGCCAGAAGACCGCCCGGATCCGCGCAAGCGCGTTCGCGCGAGGCGGGACGAAGCGGCAGTCAGGGTCTCTGCATAGAGTCCGCCGCTCGTTAGCAACACGACGGCATGGTTCAGCGCCGCCGCCCGGCGCTGCGCCGGAACCTGTTCGAGCGACGTTCCGCGCAGGCGAGCGCAGGCCCAGGCCCCCTCCATCAGCATATACAGGCGGTGAACGGTCCCCGCAATGTCCCGAAACCCGGCGTCGGCGCTCCATTTCTGCAATTCGGCCCGGATGGCCTCCTTGTGTCGCCGGGCAAGCCGGTTCGCTGCATGATCCGCATCGGGATATTCGCTCAAGGCCATCTGAAAGGGGCAGCCCCGGCAGCGAGGGGAAGCCGTGCGTTCGGCGAGCGCGGAGAAAAACGCTTTGATCTTTTCCAGCGGCGTCCGGGCGCTTTCCGTGCTTATGCGAAGCCAGGTCAGGATATGAGCCGCCTCTATGCCGAGGTATTCGAGTACGAGTTCGTCCTTGGATTTGAAATAGCGGTATAGCGTACGTTTCGCCACCTCTGCTTCCCGGGAAATGGCGTCCACGGAGACGGCCTGATACCCCTTGTTTCCGAACAGCGCCGAGGCGGCGTTCAGGATATCCGCGCGCAACTGCTCGCCTTGCGCTTCGGGCTGGATTTCCTGGCCTTGCGTTTCTTCCCGCATTTGGCCCCGTTCCAGGCTCGGCGTCTCTATTGGCTTGTTCTCATCCATTCGCTTGTTCCCGTTTATTGGCTTGCGCTTTTTCTTGTTGGCCTTTCGCCGGATTTCTTTGCTTTGCCTCTGGCGTAATCCCGATCCCGGAGGCAGATAGTCCGAGTAGACCGCACAGTCTACATCCCTGCATTGCAAAGTATACCCTACGGTCTACCTTGTCGTCTTTATAGTATACTGATCAGTCTACTTTTTCGTATCGAAAGTATACTGATCGGTATACACAAGGTTGCAGGCGGGTAGACCGGACGGTATACTCCTCTGGAAAGGCGGAGTGGGCGGTGTGGCAGATACCCCCTACAGCCCCAAACGCGCCCGTACTTCGGCGAGCAGGGCGGGGGCGTCCTGGGTTGCGTCTACGTACAGGGCCTCGGACTGCCCCCGAAACCATGTTTCCTGGCGTTTGGCGTAGCGGCGCGTGTTCTGTTTGATCAAACGCGCCATTTCGGCTTCGTCGATCTCTCCTTTCAAAAAAGCGATGGGTTCCCGATAGCCGATCGTGCGCAGCGGGGGGGCGTCCGGATCGTGTCCCGCCGCCAGCAGCGCGCGTACCTCCTCCAGCAGTCCGGCTTCCAGCATGGCGTCTGCGCGGCGTTCGATGCGGGCGTAGAGTTCCCGTCGGGGGCGCCGCAGAACGATGGTGCGGAAAGCGTAGGGAGGCGGCGTCTGCGCCTCGTGAAACCGGCTGAGCGGGACGCCCGTCGCTTCGTACACTTCAAGGGCGCGGGCAAGGCGCTGCGTCTTCGTGGCGTCCATCGTCGCGGCGGCCCGGGGATCGACCTTTTGCAATGCGGCGTACAGCGCCTCTGGGCCGTCTTGCTCCAGGCGGCGACGAATATTCGCCCGGATTGCCGCAGGAATGTCGGGGATGTCGGCAAGGCCCTGTTCCAGGGCGCGCAAATACAGCGTGGAGCCGCCCGCCACGAGGGGCGTCCGCCCGCGGCGGAGGATATCCCCGATGCGGGCGCGCGCTTCCTCCATGAATCGGCCTGCCGAAAAAGGCGCTCCCAGCGACCGTTCGTTGACGAAGTGGTGTGGAACGCGCGCCAGAATTTCCGGGTCGGGCTTCGCGACCCCGATGTTCAATTCCCGATAAACCTGCCTGCTGTCCGCAGAAACGACTTCTATTTCAAATTTTTTATGAAGATTTACAATTAATTCCGTCTTGCCCACAGCAGTAGGACCGGTGATCACAGGTATTCTTTCCATTCCGTTATTTCCCGATTTCGGGCCTTTTGGGTGCGTTTGGCATCGTATTAGCACAGGCTGGAACTATATAATAAACAGGGGCGCAAGGAGAAAGGGCTTTAAGATAATAATATACATTAGGCATAATCCTTTTATATCAAGGCGTTCAAGGCTTTTCGCCGTCTATACGGATGTAGTCTGCCGCGCTGTCGCGCAGGCGATCCCGTTGATGTACGTACACCATGGTGGTCTCGATTTTCTTGTGGCGCGCATGCGATTGCACTTGCTGAATGGACGCCCCGGATTCGATGGCCAGCGTACAGCCCGTGTGGCGGAGCGAGTGCGCCCCGATTTCCTGGGGAAGGCCTGCCCGCCGCGCAGTACGATCCACGATGCCGTAGATAGAACGTTCCGAAAGGCGTTTCCCGAAACTGTTGTTGCTGAGCGAGCGCCAAAGCGGGCCGTCCGCAATCTTGTAATACGCTTTCATGCGGTCGATTTCTTCCACGACATGCCCGGGAATTTTCACGTACTGATCGGCGCCGCCCTTCGTGTCGGGCAAATCGAGCACCTGGTATTTTCCGAGCGTACGAATATCCTGCGCGTTCATGGCCGCGGCTTCGGAACGCCGCAGCACGCAGTGGAGGAGGGTGAGCAGCAGCGCCCGATCCCGGGGCGCCGAGCGGGCTTGCTTGCCGTCCGGGCCCGGGTTCGTCGCCGCGCGGATGAGCCGGCCGGCCTGTTCGGCGGTCAATACGATGCGGGCGCCGTCGCGGCCGCTTGATTTGCGGACCCGGCGCAGCACATGCCGGCTGGCCGGGTTTCTGGTCAATACGCCGAGGGCCACCAGCCATTCGCAAAACCCCCGAATGGCTGCGATGCGGCGCTTGATGGTGGCGGGTTTGTAGCCGTTTTCTTCCATCTCGGCAATGTGCCGGTTGATATCGGCGAACGACAGTTCGCGCACCGTAACGGTATCCGCATGGTCGGATCCGAAGAAAGCGGATAAATCGTCTCCGTAGGCTTTGCGCGTCTGGGGGCGGTCGTAGCGGTCGAGAAACGCTTCGACGAGGTTGGCGTCCGGGCGAATAATGCCCGTGGCGACATCCATCAAAGCGATGGGCGAAAAATCCAAAGGTCTGGAAGCCATAGCGCGGTGCGGTTGGATGTTTGTATTGGATCGGTGGCGGGTTTCGTAATCGTTATTTTAGTTCCGATAAGAACTGTTATCGGAAGTAGAGACAGTATACGGCCTCTGGAGCGGGTTGTCAAGGGGTTTTTTCGTTTGGAAACCGATTGCAGGCATTATATTACGCCCTGCGTTCTCATTTTCGTAACATTTGACGCTTGCGCGCCATAGCCCATAGCGGAACGCGATCACCAGAAAGCCCCCTGTCTGGAATCTAAAAAAGATGAAAGAGCGGTTCATGCTCAAGGCCCTCGGGCTGCTCCTGATGGCGCTCAGCGCCCCCGATGTCGTGCAATGGCTGCTTGCATTATTCGAGGGGCGCGTCGGTTTCAGCACGAATCTGCTTTTGCCGCTGATTGGGGCCGGATTGTTTTATGCGCATCCGGTATGGCGCCGGGCGGCAAGGTTGTATGTGGTCCTGTGCGGCCTTGCGCTGGTCACAGTAGCCGTGAGGACGTTCGCCGGATTCCCGGAGGTCGCACGTTGGCTGGCGTTCATCGAACGCGATACCCTCGCATCCATTCCGCCTCCGTTTATAGCGCTGTATGCGCTCGCAACCCTGGGGCTGCTTGTCGGCAGTTATGTATTCCTGCACAAGGCGGCTTTGGCGGACAAGCAGGCGGACCTGTCCAGCATTTCAGATTGAGACGGAAGTTATCGGTGTAAATTATATGGCGCAGGCAACCATCGACCGGCTGATAATCAATTCCCCCTACCAGGAACCTGCGCGGCATTGGCGCTACGACAGGGCGTCCCGCCTTTTCGATCTTGCGGAGGGGCGGCGACCAGCCGGGTATGTTGTGGCTTCTCAGGATTCGAAAGCCTTTGACGACCCTGGCACATTTGTCCCCATTCCGCTGGTGAAGCAAATTCGCGCGCGCGTAAAGAATTGGCGCGACGCGGGCTATCCGGGCGTTACCGGCGTCACCCGTCGCCTGCTTCGACACTGGACAGATCCTGAGGAATTCGCCGAACGGCGCTTCTTTTTCTGTCAGATTGAGGCTGCCGAAACATTGATCTGGCTTGCGGAAGCACCCGACACAGAGAAAGTCGGCATTGATATTCCAACCGACGGGAGCAATTTCCGGCGACTGTGCGCCAAGATGGCGACGGGCTCAGGCAAAACGGTGGTTATGGCCATGATCATCGCTTGGCACATTCTGAACAAGGTTGCTTATCCACAGGATCGCCGCTTCGCCAAAAATATTCTTGTGATAGCGCCTGGCTTGACCGTCAAGAACCGTCTGGCGGTTCTTAAGCCCGCGCATACTGAAAGTTACTACAAGGCCTTTCGCATCCTCCCCTCTCCTATGCTGGACAAACTCCGCCAGGGGAAGGTGCTTGTGCATAACTGGCATGTGCTCAACTGGGAAACCGAGGAGAAAATCGCCAAAAAGCGCAGCGTGGACAAACGCGGACCGAAAAGCAACGAAGCGTATGTTCGGGAAGTGCTTGGAGATATGGCCACCGCGCGAAACATTCTGGTTATCAACGACGAAGCGCATCATGCGTGGCGCCTGCCTGCCGGGTCGGGCGCCCGCGGAATTTCAAAAAGCGATATCGAACAAGCCACAAAATGGATTGGCGGACTTGACCGAATCGACCAGGCTCGGGGCATTCTTGCCTGCTACGACTTTTCCGCCACGCCTTTCGTGCCGTCCGGCAAGCAAAGCTCGCAAGAAGCGCTGTTCGACTGGATCGTAAGCGATTTCGGCCTGAACGATGCTATCGAGGCGGGTCTGGTCAAAACGCCCCGCGTAGTGATCCGTGACGACGCCCTTCCCAACCCGCAAACCTACAAATCGCGCCTTTATCATATCTATAACGATCCCGAAGTAAAGGACGATCTGAATCGCAAGGCCGAGCCGGCCACGCCGCTCCCCGACCTTGTGCTGAATGGGTATCACCTGCTTGGTTATGACTGGCGCGAAACAGCGAAGCAATGGAAGGGTCAGGGGTTCAAGACCCCGCCGTCCATGATTACCGTGGCAAATCGCACAGAGACCGCCGCGCGGGTCAAGCATTCTTTCGACAACGGTAAAATCCGTATCGAGGAGCTTTGCGATGCGGACCGAACGCTTCACATCGATTCGAAAGTACTTGGCGAGGCCGAAGCAGCCGACGAACCGATTGCCGAAATCGACGGAGAAGAGAATCGCGTAAACGGTCAATCTCGCAAGCTCACGAAAAAACAGCGAGCCGAGCTTTTGCGGCGGCAGGTAGACACGGTGGGCCAGGAAGGGAAACCCGGCGCGAATATCCAGAATGTGATTGCCGTCGGCATGCTATCGGAAGGCTGGGACGCCAGAACCGTAACCCACATCATGGGCCTGCGGGCGTTCGCCAGTCAGTTGCTATGCGAGCAGGTCGTGGGGCGCGGCCTGCGACGCACCGCGTATGAAACGAACCCGGAAACCGGCTTTTTCGAGCCGGAATACGTCAATGTTTTCGGGGTTCCCTTTACCTTTCTGCCGCACGAATCGCAGGAGGGCGTGGTGCCTCCCCCTCCCAAACCGAAAACCGCTATCGAACCCGTTCCGGAAAAGGCGGCTTTCGAAATTCGGTGGCCCAATCTCGTTCGAATCGAGCACGTATTCCGTCCGCACTTGACGTTCGATCCGAAACAGGTGGCGCTGCTGGAATTGGACCCCGCAGGCATTGCCCGGATCGCCGATTTGGCTCCCGTGATTGAGGGCAAGCCGGATATCACGAAGATCGCTTCCATCGACCTGGATAACCTGGCCCGCGAGTTTCGTACGCAGCGGATTGTTTTCGAAACCGCAGCGCACGTATACGACCGGATGCTCCCGGACTGGCAGGGAAGCAGGGAATTTCTACTGGCCCAACTGGTGCGGCTCATAGACAAGTTCATCCGTTCTGACAGAATTGTCGTTATATCCTCCCTGTTCAATCAGGACGACAGGAAAAAGCGTCTGCTCATTACGCTCAATATGAACAAGGTTGTCCAGCACATCTTTCAGGCGATTCATTTCGAAAACGTCGAAAAACTGGAACCGGTATTCGATACGGACCGCCCTATTCGCTCGACCGCAGACATGATGACCTGGCATTCCAGCAAGCCTTGCGAGCGAACCGAACGCAGCCATATCAATTTCTGCGTGTACGACAGCGCCTGGGAGGCAACGGAAGCCTTTGCGCTGGATAACAGCCCCTTTGTGGAGGCGTGGGCGAAGAACGACCATCTCGGATTCGAGGTGTTCTACGTATACCGCGGGGTGGTAAGGAAATATCGCCCCGATTTTATCGTGCGGCTGACTTCGGGCGATACGCTGGTTCTGGAAGTCAAAGGCAAAGACACCGAGCAGGATCGCGTCAAGCGCGGGTCCCTCGACGGGTGGACGCGCGCCGTCAACGAGCACGGCGGATTCGGGCGGTGGACCTGGGCCGTGTCGCGAAACCCCGGCGAAATTCACGATATTCTGGCGAAACACATGTGTGCCGAAAGTGTCTAAATAAGGAATGAACACACTGGATACTGTAGAGGTCGCTACGGCGCGCCGGATGTTTTCAATACGGACCAGGGGGCGCAGTTCACGTCGGAAGCGTTCACCGGCGCGCTGAAGGCGCACGGAGTGCGCATCTCGATGGACGGCAAGGGCCGCTGGCTCGATAACGTGTACATTGTATAAGGGACAGCAAAAGCAGTCGATGAAACACGGAGGCAACGATCCGAAACGCCGGATTGCAGAACCAGATGATTTTACCAGGGGCGAGTTGGATAGATTTGCCGAAGCTGCTCACTACAAGGGCAGAGCGTATCACAAGACGAAGCCAGCTGATTACGGCTTCCATCCGTCTGTCAGCCCCCGCCCAGGGAAATCGGCTTGCGACGACATCCGGATTATTAAAAAGGCCGAGGCGGAACAACTCCTTCTATCAGGCTTTGCCCGTGGTATGGTCAGCACTTTCTGTCAGGGAAGCCTCAATCTGCCCAAGTTTGTGTGGGCTGTGGATGACGATGGCGAGGCGTACGAAGCAAAACTTGATGGAGACGGACTAAACTACCACGGATACCGAATCGACGAATATAGAGACCCCGGCTCACGCAAGATGCGCAAACAAGTACTAAAGGCATGGAAACGACGGAGCAATTGAAATTCACGCTTGTCCCGGAAACGCTGGAAGAAGGCTCTCCAGAAGAGAAAGCGAGTTTCGGCATGGTCACCATCGCCGCAAACGGACATGTACTGACCGAAGGCATCGCTTTGCTCGAGCACAACGAGCTCTTCAGCGGCCCGCATGTTTCCGGCTACCATATGACCGAGTGGCTGTTGTGGAACTGGTGGCGGCTTCTTTGGGAACCCCGTCCTGCAGGCGTGGATAACGACGAGGACAACGACGATACGTGGTTCGAATGGGTCTTTGCGCACAATATGTCGTCCATCGGCGAGGGCTACCTGTGGCCGGACATCGAAATAGCGTCCGACGGGGTACTGATGCGCTTGACCTCTTCACGGACTGGGAGCCCGGACGAAAAGGTATTTCGTTACCTGGGGGCGCCCCGGTCCGAGACCATCACGGTCGAGGCATTCAAGAAGGCCGTAGACGAATTCGCCCATGTCGTGCTGGAACGCCTTGACGAAGAAAGTATCCTCAATACCAACCTGCATGTCATCTGGCGCTATCTGGAACGGGAACGTGACGACGAGGGAGCGGCGGCTTTTCGCCGCATGGAGGCGATACTGGGGCACGACCCCGGCAAGGGAGACGACAACGAGATACGGGAATGCCTTGCGGACGCTACAAAATTAGGACACGATACGATAACCGAATTGGCAGCCCATACAGGACAACGTAAGGATCGCCCGGTACGAGCATCGGAATTGGAAGTAAGCGCCCGGCGAGCCGGGTTCGACATGCGCGTCCGCGACGCCGTGCGACTCGGCCCCGCGGAAAGCATTCCCGAGTGGGGCACTGACAAGGCTTGGCGTATTGGTGTCGCCATGGCGCGGGCTGTGCGACAGGCCGGGGGTTTGAATGGTCAACCGATCAAAAACACCAAGTTGACGGACCTGGCAGGAACCTCCAGAAAGGTGGTAGAAAATATCAACCGAACAACGGGCAACATTTCTTTTGTGCTGGATGGCGAAAACGGGTGCTCGCGCATCGCACTACGGTCGAAATGGGAAACGGGCAGGCGCTTCGATCTGGCGCGGCTATTGGCGGACAAACTGTGCTTCAACCATATTAACGAACCCCTGCATCCGGTTACCCGGTCGTATACCTACCGGCAGAAGCTGCAGCGTGCGTTCGCCGCCGAGCTATTGGCGCCCATCGAAGCAGTAGATGATTTTCTGGATGGCGACACATCCGAAGAAAAACAAAACGACGCTGGCAGGCACTTTAACGTCTCCCCGCTAACGATACAATCCCTGCTTGTCAACAACGGTCTCATAAACCGGGAAGAGGCGTTAGATATTATTGATCGGACGTAAGTAAACGCCTGTTTGCAAGCCATGCCGAAAAAGAAATCCATTGAAAGCTACGCGCACACCGACAAGGAGCGTACGAACAACCCGCCCGTCGGCCTGGTAACGCCTGAAACCGATCAGGATCAAGGCAAGAAAGCGTATGCGCACGATCCCCATATCGACCCGCAACTCGTCTGGGCCGGTAAGGCCGAGCATACTTCGTTCGACGTCCCGACCGTATCGCTGCATGTGCACGAACGCATAGATCCGCGTACGATTATCGAGGCTACGCGCAAACGCAATGGCGCCCTGCCCCAGCCGTCGTTATTCGACGCGACGGAAGAAAATCCCCCGCTTCGGCAGGCCATCGAGTTCTATCGGCATAAGCATAACTGGACCAACCGCCTTGTCGCGGGCGATAGCCTGCTTGTGATGAACAGCTTGCTGGAAAAGGAAGGGCTTGGCGGGCAGGTACAAATGATTTACATAGACCCGCCCTATGGAATCAGTTACGGCTCGAATTTTCAGCCTTTTGTGCATCGCCGCGAGGTGGTCGATGGCAAGGACGACGACCTGACCGCCGAACCGGAACAGATCCGCGCCTTTCGTGACACTTGGGAGATGGGCATTCATTCCTACCTGGCGTATCTCCGGGACCGGCTTCTGCTCTCCCGGGAATTGTTGACGGAAAGCGGTTCCTGTTTCGTGCAGATTGGCGACGAAAATATCCACCGGGTGGGCATGGTGATGGACGAAATTTTCGGCGCACAGAATCGTATAGCCACCATATCCTTCGCCACGACGAGCGGCAGTTCCGCCTCTACCCTGCCGCAGGTGGCCGACTACCTGCTCTGGTATGCAAGGGATAAAAAGAAAGTAAAATACCGGCAGATATATGAAACCCTGACGCGCAGTGAGATAATCGATTTCTTCAGTTCCTACGTCATGGTGGAATTACCGGATGGCACGTCCCGAAAACTCACCAGGGAAGAACGCTTCGACCCCGACGCAGCACTGCCTGAAGGGGCCCGCATTTATCGGCGCACCGGGCTGGATTCGCAAGGGGCTTCTACAACAGGTCGCTCCGAACCTTATGAATGGAACGGCAGGGTATTTCCTTGTGCGAACAACCGACAATGGTCCATCTCCAAAGAGGGCATGGATCGCCTGGCCGAGTTGGGCAGACTGGAAGCGCTCGACGGTCGGGAGTCGCTCATGTGGAAAAAATACGAAAATGAAGTGCCGGGCCGGCGTATCAACAATGTCTGGCCAACCCAGATGTATCCGAGCGCTAAATCCTATGTGGTGGAGACCTCCACGAAGGCCATCCAGCGTTGCCTGCTGATGACCACCGATCCTGGCGATCTCGTGCTGGATCCCACCTGCGGCAGTGGAACCACCGCCTTTGTCGCCGAGCAATGGGGTCGGCGATGGCTCACGTGCGATACCTCGCGGGTTGCAATCACACTGGCAAAACGGCGGCTGATGACTGCACACTTCGACTATTATGAACTGGCATATCCTGACGAGGGAGTGGGCAGCGGTTTCCGTTACAAGACGGTCCCGAAGGTTTCTCCCAAAGTGCTCATAGGCGAGGAATCACAGTCCGACATCATCCTCTATGATCAGGCCGTGGAAGACAGAAAGAAGTCTCGTGTCACGGGCCCATTCACCGTAGAAGCCGTACCTGCCCCGGCGGTAAAGCCACTGGACGATATTCAGGATGTACCCCCCTCCCCTGCCGACGACTCGGTTGCCCGTTCCGGAGAAACGATCCGCCAAAGCGATTGGCGCGACGAATTGTACAAGACCGGCATTCGAGGGAAGGCCGGACAGCGCATTTCCTTTGTCCGGCTGGAACCGCTGCCCGGTTTTCAGTGGCTGCACGCAGACGGAGAAACGCGCCCGGACGATGCCGCAACGCCTTCCGAACGAGTGGTTATTTCCTTCGGCCCGGATCATGCCCCGCTGGAGCAACGCCAGGTCGCGCTGGCCATTGAAGATGCACAAAATCTCGTTCCCAAGCCCAAAATCATCGCCTTCGCTGCTTTTCAGTTCGACCCGGAGGCAGCGAAAGACATCGACGAGACCAATTGGCCCGGCGTAATGCTCCTCAAGGCGCAAATGAACGCGGACCTGCTGACGGAAGACCTGAAGAAAGAACGTTCCAGCAACGAAAGTTTCTGGCTCATTGGCCAACCGGACGTAGAACTGGAGACGATTTCGTATGGCGAGCACGCAGGCAAACTGCGCGTCTCTGTTCTTGGGTTCGATTACTACAACACCAAAACCGGCAAGTTGGAATCCGGCGGATCCGACCGGATCGCCGTATGGATGCTGGATCCCGATTACGATGGCCGTAGCTTGTTTCCCCACCAGGTTTTCTTTCCTTTGGCTGGCCCCAAGGACGGCTGGACTCGCCTTGCGCGCAATCTCAAGGCCGAGATCGACGAAAGCCTGATAGAAGCCTATCGCGGCACGACCTCCCTCCCCTTCGAGCCGGGCGAACACCGCCGAGTGGCGGTCAAGATTGTGGACGACCGGGGTATTGAGAGCTTGAAAATTGTGGAGGTGGGGTGATGCCGAGACCGAGTAAGAAAAAAGCGATGGAGCTCATCCAGAAATCTTTGTTCGGAATAAATGAATTCAAAATATTAGCCGAGGATTATTATGATTTGGACGATTCTGTGGAGTTCCGTACATGGTACAGAGATACTGAAATAACAATTAAAACAATTTTTAGTAACCAAGATGGACATGTCCATGAGTTTCTTGAATGTTTTCACCTTGCAGATGATGATATAGATGCCATGAGGCGTGCTGAAGCTGTTTTAGAATCAATGTTTAATGAGGTCAATGAGCACTGGGATGATAACCTTCCGATACAAAGATCTTCGCCTACGAAAAGAACTATACAGACAGATACGAAAAAAGTATTCGTCATCCACGGCAGGGACGAAGGTACTCGTGCAATGGTGGCGGGCTTCCTCAAACAATTAGAGATCGAACCCGTGATACTTTCCGAACAGTCGAGTCAAGGTCGCACCATCATCGAAAAATTCGAGAAACATGCGAATGTCGGATTTGCCGTGGCTCTACTGACTCCAGACGACACTGGATCACTTAAGGGAGCCAGGGGCAAATCAAATCCACGTGCCCGACAAAACGTGATTTTCGAACTGGGCTTCTTCATCGGAAGGCTTGGACGAGAACGTGTAGGGGGTGTCCAGAAAACTGTGTAATTTAACCTTATGTACAAGTTTAATATTTACTTGACGTTCGGGGTCTCCCTTTCGTGGGTCATGCGGCTTGTTTTTGGGTTTCGTTTTCGGTGTTGGGAACGATGGGCGGCAGCGTTTTTCTTCCGAGGGCTTCTCGTAGCGCCTGCGCGGGCGTACGGCCCTTGAGGCGATAGCCCTGATGGCTGCGCTTGAGGTTGTAGTACGCAAGGTACTCGTCAAGGTCGCGCTGAATCTCTACGGGCTTCTGGTACCACGTCGTGCGGCCCTTGATCCGGAAGCATTCGTCGAGCAGGGTGCGGTTCATGCGCTCGACGAAGCCGTTCGTCTGCGGGCTGCGCACCTTCGTCCTGCGATGCTCTATGTCGTGCATGGCGAGCATCAACTCGTAGTGGTGCCTCTCGGGCCGTCCGCAGAACTCCCTGCCGTTGTCCGTAAGGACGGCCTTCACCTCTACGCCGAGCGCTTCGTAGAAAGGCAGCACCCTATCGTAGAGCAAGTCGGCGGCGGTAACCGGTATCTTCGACGTGTAGACCTTCGCGAAGGCCAGCGAGCAGAAAGCGTCGACGACGACCTGCACGTAGACCTTGCCTACGCCCTTGAGCGTACCCCAGTGGAAGGTATCCTGATTGAGCAGCTCTCCAGGGGCGTTCGCCTCTACGTGGCGCACCCTGAACTCAGGCGAGTGCTTCTCGAGCATGCGTATCTGCTCCGCGCTGAGCGCTATCGTCTCCTTGTTGGCCTCCCCCTCAAGGCGCAAGAGGCGCTGGCTGCGATGCAAGAGATCGTGCCGCGTCCATACGCCGCGTACGCCCGTGGCGCTTACGTTCACGTCCATAAGGCGCAACTCGTTGGCTATGCGCTGCGCGCCCCACGTAGGACGCTCGAGGCAGAGCGCGAGAATCTTCTCCTCTATCTCTTTCGCTACGCGGTTCGGGTGCGGGTTCTTCGGACCGCGCTTCTTCTCTACGAAGGCGGCCATGCCGCCCACCTGAAAGGCGCGGCGTATATCGTAGAACGACTGGCGGCTGTAGCCTGTGATCTCGCAGGCCTTCGATACGTTGCCGAGTTCCTCGGCAAGGCGGATAAGCGAGAGTTTGCGTTTTGCGCTTTCCGTGGTATTTTGCTTGGTAGCGGGCATTGGGTGTCTCCTTTTGTTAGGATTGGTTCGGTGAAAAACCCAATCTAAGGGAGACCCCGGTGTCCGTCCTCTTTTTATCGAGGACTGTCAAGTAAATACTGATACTGTACAACTGGGGCGGGCGATACCCGGCTATCGCTCCCCTATGGAGAAAGGACTGGGCGCGATTGGCCACGTTCTTCGATTATCCTCCGGCTATCCGCAAGGTGGTCTACACGACGAACGCCATCGAGTCGCTCAACTACAGCTTGCGGCGGATCATCCGGGACAAGGGCTCCTTCCCTAACGACGAGGCCGTTCTCAAGCTGCTCTGGCTTGCGCTGAACGAGGCGTCGAAGAAATGGACGCGGCCCGTGAAGAACTGGAAGGACGCGCTCAACCAGTTCGTCATTCTCTACGGAGACAGAATGCCCAACGAAACTTAACCAGACTTACACAGTTCGCTGGACACCCTCAACGTGTATGCGCCCTTACCAAAGGCAAGGTAGAGATACCTTCAGACTACTCCGGCGTTCTTTATATCGAATTGAATGTATACTCAGGATGGAAACTCGAACTTTGCAAGGAACTCAAAGCCGCCGGGTATAATATCGATGCGAATAGGATTATGTAGCAATATTTCTGAGATTTATCCATTTAACTTGACAACTTAATTTCACAATCTTCTGAAATCGCATAAAACCCCAAAAAGCACATAAACGGGCGTGTAGAGGGGCTAATTGAGGGGGCGCTTCCAGGTTATGGCTTTCTTAACAGCAAGAAAACTGCCAACAGCCAACCACATAATCACACCTGCAACTAAGCATAGTTCAGCAACAGGGATAGAGTAGAGGAACAAGCTGGGAATTCCCATATGGATTTCTATCATGATGAAGAATATCCATAATATCCATGCCATTGACGCAAACAATCTGGCTCGGCTCCCTGTGCTCTGGAATACCCAGACGGTTTGCGAGAAAGTGTGTTTACCTATGTGGATTCCATGAATTTCGGGTATGCCGAAACACAATATGGCTGGTATATACAGCCAACTGGGCGCATCTGCTAGGCGGACGCATTCCACCAACACATGGGCAGCAGCATACCCTGTCAGGTACCAGGCGTTCAGCCTTGCGCCTTCGTTATGTTCTTCGAGGGCCTTAGTAAGAGTGGCATAATATCTGACACGCTTGCGCTTAGGGGTTTTACGCTTGATGATGCCATCCTCTAATTTTGCATCAAGATCATACGACACTATCCTGTTTCTAAATAGCCATGACACTGCTGTTGCTATGCTCGTGATCCTAAAAACAAGGAGAAGCCACTCTTGACTTGGCTGGCAGGGCAGATCATGACACTCCCAGACAAAAATCACCAATACAACCCAAAAGATTGCACCGCACACAATAAAGGCATAGTCTGCAATCGCTTTAAGGGTTTCCGACGGTCGAAAAGACATGAGATGCTGTCTACTTGAGTTGGCTTTAATATGACCGTAGAGGCAATTTACACACAATTTTCCAGAGCCTTATCCACGACCGACCTTTCGACAAAAGGCTGACTCGAAGAAGTGGTCCGTAAAAGTTGGACAGGTTTTTACGTGTAGGATTGCGGTGGTTTACCCCGCCTTCGTCTGTAGTATACGCCATCGGGTGTCAAGTTGCAAGACCTTGGTGAGAGTATTCTTCGTCAAGGCGGCGGATGTAGCATGTAAACGGTGGTGTGCTCTCGTGCCTCGGAGCCGTTGCCTGCGTATGCTGGCGTATACCTCTTGCTGATACTGTGTTAAGATGGATATGTAAAATTCACATAAATTTCATAAAATATACACAACCGAATGTATCTATAGGGGCGAAATACAGCAGGTGCGTATTTTTTGCGCCTCTCTCCTTATCTGGCATTACATGCCTCAAAGACAATGCGGTCGATGAAACACGAAGCCCATGATCCGAAGCGCCGGCTCGCGCCCTGGGGTCATTTTTCGAAAAATGATTTGGCGTATTTTACCGATGTAGCCCGTTATGAGGGGCGGGCATACCACAAGACAAGGCCCGCTGACTACGGCTTCCATCCGCCGGTCAGTCCTCGTCCGACAAAATCGGTTTGCGACGACATTCGGGTTATTCGAAAAGCCGAAGCGAAACAACTGCTTCTTTCAGGTTTTGCTCGTGGCATGGTCAGCACGTATCGCAAGGGAAACCTGAGGCTGCCCAAGTTTGTATGGGTCGTAGATAGTCATGGCGAGGTCTACGAGGCCAAGCTGGACGGCGATGGACCCGGCTACCACGGGTACCGAATCAATCAGCATAGAGACGCCGGCTCTCGAACAATGCGCAAACAGGTACTAAAGGCATGGAAACGACGGGCCAACTGAAGTTCACGCTTATCCCGGAGACGCTGGAGGAAGGCGCTCCGGAAGAAAAGGCTTCTTTCGGCATGGTTTCCATCGCCGCAAACGGACGCGTCCTGACCGAAGGCGTTGCCCTTCTGGAGAAGGGCGAGATAGTCAGCGGCCCGCATGTTTCCGGTTATCATATGGCTGAATGGCTCTTGTGGAACTGGTGGCGGCTGCTTTGGGAGCCTCGTCCTGCAGGCGTGGATAACGGCCAGGATAACGACGATACATGGTTCGAATGGGTCTTTGCGCACAATCTGTCATCCATTAACGAGGGCTACCTGTGTAAACCCACTACATTATTCATTGGCAATTTGAGGGACTCGATGGGGGTTTGGTATTTGAGGCTGGCGTGCGGTCGATGCCAATTGTATCGGTGCAGCCACTGGGACAGGTATTCTCCTCGCTGTTTGGAACTGTCG
>JAJDWX010000037.1 GCA_022825385.1 Rhodothermales bacterium
CAGCCTCCCGAAGGGCGCGTCACGTCCCCAACGACACGAATCTACGGTGTTTTCTGCTGATTTCAATGATCCGGGCATGACGTTCTTCGGCGGGCGATAGTGACGCGCTGAGCGAAGTGGTTTTGATCAGAGTATCCTTTAGTGGGACCATTCTGTGGGCTCCCGGTCCCAGCGATGCGCCCGCAGCGCTTCCAGCAGGTCTGCATCCAGCCCGCCCTGGTCGCTGGCGCCGATATTGGCCTCGACATGGCGAAGTTTGCGCATGCCGGGAATAATGGTGGATACGGCGTCGTTCGACAGCACGAACCGCAACGCCATTTCCGGCAAGCTCATGCCTTCGGGCGCTATTTTTTTCAGCGCGTCGGCGCGGCGGACCGTTTCCGCCAGGTTCTCCGGTCCGAAGTAAATGTTGCGCCAGTCGCCTTCCGGCCACGTCGCGTCAAGCGTCAGGTTGCCCGTCAAGCCGCCTTCGTCAAACGGGACCCGGGCAATAACGGCGACATCCATCTCCGTACAGGCCGGAAAAAGTTCGTCTTCGGGCGCCTGGTCGAAGAGGTTGTAAATCACTTGTACGGCGTCCACCAGTCCGCTCCGGACTGCTTTGACGCCATTCCAGGGTTCCCAACGATTCAAACTGATCCCGACGCCCCGGACCAGGCCCTGCCGCCGGAAATCCTCCAGCGCGGCGATCCAGCGGTCGTCGTCGAGCCAGTCGTCTTCCCATACGTGCAATTGCATCAGGTCAATATGGGGAAGGCCCGTATTTTCCAGGCTTTTTTCGATGGATTCCTTCACGTAGTCGGGCGGAAACACATCTTCCAGCGCATATCCGCGCCGGCTGGGCCATTGACGGTTTTTGGGCGGCACCTTGGAAGCCGCGTACAGGGGCGCTTCCGGGTGCAGCGCCGCCAGTTTGCCCAGCAGCCGTTCGCTATGCCCGTCGCCGTAGGCCAGCGCCGTGTCGAAGAACGTACATCCAAGGGCGACGGCCCGGCTCATGGAGCGGATGGACTCGGCGTCGTCGGAATCCGACCAGTCCGCCATGCCCCACATCCCGTACCCGATTTCACTGACTTCCTGGCCCTGGCGACCGAATCTCCGATAATTCATATGCGGTTCTTGCTCGTTTTCGTTACAGGCGCTGCGTACGGCGCGCAATTAGTATATTGCATCCTGCGCGCACGGGTGTTCGCTGCGCCTTATGTTTCGGCAGGTATTCGAACGCTTTGGCTCATATTCGTTCCCCGAAACCATGGGTTGCGGCGTTTGCGCCTGCGCGTCGTTCGTTTTTCGTCATTCTTTTTTCCTGTTCCATGGCCGTCCGATTCGGCATTATCGTTTTTCCGGGGTCCAATTGCGATCACGACGCCTATCACGCCGCGAAGCATGTCTTTGGGCAAACGGCGCGCTTCATTTGGCACAAGGAAAGCAGCGTCGGCGATGCGGACGTGGTCGTTTTGCCCGGCGGCTTTTCGTACGGAGATTATCTGCGCTCCGGGGCCATTGCCCGGTTCTCGCCGGTGATGCAGGATGTGGCGCGTTTCGCTTCGCGAGGCGGACTGGTGTTCGGCATTTGCAACGGATTCCAGATGCTTTGCGAGATGGGTTTGTTGCCGGGCGTCCTGATGCGGAACGCTTCGCTTCGTTTCGTCTGCAAGCAGGTGAACTTGCGGGTCGAAAACGCGCGCACGCCCTACACGATGCGCTTGCAGGAAGGGCAGGTCGTTCGCATTCCGGTTTCGCATGGCGAGGGCAATTATTTCGCCTCGGACGATGCGCTGGATCGTATTGAGGGGGAAGGCCGGGTCGTGTTTCGGTATTGCGACGGGTCGGGGGCGCTTGCGCCGGAAGCGAATCCGAACGGATCGGCCCGCCACATTGCGGGCATTGTCAACGAGGGGCGGAACGTATTGGGGATGATGCCGCATCCCGATCGGTGCGCGGAAGGCGTCCTTGGAAGCGCCGACGGGAAGCCTTTGTTCGAATCCATTATAGACCATATCGCGCAGGCGTAGTCCGCACATGCTTTCTTTCTCCGCGTCCCCGGTTACGTTTTCCCTGCTGTTGGCCATCCTGCTAACGAGCGGCTATGCCCTGTTATTCGATCGTGCGCTTCTTGATCGCCTGGCGTTCAAACCGTATCTGGCGCTGCGCCATGGGCAATATAGCCGGTTAATTACGGCGGGGTTCGTGCATGTGGGCGCCGGGCACCTGCTGTTCAATATGATTACGCTCTATTTCTTCGGTCCGCCGATGGAAAGCGTATTGGGCGCCGGCTCTTTTCTGGCGTTGTACTTTGGCTCCGAATTGGCGGCGCACGGGCTTTCTCTTGCCTTGCACAGACATTCGTCGACGTATGCGGCGGTCGGGGCGTCCGGGGCAATCAGCGGGGTGTTGTTCGGATATTGCCTGTTCGCCCCGCTTCAGCCCATCTACATTGCTTTCGTGCCGATAGGCGTTCCGGCGGCGCTTTTCGCCGTGGGCTATGTGGCGGTTTCGATGTATGCGATGCGGCGTTCCCGCAGCGGGGCAGGAGGCGGCATTGCGCACGAGGCGCATCTGGGCGGCGCGCTGGGCGGGCTGATGCTCACGATGTTGCTGGAGCCTCAATCGGTGGAGATATTCCTGCGGGAACTGGGACGACTCGGAATATAGCGTACGCTGTTTAATATCCGTTATTTATTATATCTTTTGGGGAATTATTTTTCCTGCGCCACACAAAAAATCCGTTATTGTTTGCTTTATTTCCGATTATTTCCTATTATGCCTTCACCTCATGCGCTGGAGGCCTCGCTCGCATCCGCCGTTTTTCCGGGTTTTATGGATTGCGAGGCATCGGTCGCATCTTCGTGGGCGTCGAAAGCCCGGCCTGTACGGCAGGTCGGGCTTTTCGGTTTGCGGGAAATCAATTTTCCGGGAAATAGTTCAGCGGAACAAAGTATGCGCTGCATGATCTGATTGAGGGTCTCGCTCTTCATAATATGCCGCCGCATGATGTATTAGCCTTAATTACTAAAAGGGAACCAACTGCATCCCCCTATGCCTGGACGAAGCCAGCGCAGGCGCGAGCGTAGAAGGTATGCTATCGTATCGGAGGGGAAAATCATGGGTAACGATTTGAAAATCAGGGGATTGCGTCTGCGCAACTGGAAGAATTTCGCTGATGCGGAGGTAGACATAGCGGATCGCGTTTTTCTTGTTGGCCCCAATGCGTCCGGCAAGTCCAATTTTCTTGATGTTTTTCGGTTTCTGCGTGATCTCGCCTTGGCGGGCGGGGGTTTTCAAGAGGCAATTCGTCGTCGCGGCGGGGTGAGCGCTATCCGGTGTTTGGCGGCGCGTCGTCGCCCCGACATCGAGGTTAGCGTCGAACTGATGGATGAACGAGCAGGGGTTGCGTGGACGTATGAACTGGTCTTTTACCAGGATAATCAACGGAGGCCTTTCATTCGTCGAGAGCGTGTATTGCGCAATGGGGAATCGCTGGTCAATCGTCCTAATTCAGAGGACGAGGACGATTTTGCCCGTTTGACGCAGACCTATCTTGAGCAGGTGAACGTCAACAAATCCTTTCGGTCTATCGCCGAATTTTTCACGGCTATTCGATATCTGCACATCGTTCCGCAACTGGTGCGCGATCCTGATCGTTCGGTGGGCCGGATCAACGATCCTTTCGGCGGCGATTTTCTGGAACAGGTAGCCAAGACCTCTGCGCGGATCCGCAATTCACGGCTCCGACGCATACAAAAAGCGCTCCAATTGGCGGTTCCGCAACTCGAAGAGATTGATCTGCATCGCGATACGCGCGGTACGCCGCATCTCCGAGGCAAGTATCAGCACTGGCGGGCGCAAGGAGCCTGGCAGACAGAAGAACAATTCTCGGATGGGACATTGCGGCTCATGGGGCTTCTCTGGGCTGTTATGGAAACAGGCGGTACATTGCTTCTGGAGGAACCAGAACTTTCGCTTCACACCGAAATCGTACGCGTGTTGCCTCAAATGCTTGCCCGGGTTCAACGGAGAAATCACAGGCAGATATTATTGAGTACGCATTCCCCGGAATTGCTGCAAGACGAAGGAATCGGGCTCGACGAAACATTGCTCATCGCTCCCCAATCGGATGGCGCTACGGTCGCTTCCGCTGCATCGCGTTTTGAGATTCGCGCGTTGATTGAGGCAGGTCTTTCGCTTGCGGATGTGGTTATTCCCCAAACACGGCCTGCCCTAACCGATCAGTTGGCTCTGTTTGGAGATTTGTGAACGTGTCTTTGCCCGTTTCCATATCCGCAGCGGTCGAGGGGATGGTCGACGAGGTTGTTGCGCGAAGACTTGTTGCGCATGCGGGCGGACAGATCGGAGCTATATATGGCAAGAATGGTAAATCCGCCTTGCGAAACAGGATCAATGGGTATAACAATGCGGCTCGTTATGCAGCCTGGCTGGTGCTCGTTGACCTGGATGAAGATGCGCAGTGCGCTCCGCTGATGCGCGATATGTGGGTACCGGATCCGGCTCCCAACCTTTGCTTTCGAATCGCTGTGCGCGAAGTAGAGGCTTGGCTTATGGCGGACGCGCAAAGCCTTGCGCGCTACCTGGCTGTGAAGCAGGGCGGGATTCCCCGTGATCCTGAGCAATTGTCTCGGCCGAAGGATGCAATGGTTAATCTGGCCCGCGCTTCGCGGCACAAGAGCATTGTTAACGATATGGTGCCGGGTGAGCGAAGCGGGCGTCGGGTGGGTCGGGCATACTCGTCCAGGATGATGGAGTATATCGAACGGTACTGGAGACCTGATGTAGCAGCTGAGCGCGCCGATAGCCTTAGCCAGGCGATTCATTGTTTGCGCATGCTTGTTCAAGCCGGCGCGGTTCGCGCCAAGGCATGATTTTCAGAGAAACAGGACGAAACCCGGGTGCCTATTCCAGAAGCAAAGCAACTCGTTCCGACGTATGGCTTGCGGCGTTCCCTATCCACATCTTTTTTGTACGCCGTGCACAGTTTGTTAATAAATTGTGAAATAAAATGCCGCCGGGGCCTTGACCTGACGTAAACGGACGCTTATTATGATTCCAGCGTCTTCGGATGCTGTTCCTTGAAGCGACTGAATACTCTGGCTGCATGAGGCGCCTGCCGTCCGTCCCCCGCTCTGGCGAGGGGTGTGCACAGGTTCGACGAAGCGGCTGGCGAATCCGGTTTTCGCCGCGCAAGCAACTTGATGAAGCGATGGCGTAGCGCGTACGCGCAATGCCTGCTTGGAGAGGGCAAGCGCAGCAAGGGGATCGGAACGCTTGCTGTGGAGAATGTGTGGATACAGGAAGCGCAGGCAATCAAAAGGTCTGTGGCGCTGGAACCGTTTGCCCATGCGGTTCTCGCAGCTCGGCGATCAGGCAACTGTTCGCCAGGCACATGCCGCTACGTTGGCGTTGTCGCCGGTTTCGGCCGGTCTGCGGCGCCAACGGGAGTAGGGCCTCCCGAATCCTGGTTTCGGCCTATCGCTGAGGCGATGCGCAGAAATCCCGGGAGGCCCGTCGCTGACAGGAAGGATTCCGGATGCAATACGCGCCGGGTTCTATAGCATGCCGCCAAGCGTAATGGCGCAAGTTTAATTGTGGGGTTATCCCCGCATGTCCAGGCAGGAAGCGCCGGTTGCTTTTGCAGTCGGCGTTTTTTGTTTTGATGCGCCATGCGATCATGGCGGCGTCTCGCTGTTCCTGTTCCCGTACCGTCTCGACATTTCCCGTACCCGAGAGCCGCTCGTCAGCTGCCGAGCGCCTGCATTCGCTGGAGACGAGCGATTTCGATCAGCCCGCAACCCGTCACAGCGATTTCTCCAGCATCGCATACTCCTTGTCCACCACGCCGCCGATTGCGACGAGCGCGTTGCGCTGGCGAACATTGGAGTCGAGCACCCAGCTCAGTTCGCTTGCTTCGTACCCGTGCTGCGGACCGTTGCGGATGGCCGCAAGGTTCAGCATGGCGTCCAGGCCGCGCCCGTGGTATTTCTTGCGGACGCCGAGGATAGGGGTTCGAATTTCCGTGATGCCCCCGAATTTTTCCCGAATCAGTATCTGAAACACGCCGAAGGGAAACAAGCGCCCGTCGGGCACATGCCGGAGCAACTGGTTGATGTTCGGAAGCGATACGGAAAAGCCCACGGGAATCCCGTTATCTTCCACGAAATAGACGAGGTTCGGATCGACGATTTGCTTCATTTGCCGGGCAAGCTGGGCAAATTCGTTCTCGGTCATCGGAACGTGTCCCCAATTGTTTTCCCAGCCGTCGTTATATATATCGCGGATGCTTTGCACGTCTTCGTCGAAGCGTTTCATGTCCAGCGTACGCAACGTCACGCCCGGATTGCGCCGCTTTACGATTGCGACGCCGCGTTCCAGCTTGCCGGTTTTGACATACTTCTTGTGGACATAATATCCCCACATGGTCATCGCGCGCCGAAAACCGTACCGCTCCAGAAAAGTCAGATAATACGGCGGATTGTACGGCATGAGAATGCCCGGCTCCTTCTCGAATCCGTCCACCAGCAGGCCGCACGTATCGTTGATGGAGGGATTGGCGGGGCCGCGTACGCCGGTCAGGCCTTCTTCCCGGAGCCGGTCCCCCACCGCGTCCAGGAGGGCCTCTGCGACCCCGTACTCCTCGACTGTTTCGAAGAATCCAAAATATCCCAGGCCATCCCCGTATGTTTTGAGATGCATGCCGTTTACAATGGCGGCGACGCGTCCCACGACGGCGCCGGAAGCGTCGCAGGCAAGAAACGGATAGATGGCGCCGTGCTCGAAGAAGGCGTTTTTCTTTGGGTCCAGCGCATGCCGGATATCCTGCCGAAGCGGAGGCGTCCATGCAGGATACTTGCGATACAAGCGATAGGGTAAATCAACGAATGCCCTGAGGTCGCTCCGCGAGCGAACGGGGCGAACGGTTACGGGGCGTGTTGCCATGCAATCAGGATATGGAAAGCGCAGGCCCGTCGGGCGGGACGTTACGGCTGCGCGTTGGCCTGCGCCGCCGCTGCGTTTTTCGTCAGATATGCTTCGCCTTCTTGCGCGATGGCTGCGCCGTTTCGGTTGACGATCCCGTGCTTTACGCCCACGCGGGTGAATTTTTCAAGAATAAAATCCAGTTCGTCGTTCGAGTGCGTGGCCATGAACGAGGTGCGCATAAGCGACTGGCCCGGCGGGACGGCGGGCGGAGCCACCGCATTGGCGAAGACGCCTTCTTCGAGCAGATCGTGCCAGAACCTGAAGCAGGTCAGCATGTCGCCGATGACGACCGGAATGACGGCGGACTGGCTTGTCCAGATGTTGAACCCGGAGTTCCGGAAGCCGTTGCGCATGTACTCCGAAATGTCCCAGAGTCGTTCGAGGCGTTCGGGTTCTTCCTCAAGGATGTCCAGGCATTTAAGCACCGTGGCCACGCTGGGCGGGGGCATGGATGCGCTGAACATATGCGTGGCGCTGCGATGGCGAATAAACTCGACGATGTCCCGCGTCGCTACGCAGAACCCTCCAAGCGAAGCGAAACTCTTCGAAAACGTGCCCGTGGTTAGCGGTACGCGCTCGCTGAGCCCGAAATGCGCCGCCGAACCGCGTCCGCCCGGACCAATGACGCCGCAGGCATGCGCGTCGTCCAGGAGCAGCGCCGCCCCGAATTCTTCGGCGATCTCGACCAGTTCCGGCACTTTCGCGATGACGCCGCTCATGGAGAACACGCCGTCCGTAACGATCAGCTTCCCTGCTTGCGGATGCATCTGGCAGGTTTTGGCCAGCGATTTTCGCAAGTGATCCGTATCGTTGTGTCGAAAACGGATCGTTTCTCCCATGCTGGCGCGCGTCCCCGCCGTAATGGAGGCATGGTTGTCCTTGTCGGAAAAGATAAAATCTCCCTTCCCCGCAAGCGCCTGAATGACGCCCTCGTTCGCCATATAGCCTGTCGAGAACACTACGCAAGCAGGGGCTTGCATGAACCGGGCAAGCCGTTCTTCCAGCTGGATATGCAGGTCGAGCGTACCGTTCAGGAATCGGCTGCCGGTGCAGCCGGTGCCATACTGCTTGATGGCGTTGGCGGCGGCTTCCTGGACCCGGGGGTCGGAGGTGAGCCCGAGGTAATTGTTGGAGCCGGCCATAATGACTTCCCGCCCGTTCAGGATGGCGCGGGTTCCTTCGTTCCGCTCGATCATGCGGAAATACGGGTACAGGCCGGCTTGTTTGGCCTGGCTGTAATCCGTCGATTCGTCAAAGAACCGGTGGCATTTTTCGAACAGCGTGGGCTCCGCCACTGCACAGGCATCCGTAGCCGCACCGTCATGGCGCTCTGATCGGGAATCAAGGGGCGTCATCATATGGTCGTTATTCGTCTCAGGCGGTGTGGCCAGGGAACCGGCTTCTGTCGGGGCGGATGGCGCGCGCGTACAATAGATGCTGGATGTTTCCAGGCAACCCAATGCGTTAACGAAGTAAAATAAGGAATTTTCGGCATTAATGTCCGCACGGCTTATTTTCTACGCCGCACGGCGCGATTTGCGCCCCGGATCGTAAGGTATTCCGGTTCCCGAATCGCCAGGTCGCCGAAACGCCTGCGGGTTGCAGGGACAGGGCCAGGTTTTCGCCTACGTCAAAGTCCAGCAGGTGCGCGTGGACGTACGCATCGAGAATCGACAGTCCGTAGAAAACGCCGGCGCCGATGTACAGTACGTCGCGATTTCTTCGCAGGGCGTCCCGTTGCTGTCGGAACAGACCGCCCAGCCTGTTCTGAAAGGCGTCCGTTTCCGCTTCTTCGGGGGCGATTCCCAGTTCTCCAAGCAGGCTCAGATAATCCTGCTCGTATGTTGCGGGGACATGGATCGTCGAGGCGTCCCGGATCACCCAAAGATATCCGTTTCCATATGTTCGGTATCGCCGATTCGCGCGCAGGATGGCGCCAGTGAAACCCGCCAGGCCGCCCCACACGATCGCCGCCTTGTAATACTGCCGGTTGCGCATTTGCCCCCAGCCCGGCACGGCCGCTCGCCAGAGCGCTGCGCGGGGATTGAAGCGCTGCCTGGCGACAGCGGTGTCCGGCTGCGCCGCCAGGGGTTGCGCGGCTATGGCTTGCGCCGCCGCGAAACTGGCCATGCAGGCCATCAGGATCATCCCGACGTATCCAATGCGGCTATGCACGATTATTTCCCCGCGATCAATTCGAGAAGCCGTTCCAGGTCTTCGCCGGAATAGTACTCGATTTCGATACGTCCTCTATTTCCCTGACGCCGGATGCCCACCCGCGTGCCCAGGCGGCTGCGAAGTTGCGACACGTATTTTTCCACTTGCAGGGCGTCCCGCTTCGACAGGGTGGTCTCGCCTTGCGGCGGTTTTTTGATTTTTGGCGTCTTCGCCTCGCGGTTTTCCCGTACCCTTCGCTCGACTTCCCGTACGGACAGTCCCTTGGCCTTGATGGCTTCGAAGAGGGCGATTTGCGTTTTTTCGTCCGCTATGCCAATCAGTACGCGAGCGTGTCCAACGGATACTTCGCCGTCGCGCAGGCCGGTTTGCACGAGGGGGGGCAGCCGGAGCAATCGCAGCATATTGGTTACGGCGGATCGGCTTTTGGCGACGCTGCGGGCTACTTCTTCGTGGGTCATGTCGCATTCTTCCATCAAGCGCCGGTAGGCCAGCGCCTCTTCGATCGGGTTGAGGTTCTCGCGCTGGACGTTTTCGACGATAGCCATTTGCAACATGCTGTCCGCATCCGCCTCCCGAACATAGGCGGGAATGCGTTCGAGCCCCGCAAGCCGCGCCGCGCGCAGCCGTCGCTCTCCGGAAATGAGTTCGTACCCCTGCTCTCCCGTTCGCACCGCGACAGGCTGAATCACCCCCAGTCGCCTGATCGAATCCGCCAGTTCCATGAGCGTTTCTTCGTCGAAATCCTTGCGGGGTTGCATGGGATTGGGCTGCACGAGCGCAATGTCGATTTCGCTGATCTGGCTGGCTCGCCTGGACGGATGGGCGGACGCAAGGGGTTCTTCGTTCGATTCGAGGATTGCGCTCAGTCCGCGTCCCAGCGCTTCTTTCCGTGGGGCCATGGCAAGAGGGGGATACGTGAAAATCAGGGGGCGTATTCGACGGACGGCGTATGCGTCCGGGGCGCGTCGCCGTTTGCTTGCGTAGCGGCCCCCGCATTGTTCTCTACGATTTCGCGAGCGAGGGCGATATAGTTGCGCGCGCCGGTGGAAACCGCATCGTAGAGCAGCACAGGTTTCCCGAAACCGGGCGCTTCCGAAAGCCGAACGTTGCGCCGGACGATGGTCTTGAACACTTTGTCGCCGAAATATTGCCGCACTTCGTTTACGACCTGGTTCGCAAGGCGGAGCCGGGCGTCGAACATAGTCAGGAGGACGCCTTCTATTTCAAGGGCCCGGTTCAGGCGCTGCTGGACGATTTTTACCGTATTCAGCAGTTGCCCCAATCCTTCGAGCGCGAAATATTCGGTTTGCAAGGGGATGACGACGGAGTCCGAGGCGGTAAGCGCGTTTACCGTGAGCAAACCGAGCGACGGCGGACAATCGATCACGACGAACGCATAGTCCCGCCGGATGGCGTCAAAGGCCTCTTTGAGGCGGTATTCCCGTCTGGGAAGGTCCGCTATTTCGATTTCGGCGCCCACAAGGTTGATGTGGCTGGGCGCCACATGGAGCGAAGCGATTTCCGTTTTCTGGACGATGGAACGTATTTCGGCGTTGCCGATCAGCGCTTCGTAGATGGAATGTCCCCGCGTTCCGTCGTGTACGCCGGTTCCCGAACTGGCGTTTGACTGGGGATCCATGTCCACGAGCAGTATCGGATATTCCAGGGCCGCCAGCGACGCCGCCAGATTGATGGCCGTGGTTGTTTTGCCCACGCCGCCTTTCTGGTTCGCAATCGAAATTATTTTTCCCATAGATTGGTCCGTGTCGTATCGGCCGGATACAGATTCGTATTTTCAATATTCGCCGGATTGCGCCGTTATCAGGATCAACGAATGGATAAGCAATTGGTTTTATATTTTTATTTTTCGATGGGGTCGGATACTTTTCGGGAAAACAGGGCAAAAACGTGAAGCAGCAGGATCATGCAAAACGCGCCGCGGGAGAACAGGCGGCTTCCTGGGTGCAAAATGGCATGCGCATCGGTTTGGGGACAGGTTCTACCGTGGCGTACGCACTGGAGGCGCTGGGACGGCGCGTCCGGGAAGAAGGGCTGTCGTTCTCGGGCGTTCCAACCTCGATAGCCACGGAGGAGATCGCGCGCCGCCTTGCCTTGCCCCTCGTTGCGCTGGCCGAGGCGGGCCGCCTGGATATGGCTATCGACGGCGCTGACGAGATCGATCCGCACTGGCGCCTGATCAAGGGCGGCGGCGGCGCGCATACGCGCGAAAAAATCGTTGCGGAGCAAGCAGCCCGTTTTATCGTGCTCGTGGACGAATCCAAGGTCGTGCAGCGGCTGGGCGCTGCGTTTCCGGTGCCTGTGGAAGTGGCGCCCTTTGCGGCGGCTCCGGTCATGGAGGCGTTGCGGCGTCTGGGCGCCTCCCCCGCGTTGCGCACAGACGAAACCGGAGCGCCTGTTTGCACCGATCAGGCGTTTTACATCCTTGATGCGTCGTTCGAGGGGGGCATAGAGGACCCCGAAGCACTGGGCCCCGCCATCAAGAACATACCGGGCGTTTTGGACCACGGTATTTTTGCGGGCTATACCACCGACGTCCTCGTTGGCGGGGAGGACGGAAGCGTCCGCACGCTTAAGCAGAGTATCCTGTAAGGAAAATAACGCAAATAAAGAAAGGCGCCCGGACAAATCAGGCGATTCGTCCAGGCGCCTTTTGTTTTGGTTGGCGTATCCCTTATTTCAGCTTGAAGGTGATGGGCAGCGACATGCGCACCTTGACGGCCTTGCCGCGTTGCTTGCCGGGCGTGAATTTGGCCTCGCTCACGACGCGGGCGGCTTCTTCGTCGCAACCGGCTCCAATGCCCCGGGTAACGACCACGTCTTCCACGTTGCCCTGTTCGTTCACCACGAATTGCAGGAATACGCGCCCTTCCACGCCCGCCTTACGGGCAATCTCGGGGTAGTTCACCTTGCTCTGGACCGCGCCAATGCCTCCAATGAGTTCAGGCTGTTGCTCCACGATGAAAAAGATTTCAGGCTCTTCTTCCTCTTCTTCCTCCTGGGGCGGCGGGGGAGGCAGCGCAGCCGGCGCGGCGTCCAGGTCGAGCGAAGCGTCCAGGTCCAGGATATCGTCCTCCAGGATTTCGTCGTTGGGGACCTCAACGGGCACAGGCGGCCTGGGCGGAGGCGGCGGCTGCTCGATTTGCTCCGTTTGCTGGATTTCTTCCATCGTGATCTGCTCCTGTTCCGGGAGCACGATCTCGAAATCGCTCTGGTTGGACCAGTTGGCGCGGAAGGCGACAATCAAAATGGCCAGCGTGATGATCAGGCCCGCCTCCATATAGAGCGCGTACTTGTTCTTCAGGTTATGCTTGTCTTCCTTTTGCAAAGCCATGTCGCTGTTTCCGGATGGTTTGAAGTTGCACGAAACCGTCTATGCTTAACATACGTAAAAACGCCCGGTTCCGTGAATTCGCATTGTGAATTTTAACACGGAAGGCGTTTTTTTGCCGCGCAGTCATTCCAGGCCGAGGCGTTCCCGCAGCGCAAACGGAACTTCGCGCAGCAAATCGGTGGCGCGCAGCGCGCGTCCGGATTGCTTCGCCGAGTAGCGATCCGCGGCGGCGCCTCCAAGGTGCAGGGCCGCGACGGCAGCGCGTTCTGCCGTCAATCCCTGCGCCAGCAAGCCGCCGCACAGTCCGGCCAGCACGTCGCCCGTGCCCGCCGTCGCCAGCGCCGGACCGCCTGTAGCGTTGATCCATGTTTTGCCGGTTTTGCCCTTGCCTCCGGGCGCCGCCGCAAGCGCAGGGTATCCCTTTAGGATCAGGACGCAATCGAAAGCGTCGGCGACGTATCGGGCGGAGGCCATGCGGTCCTCGGAGGATATCCCCGCCTTGTCGAGCGCGTCCCCGAACAATCGCCGGAATTCGCCTTCGTGGGGCGTCAGAATCCAGCGTCCGCGCGCACGGCTTTGCAGGAGCTCCGTCCGTCCGACGAGGGCATGGAGCGCATCCGCGTCCACCACGACCGGGACTTCCGCCGTTTCCAGCAGCCGGAGCGCAAAGGCCCGGGTGCCCGCCGCGCGCCCCAGGCCGCATCCCGTCACCAGGGCGCGGCATTTGGCCAGGCTTTCCGAAAGCGCTTCAAGGGCGCCCTCGGTCGCTATGCCGTCGGACGCCGCCGGAAGCGGTATCGTAACGACGTCCGGGAGCTGTATTTCCAGCGAATCCCGAATACGATGGTCGCATCCGCACGCCACGTAGCCGGCCCCGATCCGCGCCGCCCCCTCCGCGGCCATCGCCGCCGCGCCGGTCATTTTTTCCGACCCCGCTACGATCAGCGCCAGCCCTGCGGAGTACTTGTGCGACGCGGCGTGGCGGACGGGCATCCATGCGCGTACGAGCGGATCGGAAGGGCGGAGTCCGGATCCGGCGGGATCGGCGGCGGCGGCGTCCCGGAGCGCCGCATACGGGACGCCAATATCTATGACGGCGCATTGTCCTGCGTACGCCGGTCCCTCGCGCAGGCAGAGTCCGGTTTTGCGCGCGGCCATGGCGCAGGTCAGGTCGGCCTGGAACGCAGCCCCCAGCGGCTTGCCGAGGTCGGCATGAAGGCCGGTGGGAATGTCTATGGCCATTTTGAAGCCGGGCGCGGCGTTGAGGCGTTCGACGAGCGCGCGAACCGGCTCGCGCAGGGGGGACGCCAGCCCCGTGCCCAGCAAGGCGTCCACATGCACGGCGGCATGGGACCAGGCGACGCCGGGTTCGTACGGCGCCATGCGGAGTCGGCCGTCGGAATCCGTTTCCGCCAGTTTGCACAGGGTGGCGAAGTGCGCGGCGACATCCCCGGACAGCGGTTCTTCGCTGCGATGCAAATGGAGGACTTCCACGTTGGCGCCCGCTTCGTAGAGGTATCTCGCCAGCGCGAATCCGTCGCCTCCGTTGTGTCCCTTGCCGCAGTATACGCGCCATACGCCGCCCGCGCGTTCGGGGCGGACGTCCTGCAAAAGGCGCAGGGCGGCGCCCTTGCCCGCCGATTCCATGAGGGTATGGGCCGGTATGCCGAAATCGCGAATGGCGCGTTCGTCGGCGCGGCGCATGGCCGCGGCGCTCAGGACCGGTTCGGGGCGTACGGGGAGCATGTCAGGGCGTGGAGGGGACCGCGGGTATGCGAAGCGTATCCGGCAAGGTGGTTTCCCAGCGGGCGCGGACGCGCGCCGGCGCGGGCAGGAAGTAGATCGGTTCCGGCGCGCGGTACGGGATCAGCAGGCCCGGATCCCGGCGGCTGTTTTCGTTCCGGTCTATCCAGGCCCGCAGCCGGTAGGTTCCGGCGGGAAGCCGGGGGATCAGGAAGGCGCCGTCCTCGTCGGCAAGCGTACGGTACGGGGGCTCGGCGGATGCCATGTCGAGCGTGTCTGGCCAGGTTTCGACGACCGTCGGGTAGGGCTCGCCGGATACGACGACGCCCCGGATTTCCCCGGTTTCTTCAAGGGGAGTGGGTTCGGGGGCTTCTTCTTCTTCTTCTTCTTCTTCTTCTTCTTCTTCTTCTTCTTCTTCTTCTTCTTCTTCTTCTGCTGCTGCTGCTGCTGCCTGCTCCGCTTCGGGCGCGCGGACGGAATCGGACGGCGCGGCGTCGGGCCGGGCCAGCGTCCAGGGAATCTTAAAGGGCGTCCGGGCGGTGTCCGCAAGGAGCGCGGGGACGGGCGGCGGAGCGAAGGGTTCTCCCGGATCGGGGCGGGCATTGTAGTTCATGTCGGCGACCGCCGCCACGAACCAGCGCCGCTCTGTCATGTATTCGAATCGGAAGGCCCCGTCGGGGTCGGTCTGGGTTCGGTACGCCGGACGGGCGGGAAGCGAGTCGGGCGGGGCGTCGCCTCGGGTTGCGTACGCCAGCACGTCGACGCCGGACGCAGGCGCGCCGTCGCGGCTTTGAATGACCCGTCCGGCCAGGACGCCGGCGTTCAGCGCGGGTCCCGTCGAAAAAGCAAGGAGGATCGGGGCCGCCAGCGCCACGCCGCGCAGATCCCGCAATGCGGTGTCGATGGTGAAAACATAGGTGGCGCCCTCGCGCAGCGGATTGGTCAGGCGAATGTCTACGCGGGCGCCTCGCCAGTCCAGTTCCGGGGGCGTTTCCGGTTCCGGAACGATAGACAAGGCTTGCTGAAAGGAGCGTTCGTTGACGTGTTCGGAAAAGACGATGCGGAGGGACGCTTCGGATATGTTTACGGCGCCGTTTTCGGGGATGGTCTCGACAATTTGCGGCGGCGTATCGTCCGTGGGGCCTCCCGTAGGCGGAAGAGGGGTTGCGCAGGCCGCCCACAGCGTAGCGCACCATAGCGCGGCGGCGAGCCGCCCGGCCAGGTTCCTGCCCTGCCCGACGAACAGCCCCCGCCCTGCCTCGACCGGCGCGCTCATGAGGAATCCTCCTCGGACGAACGGAGCGAGAAGAAGAGCCACGCCGTGATCGCCATGGCGGCGGTCAGGACCGCGGGTTCCAGCAGGCGGCGAACCTTGCTCCTGCGGGGCGGCGTTCCCTGCGTTTCGGGCCAGGCTTCGCTTTCCAGGGCGGCGCGTTGCGCGCGCGCAACGACGTCTGATCGCATCAGGGCGCACCGCTCGTCGGCCAGTACGCGTCCGTCCGCGTCCGAAATGTCGTAGCGCAGCGCGAGGCGGGCTTCGCGGGCAAGTTGTTTCCGCCGTCGCTTTTCGTAGCGTATGCCTGCTTCCTCGACGGCATAGGCGATCCGAACGCCGCTTTTCGCCGAATCCGGAAGAAATATCGTATAGCCGTCGGCTTGCCATGCGTTTACGAGCGCGGCGCGAAGGTAGGGCATTTCTTCGGGCGCGCGCAAAATCAGGTTGCGTTCTTCCGTATCGGGCAGCGTTCCAAGGCAATCGATAGCCATTTCCTCGAAAAGCGCCCGATTCGCGGGCTGCGCCATGCCGGGTCGGGCGGAGGCGCATGCGCCCCATGCGACGAGCAGGGCCAGCAGGGGCGCTGCGGCGTTGCGTCGCGTTGCGGGGCGTGGTTTCGGGAGCGGATCGGGCATCGTACTGCGTAGCGGTTCATGCGGCCGGGTACGCTGGAAAATACGCAACGAAGCATCGAAACGTTCGGTTCGCCTTGCGTTTTGGCGATTTCCCAAGCGGTTTGTTTCGGCGGAGCGGAAATTACGCTGTTTTTTGCGCGGGGCGACGTACATTCTGTCGTCCGGACGAATTCCGGCAATCTGTTCTCTACGCCGCAACAAACCCGAACAGGATCGTTTTGCGCTATGTCCTCTCCCCATTCCGCCGCCGATTTCGCCTCGCTTCGCGCCCGCTACCGCAATCGGTACGAAAACGAATTGTTCGAAAAGGTGATTCCGTTCTGGGAGCGCCACGCCCCGGACTCCGCGCACGGCGGCCATTTCAATAACCTGGACCGGGACGGGGCCGTCTACGATACGACCAAGCATATGTGGATGCAGGGGCGCCTGGTATGGATGTTCAGCAAATTATACCGCGCCGTCGAGGCCCGTCCTTCCTGGCTTGCGATAGCGCGCAACGGGATGGATTTCCTGCGTAAACATGCCGCCCGACCGGACGGGAGGGTGTATTTTTCGACGACGGCGGACGGACGCCCCGCGTATCTCCAGCGCAAGATATTCACGGAGTGCTTTTATCTTATGGCGCTTGCGGAATACGCCCGGGCCGCCGAGGAGCCGGAACTCCTTCGCGAGGCGTACGAAGGGCTTGGGCGCATGTGGGAATGGGCCTGGGACTGGACGAAGGTAGGGCGCCCGGCGTACGAGGGACAGGCTCCGTCGCAGGCGCTGGCCGTTCCTATGTTGTTGCTGAACCTGATTGAGGAGGTGGCGGGAGAAGATTTCGGGACATACCGCGCCGAGGCGGACGATTGCATCCGCCGGACGGCCTTGCACGTGCATGCCGATACGCGGTGCGTGTACGAGGCCGTGGCCCCCGACGGCAGCCGCCTGGAGGGCCCGGAAGGCCGTTTGCTTACGCCGGGCCACGCGATCGAGGCGGGATGGTTTTTACAGCACTGGGCGCAACGCCTCGAACATGCGGACGCGCAGCGACAGGCCCTGGACATGGTGCGGTGGTCTTTCGAAAAGGGCTGGGATCAGAAGTGCGAGGGGCTGTTCTACTTTGTGGATGCGGAAGGATACGCTCCCGTTCCGCTGGAATGGTCCATGAAGTTGTGGTGGCCGCATTGCGAGGCGCTCTACGCCCATCTGCTGGATTATTTTCTGACCGGAGACGCCGCCGACCTTGCTGCGTTCGAATCCGTGCATCGCTACGCGTTCACGCGGTTCTCCGACCCCGAATACGGGGAATGGTTCGGCTACCTCGACCGGCAGGGCGTCGTAACGCATCGCTTCAAGGGCGGGCCGTACAAGGGGTGTTTCCATGTCCCGCGCGCGCTGTGGTTGTGCTTGCGCCTTTTGGACGAAAAACCCGCGTGGCTCGCCTGAGATGCCCGCTTGCGCCTGGCGTTATCCGCTAATTTTAATCAGCGCTTGCCTTTCCTTGCGAAAGAACGTATCGTGAAGGCGCTTGCCCTTTCGCAGGGATTTTCCCCGATTTTTTCATGAATGTTCTTTTTACCTGGCTCGACTGGCTCTGGGTGGCGGCGTTTCTGTTGCTGATGATCGGCAGCGGCGTACTGTTTTATCGCCTCGGCAGACGCTCTCAGTCCGATTTCTTTTTGGCGGGGCGCGGGTTGCCCTGGTGGTTGCCGGCTTCTTCGGTGTACGCCACCCATACGGCCACCGATACGCCCATGTGGATCACGGGCATTATTTATCGTCACGGCCTGGCGGGCATCTGGTATACCTTCTTCTCGGCCTGGGCGGCCATCAGCGCCTTTGTTTCGACGCGCATTTTCCGCCGTTCGCTGGCGTACACGCAGGCCGAATGGAATGTCGTACGGTTTACGGGCCTTGGCGCAGAAATGTTACGCGGCTGGATGGCCGGGTGGCAGGTGTTCATGAACATGTTCGTGCTGGGCTGGGTGGGCATTGCGATGGGGAAGGTGTGCGCGTTCCTTTTCGGTTGGCCGCTGTGGGTGGGCCTTGTGTCTTTTTCGTCCGTGTGCGCCGTCTATGTGCTGGCGGCGGGCTACTGGGGCGTCGTCATGGCCGATTTCCAGCAGGGCGTGATTGCCTTTCTGGTTATCATGATCGTGTCGATCTGGGGGATCATGACGGCGGGCGGGCCGACGGGCATTGTCGAAAAACTTACGATTCTGGGCGAGACGGATCGCCTGAATCCGTTTGCGTTCACAGGCTGGTGGACCGGAGAATTTCCCGCCGCCTGGTTCGTTACGATGATGGTGATCGCCATCCTCGGCGGGTTCGGCATGGGGACAAGTATCGACTGGTACCCCGAGGCGCAGCGCATCCAGTCCGCCCGCACCGTGCGCGACGCCAGTTACAGCATCTGGTGGGGCACGCTCGTCGGGCTTGTGCGCAACTCGGTCTGGGCCGTGGCCATCCTGGGTTTTTTCGTGCTGTTTCCGGGCATGACGGAAACGGCCGAGTACGAGATGGGCTGGTTCCGGCTGGGCTTCGATTACCTGCCCGTGGGGATGGTGGGGTTCTTTTTCGCCGCCATTCTCGCCATCCACCTCTCGACCATTTCGTCCCATCTGAATCTGGGGGCGTTGTACGCGACCCGCGACTTGTATCAGCACTACTGGAACCCCGAGGCTTCCGAGCGGACCCTTGTTTGGGTGGGCCGCTGGTCTACGCTGATTCTGTTGCTCGGTTCGTTCGTATACGGGTTGATGATGGAGAACATTACGGAGTGGCTTATTTTCGCGCTCTGGATCATGACGGCGGGCATCTGGTTGCCGAATATTCTTCAGGTAATATGGTGGCGATTCAATGCATGGGGGTATTTGTCGGCCTGGATCGCCAACCTTGGCTTCAGTTGGCTGGTGGTGTGGATATTGCCCGAGTTCGGCGTGATCCCGGAATTGCTTGATTACCAGCAGTTCTGGCTGCTTATGCTGCTGGGCGTCGGCGTTTTCATTCCCGTAACGCTCTTGACGAAGCCGGAGCCTATGGACCATCTCGTCAAGTACTATGTGCAGGCGCGCCCCCTCGGATGGTGGGGGCCGGTTCGCCGCGAGGCCGAGCGGCGCGGATTGATCCAGCCCGATGCCCCGCCGCGACGCGCCCTTTCGCAATCCTGATCACCGATCTCCTGTTGCATCATGCCTCTCGTTCGACGCACGTGGACGGCCGAAGAAGCCGACAAATGGACCCGGGAAGACGGGTTCGCCATCGCGCTCTCGCCGATTTGTTATTTTGGCCTGACGCTGGGGGTGGCGTTGTGTTTGCTTTTGCGATGGGAGGGGTTTGCGATCAGCGCCGTCAGCATTGCGCTCATCGTATGGATGCACTGGATCATTGATCCGAAAATGAAAGCCATTTCGGAGGAATACGAGAAGAATCAGCAGGGGTACCTGCGCGATCTGGAAGATTCCGTTCGCTGGAAACAACGCGAACAGGATGCGCCATGACGGAAAGCCTGACCACGGTTATCGGAATGACCATTGCCTACGCGGCCTCGCTCCTCGGGCTCGTGCTGGCGTGGCGTTCGTATCGCAAGCATCACAAGAAACGAAAGCCATGACTTTGTCTCTGCTCATGCAAGCCGCCGCGCCGCAGATCACCTGGGTGGGCGTTGCGATTCCCGGCGCTATTTTTCTCGTGGCTTTCGGCCTTACGTGGCTGCTCTACAGGCATTTTACGAAGCAGCTGGAAGATTGATGGCCGGCGCGGGTTCGCAAGCGCGACAGCCCCGGCCCTGACCTGTCAGGTGTCTGCGCTGTCCCTTAAAACCGGTATGTCAGCCCCAGGGTCGCGGCCAGCGATGCGAAGCTGTCGAATGTTAATTCTCCCGTAAAAGGCGTGACGCCATCCGCGCGCACGGGCGCGTGGCTGCGGATGACGGACCAGGTCACGTCTTCTGTGAGGGTTCCGAAACGGGTCCATTGGACTGTGAGCCCGATCATAGCGCGCTCCCCGACGGCGTAATCCACGCCGCCCAGCGCCTGAAAGCCGACGAGCGTTCCGCTGACCTCGGCGTCCAGCATGCTGAGCGTCCCGGCGGCCCGGATCGGCCTGTCGGCGAGCGTGGTCGGCGGCTCCACGTCCTGGTATCCTTCGGCAAGCGTTTTGCGCAGCAGGCGCCTGTTGTAGTGCAGGTTCGCGCGCGCGAGGCCGACGCCTGCGCCTATGGAAGGCGTCCAGGGGGAATTGTTCGCGAAGTCGTAGTGAACGTTCGCAAAGACCTGGTGGGTGCGATAGCCGGAGATGGTTTCGATTGGCGGCTGCACGGCGCTCCATTCGCTGGCCTTGCTGACCACCGCCTGATTGGCGGTTGATTCAGCGAAGGGCGACGTATCGTTCCCGTAGTCCTGTATCCGGTATGCGAGTTCGAATCGCAGCGCGGGGAGGGCGTATCCCAAGCGCATCCCGCCAGCGAATCCGTTGCCCGGCGAAAATCCGTTGGAAGAGAGCGCCTGGAGCTCGGTTACCATGCATTCCGGCGCGTCGCTCGGGGCCATGGCCGGATCGTCATAGATCAGGCGGTCGCATTTCGTGGGCGTAGTTACTGCGGAGACGGAGGTTTCCAGCTGCGCGGAGTTGGCGACGCCCGTGTCGATTCCGATATAGAAGCCGCGATTGTCCTGGGCGCTGGCCGCCCCTGCCCAGAAAAGGCAGACAACGCACGCTATGGGCGCCAGCGTACAGAGAATCTGGCGTGTTTTTCTTATAGATGAGATGTGCATGGAGCGTCAATGGCGATGTTATAAGGCGCTTGTAATGCGAGAGGATTATACGTCAAAACGGGACAAAAAGCCAGGCGCGCGGTTTTTGCGCTTGACCGGCCTTTGTTTCTGTGCGTATCATTACTGTGCAGGGCGCGCTGATCAAAACCGCTTCGCTCGGCGCGTCGCGTTCCCTCGAATATACACGGTAGCCATGACGAACATGTTTCTCTCTCGAACAACGACGGTCCGGGTTGCTGGACTGCTCATGCTGTTTGCACTCCTTGCCGGATGCGGCGCGGCGGAAGAGGCGGACGAATTCTCCGCCGACCTGCCGAATATTCTATGGCTTACGGCGGAGGACATGAGTGCCGATCTGGGCGCGTACGGGGACGCCTATGCGGAAACGCCGCATCTCGACCGGCTGGCCCGGCAAGGCGTGACGTATACGAACGCGTTCGCCACCGCGCCCGTCTGTTCCCCGGCCCGTTTTACGCTGCTTACGGGGATCTACGCCACCACGGCGGGCACGCAGGGATTGCGTTCGCAGGCGCCCATTCCAGACGACGTTACGGGTTTTCCGGCGTATTTGCGCGCCCTGGGCTATTACGCGACGAACAACGTCAAGACCGACTACAATACGTCCGCGGAGCCGCGCCTCGTCGCCGAATCCTGGGACGAGCGCAGCGACGAAGCGCACTGGCGGGGACGCGAGGACGGACAACCGTTCTTCGCGGTGTTCAATCACATGCACACCCACCAGAGCCGCATTTCCTTTCTGGATACGGAATTTCCCGAATTGGCCGCCGGGCTGGGTACGCACGATCCCGCCGCCGCGCCGCTGCCTCCGTATTACCCGGACGATCCGGATGTACGAAAGACCGTGGCTCGCTACTACGACGCGGTGACCGCTATGGACGCCCATGTGGGGCGCTTGCTGGCCGAACTGGAGGAGGATGGCGTGGCGGACAACACCATCGTGTTTTTCTACGGAGATCACGGGACGGGCCTGCCGCGCGGGAAACGGGTGCTCTACGATTCCGGCCTGCACGTTCCGCTGATTATTTATTTCCCCCCGAAATGGCGGCATTTGGCCCCGGCGCCGCCCGGATCGTCTACGGACCGCCTGGTAAGTTTCGTGGATTTCGCGCCCACGATGCTGCGCCTTGTCGGAGAGGAGGCGCCGGCGCATATGCAGGGCGCGCCGTTTCTGAATGCGGATTCGCTGGCGGAACGGGAATTCGTGTTCGGCGCGCGCGACCGGGTGGACGAGGCCTACGATATGGCGCGTTCCGTGCGCGACGAACGGTTCCTGTACATTCGCCATTACCATCCGCACCTGTCCTGGAATCAGCCGGAATTCTTTTCGGACCAGGCCCCGATTCGCCAGGCCATTACGCGGCTTGCCGAGGCGGGCGCGCTGAACGCGACGCAGATGACCTATGCCGGTCCCTCGAAACCCGCCGAAGAACTTTTCGACACGGTGACCGATCCGTACCAGCTCCGCAATCTGGCCGATTCGCCGGCGTATATCGACGTGCTGGATCGGATGCGGAGCCGGTTGACCCAGTGGGAGGCGGAGACGCGAGACATCGGTTTTCTGGACGAAGCCGAAGCGTTGCGGCTGGCGGAGCGGACGGGGCGGACGCCGCTCGAATTCGGGGCGGATCCTTCCGCGTATCCGCTTGCGCGCGTACTGGATGCGGCGAACCTTGTGGGACAGCCGCGCGCTTCGGCCAGGCAAGCGGCGCTCCTTGGGGATGCAAACGTTGCGGTGCGGTACTGGGCTGCGCTGGGATTGCGCGCGGCGGGCGCGAACGATCCCTTGAGCGTGGAGGCCTTGCGGCGGGTTCTGGAAGATGCGAGCCCTGCGGTCCGTACGGAGGCGGCGGCTGCGCTGGTTGCCCTGAACGACGCTTCCGAGGGGCTTGCCGTACTGGAAGCCGCGCTGGAGAGCGAGGAGCCGCTGGACGTGCTCCGGGCGGCCCGCGCCCTGCAATTGCTTGGCGACAAGGCGGCGCCCGCCGCGGAAGCCATGCGGCGCGTTATGGAGCAGGCGCAGGACAATACCGTATACGGCCCTGACGCCTTGTACATCCGCTTTGCGCTGGAACCGGCCCTTGCAGAGGAAAAAGGCGCGACGGAGGTGTATTAGGGCGACGGGTTATTTATTCTCCACCGTTATGCGGGAGATACGGATGGGGATCGTCACTCGGATCGGGAGACGTATCCGGCGCGTTTTCAAGATAACGTTTCAGGTCGCCCTCGACTGCTTCCGCGGCCCGCTTTTGCAGAAAAGCCTTTGCCGTCTCGACAGCGCCGATCTTTTGCGCCACAGCTGCAACGATCCACTGATTGAGAGAAACCCCATCTTCTCTGGCAAACCGTATCGCCGTTTCCTTCAATGAGATCGGCAGTTGCAGCGGATACCTGTACCTTTCCTTGTCGTTCATTTGGATAGCCTCCTTACGATGATACCGGGTTTTACAACTTTCATTCCGAGCGCGAGCGCCGGCTTGAAATCTCTTGCGTTGTGGGTGACTATAGCGTCTGCAAAGCCGTTCAGGGCTACTTCAAGGACCATTTCGTCATCGGCGTCGGACAGCATCGGTCGCACCGTGAACGATATATCCACTGGTTCGCACAAGGCTGCGAGCGCATTCATGATGGCTTGGACGTCGTCAAGTCCATGTCCCGTGATCGCCCGCGTTTCCGCACGACTCAGAACCGCCTCGTATTCCAGAAAAAGGGTTGTCGAACATAGTGGCTTGATTCGCTGATTTGCAACCATCCGAAAGAGTGCGTTGCTTGCGCCTCGACGGCTCCGAAAAGCAGAGACGATAATATTTGTATCCAGTACCAACCTCACGGTTACAAGATAAAAAACATCATATAAGATGTCAAATAAAAAATCTCGGGCGACGGGTTATTTATTCTCCACCGTGATCCGGGAGGCCTGGTCCACGCGTACTGCGCACGGGTGCCCGTCGGCGGTTTCGGCGGGCATTTCCGCGAACCAGTTTTCGCCGTCGGAGACGAGGCGGACGCTTTCCGCCAGCGCGTCCGGAAGTTCTTGCAGGGATTTCGCCCAGCGCCCGCGTTGCTTGAAGAACGCCCGTTGCGCGTAGTACGCGGCCATGAGCGCCTCGCGCGCCGGAAAGGTCGGGTCCGGCCGAAAGGCGGCTTCTCCGGGCCGCGCCCGCGTGAAATGCACGAATCCCCAGCGTTCGGGGCGGTGCATGTCCACCACGCCTTGCGGGGACCAAACCCAGTTATCCTCTGGCGTATCGGGCTTTTTGCGGTAGACGCCTTCATGGATTTCGTGGCGCCATTGCACCCGGGAGAAGTTCATGCGCCATTGTGCGCCTTCTTCGGGCGGCGCGCCGCCGGGCGGGGCGTAGGGGGCCAGCCCGCCCCACGGGATGGCGATCTCCACGGACCAGTACGCATCCGTGTCGTGCGGGGCATTGAGGGTGCCTTCCACGTACACCGCCGAGCGCAGACCCGCAATGGGGGCCGGGGAAATGGCGGGTCCGCCGTCGCGGTACGGTTTCTCCAGCGCCAGTTGCCAGCGCGTGTTCAGCGCATTGACTTCCATTTCCCAGTACCGGTGGTGGTCTCCGTCCGGGTCGATGAACACCTCGAAGTCGTTGTCCTGAAAAATTACGCTGTTCGGCTCGGTGAGCGAACCCCATACATGCGTTTCTTCCAGGCGGGCGGCAATGTACAGGCAGGTTTCGTCCCAGCGCATCGCCATGCGCGTTTCCTGGCGCGGGGCGGGACGGCGGTCTCCCTCGATGTCCGTAAACGGTTCGCTCCAGGGCGCCTCGCGCCAGAGCGGTTTGTCCAGTTTGCCGTCTATGGCTGGAGCGGTTTCGACAAAATGGCACAGGTAGTTCCGGGGGACGATGGTCGCCATATGCTCCCACGACGCGGCGTCGAGGTCTCTGGGCAGGTCCCATGCAGGTTCGGTCATAACGAGATCGGGCGGGGCGTAAAAAAGAGCATGCGTAGCGGCGCGGGCGCGTTATACGTTTTCCGGGTCCGGGTGCGTCCATGGGGCGCGGTAAGGTCGGGCGAGCAGCGCATTCGCTTCCTCGTCTCCCGCGACCCGCCCCGCTTCGGCGTCCCATTCGAGGGTCCGTCCCACCGCCATGGAAATATTGGCGAGAATGCAAGAGGCCGCCGAAATGTGGCCCTCTTCGATATCCGCCACGGGTCGGGACCGTTGCTTGATCGCGTCCAGAAAATCGACCATGTGTCCCCGAATCGCGGACGCCACATGCCGTTCGAGGTCCTGTTCCGTGCGGTCTTCCGGGTAGCGTTCGTATTCGTAGAGGGCGGTGCCCCGTTCCGTCTCGCCGCCGCCCCGCGGAATGAAGTCGTACGAATGGACGCTTAGTTTGAGCGTGCCGCCGTCGCCGTACAGCGTGGCTCCCCACGGATAGTCCAGGTCGGCGGCGCGCCCCCAGGCTCTGTGTTGCCACAGGACGGGCAGTTCGTCGAATTCGAACGTGGCCGTTTGCGTGTCGGGCGTGTTGGCGATGCTGTCCGTATCCACGAGGATGCCCCCCGTGGAAGAGATGCGGCGGGGCCAGCCGAGCTCAAGCATCCAGCGAACCGTATCCAGCATATGCACGCACATATCCCCCATGATTCCGTTGCTGTATTCCATGAAATTGCGCCATCCGCGCGGGTGGACGATCTCGTTGAAGGGGATTTTCGGGGCAGGTCCCGCCCACATTTCGTAGTCCAGTTCGTCCGGAGGCGAAATCGCCGGGGGATTTTGCCGCGTACGCATATGGTAATAACAGTACGTTTCCGCCAGCCGAATTTTGCCGAGCCGTCCCGACCGCACATAGCGGTCCCGGGCCTCGACAAGATGGGGGGTGCTGCGGCGCTGCATGCCCACCTGGACCACGCGCCCGTATTTGCGGGCGGCGGCGACCATCGCCTGCCCCTCGACCACATCCACGCCAATGGGCTTTTGGACCCACACGTCCAGTCCGGCCCGACAGGCGTCGATCATGGGCAATGCGTGCCAGTGGTCCGGCGTATCGATCAGCACGAGGTCAAGGTCGCCTGCCGCAAGCATTTCGCGGTAGTCGGCGAAGGTTCGCGGACGGTTGCCGGACGCTTGCCGTTCGGCCACGATTTCCACGGCTCCGCGCAGCATGTTCCGGTCCACGTCGCAGAGCGACGTAACTTCCACGGGCGCTGCCTGAATCAGCCGAAGCAAGTCCGTTTTGCCGTACCAGCCGCATCCGATGAGGCCTGCGCGGAGGGGGTTTTGGCGCCAGGGCGCCATGGCCATGCCGGGCAGCACGGAGGCTGCGGCGAGCAGGGCGCCGGTTTTCAGGAATTGCCTGCGTTGCATGATCCTGTCCAATGGGTATAGAATGCCAGCGAGATACGGGCGCGGCGGATTGCCTGCGCGGCGCACGGGGAAAGATAGGCCATCGGAGCGGGCTTGCGCCACTTTCTTTCGCGCGAAGCCGCTGCGAATCGCAACGATGGAATCATGACGGCCTGTCCTTGCGTAAGCGAAGCGCCGGTCGAAATGGATTCGATTCGGGCGCCTTTATATTCACGACTACGCGCGTTATGCACAAAAATGCGACGGATGCGGCGGCGACAGGCCGCCTTGCTGCGATATACGTCTATCCGGTCAAATCGACCAGACGGGCGCCGCTGGAAACGTCGGTGGTGGAGCCGCAGGGCCTGCGCATGGACCGCCGCTGGATGCTGGTGGATCCAGACGGGAAATTCGTTTCCCAGCGGATTACGCCGAAACTGGCCTTGATCCAGGCGGCGGCGCAGCCGGACGGGCTGCATGCGCAGGCGCCCGGACAGGAAGACTTGTTTGTCCGCTTGCCGGACGGGCAAGCGCGCGCGTCCGTGGACGTGTGGGGAGATATTGTTTCCGCCGCCGTGGCGGACGACGAGGCGCACGCATGGTTCAGCCGATTCCTGGATGTGGAATGCCGCCTCGTTTTTCTGGACGATCCCGCCAGCCGGCCGGTCGAGGCCGGGTACGGCAGGCCCGGGGACGTCGTGAGTTTCGCGGATTCGTTTCCGGCCCTGCTCATTTCCGAGGCTTCGCTGGAAGCGCTCAACGAGCGGTTGGCCGAGCCGGTCCCCATGCATCGTTTTCGTCCGAACCTTGTTGTGTCGGGCGTCGAGGCGTTCGCAGAGGACGGCTGGGAGCGCGTACGCATAGGGGAAGTGGATTTTCTGGTGGTCAAGCCGTGCGCTCGCTGCGTCGTAACGACCATCGATCAGGAGAAAGGCGCGTCGTCCGGCAAGGAGCCGATGCAAACCCTGAACACGTTTCGTCGCGGGGCGGACGGGAAGGTCCGTTTTGGCCAGAATCTCGTGCCGCTGCATCCCGGAACCGTGCGCCGGGGCGATGTCGTCGCGCCGACGTTGCGGCGATAGCGAGGCGTTTCGCCCGGCTCGAAATCCATACGCTCTATTGCGCTGCGCCGTACCTTAGGGGCGTCCGCCGCTATCGGCCTGCAAATGTATCCACCATTCCTCTATCCGCCGCCATGTTCGTTCATTGCGTGTTTTTCCGACTCCGGGCCGACCTGACCGCCGAGGACCTTCAGGTCTTCGACGAAGGCGTTCGATCCCTGCTCGACATCGAAACGGTTCGCCACGGATTCGTCGGCGCGCCCGCCGATACCCATCGCCCGGTCGTGCTCCGCGACTATTCGTGCGGCCTTGTGGTTGTTTTCGACGACAAGGCAGGCCATGATTTTTACCAGGACGATCCCGTGCACGACCGTTTTCGGAACGAATACAGCCACCTCTGGGAAGACGTGAAAATCTACGACGTGCAAACGTAGCCTTTATTCGGCCGCCTGCATCGTGTGGTCGAGCAGCAGGATAAGCCGCTCGCGCAGGTTCCGTCGGTCCACCACGAAATCGACGAACCCGTGCTCCTGCAGGAATTCGGCGCTCTGAAAACCGTCCGGCAGGTCGGCCCCGATCGTTTCCCGGATCACGCGCGGCCCTGCAAAACCGATCAGGGCGCCGGGTTCGGCGAGATTGAAATCCCCCAGCATGGCGAACGAAGCGGTTACGCCGCCCGTGGTGGGGTTCGTCATGAGCGAGACGAAGGGCAGGCCCGCCGCGTCCAGTCTGCCGAGCAGGGCGCTGGTTTTCGCCATTTGCATGAGGCTGAGCGCGCCTTCCATCATGCGCGCGCCGCCGCTTTGCGAAATAATGAGCAGGGCAGCCTTGTTTTCCTCGGCCCGCTTGATGGCGCGCGCCACGATCTCCCCCACGACGGACCCCATCGATCCGCCGATGAACGCAAAATCCATGGCCGCCGTGGAGAGGAGATGTCCGCCTACCGTGCCCAGCGCCGCCCGCGCCGCGTCGTTCAGGCCGGTTTTTTGTTTGGCGGCTTCCAGGCGATCCGCGTATCGCTTCCGGTCCGCAAAGGCGAGCGGGTCGGTCGAGCGCAGGTTTTCGTCGAACAGTTCGAATTGTCCGTCGTCGTAAATGGCGCGGAAATAGTCCAGGCTATTCATGAAGAAATGATAGCCGGAGGAGGGCACCACCATGGCGTTGTCCTCGATCTCGCGCCGGTTTACGATTTCGCCGGTTTTGGGGCATTTCGCCCACTGTCCGTCGGGAATCTCGTTTTTTTCTGCCAGTTCGGTCAGGATGCCGGCCTTTTTTCGTTTGAACCACGTCATGACGAGAGGGTGCCTTTATATAGCCAATTTCCGGAACGCTGTTTTTTGCGGCGTTGCGGGGGCGAAATCTTTCAGATAATGGGGTTCGAAGGAAACAAGGTCCTCCGTCTCGCCGCGCGCCAGTTTTTCGGCGGCAAGCTGCGCCACGGCGACGGCGGGCGGGGCGAGGCGTTCGGGGTCCGGGGCCATGATATTCGCCCCACGCGCCGTCGATCCGTATTGCGGCGCCAGCTGCGCATACAGTTTCGCCTGCGCGTCTCCCACGATATACAGGCGGCCTGTCGCCGCGTCGTTCAGCCAGTCGGCAGCTTGCTCCACCTGAATCGCCGCCGTATCGCGCAGCGTTTCGAGCGTATGGTCGGAAGCAACCCGGAACGCGGCGGCGTACGCCTCGTTCCGCCGGGCGTCGAACGCCGCCGCAATGCAGTCGCCGGGGGCGGCCAGCGGAAGCGCCAGGCGGGCCCAGGCCAAGGGGCCCGGTACGGAGACGAGCGCTGCGTCGACCGCTTCCGCCAGTCCCTTCGCTGCGGCCGCGCCGATCCGCAAGCCGGTGTACGATCCGGGACCGCTCGATACGGCGACCGCCGCCAGGTCCGAAGCCGCGACGTCCGCATACCGCAGCGCGTCGGCGATCATCGGAACCAGCTGCGCGTCATGCGCCCGGGCGCGACGCAAGGTCAGTTGGGCCGCAATGCGCCCGTCGCGCCACGCGGCGACGCTGCACGCATCGGTGGCTGTTTCGAGAGCGAGGATATTCAACGAATTACCGCATGGATCATAACGCAGGGGAACGTATTTTAGGATACTCTGATCAAAACCGCTTCGCTCAGCGCGTCACTGTCGCATGTCACGGGTGTCATGCTTGCATTGTTGAAATCAGCAGAAAACATCGTAGATTCAGTACGCAGCGTACGTGACGCGCCCTTCGGGAGGCTGCGAGGAGTACGCTGGCTGTGTCATTCCTCATTACATGGGGCCTGCCATGCTGCTTCGTCATTCCTTGCCAGCGCACCCCTCGCAGCCTCTGAGCTTCGCGGACTTAATCAGAGTATCCTATTTAGACTAATCTGCGCCGTATGGGTTCTGAAGCGGACGCGGCGGCTCCCGCGCGTCCTTTCGACCTTGCCTCAGCGCCGCCTTGCGGGCGCTCGGGACATGCGGCGGTTTTTACGGATACTCTGATCAAAACCACTTCGCTCAGCGCGTCACGTTCGCCCGCCAAAAAACGTTATGCCTGGATCATTGAAATAAGCAGAAAACACCGTAGATTCGGTGCGTAGGGTACGTGACGCGCCCTTCGGGAGGCTGCGAGGGGCACGCTGGCTGTGTCATTCCTCATTACATGGGGCCTGCCATGCTGCTTCGTCATTCCTTGCCAGCGCACCCCTCGCAGCCTCTGAGCTTCGCGGACTTAATCAGAGTATCCTTTAGAGCGTTTACCGAAGCACCTATGAACGTATACGACGCCGATCATATCCGCAATGTGGCGCTGGTTGGACACCAGGGCAGCGGCAAAACGATGCTGGCAGAAGCCATGCTGCTTGCAAGCGGTGCCCTGCGGCGCATGGGCGGGATAGAAGCCCACAGCACCGTTTCCGATTTTCATCCCAGCGAGCACGAACGGCAGATGTCGATCTTCGCCTCGCTCCTGCACGCCGAGTGGAAAGGCCACAAGATCAATGTGCTTGATACGCCCGGCTATCCCGATTTCGTAGGCGAAGTGATCTCGTCGCTGAAGGTGGCCGATACGGCCGTTTTCGTGATGAACGCCGTCGAAGGCGTACAGGTAGGAACGGAACTGGCCTGGAATTATGCGGAAGAAATCGGCAAACCGTCCATGTTCGCGATCAATCATCTGGACAAGGGCGATGCGGATTTCCGGGCGCTCGTGGCGCAAATGAAGGAGCGCTTCGGGAACGGGGCGACCCTGGTGCAACTTCCTGTCGGCGGCGGTACGCGGGCGATCATCGACGTGTTGCTCATGAAGCAACTTACCTTCCCGGAAGGCCAAACGGATCCGGTGATCGGCGATATCGACGAAGCGTTCCGCGACGAGGCCGAGGCGTTGCACACGACGCTCATAGAGGATATTGCAGAGAACGACGAGGGGCTCATGGACCTGTATTTCGAGAAAGGCGAACTCAGCGAGGAGGAGATGCGGGCTGGTTTGCGCGAAGCCATGCTGCATCGGCAACTTTTCCCCATTTTCGTAACGTCGGCGACCGAAGCGGTGGGCGTTTCCCGCCTGATGAGCTTTATCGCCAATGTATTGCCTTCGCCGGCGCAAAGCGATTCCGGCGAATCCGTGCAAGCCGATCCATCCGGGCCGCCCGCCGCGCTTATCTACAAAACGATGGCCGAGCAGCATGTGGGGGACTATTCGTTCCTGCGCGTGTATTCCGGCACGCTGGCCCAGGGCATGGATCTGGAAAACGCGCAGACCGGGACGACCGAGCGGCTTGGACAACTGTTCGCCATCAACGGGCGCGAACGGGATCCCTTGCAGAAAATGGTCGCCGGGGACCTTGGCGCGGTGGTGAAACTCAAGAATTCGCACACGAACAACACGTTGCGCCCGAAGGGTTCGAACGTGTCGATCGAGCCGATCGCGTTTCCCGAACCGCGCTACCGGGCGGCGATCAGCCCGGAAAACGAGGGCGAAGAAGACCGTCTTGCCCAGGGCATTCATCAAATTCGCGAAGAAGACCCGTCGCTGGTCGTGGTGCACGATCCCCACTTGCGGCAGATGACGCTGGGGGGGCAGGGCGAAATGCATTTGCAGGTTGTGAAATACCGCCTGTCGAACCGTTTTGGCGTGGGCATCGTGTTTTCCAAGCCGCGCGTGGCGTATCGGGAAACGATCACGCAGCAGGCCCGGTCCAGTTACCGGCACAAGAAGCAGACGGGCGGCGCCGGGCAGTTCGCGGATATTTCCATACTGGTCGAGCCGCTCGACGGGGACTTCCAGCCGCCTTCGGACATTACCGTCCGGGGCCAATCCGAGGTCGAAACGGCCTGGGGATCGAAGATTCACTTTATCGACGCCATCGTGGGCGGCGTCATCGACATGCGGCGCTTTTTCGGCGCCATCCAGAAGGGGGTGCTCGAAGCCACGCAGGACGGTCCTATCGCGCGGTATCCGGTGGGACACTGCCGGGTCGTCGTATACGATGGGGGAATGCACCCGGTCGATTCCAACGACGCGGCCTTCAAGACGGCCGGGCGCATGTGTTTCCGCGATGCGTTCCGGTCGGCTTCGCCGGTCATTCTGGAGCCGATTCACGACGTGACCATTACGGTTCCCGAGAGTTTCGTGGGCGATGTGATGGGGGATATGAACACCCGTCGGGGCCGTATACAAGGCATTGAGGCCGAGGGCGTGTTCCAGAAGATCATCGTGCAAGTTCCCGAGGCGGAATTGTACCGCTATTCCACCTCGCTGCGGTCCATGACGCAGGGGCGCGGGATTCACCATGCCGCGTTCAGTCACTACGAAGCGATGCCCCGCCATGTGCAGGACGAAGTAGCGAAGGCGGCGGAGTAGGGAGGATGCCATGATATCTAAAGAAAAATTCGAAGGCGCCTTACGAGAACTGGCAGATGTGCTCACGTGTTATGTGAGCACGGAGGATGGTCAGTGGACAGTCAAGGGATTTATAGATGTGTTCAAGAATGTCTATACGATTTCTTCAGATACCAAGATTGTCTCCAAGATATTGGAGATACATCTTTTGCCAAAACTATCCGCATTTGCGGAGGAATACGGATTTGCTATCATATTAGCTGAAAAACAAAATTATTATCCTGATGTATCGTTCGTACACAAAGAAAACATATCTTTAAAATTTGCCTTGGATTTCAAAACGACATATCGAAATCTCCAAAAACCATGGCTATGTAATGGTTTCACATTGGGTTCGCACGGTGCATATTTTCGAAAAAGATCGAGTACAAAAAATATTCAATATTAATCATTCCGAGGAATAATAAAAAATGAGTGATTTTTACCGTACCATAGTGCCTCCAATAAAATGCCAGGGTATCAAAACCAGACTGGTATCATGGATTCGGTCCGTTGCTCCCTCGAGATTTACGGGAAGATGGGTAGAGCCGTTCATGGGATCAGGAGTGGTTGCCTTTAATATTTGCCCCGGCAAGGCAATTCTGGCCGATTCCAATCCTCATGTAATTAATTTTTACAAAGCCATCGCAGCGGAAAAGATCACACCCATATCTGTTCGCTCGTTTCTCGTAAGAGAAGGTGACCAATTATTACGTTCTAACGGAGATCATTACTATGTAGTTCGTGAAAGATTTAATCAATACGGGGATCCGTTTGACTTTCTATTTCTGAATAGATCATGTTTCAATGGATTAATGCGTTTCAATAAAAAGGGAGGTTTCAATGTTCCGTTTTGTCGTAAACCGCATCGATTTGCGCCTGCATACATTACTAAAATATGTAATCAGGTAAAAAATATATCGAACATTATAAATCTTGGAGAATACGAATTTTATTGTCAAGATTTTTCTACCACGATCAATAATATCAATGAAGAAGATATGATTTATTGTGACCCTCCTTATATTGCTCGTCATTCGGATTATTTCAATAATTGGGATGAAAATAATGAACGCAAACTGGCAAATTTTCTTTCCCTTGTATCATGTAAATTCATTTTATCTACATGGTATGGTAATAAATATCGAAAAAATCCCTTTATTGATGCTCTATGGTCAGAATTTTACATGCTGAAGCAAGATCATTTTTATCATGTTGGCGCCAGCGAAGAAAACAGGAATTCAATGACGGAAGCATTGATAACCAATTTCGAGCCATTACTTTACGATGCTCCTTCAGAGATGGTTGAGCAGATGATTCTTCTTGAACCAGGGACATCGTATACCCCGAATTCCAGCATATGACCTATGCCTTGGTGCCTTGCTTGTCAAAGAGGATGGGTTGTAGTCGAGTGTACAGTCGAGAGATGCAAATTCGTGCATGCGCTCAACCCCTACCGCCCGTCGAGGAAGCGATCCAGCGCGCCCGGTTTTCTTCCCGGACGCCTGTCTGGACACTCTCCGGGACATTCTTTTAGACAAATAAAGGGACATTTCAAGTATAATAAATCTTGATTCCCGATAAATTCGGGTTTATATTTACCCCGTACGGGCCGTTTTCGCCAGGTATCGGGCGCTTTTTTGCCTTGCTGCCGAAGCGATACGGTTTTTGTCGACTTTTCTGCCCGACAGGGCCGCCATAGCGCATGTACCAGCATTCAATCCCATGTCCAACCGCCGCGAATACGAGCGAACGCATCCCTGGATCACGTTCCGGCTGGATTTGAACCAGGCGCATCCCCATCTATGGACATTGCTTGGACAGGCCGTGACCTTTTGCAGGCAAGTGTCTCAAGCGGCCCTGCCCCCGGATATCGCAAAAACGTTCAAGACGCTATACCTCAGCAAGGGCGTTCGGGCGACGACAGCTATCGAGGGGAATACCCTGACAGAAGAACAGGTGCAGGCCCAGATCGAAGGGACGCTGGATTTGCCTTCCTCGCAGGAATATTTGCAACAGGAGATAGCGAATATTTTGCATGCTTGCGGGGTTATCGAAGCGGCTATGGACACGGATAATCCGCCCCGGTTGACCGTGGATCTGATCCGGGAATACAATGGGCACGTGCTTGAAGGATTGGGCGAGCATCTTGCCGAAGGCGTGATTCCCGGTGAGATTCGCGCGCATTCGGTAGGCGTGGGCAGTTATCGAGCGGCGCCCCCGGAAGATTGTCGCTATCTGCTGGAACGTCTTTGCGGATGGCTGGAGGAGAAAACCGAGATCCCGTTTTTTGCGGAGGAAGACGATCAACGGGTTGCGACGGGTATTTTGCACGCCATTCTTGTCCACTTGTACATTGCCTGGATTCACCCCTTCGGCGACGGCAACGGGCGCACGGCGCGGCTCCTGGAGTTTATGGCGCAGGCTCGCGCGGGGGTTCCGTTTCCTTCGGCGCACCTGCTCAGCGACCACTACAATATGACCCGGACCCAGTACTACCGGGAACTGGACCGGTCAAGCCAGGTCTGCGATGGCGAAGGAGACGCTTTCGGATTCCTGCACTACGCCTTGCAAGGGTTTGTAGATGGATTGCAGGCGCAATGCCAAAAAATTCAGGGGTATCAACTTGCGATAGCGTGGGAACACTTTATCTATGGCGTGTTTGCGAAGCAGAAGCGTTCCAGCGCCATGCAACGCCGGCGGGAACTGGTGCTGGAACTCGGTCGAATATCCGAACCCGTTGCCAAGGCGGAAATACCCTTCCTAACCCCGGCCTTGGCCCGCGGTTACGCCGGCAAGACACGCAAGACCCTCACCCGGGACCTGAACTGGCTGGGGCAGAAGCGGTTGATTGCGCGGGCGGGCCGGGCGTATCGCGCCAACATCGGGCTCATGTGGGCATTCGTGCCGCATTTGCAAGCAGATCGATTCGTTACCTTGCTGTCTTCCGCCCGCAGCGAGCGAGGCGAAAACGAATAAAACAACCCATTATGCGTTTTTTGCATAAAAAGACCCTGTTCTATGCAAAAATTGCATAGATGACTTTTTTCTGAATAAAACCCGATTTTTTGGGCATGATCCCATGAATTTATCAAATTCAAAGTCGTTTCTATGGTACGACTATGAAACCTCCGGCAGGCATCCTCGCCAGTGCCGTCCCGTGCAATTCGCCGGGGTGCGGACCAACGAGAACCTGGAAGAGATGGGCGATCCCCTCGTCTGGTATTGCCGTACCGCGCCAGATCGGCTGCCGGGGCCCGGCGCGGCGATGGTGCATGGTTTTGGGCCGTCGCGTCTGAAAAGCGGCCTTTCCGAAGCGGAGTTTGCAGACAAGATTCATGCGGCGCTTTCGCAGCCCGGCACCTGTTCCGTGGGGTACAACGCCATCCGGTTCGACCATGAATATACCCGCTTTCTCTTCTACCGGAATCTGCTGGACCCGTATGCCTGGCACTGGAAGGACGGCAACACGCGCTGGGACTTGATCGACCTGTTTCGGGCGGCCTATGCGCTGCGCCCGGAAGGAATCCAGTGGTCGGTGCGCAAGGACGAGGAGAACGAGGGCGCCGAGCGGCCGTCGTTTCGCCTTCAGGACCTTGCGGCGGCGAACGGAATCGGCGGGCATGGAGCGGCCCACGAGGCGCTTGCCGACGTCAGGACCATGATCGACCTGGCCCGCCTCGCGCGCGATAGTCAGCCGAAATTGTTCGAATGGGCGCTGCGCATACGGGACAAAAACGTAGCCGCCGCCGTTATGCGGGGAGCGGATCCTTTTGGAGGGCAGCATCGCGGCGCAAACAAGGACCGCTTCGTGTGGGTGGCGTCGATTTTTCAGCGCAGCGGATGCGCCGCGCCGGTTTTTCGGATAGGGAGCCGCCCGGACAATCCGAACGCTGTCGTCGCGTTCGATCTGTCGCGCGATCCGTCCGGGTTTGCCGGGCTTTCCGCCGAAGCGCTGCGGGACAAACTGTTCAGTCCCGGCGAGCGCTCGCCCGTATTCGTCGTGAAGGCGAACCGGTGCCCGTTCGTGGCGCCGTACAGCGTACTTACGGACGAGGCGCTGGACCGGTTAAGCCTGGACCGGGACACGCTGGAAGCGCGCTATCGTTTGCTTCGAGACGCCGCCGCGCTGCGCGAAAACGTGCTGGCGGCCTACGCGCAGCCGCCGCGCCCGGATCGCGTTCGGAAAGCGCTGGACGTGGACGAGGCCCTGTACGCGGGATTCATGCCGGATCGGGACCGGGATATGCTTGCGCGCTTGCGGGCCGAGGACCCCACCCTTGCCATCGCGTCCAAAGACCAATTGGACCCGTTCGAAGACGCCCGCATCGCAGAACTCGTATTCCGGTATCGCGCCCGGAATTTCCCGGACGATCTTGGCGCGGCGGAGCGGCGGCGCTGGCGCGACCATTGCCGCGAACGCCACCTGACGCGCGGCGAAGACGGCCGCACCGCCCTGGACGCCTATCATGCGGAAATCGACGCGCTGAGGAAGACGCGCGGCGACGTCCCCGACAAGGCGGCGGCGCTTGACGACCTGGAGGCGTATGGGCGCTGGCTTGCGGCCTGGCTGGACGGCAAGGAGCATTCCTTTTTCAACCGGCTATTCCGCGCGCTCCATAGCGCATATCGCTTTGCCCGGAGACTGCTGTGCCGCCTGCGCCATAGCCCCCGCCGCCTTGCCCGGCGCCGCCCCTGACAGGCGTTTCGCCTTTGTCCCTGATTTTTCTTTTCTTGTACGGTTTGCGCTGTTTGCGGCGTAGCGTTGCAGGGTATCTCTGTTTTTGTACCTTCTTATCTGTTTCCAACATGGCGCCTTCCCCCGAAACCACGGCCCGACTTCTCATCAGTTGCCCGGATCGTCCCGGCATTATCGCGGCGGTGACCGGATTTCTCTATCGCCATGGGGCGAACTGCACGGCGCTGGACCAGTACGCCACGGACAATCAGGGCGGGACGCTGTTTATGCGGGTGGAATTTCAGGCGCAGCGCCTGGACGCGTCGCGTTCCGTGCTGGAGCGAACGTTTGCGGAGGAGGTCGCGGCGCAGTTCGATATGAAATGGCGGCTCAGTTACGCTTCCGACGTGTCGCGCATGGCGATCCTCGTGTCGAAGCACGATCATGTCCTGATGGATTTGCTCTGGCGGATGGACCGGGAGGACTGGCGCGCCAAACCGATCATGGTGATAAGCAACCATCCCGATCTGAAGCGCGAAGTAGCCCGTTTCGACATTCCCTACCACCATGTCCCGATGGCGAAAGGCGAAAAACACAAGGGAGAGGCGCGCATGCTGGCGTTGATGGAAAACAAGGTCGATGTGATCGTGCTGGCGCGGTACATGCAGATACTCTCGGCCTCGTTCGTGGATCGGTATGTCAACCGGATCATCAATATTCACCACTCGTTTTTGCCCGCGTTCGCCGGCGCCGATCCGTATAGGCAGGCGTCGGACCGCGGCGTAAAACTCATCGGCGCGACGGCCCATTACGTAACGGCGGAGCTGGACCGGGGGGCCATTATCGATCAGGATGTGGTGCGCGTAAATCACCGGCAAAGCCCGGAAGATTTGAAGCGCCTGGGCCGGGACGTGGAACGCAGCGTGCTTGCGCGCGCCGTGCGCTGGCACCTGGAGGACCGCTTGATCGTGCACGAAAACAAAACGGTCGTGTTCGTTTGATATTTATTCGCGTTTTGCGCCCTTCCATGCGTGCTTGCGTCTCCTGGTCCTGTGCGTTGTGCCTGCTGGCCCTGACTTGCGGCGGATGCCGTCTGGTTTCGGTCGAGGAGGAGAATGTGCCGTTTTTCGAGGCTACGGTGGGGGACGTGCGGGTGGAGGGCGTGGGCGCGGGGCGCATGGAGACCGCGCAGATATTCCAGCTCTGGGGACAGTTCGTCTATCCGGACAGTTCGTTCCGGTTCATCCAGTTTTCCGTGCCGAATTTCGGAAAAACGGGCACGTTCGCGCTGGGACAATTCGCCGGAACCTATGGCCTGATCGACGACCGGGAGCGGACGGTGCGGTTTGCGGCTTCCTCTGGAAGCAGGGAGGACAACGTGCAGATCGACCGGTTTAGCCGCTCCGGCGTGGTCGAGGGAACGTTTTCGTTCGACGCCGCCGTGCTTGCGGGCTTCGACAATATCTCGCCGGGAGACGACTTTGCGATACAGGGCGCGTTTCTCGTGGAATTACCTTGAGCATCCTGTAGCATCCTGATGGTATCTCCATGCGCCTGGTCAAACTTTCCGTCGGTCTGGTTCTGCTGTTGCTGCTGCCCTTTTTGTTGTGGGGCCGCGGCGTGGAGGAAGCGTTTACGATCGACGGCACGATGGCCTGGCTGCGCGGTTTCGGGGGGTGGGCCGTGCTGGCCGCCGCGCTGCTTTTGGCCTCCGATATTCTGTTGCCCATTCCGGCCACCCTCGTTATGACTGCGCTGGGCATGTTGTATGGGCCGGTGGCGGGCGGCCTGATCGGCGCCGCGGGGTCTTTTCTCGGGGGGATCGTTGCGTTCCTTGCCTGCGCGAAGTGGGGCCGCCTGGCGGCGCGGCGCCTGGTGCGCGACGACGAACTGGCCCGGGGAGAAGCCCTGTTCGAACGATGGGGCGCATGGATCATCGTGCTTTCGCGCTGGCTCCCGATTATTCCCGAGGCGGTTTCGTGCATGGCGGGGATCGTATCCATGCCGCGTCGCTTGTTTATCGGGGCGCTCGCTTGCGGAGTTGCCCCGCCTGCCTTTACTTTCGCTCTCGTGGGTCATTTGGGCGTGGATCGTCCCGCTCTGACCTTTCTGCTGAGCGCTCTTTTGCCCGCGGCGTTCTGGCTGATCGTACACCGGAGAATACGCCGGGCAACATCCATGAACTCAATCTGACGGCTCCATGAATCTCTTTCGCACTTTCCGCCTCGCCCTGATGATGTTTGTGCAGTTCTTCATTTGGGGGTCGTGGGCTACTACGCTCAGCAATTACATGAATACCCCGGAAGTCGATATGGGGGGCGCTATTCCGCTGGCGTTTTCGTTCGGACCCATCGCCTGTATCGTGGCGCCGTTCTTCGTAGGGATGGTGGCGGACCGGTTCTTCAACACGGAGAAGGTGCTGGCGGCGTTGTTTCTGCTGGCCGGGGCCGCCATGTTCGCCATGCCGGCGTTTGCGGGGACGCCGCTTTTTCTGACCCTGCTTGCCCTGCACACGCTGTGCTATTTCCCGACGCTTGCCCTCACCTCTTCGCTGGCGTTTCACCATATCGAAAATCAGGAGAAAGAATTTCCGGTCATTCGCGTTTTCGGGACCATCGGATGGATTGTTACGGGCCTGGTCATTAGCCTCGTGCTGGGGGCGGATTCGTCTGCCACCCCCATGTACCTGGGCGGCGGCGCGTCGCTTCTCCTGGGCCTGTATTGCTTTACCCTGCCCAAAACGCCGCCGCCGGCGCGGGGCGAATCTACTTCCTGGCGGCAGATTGCCGGGCTGGACGCCTTGAAGCAGGTCCGGTCGAAGCCGTTCGTCGTGTTTCTCGTGTCCGCCACGCTGGCGTACATCGGGTTCGGGACGTATTTCCCCTATGCGCCCGTGTATCTGGCGGATGCGGGCATCGAGCGGGTGGCGGGCATGATGACGCTGGGGCAGATGTCCGAAATCTTCTTCATGCTGATGATTCCGTTCTTTTTCCGGCGGCTGGGCGTGAAATGGATGCTGTTTATCGGCATTCTGGCCTGGTTCGTGCGGTTCGGCCTTTTCGGGTGGGCGGCGGTCGACGGCGTCTACTGGATGATTCTGCTCGGCATTCTGATCCACGGCCTGTGCTACGATTTCTTCTTTGTTACCGGGCAAATCTACGTGGACAAGAAGACGCCCGCCGCCGTGCGCGGACAAATTCAGGGATTGCTTGTGCTCCTGACGTTCGGCTTGGGCATGTTCCTCGGGGCACAAATTTCCGGCGCCGTCGTGGGCCTGGTTTCCAGCGCCGACGTCATTTCCTCTCCGGAGCAATGGCGTTCGTTCTGGGGCGTGTTCTCTGGCGCCATGCTTGTGTTTTCCGCCTTCTTCTTCCTGATGTTCCACGACAAGGTGGATGCGGAGGACGTGAAGGCTTAGGACCCTTACGCCCGCGGCGGACGGCAGCCCTGCGCTTGGGCCATGGGCCCTGCCGCCGCCCGGGCTATCCCGACCCATTGCATCGCGTTTGCGGATTTAATCAGCGTATCCCATGAGCAAGAAAGGCTGGATATGGGGCGTTGCGCTGCTTCTGGCAGGCGCGCTTGTTGTTTTTACCCTTGGGCTGGACCGCGGCGACGCTCCGGGGTTCGTCCTCTTTCTGGGCAGGTTCCATCCCGTCGTCGTGCATTTCCCGATTGCGTTGTTGCTTCTGGGGGCTGCGGTCGAATTGCTTGGGTCGCGTTCCCGGAGTCTGGCGCGGGTGCGCCCGGTCGCGCCGTTTTTGCTTCTGCTGGGGGCCTTGTCCTCCCTCGCGGCGGTGGCGCTGGGGTATATGCTTTCGCTTGCCGGGGGGTATGCAGAGGGCTTGTTGACGCTGCATTTGCGGCTTGGCCTGGCGGTTACGGCGCTGGCTTTTGTGCTTGCGTTCTTTTCGGCCTGGTTGCCGGAGCCGGGCAAGGCATATCGGACGGCGTTGGCCGGGCTGGTCGCGCTGGTCGTGCTTGCGGGGCATTTCGGGGGCAGCCTGGCGCGCGGAAGCGGATATCTGACCTATTATTTGCCTGCGCCGGTCAAGTCGCTTTTAGGGGTTTCCGGCGGCGCGTCCGACGGGCTGATCGCCAATGTGGATTCGGCGTACGTGTATGCGGACCTGGTGCAGCCCGTGCTGGACAGGCGGTGCGTTTCGTGCCATGGTCCCGACAAGTCCAGCGGGGCCTTGCGGCTCGATACGCCCGAAGGCATCGAGGAAGGCGGGCGAGACGGGCCTGCTTTCGTCGCCGGTTATCCGGCCCAAAGCGAAATCTTGCGCCGCGTCACGCTCCCGCCCTACGACGAGGACGTCATGCCCCCCGACGGGGCCGCCCCGCTGGACGTGGGCGAAACCGAAGTCATCCGGTGGTGGATCGAAAACGGCGCTTCGTTCGCTATGCGCGTGGCGGAGATCGAGGAAACGCCCACGGCGGTCAGCACCTTTCTTGCCCGCGTGTCGCTGCCGCAAGCGGAGCGTCCTTCCGGCATTTTCGCGCTGGACGTGCCGCAGGCGGATACGAACGCGGTGGCGGCGTTGTCCGAGGCGGGCCTGACGGTTTCGCGCCTTTCGCCGGACGCGCCGTTTTTGCATGTGGCCGCGGCCAGCGTGCGCGGGGATTTCGGGGACGCCGAACTGGCCGCCTTGCAGTCCGTCGCGCCGCAGATCGCAGGGCTGGATATAGGCCATACCCGGGTGACCGACGCCGGGGCCGCCGCGCTTGCAGGTTTCCCGCATCTCGTCCGCCTGCATCTCGAAGGCACGGGGGTGGGCGATGCGGCGCTCGAACAGCTCGCCGAACTGGACTATCTCGAATACCTGAACTTGTACGGTACGCAGGTGACCGACGCCGGGCTCGAACGCGTACGCGATTTGCCTGCGCTGCAAAGCATATATCTTTGGCGAAGTGGCGTGACGGAGGCGGGCGCCGAAGCCTTGCGCGCCGCCCGAAGCGATCTGGAGGTGAACATCGGCAGCGCCTTGCTTGCCGTACCCGATTCCACGGCGGCGGAATAAGCCGGCGCCGCAGAAAGGCGCCGAATCTGGCGTATTTCAACGAGGGGGCATGACGCGGGCGGGCGGGACGCGTCGAGGGAAGCGGTTTGGATCGGCGCATCTCATATTTGTTTTGCGCCGGTCGCTGGATTATCCTACCTTACCTTGCAACAGGGCCTTGCGGCCTGCTCCGGTTTCTCTCCCCAATTTTCTGGAAATGTCATGACCCAAAGCCTGCGATTCGTTTCTTTCTGGAGCCTTGCGGCTTGCGTACTTGTTCTGAGCGGTTGCGCCGGTTCGGGCCGGACGGCCCACCCCCTGGTCGGCAGCTGGGACTACGCCGTCGAAGCGCCCGACGCCACGTACGAGGGCACGATTGCGTTTACGGACGGCGAAGAAGGGCTGGAGGGCTCGATTATCGGGGACGGTTTTTCGGAATCGCTTCCGCTGGGCGGCATTACGTTCGAGGAATCCATGCTTGATTTCGAGTTCAATACGCCTGATTTCGGCAGAATGAAGGTGAACGTTCAGGTGGAGGGCGACGCTTTTTCCGGGAATCTGAACGTTGTGTCCTATGGCATGGAAGCGCCTATCACAGGCATGCGGGCCGCCTCGGAGGACGAGGAGGACGAAGAAGAGGAGGACGATAATTAACGTCCTTGCGCCCGGCGCCGCGGGTTTCTGCTTTGGCAAGGTTGCGTCGGGCGATGCGTTCGCATGTTATGTTCCGCCGCCGCAGCCGCGTCGGCGCGTGTATTGGGGTATGCCATGGAACGCCTGATTAGCCTGCTGGGCCTTTTCGTGTTTATGGGATTGGCCTGGCTTGTCGGCGAGCGCAACAAGTCGATAAACTGGCGCATTGTAGCAGGCGGCCTGTTCTTGCAATTCGCGCTGGCGCTTTTCATTTTCAAAACGCCGATAGGCGCCGCCGTATTCCAGGCGGCGGGCTATTTTTTCGAATCCCTGCTGGGTTTCGTCGACGCCGGGACCAGCCTTGTATTCGGCGAGGAATACGCGCACCACTTCTTTGCTTTCAAGGTGTTGCCGACCATCATTTTCTTTTCCTCGCTCATGTTCGTGCTGTATCACCTTGGCCTGTTTCAGAAAGTGATCGGGGCGTGCGCCTGGGCGATGCAGCGTACGTTGGGTACTTCGGGCGCGGAGACGGTGTCCGCGGCGGCGAATGTTTTCGTGGGGCAGACGGAGGCGCCGCTTATCGTCGGGCCGTACGTGGAAAGCATGACCAAAGCTGAATTGATGGCGCTCATGGTGGGCGGGTTCGCTACCATTGCCGGGGGCGTGCTCGCGGCCTACGTGAGCCTTGGGGTGGATGCGGTGCATTTGCTGGCTGCTTCGGTGATTTCGGCGCCGGCGGCCCTCTTGATTGCCCGGTTGATGATTCCCGAAACGGAACCGTCTCGCACGATGGGCAAGGTGTCCGTGCATGTCGAGAAAAAACACGCCAATGTGGTGCATGCGGCGTCCGAAGGCGCGCTCGAAGGGTTGAAACTGACCCTGAACGTGGCGGCCCTGCTCATTGCCGTGCTGGCGCTGGTGGCGATGGCCGATGCGATCCTGTCGGCTACGGGCGGATGGGTCGGCGGGCTTTTCGGGTACGACCACTGGGACTGGTCGCTGGCCAATATTTTCGGGTACGCTTTCGCCCCGATCGCCTGGTTGCTGGGGATTCCCTGGGCCGATGCGCTCTACGCCGGCGAATTGATGGGCCTCAAGATCGTATTCAACGAGTTTATTGCCTATACCCAAATGGTCGAATGGCTGCAACCGGATTCGGGCGTGGCGCTTAGCGAGCGCAGTACGCTTATTTTGACCTATGCCTTGTGCGGATTCGCAAATTTCGGGAGCGTAGGCATCCAGATCGGAGGGATTGGAGGCATTGCGCCGGGGCGCCGCGCAGAACTGGCGCGGCTTGGGATCAAAGCGATGCTCGGCGGCGCGCTCGCCACGATGATGACGGCGTGCGTGGCGGGCATCCTGCTTTGATCGCTTCCGGCAAGGCGCCGCGCGCGGGTTGCGGCGGGGCGTTTTGCGTCTTGCCGACGAGCGCTAGGGGCGGTTACCAGGCCCCGAGGATGCCGCCCATCACGACGAAGTTCACGGCATGGTATCCTGCATTGATGAAATACAGTTTCATGGATTTCTTCTCGAACAGGTACGAGGTGCCCATGGCGGCGCATACCCATCCGATTCCGGCAAGCGCGCCGGCGCCCATGCCCCAGTAGAACGTAGCGTCCGGCCCAAGGAACAGGTCCAGGTTGAAGGCGATGACGAGAGCCAGGAAGAAGGCGGTGCCGTATATAAGCCCCATATCGCCGCTTTGTATGTCTTCTTCGGTAAATTCGTTTTCTTCCATCCAGGCTTCGCCGAAAAGGATGGGCGAATACCAGAGCATGCCTACGGCGAAGCTGGACAAGGCCGCCACGAGGACGGACAGGTAGTTGATCGAAGAGAAATCCATGACGATACGCAAAGGTCGGGTGGATGAGGGCGGGTTTCGCGTCCGCAAGTTAACGCTTTCTTCATGATTATGGCAAATTTCTTGCGGACGGGCGATACGTTTCCGGGCGGCGCCCGCCGAGAACGGATGCGGCGATTTTATTTGACGCGAAACTGCAATCGGGCCTTTCGGGGACGAGGAAATTGTCTTTAAATATTTGATATATAAATATTTATAGGAAGTAATTTTTATTTGACGGTTATTTGATCGGATGGGGTGTTTTGTGGAAACAATCCGGCCTGGATTTATGTTATAGAACACAGAAACCGTGAAACTGTGGCTATGAAAAAGAACATCACCGTATCCATAGACGAGCAGACCTACCGCTGCGCTCGCATCCGGGCGGCGGAACTGGACACATCGGTTTCCGCCCTGGTGCAGGGGTATTTGAGGAGTTTGGCGCCTGGCGGTACGGTGGATAACGGGCAGACTGTAGCATCGGGGTCCGAACGCCGCCGTCGGATGTTGACGGAGGTCATTGAGGACATCCATGTCGCTTCGCCCGATTTCAAGGCCGCCGATAACCTGCCTCGCGAGGAGCTGCACGAGCGGGGGTAGCGTTGGGGGGCGTGTGTAGTGATATTTGTTGAACGCCAGGATTGCGAATGCGAAGAGGTTTGATGCGCTTTCTTGATACGAATATTCTGATCTATGCGGTCAGTCCGGCCCCTGACGAAGTCGAAAAGCAGCGTTTGGCTCAGCGGCTGTTGGAAATGGGCGATCTTGCCTTATCCGTCCAGGTACTCCAGGAGTTCTATCATCAGGTAACGCGTCCCGGCCGTCCTGGAGCGATTACCCAGGACCGTGCGCTACAATTTATCGAGCGTATCGGTCATTTCCCCGTGCAGCATATCACGCTTGACGTGTTCCGCGAAGCGGTGGCTATCAGCCGCCGTTTTCAACTGTCCTATTGGGACGCCGCGATCCTTGCGGCTGCGCGTATCCTGGGTTGCGATGCAGTGTATACCGAAGACTTGAACGCGGGACAGGATTACGGGGGCGTTCGCGCGGTGAATCCGTTCGCGGATTCGGCGGGATTGCGGTAGAGGCGTGTGCGCATCGGCGCCTGTTTACGGATCCTTCCTGTCGGGTCTTTGCAGCATGTCGTCTTGAGAATCTGGAACTTCAGGCATATGGTGAGTTGGAATCGTATCCAGGCTTACAATCGCGTTAATCGGGACCTCGGTTACCCGGCCATCGACATCAGAACCCCGGCGGAGATCGATCATGTCCAGGGAGACGAAGAAAAAGAAGTTTGATTGCGTCCAATACACTCGCGAAGTGCGTACGCAGCTGCAGAAGGAAACTGCACATATGATCGCGGAGGAAAGGGTGGCGTTCTATCGGAACCAGACGTACGCGAATCCTGTACTGGCCCGGTTGGCGGCGATGTCGCCGCAACGAAAGGAGCGGTAGCTCAGCGTCGCCCCGATGCGGGAAGCGTCGGGATTGCATCTATTCACTTGCCCATTTCCGGAGGCCGTTCGTCATGGCAGAGAAAGCCGAAAAGAAATTCGATTGCGTTCGGTTCATGCGCGAAGCGCGCAGGAGGATTTACGAGGAAACAAAGCACATGAGCCACGAGGAATTGAGCGAGTATTACCGGGCGTTTCGCGAAAGCGATCCGCTGTGGAAGCGCTTGAAGGCCCGGGAGAAAGAGCAAGCGCGGTAGGTTTCGTTTTCTGGAGATATTCGGGTATGGAAGCCGCAAGCAAATTCGACTGCGTTCAGTTCATGCGCGAGGCATGGGCCCGCATGGACGCGGAGACCGAAGGCGTGGCCGACGAGGGGCGGGCGTGGTACAAATCAAGAGAATACGCCGATTCCTGGTTGCCGAAAATGTCCGGGCGGATGCGGGGTCAGCGCGGTGCATTGAGCCAGAAACCATGAGCGAAACGGCAATCATCTTCGAAGTCGCCGGGTCCCCGGATGGCGGATGCGAGGGGCAGGTGCTTGGCCGCGGCATGTTTACGCAGGGCGACGATTGGGCTGACCTGAAGAAGATGGCGCGGGATTTACACGTTTTGCTATTTTTACCACTTTCAGTTTGTGCCAAGAAAAGATGAGATTCTCACGAGCATAATCCAATGAAAGACGCCCAGAAACCAGACCATGTCAGTTTGACGACGCTTATCGAACGCCTTCGCGAGGGCCGCTTCGTTATCCCGGATTTCCAGCGCGATTTTGAGTGGAAGCCATGGGATATCCGTGATCTAGTCCGGTCGATTTTTCTCGACTACTACATCGGCAGTCTGCTCCTGTGGAAGGGCAAGTCAGAGAACTTTGCCGCGCTTTCCTGCGAGGCTATTTACGGCTACCCCGATCCCGACGACGGTGATCCCGTGCACATCGTTCTGGATGGTCAGCAGCGCCTGACTGCGATGCACTATGTTTTCCTTGCGCCGGACAAGCCGCTCCCTAATCGCTCGAACCGCTTCCTCTATTTCATTCATGTTGATCGCTTCATGGAGGAGGCTTATGACGAGGCATTCATGTATGATTGGACCCAGAGAGGCGTGAATCTTCTCGCGGATCCGAGTGCGCAGTTCGAGAATCACCTGTTCCCCGTCTCGGTCGTTGGACAAGGCGGCTGGGAACTTCCGAACTGGGTCCAAGGCTACGAGAAGTACTGGCGTGACAAGAAGAAGGCCGCTCAAGCGGACGGCGACGAAGGAGCGGCACAAGAGGCGGAACGGCGTAGAAGCGATGCCGACGCTTTCGGACAGCACCTCAAGACCATTACCGAGCAATACCAAATCTCCTACATCGAGCTAGACCGCAACCTCTATATTGACAAGGTCTGTGATATTTTCACCCAGATAAACAGCCGTGGGATTCGCCTTGATGTCTTCGATCTCGTCAACGCGATGCTGAAACCGAAGGGCCTTCAACTCAAGCATCTATGGCGCGAGGCTGCACCGCGCCTTGATTTCGTTGATACCGAGCGGATGAATGTCTACCTGCTTCAGGTGATGTCCATCCTGCGTCAGGCCTATTGCTCGCCCAAATATCTCTATTACCTGCTTCCCGGACAAGAGAAAAAAGTACGTGAGCCGGATGGCTCGTTGCGAAGAGAAATATTGGTTCCTGATGTTTCGGAATTTGAACGGCGTTGGAATGCGGCCGTTGAGGCGGTTGAAAGTGCGATCAAGTTGCTGCGTCATCCGCAGGAGTTCGGCGCCATTTCGTCCCAATACCTCCCGTACGTTTCGATTCTTCCTGCGTTCGCGGCGCTTCAGACAGTCCTTGGTGAACTTCCTCCACCCCGCCAACTCGATGCCCAGCGCAAGTTGCGTCATTGGTACTGGGCCAGCGTATTCACCAATCGCTACTCCGGTTCGGTAGAGTCTACCAGTGCCCGCGACTACCTTGACGTAAAGGCTTGGTTCGACGATGATGCTGCGGTGCCGGGCCTGATTGCGGAATTCCGGGCGCGCTTCAAGAATTTGGACCTACGCCGGGAAACCAAGCGCGGCACTTCTGTCTACAACGGTATCTTCAATCTACTCGTGCTGCACGGCGCACGTGACTGGATGACCGGCAATGTTTCCCAGTACGACGATCTTGATGATCACCACATTGTTCCTAAAAATTGGGGGAAGGAGAACGGCCTCCACGGGAACATTGATACGATCCTAAACCGTACTCCGCTCAGTGCTGACACCAATCGCAACGTCATTCGCGAGCGCCTGCCGAATGAGTACCTGCCCGAGTTGATGTCGGCCAGTGGCGAATCCAGCGTTCGGGCCACCTTGGAATCACATTTCATTTCTCCTGCGGCAATTGAGATATTGTTAGCCGACCCATTCACGAAGAATGACTTTGAGTCCTTTCTTGCGGAGCGGCAACGTACGCTCCAGAATGCAATTGAAGACTTGCTGGTAAAGGAACGGCTAGACCTCCCACCCCAATTGCGTGAACTGGATGCAAATATCGAGAAGGTCGAGCTTGTTTTGCGTTGCGCCATTGACGAGACACTGGACGGAGATCCCTCTCAGCTCCCGCACCATGTACGGCAAAAGATTGGGGAGCGATTGCAGATTGCTGCGAGGAAGAATGCCGCACTCGACGGCGAGCACTACGAGTCGCTCGGGGGCAAACTTGAGTATGCCGACCTGCGTGAGTTGCAGGACACGATCACAAATAAGGGACTTTGGCATCGCTTTGAAGGGCGCTTCGCAAATAAAGAGGTGCTTGCAAGGCGATTCGGACAGCTCGCAGATATTCGGAACGGTATCCGCCACAGCCGCAGCGTGGACGAGATCACGCGGAAGGAAGGCGAAGCGGCAATCCTGTGGTTTGAGCAGGTCACCGGAACATGATCGCTGGGCTAAATTTCCACACGGTTTTATCGGCGATTTTATTTGACGCGAAACGGCCGTCGGGCCTTTCGGGGATGGGAAAATTATTCTTAAACATCTGATATATAAATACTTAAATGAAGAAATTTTTATTTGACGGTTATTTGATCGGATGGGGTGTTTTGGGGTCATAGCAAGGGTGTTCGCAGCACATGGCTATCGCCAGTCCGGGCACGAAAGCCGCAACAAATCCGATTGCAATCGGTTCATGCTTGAGGCCCGGGGCCGTATCGATGCGGCGACTGCGGGCATGACCGACGAGGAGCGGTTGGCGTGGTACAGTTCCAGGAAATACACCGAAGTCCCGTGAAAATCTATACGCTCGAAACCACGGAGATATTGCCCGTTTCGCTGGAAGAATCCTGGGCATTCTTTTCCAATCCGCATAATCTGCCGAAGATTACCCCGCCGCGGCTCAACATGCGGATCACGTCCGGGGCGGACGGGGAAATATATCCCGGCATGATCATCGCATACTCCGTAACCCCTCTTCCGCCTTTCAGGACCGGTTGGGTTACGGAAATAACCGCCGTGGATACGCTGCGGTATTTCGTGGACGAGCAGCGATTCGGGCCCTACAAATTCTGGCATCACAAGCATTTCTTCGCCGATGCGGGGGAGAAAACGGAAGTGCGGGACCGGGTGCACTATGCCTTGCCGTTCGATCCGTTCGGCAGGCTGGCCCACCCGCTGTTCGTGCGACGACAACTGGACGCGATTTTCAAGTACCGCAGCGCGCAGTTGCGGTCCTTGTTCGGGGATTGAGCGGAGGCCGGGCGCCTGTCCAGCACAAGGGCGCCGCCGGTCCTGCCCCGAAACGGCCAGAATGCGCAGGGCAGCCAAGTCTATCGCTTCCCGTTTCCTCCTTTTTTGGAACAGTTTGCCATCGTTGTTTACCTTGACAAAGCCATATGCATCGCCTGCGTTTAAATCGTTCGAGACGGCATAGATGATCGCTTCTTTTGTCGGCTTACTGCTGTGTTTCACCCTCATCGGGGTGTCTTCCGCGTGGCTTAGCCGTGGTACCCGGCATGACTACTACCTGGCTGGCAGCAGCGTAAAGCCCTGGCTGGTGGGACTCTCCGCCGTGGCGACCAACAACAGCGGCTTCATGTTCATCGGCGTTATCGGCTACACCTATGCCACTGGCTTCCCCGCATTCTGGTTGATGTTCGGTTGGATCGCGGGGGACTTCCTGAGTTCTCTCTTTGTTCACAGCAGGCTGCGGGCGGCCACGGCGCGTACCGGCGAGGTAAGTTATGCCGGCGTTCTGGCCAACTGGTATGGGGCGCCGCACGACTGGCTGCAACGTGTCATCGGCGCGGTATCGCTGCTGTTCCTGTTGGCTTACGCCAGCGCGCAACTGGTCGCAGGCTCCAAGGCGCTGCATGTGTTCTTCGGTTGGCCACAGTCTACCGGCGCCATATTGGGGGCCGCGCTGATCACCGTTTACTGCTTTGCCGGCGGTATTCGCGCATCCATCTGGACAGACGCGGCGCAATCCTCCGTCATGATCGTCGCCATGGGCTTACTGTTTTTCGCGGCGACCGAATCTTTAGGCGGTTTCAATGCAGCGCTCTCCGCCATGGGCAGTATTCCCGGTTACACAGACTGGTTTCCCGGCGACCTGCTGTTACCCGGAATGGCGGGGGCGACGCTATTCATCCTGGGCTGGATGTTCGCCGGCCTGTCGGTGATCGGCCAGCCTCATGTGATGGTTCGTTTTATGACCCTGGACAGTTCCGACCACATGCGCCAGGCGAGAATCTGGTACTACCTGTGGTTCGCCGCCTTCCACTTTCTGGCCACCTGCGTGGGGCTCCTTTCGCGTATTTACCTGAGCGACGTCCCTGCTTTCGATGCCGAATTGGCGTTGCCAATCATGGCCGTGGATTTGTTAAACCCGGCTCTGGTGGGGCTGGTTCTGGCCGGTATCTTCGCCGCCGCCATGTCCACGGCGGATTCGCTGATACTGAGTTGCTCTGCCGCGATAACGCACGACCTGCTGCCCCGTCGGATGCAGCGTACGCTGCTCATCAGGGGAACGACTATTGTCATCACGGCGGCGGCGCTGGGCCTCGCAATGATCAACAGCCAGAGCGTATTCAGCCTGGTCATCATGGCCTGGTCGGCCCTGGCCAGCGCGTTTGCGCCGCTGCTGATCGCACGCTGCCTGGGCTGGAAGCCTTCATTGCGCGTGAGCCTGTCAGCGATCGTGATTGGTCTTTCCGTAGCGCTTTTGTGGCGCTGGCCGGGTTGGGAGCAACACATTTACGAAGGCCTGTCTGGCATTATTTCAGGCCTGGCAGTACTTCGCATTGGGACCCATAGACATTCAGGCAATTCCAGAGCGGCGAGGTAGGTTTATCGGGATGCCGAGGGACAAAATCTAAACAACCCAGACCATTGATCTACCCAATCAAACTACCGTGGCGCGGGAGAGACTCGAACTCTCGACCTTACGATTATGAGTCGTACGCTCTAACCTGCTGAGCTACCGCGCCAGGATTTACGCAAATAAAGCGGACACGTTATACGACCTGTCCCGAAAAGAGTTCGGGGCGCCGCATAGCCTGCGCTGCGTATCGGTTCGCTTCGTACATTGGATTGCGCCCGCCGCCCGCCTCGCTGTCGTTCTCGCGGCGATCACTTTAATCCTGGCCGTCATGTCCTGGACTTCCGTCATTGGCCAGCAGCGCGCCCTGACTGCGCTGCGCCGCACCATATCCGCGGACCGGATAGCCCATGCCTGGCTGTTTTACGGTCCAGAGGGCGTCGGCAAGCGGGCTGCGGCGATCGCGTACGGAAAAGCGCTGCTTTGCGAACGGGGCGGCGAGGAGGGATGCGGCGCCTGTTCGCCCTGCGTCAAGGTAGACCGGATGGTTCACCCCGACCTGCATCTTCTGATGCCGCATCCGTCGGACGCCGATCCCTCGGACGTAGCCGAGCGCATCCGGCTCATTGGGCAGAATCCCTACGCCGCCGTGGATTTCGTGCGTCGGCCCTCTCTGGACGATCCATCCCGATCCTCCAACAAACAGGCGCTCTACACCGTCGCGCGCGTTCAGGAGGATATGTGCCGGGCCATGAGTTTTCAGTCCGTGGAGGGAGGGTATAAAGTGGCGGTCGTCAGCGACGCGGAATATTTGCGTACGGACGCCGCCAATATGTTTCTGAAAATGCTGGAGGAGCCGCCGCCGAAGACCGTTTTCATTCTCGCCACCAGCCGGCCGGACCGTATTCTCCCCACCATTCTTTCCCGCTGCCGTCGTCTGCGGTTCGATCCGCTGCCGCCGGAAGCTATTGCGCAGGCGCTCATCGAGCGGGAAGGCGTAGACCCGGCGTCCGCCGCCACGCTTGCGCGGATGGCGGACGGATCCTACGCCGCAGGGATCGACCTTGCGCAGAACGAGGATTTGCGCGCCCTGCGCGCGCTGGTGCTGGAGTTTGCCCGGGCCGCGTACACTCGGAACGTGGGGGCGATAACCGATATCGTGGAGCGGATCGGACGATTCGGGCGCGACCGGGTTGGCCATGTGCTGGAGCTGCTCCTTCGATGGATTCGCGACCTGATGCTCTACCGAACCATGGGCGAGGCGGCTCCGCTCGTCAACGTGGACCAGACCCGCGCCATCGCCGATTTCGTCGCCGCGCTTCCCCGGGCCGACGTCGAAGCCATGGCGTCGGTCATCGAGGAAGCGATTACGCTGGTTCGGGGCAACGTGCATGTTTCCCTGACCTTGACCGTTCTGGCCGGGGCGCTGGGCGAGGCCATGCGCGGTCCGCATTCCGGCGCGTTGTACATGTCGCTGAGCGATGCGTACGGCGGCAAGGACGCATCCCTCGGAAGGACCGGATAAGATTCCCGTTTCGCTTCGCACGCACGGATTTCATGCGCAACAAAACCCTGTACCTGACAGCCAGCGGAGACCTGCGGCTTGCGGCCAACAGGATGTGCTGGCCCGCGCAAGAGGCCCTTGAAACCGCGCTCGTCCGGGCCGCGGAATCAATGGGATACGCCGTGGACAGAAGGCCCGCCTTCGATGCGGCCAAAGGGCATGGTTTCCTGGACAGCCAGCGGAGGGGGCTGGAAATATTCGCGGAAATGGACCCGGAGCGCCCGCTTATGGTGGCCTGCGCGGCCTGGCAATATTCCCATCACGTATTGCCGGGCTTGACTACGCACAAGGGACCCATTCTGACGGTGGCCAACTGGAGCGGACAGTGGCCCGGCCTGGTGGGCATGCTGAATCTCAACGGCAGCCTGGCCAAGGCGGGCGTTCCGTATTCGACGCTTTGGGGCGAAGAAGCGACCGACCCCGGTTTCATGGACCCGTTGCGCCGCTGGCTTGCGGACGGCGCCCTGACGCACGATACGAGCCATGTCCGCCCGTCCCCCGACCTTTCCGAAAACGCCGTCGCCGCGTCCGTCGGGCAGCGCGTCGCCCGCGACCTTGCCCGCCGCAAAGCCATCCTGGGCGTATTCGACGAAGGGTGCATGGGGATGTATAACGCCATCGTCCCGGACCATTTGCTCCATGCGACAGGCATTTTCAAGGAGCGCCTGAGTCAAAGCGCCCTGTATTACGAAACGTTGCGCGTTGCCGACGACGAGGCGGACCGGTGCCGGGCGTGGCTCGAGAGGCGAGGCATGACGTTTCGGACCGGCCCGGACCCCGCCGCGGACCTCACCGACGAGCAGATTGGCCTGCAACTCAAGACGTATATCGCTGCGCTGCGCCTGGCGGACGATTTCGGGTGCGACGCCATCGGCATTCAGTATCAGCAGGGGCTGAAGGATTTGCTACCGGCTTCGGACCTGGCCGAGGGGCTTCTGAACAATACGGAACGCCCGCCCGCCTACGCCCGCGACGGGCGCCGCGAACTCTTTCCTGGCCGCGCCCTGCCGCATTTCAACGAAGTAGACGAATGCGCCGGCGTGGATGCGCTGGTGACGCACCGCGTATGGAACGCGCTGGGCTACGATCCCGAAACGACGTTGCACGACGTCCGATGGGGCGCTCCGTACGGCGACGAATATGTGTGGGTTTTCGAGATTTCCGGCGCCGCGCCTCCGAAGCATTTCGTTGGGGGATACGCGGGCGCGTCCAGCGAGCGGCAGCCGCCCATGTATTTTCGGCTCGGCGGGGGCTCGGTGAAGGGGGTCAGCAAGCCCGGCGAGATCGTATGGAGTCGCCTTTTCGTGGAAGCGGATCGCCTCAAGGCGGACCTGGGCCGGGCGACCGTTGTGGCTTTGCCGGAGGAGGAAACGGAGCGCCGATGGCGGGCTACGACCTCGCAATGGCCCATTATGCACGCCGCGCTGCACGGGGTGACGCGGGATCAGATGATGGCCCGCCACAAATCGAACCATATCCAGGTGGCGTACGCGCCCTCGGCGGAGGATGCGGACCGGGCGCTTGCCGCCAAGACGGCGGCGTTCGCAGCCATGGGGATCGAGACGTACTGGTGCGGAGTGTGAAGGCAGGCGCGCCTACCGGAGCAGGTCTTCGATATCGATCTGCTCGATGTCCCCGGAAAGGTCCTCGGCTTGCGGGCGCACCAGGGCCAGGATGGCCGCGTGGGGAATGATGAGATAATCCCGCCCGTTGAACTTGATTTCGATCGCTTCTTTTTTGAGAAAGAAGGCATGATCGCCCGGCTCCGCCTGCAAGGGCAGGTAGCGCACCGAGTCGCGGTTGGCGCTCCAGGGTTCGCCGGTGTAGTCGGGGTTCGGCATCACATAGCCCGGCCCTGTTTTTTCGACCCGGCCCATCCGGACGTCCTGGCGCTCGGCCACAGACGCGGGAAGCACCAGGCCGGCTTCCGTTTGCGTTTCGCCCTCTTCGGGAGCGATGAGAACGCGGTCTCCCGCAACGATCAGTTCATTCATAACGGGGAAAGTATGCGCAGGGCCGGATATCGTTCCGCCGCTGTTTCGCGCGATGTGGTTTTGATCGGCGTATACTTAGCGTTTTCGCAGGCGCCGGAGCGCTTCCGCGTACTGGTCCAGCACCCGCTCGCGGTCGTAGAACGCCGCGCGCGCCGCTGCGTTCGCCTGCCATGCGGCGTATTCTTCCTTGTCTATGGATGCGAGCAGGGCGGGCAGGTTTTTCGCCTCGGGCCATGCGTATAGCGGTCCCGGGCGGTGCGCAGTCATTTCCGCGCCCAGCGGGCTGTCCGCGTCGCAAACGGCGAGGACGGGCGTGCCGCTTGCAAGCGCCGGGATCAGCTTGGAAGGGAGGAAAGAGCCGCCTGTCTCCGGCCGTTCCGGAATGACTGCGAAATCTGCTTCGCGAAGCGCCCGGGCCAGTTCCTGCTCGTCCGACAGGCCGCGCACGTCGAACCGCTGGTCGCCCGTCTCGTCCGCCCATTTCCGCAGCGCGCCGGCGCCGCTGCCCTCGGCCTGGATTCGGAATGCGAACGGAGCGTCGCTCTGGTGCAGGATGCGGCACAGTTCGAGCAAATGCTGTTTCGTACCCAGATTCCCGGAATACAGGAGGCGCGGCGGCGAGGCGGGGCTTTTGGTCTTCGGCGCGGGAGTCAGGTGGCGGGCCAGCGATGCGTGCAGCCAGTTCGGCAGGTAGCGGATCGGTTGATTGCGCCGCCTTCGGGGCTTCAGCCGTTCGACCATGGCGGGAGAAATCGTGCTCCACGCATCGGCCTCGTTGAAGAGCGCGTCTTGCAGCCGAACCATCCAGCGTCCCCGCCCGATGCCCCCGGCTTGCGCTGCTTCGGCGGGCAAATCCTGCACGTTCAGCCACAGGGGCAGGCCGGTTTTTCGGCGGCAGGCGGCGGCGTACGCCACCGCGCCCAGCAGGGGGCAAAAGACCATCAGCGCGTCGTAGTCGCCGCGGCGGGGCAGGCGGCGCATGAGCGAGGCGCAAAAAGACCCTTCGTAGAGCAGCCGTTCGCCGAGCGCCTGCGGGTTTCGGGGAATGTACAGCCCAAACCGCTCGATGCGTACGCCCCGCCGCGTTTCGGATCGGATGCGCCAGCCGTTTTCGCCCGATTTGTCGCGCCATTCGGGATAGTAGGACGCCGCGCACCGCACCGTTACCTCGAAACCGCGCTCGGCCAGCCCGTAGCACAGGTCGCTGAAGAGTACGCCGCCTCCCAGGTCCGGTTCGAATACGTTGACGATGACAAGCAGACGCATGGCCCTGCGGCGGCAAACGAAACGATCAGGCGCCCGCCTCGGGCGCGGCGGACGAATTCAGGCGCTTGAGGCTTGTCCACAGGAAGGCGCCGGACGCGGCGATCCCGCACAAGCAAACAAGCAGCCATCCGGTTCTGCCCATCAGCAAGTGTCCGACGCCGAACAGGGCGGAATAGACCAGGACGACTCCCGCCACGCAATCGCCTGCGAGCCGCGCCATGCCTGTGTCCTGCAGCACGTCCGGATTGCGGGCGGCGACAGGCTTCCAGCCGGGCCCTCCGGGATGAACGCGCCGGTAGAACCGGTCCAGCGTTTCGTCGCGCGCGGGCCGGGTGAAGAGCGTAGCCGTTACCCATACCGCTGTGGTGAACGCGGCGACGGCGAACAGGTCGTTGGGGAACCCGGCTTCGAGGCCGGGAAGTTCGATCCCGAACAGGCCCAGGAAAAGCGCAAGGCCAAGCAGGAAAAGCGGGGACAGCGTAGCGGCCAGTTCGCTCCATGCGTTGATTCGCCACCAGTACCAGCGCAAAATCAGGACCAGCCCGAGGCCGCTGGAAGCCGTAATGAGCAGCGCCCAGGCCTCGCTTACGGACTGCAGGTTCGCAGCGATGAAGACCGCTGCGACGCTCAGGGCGAACGTCAGGACGCGGGACGCAAGGACGTAGTGTTTCTCGCTGGCGTTCGGCTTGACGAACCGTCTCCAGAAGTCGTTCACGAGATAAGACGTTCCCCAGTTCAGTTGCGTAGAGATCGTGCTCATGAAGGCGGCCAGAAAAGCGGCCAGCATCAGGCCGAGAAAACCGGATGGAAGCACGTCGCGCATCGCCAGGACGAACCCTTCGCGCGGGTCGTCCAGATCGGGATAGAGCACGAGGGCGGCAAGGGCCACGATAATCCAGGGCCAGGGCCGCAGGCAATAATGCGCCACGGTAAACCAGAGCGTGGCGAAGAGGGAATGCTTTTCGTCTTTTGCGCTCATCATGCGCTGGGCCACATAGCCTCCGCCGCCGGGTTCGGCCCCCGGATACCAGCTCGACCACCATTGCACCCCGACGTACGCGAAGAAACTTACGGCGGTGAGCGCCAGCACGGCCCCGCCTTCCGCTGCGTTTCCGAGGGTGGGCAACATGCGGAAGGTCGATTCCGGCAGGGCGCCCATCAGGCCCGCCATGCCCCCCACCTCAGGCATATCCAGCACGAACGCGGCAAGAATAATGCTGCCGCCGATGGCGATAACGAACTGGAACGCATCGGTGACGACGACGCCCCACAGCCCGGAAAGCAGCGCGTACACGCCGACAAGCAGCATGAGCAGGGCCACCACGACGAGCGGCGCCCCGATTTCGGTGCCGAGGACAGGGAAGGATGCGCGTCCGAAAATGGTCAGGCCCGGGAACAGGACGCCGATGACCGTTTCCATGGCCAGGGCCACCCACCCCATGATAATGCCGTTGAGCACAAGCCCGAAATAGAGGGCTTTGACGCCGCGCAGCACGGCGGCGGCCTTGCCGTCGTAGCGCATCTCGACGAATTCCACATCCGTAAGCACCCCGCTGCGCCGCCACAGGCGGGCGAAAAAGAAAACGGTCAGGACGCCGCCAAAGGCCATGTTCCACCACAGCCAGTTCCCGGCGATTCCGTTTCGGGCCACGAGTTCGGTGACGGCGAGGGGGGTGTCCGCGGCGAAGGTGGTGGCCACCATGGACGTGCCGGCCAGCCACCAGGGCATGTTTCGGCCCGACAGGAAGAAATCCGAGGTGCTGCGCCCGGCGCGCCGGAAATAATACGCGGCGATGCCGAACGACAGGGCGAAATATCCTGCTATGAGAATCCAGTCGAGCGGGGCAAGGAGCATGGCGTCCATCGGGCTATGTGGCGAAGGAATATAACGCTGTTGTGGCAAGGCGGTCTGCGAATCTACTGCACGGACGGTTGAATAGCACGGATCGATCCAGGAATCGGCTTGACCGGCAGGCGCCCGATGCGTATTCTTATGCGCGCAATCGGCAGATGCGCTACTTGGCCGTTGCTACTCCCTGTTTCTCTCGCAAATCCCGGTTTTGGCGTAATGCGCAGAACAACATGTATACTGGCGTTGGCATGGATCGTTTTGTTTACGGGGTGCGCCCGCCCGGGCCATCGCGCGGATCCGTCCGCCCGTCCCTCCGCTGACCGGTTTACGAAAGTGATTCTGGACCAGGGACTCTTCGAGCCGATGGAACTGGATATGTTCGACGACGGCCGCATACTTTTCGTCGAGCGGCGAGGCGCCGTAAAAGTGTACGATCCGCAGACGGCCCGCACCGAAACCCTCGCCGAAATAGACGTATTCACAGGGTTCGAAGAAGGACTGATCGGGGTGGCTCTCGATCCCGACCATGCAACGAACCGGTGGGTTTATTTTACGTATTCCGCTCCGGATACCGCCGTGATACGGCTGGCTCGCTTCGCGCTCGACGATTCCGGGCTGGACCGGGCGTCCGAGCGCGTCCTACTGGAGATTCCCGTGCAGCGCGAGGAATGTTGCCACGTAGGCGGCTCGCTTGAATTCGGCCCCGAAGGCCATCTGTTCCTGTCTGTCGGGGACAATACGAATCCGTTCGCTTCAGACGGTTTTGCGCCCATCGACGAACGGGCGGGGCGCAAGGCGTGGGATGCGCAGGGGTCTTCCGCCAACACCATGGACTTGCGCGGGAAGATATTGCGGATTCTGCCGAACGACGACGGAACGTACGACATCCCGGAAGGCAATCTCTTCGCAGACCGCGCCATCCAGGGGCGTCCCGAAATTTACGTGATGGGGAATCGAAATCCGTTCCGCATTTCCATCGACCACAGGACAGGGTATTTGTACTGGGGAGAGGTTGGCCCCGACGCGGGCGAGCCGTCCGCCGAGCGAGGTCCCATGGGGCACGACGAAGTGAATCAGGCGCGCGCGGCGGGCAATTTCGGCTGGCCGCACTTCGTGGGGGACAACAAGCCCTATCGCGATTACGACTTCGAGGCGGAAGCGGCGGGCTTGCCCTTCGACCCCGCCGCGCCCGTAAACGATTCTCCCAACAACGCGGGGCTGGCGGCGCTTCCGCCCGCGCAACCGGCTTTCATCTGGTATCCGTACGGTCCGTCCGAAGAATTTCCGCTTACCGGCGAAGGGGGACGCAACGCCATGGCGGGACCCGTCTATTACTACGACGATTACCCCGAATCCGACCGGAAATTCCCGTGCTATTACGACGGGAAACTGTTCATCTACGACTGGATGCGGGACTGGATCCTGGCGGTTACGATGGACGAAGCGGGGAATTACGTAGCCATGGAGGAGTTCATGCCGACGACCGGCTTCGCCAATCCGATAGACATGCTCTTTGGTCCCGACGGGGCGCTCTACATGCTGGAGTATGGCGAAACCTGGTATGGGCATAATACGGACGCCCGCCTGTTTCGCATCGATTACGCGGTCCATAATCGTCCGCCCAGGGCGCGCATTTCGGCGGACCGCCCTGTGGGCGCCGCTCCGCTTACCGTCACGCTGTCCGCCGACGATTCGTTCGACCCGGACGGGGACGACGTTGCGTACGCCTGGCGTCGCGAAGGAGACGCGGAGGATATCCTGGGCGAGGAGGCGGTCTATTCGTTCGCGGAGCCGGGGACCTATGCAGTGACGCTTTCCGTAACCGATAGCGAGGGATTAACGAGCGCGGAGACCCTCGATATTCTCGTGGGCAATACCATACCGGAAGTGCGTATTGCATTTCCCGGCAATCAGACGTTCTTCTGGGACGACCGGGCTATCGAATACGCCGTGGTCGTAACGGACCCGGAAGATGGGGAAATCGCTGCCGGGGAGGTGGCGTTTACCATTGATTATCTTGCGCGCGGCGCGGATTTGACCGTGCAGGCCCAGGGACATCAGGCGGCGCTGGAGCGCGCGGAGGCGCTGATCGGGCAAACGCTGCTCGAACAGTATAATTGCGGCGCGTGCCATCTTCAGGAAGCGGCGTCCATCGGGCCGGCTTTTGCGGCGGTGGCCCAAAGGTATCCGCGCGACGAGGCTACGCGGGCGTACCTTGCGGAAAAAATCGTCGAGGGCGGCATGGGCGTCTGGGGAGAGCGGGCGATGGCGCCGCATCCGCACGTTTCCGCCGAGGAAGCGAACCGGATGGCGGATTTCATCCTGGGGCTGGACGATGGCGCCGCGCAGGAGGCGGGCCTGCCGCTGCGGGGCGCGTACGTTACGGACCGGCACCAGGCGGACGAGGACGAAGGGCGCTACTTTATGATGGCGTCGTACACGGATCGGGGGGCGGAGAACGCGCCGCGCCTTACCGGGCGAAGCATGGCCTCGCTGCGGCATCCGAGGTTGCAGGCGGAGCGTTTCGACGAAGCCGAAGAAGCGCAGGCGTTTCCTGCGCCGGAACCGTTGTACGAAGAGGGCGCGGCGGACGAAGTCGTGTTTGGCCGCGACGGGGGGTATCTTGTTTTTCGGGATATAGACCTTGCCGGCGTGCGTTCGCTCGCCGCCCGAATCGGAACCGTGGCGGGGACGACGACCGGCGGGCGGCTGGAGGTTCGCGCAGGCTCGCCGGACGGGGAAGCGCTGGCTTCGTTCGACGCCCCGATTGCGAGCGAGAACAGTTTAGCGACCTACGAAGCCGCGCTGGACGGGGCGGGCGGCAGGACGGACCTGTATTTCGTGTTCGCGGCGGACGAGCCGGGCCCTGCGTCGCCCGTGCTGTTCGTGGACTGGATTATGGCGCAACCGTAGGGCGTTTCGGCTTCAGAACGAAATGCGGGCGCCGAGGGCCAGGCGGCCATTCGGATGAACCCCGATAACCGGCGCGACGGACATTCCGCGTTCCTGGCCGGGGATGTCGAGGCGTTCCCATCTTTCGGTCTTTTTGACTGTGCCGAATATCAAGCCCAGCGCGGTGCCGACGGTAGTTGTACCTATTGTAAATAGAATGGCTCCGTAGCCGTCGTACCCATCGCAGCCCTTACCGCATTCTGCTGCTACTACGAGAATGCTCACAAGCGCGCCAACGCCTAAACCTGTCAGGGCGCCCTGCACAGGATATCGCCGGATGCCCTGTCTCTTTTCCAAAGAAAGCATATCGACATACGCTATGCTTCGTTCTGTCGAATCTGTAAGGATGGTCAGGGAGCGGGCGTCGTATGCTTGCAATCGTCCGGTTATTGTTTCTCCGTTTTCGCTGGTTACTCGCATGAGGTCCCCGGCTGACTTTGCATGGACGCCAATGCGGGGTAACGCGGACGCGCTGTCCTGAGCGGGAATATCCAGGCGCTCCCATTGTTCTGCCTTGAACGGGGCGCTGACGATGAAGCCAATCATACTGCCTGCCAGGCTTGATACGGGAAGAAAAGCGAAGGATTCACCAACCTTTAAGCCGCCAGTGATTAGCGGCAGCAGGCCGATCGTTGCACCAGCGACCAAGCCCCTCCGGGCGCCTTTTCTGGCATACGAGCGCCTGCCCAAACTCCGTCGCAACTTCGCCATGTCGTCGTAGGCGACGCGTTGCTCTTCGGAGTCCGCAAGGAGCGTCAGGGATGTGTCGTCGTATCCCTGCAATTCCCCCGTGATTTTTTCGCCGCTTTCGGTGGTTACCCGAATGCGGTCCCCGATAAACTGGGCCTCGGCAGGATGCGCCAGGCAGAGGAGCAGGCCGAGCGTCAGGAGTATTCCTGTATTAAGCGGGGGGGGGGCATGTTTTCCCATTGTGGCGACGGCGCTGGGGGGACATGGGGGTCGGATATTTCGTGTGACGCAGCGTTGCGTCGGTGCGGGGGCTTGCATGGACAGGGTACGTTATGGCGCCGGGAGTGTCAAGAATTTTCCGAAAAATAGCGGAGAGACCAGGGAATACGCTGGATATTTCGTGTCAAAATAAATATTTAATGTTGAAATTGACATGATCTATCGTATTTGTTATATTACCGGGCATGATCGAAAGACATCTTACTCCCGCGCTCAGACAGGCTGCCGAAACCTGGCCCGTCGTAACCGTTACCGGCCCCCGGCAGTCGGGAAAGACAACCCTTGTCCGGGCTGTTTTTCCAGAGCATCATTATGTTTCGCTGGAAGCGCCCGACCTGCGCGAACGGGCGCTGTCGGACCCGCGCGGCTTGCTGGCGCAGGCGGACCGCATGATCCTCGACGAAATCCAGCGCGCGCCCGACCTGCTGTCCTATATTCAGACGCTCGTCGACGAGGATGATCGCCCGGGGCGTTTTATTGTCACCGGATCGCAGAATATTCTGCTCATGGAGTCTGTGTCGCAAACGCTGGCGGGCCGGACGGCCTTGCTGCGTTTGTATCCCTTCTCTCTCGCCGAATTGCGGGGGCAGCCGCCGCTGGATCCCTTTACGCTGGATCGGCCTGCGCCGCCGGGCGGAGCCGCCGGATCGCCCCCGCCCGACACCCTTTGGGAAACGCTTGTCGCCGGTTTTTATCCGCCCGTCCACGACCGGGGCATTCCTCCCGCCGATTGGTTCGCGGATTATTTCCGTACCTATGTCGAACGCGACCTGCGCGAGGTAATGCGCGTTGCGGACCTGCGCGCTTTCGAGACCTTCGTGCGGCTTGCGGCGGCGCGGACGGCCTCCGAACTGAATCTGAACAGCCTTGCTGGCGATGCGGGCGTTGCCCAACCTACCGCCCGCCGCTGGCTTACGGCCCTGGAGACAGGGTATCTGGCCGCCACGCTTCCGCCGCACCATAGCAATTACCGCAAGCGCTTGCGCAAGCGGCCCCGGCTGCATTTTCTGGACACAGGTCTTACGTGTTCCCTGCTTGGCATTCGGGACGGGGCCATGCTGGAGCAGCATCCGTTGCGCGGGGCTATCTTGGAATCGTTCGTGGCGGCGGAACTGATCAAGGCGTTCGCCGCCATGCGCCGGGACGCTCCGCTTTTCTTTTGGCGCGACGCTGCGGGCCGCGAAATCGATATGCTGATCGACGCCGGGGACCGCCTGATTCCCATAGAGATCAAGTCCGGGCAAACGGTGGCCTCTGACGCGCTGCGTACGCTCGCCTGGTGGACCTCCATTCCTTCCAATCCGAACCGGGGCGGCGTACTGGTGCACGGCGGCAACGAACGCTTCGCGCTCGGAGAATATCAGGTGCTTCCGTGGTTCTTGCGGTGAGGGGATTTTGAAAATATCGACTATATGGCGAATCCTTCTTACTTACGGGCAACCTAAATTATTTAGGCTGAAAAATGCTGACTTAAAAAATTAAGGTTAGCGTCTTTTTTTGATTTAGCGGCGATCCAATGACAACGAAATGCGGGCGCCGAGGGCCAGATGCCCATTCGGATGGGTCCCGATAACCGGCGCGACGGACATTCCGCGTTCCTGGCCGGGGATGTCGAGGCGTTCCCATTTTTCTTTCCGTATCAATGTGCCGACAAACAAGCCCAGCGCGGTTCCGCCGGCAGTTGAACCTAATGCAAATATTGCGGTCCCAATAGCGGCCCCTCCTTCGCAGGTATTATCGCAGAATGATGCTACTCCGACCATGGCCACAAGTACGCCAATGCCCAAACCTGCGAGGGCGCCCTGCACAGGAAATCGTCGGACTCCCTGTCTCCGCTCCAGGGAAAGCATATCGGCATACGCTATGCTTCGTTCTGTAGAATTTGCAAGAACGGTCAGGGAGCGGGCGTCGTATGTTCGCAAGCGCCCGGTTATTGTTCGTCCGCTTTTGTTGGTTATCCGCATGAGATCCCCGGCGAATTTTGCATGGATTCCAATGAGGGATAATACGGACGACCTGCCATGACCGGAAATGTCCAGGCGCTCCCATTGTTCTGCTTTGAATGGGGCGCTGACGGTGAAGCCGATCATGCTGCCTGTCAAACCGAATACGGGAATAGCAAAGCCCGGAGCGCTGTCAGTGATTACCCAAGTCAGTCCGAGCATCGTGCCCGCCGCCAAGCCTGCCCAGGCGCCTTTTCTGGCATAGGAGCGCCTGCCCAAACTCCGTCGCAATTTCGCCATATCGTCGTAGGCGACGCGTTGCTCTGCGGAGTCCGCAAGGAGCGTTATAGACGAGTCGTCGTACCCCTGCAATTCCCCAATGATTTTTTCGCCGTTTTCGGTGGTTATCCGAATGCGGTCCCCGATGAACTGGGCCTCGGCGGGATGCGCCAGACAAAGGAGCAAGCCGAGGGTCAGGAGTATTCCTGTATTAAGGGGGCATATTTTCCCATTGGGGCGACGGCGCTGGAGGGACATGGGGGCCGGATATTTCGTGTGACGCAGCGTTGCGTCGGTGCGGGGGCTTGCATGGACAGGGTACGTTATGGCGCCGGGAGTGTCAAGAATTTTCCGGAAAATTGTGGAGAGACCAGGGAATACGATGGATATTTCGTGTCAAAATAAATATTTAATGTTGAAATTGACATGACGCACTGCGCACGCTCGCCTGGTGGACCTCCATTCCTTCCAATCCGAACCAGGGCGGCGTCCTGGTGTACGGCGGCAACGAACGCTTCGCGCTCGGAGAATATCAGGTGCTTCCGTGGTTCCTGGGGTGAGGGGATTTGGAAATATCGATTATATGGCGAAATTTCTTCTTTACGGGCAACCTAAATTATTTAGGCTGAAAAATGCTGACTTAAAAAATTAAGGTTAGCGTCTTTTTTGGCTGTGCGGGGGCCATTTTAATACCCCACCGCCGCATCCTGTCCTCGGGGGTCGGCGCCGCCCTGGTATAATAGCGCGCCTTCCGCGTCCCGTCGCGCGACAATGCCGTCCGCGCGGCCCCAGGCGCCGTTTTCGCTGAGCGTCCATCCTCGTTGCGCCAGCCCGCGCCGCGCCGCTGGGGAAAGCGCCTGCGGTTCGTGGTACAACACATCCGGCAGCCACTGATGGTGAATCCGCGGGGCCGAGACGGCTTCCTGGATGTTCATGCCGTGGTCGATCACGTTCAGGATGACCTCGAATACCGTCGTAATAATGCGTCCTCCGCCCGGCGATCCAATGACCATGAACAAGGCGCCGGAGGGGTCTTCGACGATGGTGGGCGTCATGGACGACAGCATGCGCTTGCCCGGCTCGATGGCGTTCGCCTCCGAACCGAGCAAGCCGAACATGTTGGGCGCGCCCGGCTTGGCCGAGAAATCGTCCATTTCGTTGTTCATGAAGAAACCGGCCCCGTCCACCACCACTTTCGAGCCGTAACTTCCGTTGATCGTGGTGGTTACGCTAACCGCTCGCCCGTCCGCGTCCACCACGGAGTAATGCGTGGTTTCGGGGGATTCGAAGGCCAGCGGGTCGCCATGCGCGACGGCTGCGCTGGAATCTGCCCGGTCCGCGCGGAAGTCCGCCATGCGCCGTCGCATATATTCTTTCCCCGTGAGCGCGGCCACCGGCACGTCGAAATAATCGGGATCGCCCAGCCATTGCGCCCGATCAGCGTAGACGCGGCGCATGGCCTCGCCCATCAGGTGGGCCGTGGCCGCCGTATGATGGCCCATTTCGCGCAGGTCGCGCGGGGCTACGGCGTTGAGCAGTTGCGCAAGGGCCACGCCGCCAGAAGACGGGGGCGCCATGGCGAAGAACCGATAGCCCCTGTACGTCCCCGAAACCGGCGGGCGCTCCACGGCTTCGTAGGCGGCCAGGTCCTCCATGGTGATCCATCCGCCGCCTTGCGCCATTTCTTTGGCGATCAATCTGGCGGTTTCGCCCTCGTAGAAACCGGCCCGCCCCTGGTCCCGAATGCGGCGAAGCGCCTCGGCAAGGTCCCGTTGCACAAAGCGCTCTCCGCCTGCATAGCGCGCATGGGGGCCCGATTTCGTGAAATATTTTGCGGTGCTTTCGAACTGCGCAAAGGCGTCGCGCTGTGCGTTCAGGCTCGCTGCGTCGCGCGCGCTCAACAGGAATCCTTCTTCCGCAAGGCGGATGGCGGGCGCCATCACGTCGGCAAGGGGCAGGCGGCCATATTTTTCGTGCGCCAGGACGAGCCCCGCCGGGGAACCGGGTACGCCCGAGGCGAGATACCCCAGCCGGCTCAACGCGGGGATGGCTTCTCCTGCGTCGTCCAGATACATATCCCGGTGGGCGGCGGTGGGCGCTTTTTCGCGGTAGTCGATGGTGGTTACGGGCGGAAGGGAAGGTTGGTCCGCCGCGCTCCCGGCGGTTTCCGCATGGCTTGCCGCCGCGCTTTCTCCGTCCGCGAACCGGATCACCATGAAGCCTCCGCCGCCCAGGTTTCCCGCCGGAGGATATGTAACCGCCAGCGCAAATCCCGTAGCCACCGCAGCGTCTATCGCATTGCCGCCTTGTTTCAGGACGGCTATGCCCGCTTCGGACGCCTCGATCTTGGCGGAAACGACCATGCCATTTCGCGCTTCGACCGGCGTGGCCGTCGGTTTTTCGGCGACGGGGGTGGGTGCGGGCGGGCGGGCGCATCCGGCGGCCCACAGGAGGGTCGCTACCAGCGCGGCGGCGAAGACGTTTCTTGCCGTCTTGCGATGCGGGCGGCGAAGCGGGGCCGCAAGTCGATTGCTGTTCATGGCGTTTCGATATGGATGACGGGTCGCTCCAAATATAGGGACGGGAGTTGGAACGATGGGAGCCGGGCGGGAGGTTTGCGGGGGATATGGTTGTCAAAAAAGATAGAAATAAATTCATAAAATCCATTATTTGACATTTTTAGATTTATTTTGTATCATGCAGGAGGCTTGGGCGTTGTGTCTGGATCATGTAATCGAGTTCAAAATACCGTGGCTATTACCCAGGGCGAGCTTGCCCGCCGACTTCGGGCGGCGCGTGAATCTTGCCAGATGACTCAGGACGAGGTGGCCGACTGCCTCGAACTTTCCCGTGCGGCCATTTCCCAAATGGAACAGGGTCGCCGCGGGGTGTCGAGCCTGGAGTTGTATCGGCTCGCGCATCTCTACGGACGAGACATTCAGGATTTTCTGGAAGAGGATTTGTCGGAGGGAGAAACGGTCATGGCGCTTTTCAGGCGGCAACCGGGCGTTGCGATGGATGCAGGCGTTCTGGATTCCCTGCGTCAATGCATTACCCTGGGACGCGAGATCACCAATCTGGAGCGTCGCCTCGGACTGGATCGCGGGTTGGCTACGATTCCGATTTATCCAGTTCCGGCCCCGGATTCCAAATGGGATGCAGTGCAGCAGGGCGGGAGCGTAGCGGCGAAAGAGCGTCATCGCCTCAACCTGGGCGCTGCGCCGCTGCCGGATGTGGTCGATCTTCTGGAAAGCCAGAGGATTCGCACGGCGCAGGTGGATTTACCCGACGATATATCCGGATTGACCCTGATCGACGCCCGGCATGGCATATTGGTCGCGGTCAATCGTCGGCACCATGTTTTGCGACGACGTTTTTCGTGCGCGCACGAGTATGCCCATGTACTTTTTGACCGTGAAATCCGCGGTATGCTGAGCCGTTCGAGCGACCGCGCCAATCTGAACGAGGTCCGCGCCAATGCGTTTGCGGCGGCTTTCCTGATGCCCGAGGGGGCTGTTCGATCTTTTGTATACGGTCTTGCCAAAGGGCGTCCCAGCCGGGCCCGGATGGATGTATATGATGGGGAGGTCGCTCTGCATGCAGAGGGGCGCATGGAACCGGGAAGCCAGGATATTCAAATGCATGACTTGGTCCGGATTTCCCATCACTTTGGCGTGAGTCGCGCCGCCATGCTGTATCGTCTGAAAGATATTCGCATGATTAACGAGACCGAACGAACGACGCTGGCCGCCGAAGACCAAGCGGGTCGCGGTCGCGCGATAAGCGAAATTCTTGGCCTTCCCGAACTAGATCATGAGGCCGAAAGGAATCGGTTTCATTCGCGGTTTCTTTCGCTGGGCATGGAGGCGCTGCGACGCGAGGAAATTACCCGGAACAAGCTCCGGGAACTCATCCAGTTGGCAGACCCTGACCGGAATGCAGATGCGCTGCTGAAGCAAGCGGGCCTGGATACAATCCAGCCGGTCGATATACTGCGCGGGGAATGTTGAAAATTATGGGAGGAGGGGAGGAAACCCCCCATCCATTAGCAAAAATGTAACGGAAATGTTACTTTTTCAGGGCCTCCGTTTAGATTGAGCTTGGATCGGGCCTTGATTCTTGTCCGGCGGTTTCTGCGTTTTGCAAGGATTTCGAGCGATCCAGGGCGGGGGCGCGCGCAACGGTTTTGCCTGCACCTTCCCCCGATTCCTGATGAAATTCCGATGCCTGATGGTTGCGGCTTGCATGCTGGCGGGCGTCGTCGAGGCGCAATCGCTTGCCGATCTTAATGCCCTCACGGTGGCTCCGGAGTCGCGCTGCTCTCCTTACGAACGGTCGCATTATTCGTATCCGCAGAGCGTGGAGGAGCAAATCGTGCAGAGACAGGGCGGCGCGTATAGCCCGTATGACGGAACCGTGTTCGCGTCGCTGGGGGATAGCGATATCGAACACATTGTCGCAACGTCCGAAGCGCACGATTCAGGCATGTGCGCCGAGGATCGCGACGCCAGGAAAACGTTTGCGCGGGACCTTGACAATCTTACGCTCGCAACGCCCCAGTTGAATCGGCACCAGAAAAGCGGCAAGGACGCCGGGGAATGGCTTCCTGCGCAGAATCGTTGCTGGTTTGCCCAGACTATTGTGCATGTGAAGAAAAAATACGCGCTGTCCGTAGATCAGCGGGAATACAATGCGTTGCGCGGCATCCTGGTCCAGGCTACGTGCGGGGGCGGCGTGACGGTTTCCGAATCTGCGCTGGCCCTGACCGAACTGGGTTCTTCGAATGCGGCGGAGAAGACCTATACGGTGGCGCTTGCCTCCGATCCAACGGCTGACGTCACGATCACGGTCGCCAACGGCGACGCCACCGCCGTCGAGGTAGACACCGACAGCGGCGCGGCGGGCAACCAGCGCACGCTGACCTTTACCCATGGCTCTTCCGGCAATTGGGCCACCGCCCAGACGGTGACGGTGCGGGCGCTAAACGATGGCGACGGCGACAACGAGTCCTTCGAGATCGCCCACAGCGCAAGCGCCGCAAGCGGCCCCTACGACGGCGCCACGATTAGCCCGGTTGCGGTGACGACGACCGACGCCGGGCACGGGGTCGTTGTGTCTGAATCCGGTTTGTCGGTGGCGGAGAACGGCGGCGCGGATACCTACGCTATCGTCCTGAACTCGCAGCCTGCGCACGACGTCATGGTTATCGTCTCCTCTGGAACGCCCGGAGCGGCTACGGTCAACGCGCCGGGCGGGACCCCCGGAGCCGCGCAGACACTGACGTTTAGCGCCAGCGGGAGCAATGCCTGGAATAGGGCGCAGACAATCGCCGTCGCCGGGGTGGACGACAACATCGACAACCCGGAAGACAGCCGTTCTTCTACGATCAGCCACGCGATTTCTTCGTCGGACGCGAATTACAACAACCTGTCGCTGCCGGATGTAACGGTTACGGTGATCGATGACGACGATGCACCCCCACCGCCGCCCGCCACGCCGGTGGCCTCCTTCGCCCAGGCCGCGGCCAGCGTGACGGAGAGCGCAGGGACGCACGATGTGACGGTCAATGTAAGTCCTGCCCCTACTGTTGACGTTACGGTAGACTACAGCCTGTCCGGCACGGCTGCGCGGGGCGCGGATTATGCGATCAGCGGTGCCGGGAGCGTTCTGGTGGGCGCCAATCAGTCCGCTGTGATTATCCCGGTGGCGATTGCCGACGACAGCGAGGACGAACCGAGCGAAACGGTCATCCTGACGCTGACGAGCGGGACGGGCTATGACGTGGGCAGCGCCAGCGTGCACACGTTGACCATCGCGGACAACGACGAAGGCACCGGCGGGACGGGTTCGTCGCCGCCGCCACCGCCGGCACCCCCTGCCAAGCCTGAGGTTACGCTGTCCGTTTCTCCGATCCCCGTGGCCGAAGGCGAGGAAGCGACGGTTACGGTCAGCCTTTCGCAACGGGTTTCCCGCGCCGTAACCATTCCGCTTGTCCTGACCGCAGGCGCTGCCGAAGAGGGGGACTACGGCGCGCTTGCTTCCATCGTCATTGAAGCGAACCAACCGAACGGAACGGGCGTGATCGCCACCATGAAGGACGACGACACGGACGACGAAACATTCACCGTCGCGCTCGGAACCCTGCCGGAGGGCTTTGCGGCGGGGGCGCAGACGTCCGTCGAAGTGACGATCGCAGACGATACGGACGTAACGTCAATAGCATCTCCCGCCCGCGAAGTACCCGTCGCCTTCGCGCTGGAGCAGAATTATCCGAACCCCTTCAATCCGTCCACGGAAATCGCCTACGAACTCCCCGCGTCCGAATACGTACGGCTTGAAGTGTTCGACCGGACGGGCCGTCGCGTCGCCTTGCTTGTGGACGGCGCGCGTTCGCCGGGCCGGCATACGGTTCGCTTTGAGGCGTCGGGCCTTCCTTCCGGCCTGTACGTTTATCGCATGCAAGCGGGCAGAGAAACGCTGGCGCGGAAAATGATCCTTGTCCGGTAGGCCGCCCCCGTTCTACGAAAAACCCCCGTGCGTTGCCGCACGGGGGCGAAAAAATAGGCTCGCCTACGAGCATAGCGGATAGGAGCAAGCAAGATAAGATTATGGATTGCCTATGTCAATACCCCTCTCGATTTTTTTTGATGGCCCCCTTGCTGCGCCCGGCTGGCCTTATGCCAGAATTTGTTGCACCACCTCGCCGTGGACGTCCGTGAGGCGAAAATCCCGGCCCTGATGCTCGTAGACGAGCCGTTCGTGATCCATGCCCAGCAGGTGCAGAATGGTGGCTTGCAAATCGTGGATGTGTACGCGGTCCTTCACGGCCGAGTACCCGATTTCGTCTGTTTCGCCAAAGGAGAATCCGCGCTTGACGCCGCCGCCCGCGACCCACATGGTGTATGCGTCCGTATGGTGATCCCGGCCCACGAAGGGATTGTCGTCGCCGGTGCGATTCTCCAGCATGGGCGTACGTCCGAATTCCCCGCCCCATACCACGAGCGTATCTTCCAGCAGGCCGCGCTGCTTGAGGTCAAGCAGGAGGGCCGTCGTCGCCCGGTCTGTTTCGTCGCACCGCTCCTTGAACCCGATGTTGAGCGCTTCCGCCGCGCTGGCGCCGTGCGCGTCCCATCCCCAGTGGAACAATTGCACGAACCGCACCCCGCGTTCCATCAGGCGTCGCGCCAGCAGGCAGTTGTTCGCATAGGATACCGCGCCGGGCTGCGTGCCGTACAGGTCGTGCACCCATTGCGGTTCCTGTTCGATGTCCATCGCTTCCGGCACGGACATCTGCATCCGGAAGGCCATTTCGTATTGCGCCATGCGCGACAGCGTTTCGGGGTCGCCCGCCTCTTCGTAGTCCCGCTGGTTGATCGCATTGATCGTTTCGATGGATTTCTGGCGCAATGCGCGGGACATGCCTTGCGGATTGCCCACGTAGAGCACCGGGTCCCCGTGCGAACGGCACTGTACGCCCTCGTATACGGTGGGCAGGAAGCCGCTGCCGAATACGCTGCGGCCGCCGTCGGGCTGCTTGCCCCCGGACAATAGCACGATGAAGCCCGGCAGATTCCGGTTTTCCGAGCCGAGTCCGTAAAGGGCCCAGGACCCCATGCTGGGCCGTCCCGGTCGGGCATGGCCCGTATGGAGCAAGAGTTGCGCGGGCGCATGGTTGAATTCGTCCGTATGCATCGCTTTGAGGAAGGTGACCTCGTCTGCGGCTCTGGCGAAATGGGGAAGCATGTCCGAAACCCAGGCGCCGCTTTCGCCATGCTGCGCGAAGGTCGCCTGCGGCCCCAGCATTTTCGGCGTACCCTTGATAAACGGGAAAAATTTGCCCTCAAGCAGGGATTCCGGGCACAATTGCCCATGCAGGCGATGCAGTTCGGGTTTGTAGTCGAACAATTCGAGCTGGGACGGCGCGCCCGCCATGTGCAGGAAGATGACCCGTTTGGCGCGCGGGGCGAAGTGCAAGCCCCGGATGTCGCTTGCGGCGCTCCGGCTTGCGGAGTCGGCGCTGCCGCACCCGGCAAGCGCGGGCAGGGCCAGGCCGCCAAAGCCCGCCGCCGCGGTTTTCAGGAAATGCCGTCGGGTAATGCGATGGAGCGCGTCAAGACACCGCTCCCGGTACGCTGCATCGGTCATGGGGTCTCTTTATTCTTTGGTCAGGAAGGCGTCGAGATTGAGGATGGCGTTCGCTGCGACGGTCAGGGCGCCTTCTTCGGGCGAAGCCGATCCTGCCCTTGCCTGCGAGGCCGGTTCCCGGGAGGCGTACGCCGCCTCGGAGCCGTAGTCCGTTTGCTGCGCTTCCTCGTATCCGGCGAAGGCGTTTTCCTTGATATGCACCAGCGCGGCGGCGTCTTCCGGAGATGCCCGGTATTGGGCCAGCGCCGTTTCGTAGAGACTCATCAGCGGCTCCAGCGTCGCTTCGGGAGGATCCCGTTGCAGCGCCAGCCGATAGCCCGCCCGGAGTTGCTCTTCGGGCGCGTCGCTTGCCGCTTTCTGCATGCGGCGGGCCAGCGCCACGGCCGCTTCCACATACACGGGATCGTTTAGCGTGATCAGCGATTGCAACGGCGAATTGGTGCGGATGCGGCGCGACGTGCACAGCTCCCGGGTCATGGCGTCGAAGGCGATCAGCGAGGGATAGGGGACGGTTCGGCGCCAGTAGGTGTACAGGGCGCGGCGGTAACGATCTTCGCCTTCGCTGGTTACCCACGTCAGATCGCTGTACGGATTGCTCCAGAGTCCCGGCGGTTGCGGCGGAAAGACGCTGGGCCCCAGCATTTTGTCGCTGAGCAGTCCGCTGACGGCGAGCGCTTGGTCCCTGATTTGCTCGGCGGATAGCCGGAACCGCGGCCCGCGGGCGAGCAACTTGTTTTCCGGATCGACGGCGAGGAGTTCGGGCGAGACATGCGACGACTGGCGATAGGCGGCGCTGGTTACGATTTCCTTGAGCAACCGCTTTACGCTCCACCCGAATTCCTGCGAAAATTGCAGCGCGAGGGCGTCAAGCAGGTCCGGGTGGGTAGGCGGCTCCCCCTGCGTCCCGAAATCCTCGACCGTCTCCACGATGCCCGCGCCGAAAAGCTGTTCCCAGAACCGGTTTACGGCGACCCGCGCCGTGAGCGGATTGCCGGGGTAGAAAAGCCATTCGGCCAGCCCCAGACGATTCTTTGGGGCGTCTTTCGACAGGGGCGGCAGCGCGTCGGGCACGGCGGGCTGGACCTTGTCTCCATGCGCAAGCCAGTTGCCTCGTTCGAATATATGCGTTGCGCGGGCCTCGTCCGCCGGAAGCTCCCGGACGATGGGCGTCGTAACCGGGTCCAGGTCGGCGATGGCCTGACGGAGGCGGGCGCGCTCGTCGCGGCGGGCCTCGAAAGCCGGATTCATGTCGATGAACAGGCTGCGCAACTGGACCCTGTCGTTGGGGCTGCGCCGGTCGGCTTCTTTCTGCGCAATCCGAATGACCGGCGGAAACAGGGCGCGGCCTTCGAAGAAAGGCGGGCGATCCGTATCCCGGGCGTACGCCTCGAAGCGTTGCGTCCAGGCGGCGAATTCGTCGGGCGGCACGGATGCGCGCATCGCCTGCTCCAGGTTTTCCAGTTCGGCAAGGAGGCGCTGCCCTTCTTCGGGCCGTTCGTCGAATTCATAGAGCTTCGGCTCGTTGTCCTCCCGGTCCATATCCGCCGTATTGTTGAAGAACGCGAGCAATTCGTAGAATTCCTCCTCCCGGAAGGGGTCGTACGGATGGCCATGGCATTGTACGCACCCGATTGTCGTGCCCTGCCATACCTCGAACGTCGTGTTCAGGCGATCCATGACGGCGGCGACGCGAAATTCCTCGTCGTCCGTGCCGCCCTCCGTATTGGTCATCGTGTTCCGGTGAAACGCGGTGGCGACCAGGCGCCGCGTATCGGGGTTCGGGAACAGATCGCCCGCCAGTTGTTCCGTCGAGAACCGGTCGAACGGCATATCCTCGTTGAACGCCTCAATGACCCAGTCGCGGTATCTCCAGATGGTGCGGGGGAGGTCTTTCTCGTATCCGTTCGAGTCGGCGTAGCGGGCCAGATCAAGCCAGTAGCCCGCCCAGCGTTCGCCGAATCGGGGAGAGGCAAGCAGCCGGTCCGCCGCGGCTTCGTACGCAGCGTCGGACGGGTCCGAGCAGAATGCGTCGGCGTCTTCCGGGGCGGGCGGCAGTCCCGTCAGATCAAGGCTTACGCGCCGCAGCAACACCCGGCAATTCGCCTGGGGAGACGGGCGCAGGTTTTCCCGATCCAGCCGGGCCAGCACGAAGCGGTCGATGTCGTTTTTTGGCCATGCGGGGTCGGACACGGCGGGTATGTCCGGCGCGTCCGGGGTCACGTAAGCCCAGTGCGGTTCCCATTCGGCCCCCTTGTCGATCCAGCGTTTCAGCAGGTCTATTTCCCGGTCGCCGAGCGGCGGCGCTTCGGCGGGCATGCGTTCGTCGGGGTCGTCGTGCGCGACGCGCCGGATGAGTTCGCTTTCGCCGGATTGCCCTGGAACGATGGCATATTTCCCCGATTCGGCGGGCTGGAGCGCGTCGTCGCGGAACAGGAGGCTCAGTTCGCCTTGCCTCCGAACGCCGCCGTGGCACGTTACGCAATTTTCGTTGAGAATCGGACGGATATCCTCATTGAAATCGACGGCGTCGTCCCCCGTTCTCCCTATCCACAACGCAGCGGCGCCCGCCGCCAGGACAGCGGCGATCGCGAGGATTCGGCGGCGCGTCGGGAAGGGGAACATCTTCTATGTCGGGAGGCGACGATGCGCTACAGGGCATGCAAATGCAACGGGTTACCACTCGTTTTCTTCCTTGGCGACCGGGGCGTGCACCGGCACCGGGTATTTTCCCGTAAAACAGGCGTTGCAATACCCCGCCTCGCTCCGGTTGGCTTTGTACACGGCGTTCATCAACCCTTCTTCGGACAGATAGGCCAGCGAATCCGCGCCCAGCCATTTTGCGCGTTCCTCGTCGGAGCCGAACTCGTGGGCGAACAACTCGCTATGGCTGGGAAAATCCATGCCGTAGTAGCACGGACTGATCACCGGGGGCGACGCCACCCGGAAATGCACTTCCCGCGCGCCCGCCTCGCGGATCATGTGGACAATGTACCGGGCCGTGGTGCCCCGCACGATAGAGTCGTCCACGATCACCACGATGCGGTCCCGGAGTACGCCCTCCACCGTGTTGAACTTGCAGCGCACCCGCATTTCCCGGCGATCCTGCCCCGGAGCGATGAATGTGCGCCCCACATAGTGGTTGCGAATGAGCCCGATTTCGAATTTGCCCGAATAGCCCTGTTTGCGGCATTCGCTGACATACCCGAGCGCGCTTGTGTTGGACGAGTCGGGGACGGAAATGACGATGGGCTGTTTTTCTCCTTTTTTCGTGGCCGGGACCGGCGCCTCGCGCGCCAGTTGCTTGCCGATTTGCCGCCGCACCTTGTCCACCATCTCCCCGTAGACGCGCGAATCGGGGCGCGAAAAATACACGTATTCGAACACGCACTGGCTTATGTTGTGCGACCGCGCCAGATGGAAACGCTGGAACGAGCCCGTTTCGGCGCCTTTCCGGTCAATCACCAGGACTTCCCCGGGTTCCACGTCGCGCACGTATTCGGCGCCAATCAGGTCGAAGGCGCAGGTTTCGCTGGCTACGCACCAGGAAGCGTCGTGCAGGCGTCCCAGCGACAACGGGCGAAATCCGTTCGGGTCGCGAATGGCGACGAGGCTTTCGTCCGTAAGGATTACAAGCGAAAAGGCCCCCTCCAACTGGGCAAGCGCGTCCCGAATCTGGTTGATTTGCTTGCTTCGCCTGCTTTGCGCAATGAGGTGCAGGATCAGTTCCGTATCGCTGGTGGTCTGGAACAGCGTGCCCTGGTCGCTGAAGGACTGCCGCAGCTCGCGGGCGTTCGACAGGTTGCCGTTGTGCGCGATAGCCAGGTTGCCATCCTTGTAATGCACCACGAACGGCTGGATGTTCGCCTTGTTGTCCGAGGCGCCCATCGTGGAATACCGGTTGTGCCCGATGGCGGCGTTGCCGAGCAGTTTGGTTTCGAACAGGGACTGGTCGGCGAACACGTCCAGCACCAATCCGCGGCCCCGGTGGGCTTGCATGACGCGGCGTTGCCTCGCTTCGTCGTAGGCGGAAGTGACGATGCCCGTCGATTCCTGGCCCCGGTGCTGCAGGGCGTGCAGGCCGTAGTACGTATGTCGCGCCGCGTCCCCGGCATTGAATATCCCGAAAATGCCGCAATATTCCCGTAACTGGTGCATTCGGCTCCGTTTAGTGGATGACAAACCTGTGCATAAGGAACAAGGTAGGCAATTCCCGCCCGCCATACAACGAATTTAACCTTTTTCGCCGGGCCCCGGTTCGCTCTTTTCCTGGTTGCCGGAAGGCAGGGTGCGGCGTACGCGCACGCGGCCTATCCGGTTGTTTTCGACCGTCACGACCCGCATGGCCAGGTCTTCGATTTGCAAGCGGTTGCCTTCTTCCGGGATCGCGCCGGTTTCGTGGAAGATCAATCCGCCCAGCGTTTCGAAATCGTACGCTTCGGTGTCGAGCGAGGCGTCCAGCAGTTCGTTCACGTCGTCCAGATCGATGCGGGCGTCGAACAGGTACGCGCCGTCGTCGAGCCGCTCGTAGAGTCGCTCTTCGCTCTCGTCGTGTTCGTCGCGAATTTCTCCCACGATTTCCTCCAGAATGTCCTCCAGCGTGACCAGCCCCGCCGTGCCCCCGTATTCGTCCACGACCACGGCCATGTGGGTTTTTTTCGCTTGCAAATCCTTCAGGAGGTCGTCCAGCTTCTTGCCCGGCGGGACGAAAATAGCGGGACGGGCCACCTCCCTCCAGTCGAGCGGCGCGTTTCCGTTTGCGCTCAGCAGGTACGGGAGCAAATCCTTGGCGTACACGACGCCCAGGATGTTGTCCAGGTGGTCGGCGTACAATGGAATGCGGGAATGTCCCGTTTCGCGGATTAGCGCCAGCGCGTCCCCGATGTCGGCGGTTACCGGAAGCGCTACGACGTCCAGCCTGCTCACCATGATTTCCCGGACGGAGGTTTCGCCAAACTCCACGATGGAGTAAATCATCTCCTTTTCTTCCTCTTCGAGGGTGCCGTGCGCCTCGCCGACGTCGGCAAGCGTTTTGAGGTCTTCCGGGGAGATGCGCTCGCCTTCGGTTTCAAGTCGCTCGCGCATGAATCGCGTCGAGCGGGCAAGGAAGCCGGACAAGGGGTACAGGATGCGGTGCAGCGTCGCCAGCGGTCCGGAAACCGCCCGGCTGAACGTTTCGGCATGGCGCACGGCCAGCAACTTCGGCGTGATTTCGCTCATGACCAGGATGACGAAGGTCAGCACGACGACCTCCAGAACGACCGTGACGGTCCAGCTCCACGCCATGGCTTCCGCAATCCTCGCAGTCAGGAGGGCGGCCACGATGGCGGCGGCCACATTCGCAGCCGTGTTCAGGATCAGAATGGTGATGAGCAGTCGCCGGGGCTGTTCGAGCAGTTTCAGCACCCGCCTTGCCGCGCGGTCGCCGGCTTCTGCAAGGGACGCTTTCGCCGAGCCGGCGAGCGAAAAAAGCGCCACCTCCGAGCCGGAGAAAATCGCTGACATCAGGAGGAGCGCGACCAGCGCGAGTACGCAAGCGGCCACGAAGGTCCCGCTCAGCGCGACGGGCGCAGTTTGCGCGAGAAGGAATAACGAAGCAGGGTCGGGGTCCAATGCAGGGGCGGTCAGCGCCGCTCAAGCGATAGAAAAAGGTATCCTGACAGGGTACTCTGAAAATAAGGATTCGCGCATACATTCGCGCAGGTTTGCCTCCGCCGCGGCGCGGGGCGGACGAAGCGGCGCGCTATTCGTACAGGTCGTCGAGGTCGGCGTCCGCCAGTTCCTTCAGGAAGGCGGCGATTTTCGTCGTCAGGTCGTCGAAGAACCGGGCGCCCTTGTCCGCCGTGGCGCGCGACGGGTCTCCCACGCCCGTACTCTCGGTAATCTGCGACCACTGCCGTTCGGCCCAGACCCATTTTTTCCGCAGTCCCTCGATGTTGAATCGTCGTTCGGCGCCGTCGCCCGCCTCGTCGAGCGGCAGCACGAGGCGGGGAGCAAGATACATCATCAGGCTCGTTTCCATTTCCCCGGCGTGGTCCACCGGCATTTCGAAATAGTCCGCAAGGTTCAGCGCCCGGAACCAGTGCATTTCGCACAGAAACATGTTCGGATGGGCGACGCCGATTTCCCGAATCATCTGCCGAAAATCGTTGCCTCCGTGTCCGTTCAGGATCAGCAGCTTCCGTATTTCGGTGCGCGAGACGGTATCGACGATATCCCCGAGGATCGCGGCCTGCGTACTCGGGAAAAGGTTCATGTCCAGCTTGATGTCCAGTTGCCCGGTATTGACCCCGAAAGGAACGGTGGGCAGCACGATCACGTTCGCCCCGGCGTCCCATGCCTTGCGCGCCGCTTCGGCAGCGATATGGTCGCACTGGGTTACATCGGTTGAGTAGGGCAGGTGGTAGTTGTGCGCTTCGGTGGCGCCCCAGGGAAGCACCGCCACGTCGTACCGGGTCTGCCGGATGGCTTTCCAGTTCGTGTCGGCAAGGATGTAGGGGCGAATGGACATGGCGGAAGCAGGGCGGTTCGTCCTGGAAAATGACGCGCGTTCAGGCGATGCGGTTATGATTTGCGCCGTCGTTTGTCGGGGTCGTATACGGGTTTCCCCATGGGGCGCGTACGGAGCGTGCCGTTGCGAAGCGCCCGAACCCGGTCGCGGGCGATCGCCACGTAGTCGGGCGAAATATCGCAGCCGTACGCCGTTCTGCCATGCCGCAGCGCGGCGACGACCGACGATCCGACGCCCATATACGGGTCGAATACCGCATCGCCCGGGTCGGTCATGGACAGCACGAGCCGCTCCGCCAGTTCGACAGGAAACTGGCAGGGATGGATCGTTTTTTCCACGTGATTATTCTTCACGTTGGGAAATTCCCACACGTCGCTGGGGTTTTTGCCTTTCGGATTGCCCGACAACTGCCCGATGTTCGGCCCTTTGAAATGCCGCTTGTTCGGATATTTCGCCGGAACCCGCACCGGGTCCAGATGAAACGTGTAATGGTCGCTTCGGGTCCACCAGTTGATCGTTTCGTAGCGCCCGGAGAAGCGTTTCGAGCAATGGAGGCCATGTCCGAAACGCCACACGATCCGGTTGCGCATCTTCAGGCCCTGCTTGCGAAAAAGCGGATACAGCGCGGCGTCGAGCGGGACGATGGCCCCGTTCTCCACATAATTTCCGACCTGCCAGCACAGGGAGCCGGCGGGATGCAACAGCCGTACGCATTCGGAAACGACGCGGTCCTGCTGTTTCAGGTAGTCTTCCAGCGGGGCCCGTTTCTCGTAGGCTTTGCCGAGGTTATACGGGGGCGACGTGACGATCAGTTTCATCCGACCGCCCTCGAGTTCCTGCATGAATGCAAGGTTGTCCGCGCATTCGATGATGCATTCCGCTCTGGTCGCGTCCGGCCCGTTTGCTTGCATGCGGCGCTTGTGCGTCAGGTGGACGTATTCCGCCGCCCCGCAGGCTCGGGCCGGAAACCTGCCCCCGCAAGGGGGAAAGCCTGTGTTCCCGGCCCGGGAAGCCCTGCAAAGGCGTGAGAGCGCGCTGCGCGCGCGGTCCCTGCGGTCCTGTTCCGATATGGATCAGAACGGGAGGTCGTCGTCCGGCTCGAACCCCGGGTCCGCCTCGGCGCCGACCGGGGCCGCCGCTTTCGGGGGCGCCTGCGCTCTGTTTCCGGAAAAGCCGTTGCCCGCGCCGTTCCCCGATCCGTTCCCGCCCCGCGAGTCCAGCATCAGCATGTCGCGCGCGCGAACTTCGGTGGTGTAGCGCGTGTTGCCGTCGCGGTCTTCCCAGGAGCGCGTCTGGAGTTGCCCCTCGAAATACACCTTGGAGCCTTTGCGCAAGTATTCGCCGCAAATCTCCGCAAGGCGGGCCCAGGCCACGATGTTGTGCCATTCGGTCCGCTCGACCATTTCGCCGGCGCCGTCCTTGAAGCGTTCCGTGGTGGCGAGCCGCATGTTGCATACGGCCGTTCCGTTGCCCGTGTAGCGTAGTTCCGGGTCCTGTCCGAGGTTGCCGATCAGGATGGCTTTGTTGATGGCGTACGCCATGAGAATACCTCTCTGTTTTACGTGTATTGGTAGCGAATGCGATGTCGGTCCGCAACGCCATAGCTGCAGACGCTCTCATATAGACCCGCAGCATGCTCGAACATAACCTCCGGGGCAAAATTTTTATTCAGGGTACGCCGAGCGGTTTTGCGCAGCGCACCCTTCGCTCCGGGAAGGAAATTCCGCGTTCGTACGTTACGCACCAGGCCGGAAATCATGGCGATTACTTCCGCACATTTTTTGGACACGGCTTCTTGTCGGGTGTGGACGGCTGTGGACAAGGGCGGGGTATCCACAGGGGACCGTGCGCATGTTGTGGACATTCGGTTTGCGGGCATTTGGCCTGTGGATAGTTGGCTGGCGGACCGTTTGCACAGACCGTTGCGCTGGCATGTCGCCGCGGCGATGCTGCGGGCGTTTTGCGGCGCCTGTTCGCCCGCGGCGCGTCCGCGCAGCACGTTGTTTATTGCGTTTTTCATCGCGTATGAACGCGCCGCCACGTACCTTTACGGCATGGCGCGGGCAGTATGCGGCGCGCGCCATGGCATGACGCGCCTGCTGCGGACCTGGTTTGCATGCGATTCGCCGTTCCTGAACATCGAATATATGAACATTGAACATATGTTGCAAGTTCCCGATAAAAAATTCACGTACGACGGCGCGGCGGATCCTGCGTTTGCGCCTGGAGACGCAGAACGGGCGGCGTACGCCGCGTTTTCCGCCATTGTCCGGCAATTGCGGCGGGATTGCCCCTGGGATCGGGAGCAGACCCACGAATCCGTCAAGCATTTGCTGATCGAGGAGGCCTACGAGGCTGTTTCGGCCATCGACGAAGCGGACCGGGCGGGTTTGTGCGAGGAACTGGGCGATTTGCTGCTGCACGTGGCGTTTCATGGCGCGATCGCCGAGGAGGACGGACACTTCTCGCTTACGGACATTATCCGCCAGGAAACGGACAAACTGGTGCGGCGGCACCCGCATGTGTTCGAGGACGCGCAGGCGGACAATGCGGACGAGGTGGTCCGCAACTGGGAGCAGATCAAATGGGCGGAAGGGAAGAAAAAATCTGCGCTGGAGGGAGTGCCCCGGCAGCTTCCGGCCCTGCTTCGGGCGCACCGCATCCAGCAAAAAGCCGCCGGCGTCGGGTTCGATTTTCCCGAACGATCCGACGCCTGGGAAAAAGTTTGCGAGGAAATCCGGGAGTTTGCGGAAGCGCTCGCTCCGGACGGTTCCATGGAGGCGCGGGAGCGCGAGTTTGGCGACGTGCTCTTTGCCCTGGTGAATTATGCGCGGATGAGCGGTCTCAATGCGGAAAACGCGCTTTCCCGTACGAACGACGCCTTCGCGCGGCGTTTTCGACATATCGAACAGCGGCTGGCGGCCCAGGGCCGTACGCCTGCGGAAGCGACGCTTGCGGAAATGGACGCCTTCTGGGAAGAGGCGAAGGCGCGGGAGCAGGGGGAGGGCGAAGCGTGACGCGAGGCGGAAACGCCGCGCGCCCCGCAAGCCCGCCGGCCCGTTTTCATTCCACGAGCCGTTTCAGTTCCTGTACGCGCCGGATGACGTCCGCCCGCCCCATCGCGCGATATTTTTCGGGGAGCAAGGCCCTGCTCGTGCATTCGAGGACCGCCGCGAGCGTTTGCAATTCCACCTCTTCGGGGTAGGCGGGGGGGATAAAATCGCGCACCGCTTCTTCGAGCATCTTTCTGGAGATGGCTTGCGCGCCGTCCGGCGCACTGGAAGGGGTTTCGCCGCGCCCGGTTTGCTCTGCGCTCGCCCGAAACTTTGCGCGGGTAAGCAGCGCTTCCATGTCCGCCCCGCTGAACGGAAGATCGCTGTCCAGCAAGGCGTCCGGCATGTCGGACAGGTCCAGTCGGACGCCGGTCCGTCGCATCACGACGCGCAGCAATTCCTCCCGCTCGTCTTTTGCTTCCGGGTAGAACAGGGCGATGTGCTCTTCGGCCCGGCCTTGCCGTTTCAGGTCGATGGGCATCAGGTCCGGGCGCGCCGTAACCAGGAAGAAGAGAATGCGTCCCCGGTGGGACGGGTTGCTCATGAACGTGGCGATCTGCCCGAACACGCGGCTGGAAACGCCCGAATCCCCCTGGGCGTCCCGGTTGCCGAGCGCCGTGTCCGCCTCGTCGATCATAACCGCCACCGGCGTCATGGCCTCCAGCAAATGGAGGATTTTTTCGAGATTGCCCTCGGTGACGCCCTGCCATTGCGAACGAAAGTTCTTCAGCGTAACCATAGGGATGCCTATTTCGCCTGCAAAGCATGTGATCAGGAAGGTTTTTCCCGTGCCGACGGGCCCGCTGACCAGGTATCCCATGGGCAATACGTCCGGGCGGGCGGCCCGCAAGGCGGCGGCGGCCTGCCGGAGATGCGCCTTGGCCTGCCGATGCCCGGCCACCATGTCCAGGTCGAATCCGGTTTCCACGAACTCCAGCATGCCGTACGCTTCCGCCTCGATGAACTCCTTTTTCATGCCGGAAAGCGTCTCGAAGGTCAGCGTCGCCCGGTTTTCAAGCACGTCGCCGAGGATGGTGCGGAGTTGGGTATAGCCCAGGCCGGCGGCGTGGTGCGCCACGGCTTCCGGGGACACGTCCGAATGCGCTGCGAACAGGGTTTCCCGGTCCAGCAGGGCGCTGCGCGCGAAAGCGAGGCGGGCTGCCTCGTCCGGCATGGGAATCCGTATTTCCGCCGTGTACGGACTCTGCACGAGTTGCCGGTTCAGGTCCGTAAGATTTTCTGCAATGAGGCAAAGGGTGAAGTCGCCCGCGAGAAAGACGGGGTCGTGCGCCCATTTCTGGAGAAATACGAGCGCATTCCGGTCTTCGGCGGAATACATGGACGCTTCGGCCATCGGAACGATGGTTTCCGCGTAGTCCACCACGCAGGCAATGCGCAGCCCGTCGGCGAGGCGGGTCCGAAAATAATTTTCCAGCACGGAAAACACGCGCACCGGGTCTCTCGGGAGCGCCCGCGCATACTCGGTGCCGAAAATGGCGTCGTATCCCGAAAGAGCCCGGTGAAAATCCTTTCTCGACGCCGCGTCGGCGAAATGAATGCCTGCGGAACGGTCGTAAAAAATCACCACGTCCCGCGCCGCGAACAGATCTTCCGCAAGGAATTCGCGAAGCGGCGCATAGCGGGGGCGTCCGTCTTCGTCTTCTCCCGGGACGAGATCGCGGACATTCCCGTACAGAATGAATTGCGTGAGCGTTTTCGTTAGGTATTTACGCGCCAGATCGCGGGCCCAAGGCGGGTAGGTATCCAGGGCGTTGGCCGCGGCGGCTTGTTCCGTTCTGGCGGGCGCCTGGGCGTCGCGGGCGTCGTTTGCCGCCGTTTCCTCTTCGGGAGCAGGCGTCGCCGCCTCCGCGGACGCTTCCGTCGCAGGCGGTTGCTGTGGCTCCGGCGCCGTCGTGTGAGGGGAATCGGTCAAAGGTTCAGGCCCGCGTTGGGGCGCGTTTGTAAAGGGTGCGGCCCGGCCGGAACTCATCGCATCCGCACGAGCGAATGCGCCTTGTCGTAGGATGTGCCGGAGAAGCCTTCCACCCGCAAACGATAAAAATACGTACCCGGCGGGAGTCCGGTTGCATCAAAGAGGACATGGCGCCACTCGCCGCCTTCCGCAGGGCCTTCGACAAGGTTCGCCACGCTGCGGCCGAGCAGGTCGAATACGGTCAGGCGGACAATGCCGTCCTGCGGAAGATAATACCGGATTGTGGTCGCGTTCAGGAACGGATCCGGGAAATTTTCCGTCAGCACATGGCCTTCCGGGCGTTCGAGGCGGGCGGCGGCGGTGGCCAGCAACTGTTCGCGCCCGGCCGCAGAACGGCCATGCAGTCGATACGATATGGGCCCCGTCCAGGTTGCGCTTCCGTCCGTAAAATCTCCGGCTTGCGGTTGTTCTCCTTCGAAAATTACCACGGGATCGCCGTTTTCCGCGCGTTCGATGCGGTATTCCGCGATGTTTCCCGGGTCGATGAAGTCCCAGGCCAGATGCACCACGCCGTCCGCGTCGGCCTGGGCGGTCAGTGCGACGCGCCCAAGCGGGGCGTTGCCCGTCGCAAGCAGGGTGCGAATGCGTTCCACCAGGTCGTCGAAAATGGCCAGGTTATTGTCTCCCGGGCAACTCGTGGACGCGCCGGCGAATTGCCCGTGCCCCCGCAAGTTGTCCGGGGCTACGCCGTAATTTTCGGACAGGAACGCAAACGTGACGGCCAGCGAGTCGAAGGTGGGCGGGGACAGCGCATCCATGCATCGGGGCGGAATATAGGGGGGGTGGTAGCATCCCAGCATGCACACGCCGATGTTGCCGGTGTTGTGGCCGCCTACGTGCGCGCCCATGGCCAGCGCGGGGGCGGAATCCAGCGAAGCGGGGCCCCGCAAAAAGGGCCGCCCCTGATACAGACGGCCGCTTTGATCCAGCACGAAATGATACCCGATGTCGCTCCAGCCCCGGATATTCTGGTGCAGATCCTGGATGGCTTTCAGTTGCGCCAGCCCTTCTTCGCGCGTGTTGGCCCAGAAACCGGCGGCGTGATGGAAGGCCATGCGCTGGTAGCGCGGTCGGGCCAGCGCGACGGGGTTGCCTCGAAAGGGGTCGGCGTCCCATGCTGCCCGGTCGTACATGAGCGGGGGCAGGATGAGGCCCGTCTTGCCGGGGTTTTCGGGCGCGCGGTCGTTCCGGGGGACGTCCTGTTGCGCGTCATGGGGATGGGCGTGTTCTTCGTCGTCTTTCCGGTTGTCGAAGACGCCTGTGGCGGAGAGGGCGAGGGGAGCTTCTGTTTCGAAGCGTATCTCGAACCGGCCCGCCGAAAACACCTCTTCTCCATGAAATCCGGCGAAAAACGTATTGCCGGTGGCCGAAAATACAATATGCAGCGGTCGCCAGGGGCCGTTTTCAAAGCGCGCCCATCCGGTCAGGTTCCGGTCCGCCGTCGTTCCCTGCGCGACGAATCCGGTGGCTTCGGCGGGGAGGGGTTCGGTAATCCATGCAGGTTCGCCCGCTTTGGAGAGCGGGGAGGGGGCCACCGCTACGGCGTCGGCTTCAAGGTCGGCGAACAGGGAAGCGGCGTGCTGGGCGGCGGCGGGCGTGGAAAGCGCGGTCCAGCCCATCCATCCCAGCGCGACGGTCATACACAGCGAAAGCGCGCGGCAGCTATGCGCGCGCATCCGGTTTTTCCAAAATGTCCTGACAGCATACCGCATAAAAGATCGGGTCAATACGCAGGACATGCTTACGCGCCGGCAGGCAGAAGGATTTCCGCCAGACAACCATATAACCATATATATGGATACGAATGGATGCCGGGAGGGCGTTTACGCGCCGCGCGCGGTTCCGGTCGGCGGACTGCTAAAACCCAAGATCCACCGTAAACCAGTGCGTCTGTTCGAGGCGCCCGAAATCCGCCCAGGCGTAATCGACGCGGATGCGGAGCGCGCTGTCGAGGCGCAGATTCAGGCCGCCGCCCATGGTCAGTCCCTGTTCGCTATCCGCTTCGAACAATTTGCGGTAGCCTGCCCGCAGCGCGATCAGGTTCCGAAAATCGTACTCTGCGCCGAAGTTCAGGTACTCGTAGTTGTCGTTCGGGTGCGCCGCGTCGGTGGACAGCGCAAAGGTATGGTCCGCCGTCCTGAGCGCATCCCAGGACAGGCCAATCCGAAACAGGAGCGGCAGCGGGTGCCGGTCCATAAGATATTCCGAATTGACGATCTCCACCACGCCGCTCTGGCCCGGCGTCGGGTCCGTGCTGAACACAATGTCGCGCCCGCTCATCTGCATTTTCGGGCCGAAGTTCGAGAAACTGGCGCCGAGGCGCAGCCGCTCGTAGGGCGTCGTGAAGAGCGTACCCACGTCCAGCGCGATCGACGAGGCTGCGCTGTGCCAGATGCGTTCCTGCACGAACTTGACGCTTCCGCCGATAGCGAAGCGGTCCGTCAGCGCCCGCCCGTACGACGCCTGAATGGCGTAATTCTGCACCTTGAAGCGCTCGCCGGTGCCTTCCGGCTGCGCGATCGTGCGCACGAGCATGTCCCCGGAGTCGAGGAAGATCAACGACGCGGCCAACGTGCCCAGATTGCCCAGGGACACGCCAAAGGCGGCGAAGTTGTAGTTGACGTCGGCCAGATACCGCGTATGCGCCAGTTGCACGGACGCGCCCGACAGCAACGCAAGGCCCGCCGGGTTCCAGTACATGGCGGACAGGTCGTTCGCCTGGGCGACGAACGCTCCGCCCAGGGCGATGGGGCGGGCGCCCACGCCGAGCTTCAGGAATTGGCCCGCCGTCGCGCCCGTCTTGGTGATGGTTTCGTCCCGGGGCGCGGCGTCGTTCTCCTGTCCCCGGACGTCGAGGGGCAGGATCAGCAGAAGGGCTATCGCAGCAAGGTATCTCATGTCACTTTATGACGGCGAATTTTCCGATAGCCGTGCCTTCCGGCGCGTCCACATGGAAGATGTAGAGGCCGTAGGCGATGTTCATGTTGTCGCGGGTGCGCAGGTCCCAGAAGGCCTTGCCGTCGTCCACCGTACTGCTGTGCTGGATCGTATCGACCAGTTCTCCGGCCAGCGTGTAAATGCGGATCGTGCACTCCCGGGGCACATTGGCGAAATACAGCCGCCGGTCCCCGCGTTCGGTATTCGAAATGGGGTTTCTCGGCTCGATTTCGTTCGTGGCCACGTAGGGATTGGGCACGACGTAGATATTGTCCAGGCCCTCCCTGGCGAGGACGGGGTCCGAAGCGGCGGCCTCCGTGCGGAAAGCATACGTATCCTCGTCCGCGAACGGCTTGTTCGTTCGAATGAAAAACACGTCTCCTGCGCCGGGCGCTGCGGTGTCGTCTTCCGCCGGGAACCGGACTTGCCAGGTCGCCACGTCCCGCTCGTCGATGGTTTCCACGAAGATGATCGCCTCGTTCAGGTCCCACTGCCCGTTGCGGTTCGCGTCCGGCACGAACGCCCGCACCGCCTCGTTCGCCCGGGTCAGGTTGACGATTTCGAAGGGCAGGTCCAGGTTCGTCACAAACGCCTGCATGACGGTCTCGTCGGCGAACCGGATTTCGTAGTCGTTGGGCTGCCCCCGCCGTCCCGGGCCCGCCGACGCCACGCGCACTTCGAACGGCAAGTCCGCATTGCCTTCGGCCCATCCCGTCTCGTCGTCGTCGATTTCCAGTACGCGATCCTGCACGAACAGGTGCAGCCCCTCGAACACTGGATTTCCTTCTTCGTTTTGCAGCAGGTCGCTCTGGTAGACGGGGGAGTACAGGAACGAAGCAACCAGTTTCTGGAACGGCTCGATGCTTGCGTCCGCCAGGATCTCGACGGACCCTGCCTCCGGGTACAGCGCATAGTCCGCTCCGGCGGCCAGCGTTCGCCCGTCCTCCGTCCGCAGCGCGAAGCTATCCGCCAGGATATTTTTGTGTCCCAGCCCGGAAAATTGCCCCGGCCTGCCCGTTACGGCGATCGTGCGCGTCGCTTCGTTGGTAACCGTGTAGACCGTCTTGCCGCCCGCCTTGTCAAAGTCGATCCGGTACGGCGTATCGTCCGTCACGCCGGGCGCGTCCACGATCAGGATATTCAGGTCGCCGGTCGCCACGCCTTGCGTATGCTCGATGCGGACGGAAGGCGCCACGTACCCCGCCGCCGGAGGCCGCGGCACGACGGACATGGAGTTCACGTCAAAGACATATTCGTCCGTAGTAGGGTTGTACGTAATGGTTTTGCTGGTTTCCGTGGGGGGAATGCCGCCAGAGAACCCCTGTACGTCGCTGCCCCCGTAGCCCCGGTCGTACGCGGTAACCGCGTAGTAGTACGTTTGGCCGTTGCGCACGTCGTTCGAATCCACATAGGTATGAAAGAGACCCGTATCGTCCCCAAGGTCGTAGGCGATGCCCCGGTCCGCAAACGGAATAGCGGACGGGCCGGAAATGCCGTTGTCCAGGTCGAATTTCGCCTCCACGCCCCGTTCGTCGGTCAGCGGACGGAAGAGGAACCGGGTGCCGTTCACGTCCGTCACGGTCTGCTGGTCGGCGAATTCGTGGTCGGTCGAACGGTAGATTACGTATCCCTCGAAATCCGCCTCGCGCGTGAGCGGGTCAATGGTGCCTTCGGAGCGGGTTCCCCAGTAGAGCGTCACCTTTTCGTCTCCGGGCACGGCCCGTACGATCGGTTTTTGGGGCGGCTTGGCGAAGCGGTACCCCACATCGTAAATCTGCTGCACCGTGCGGGCGTTCAGGCGCAGGTCTTCGAGGTTCTCGCCTACGAGCAGCGCAATGGAAAACCGCTTCGTTTCCCCGGCGCGCAGCGGAAAATCCCCCGCTCCATAGATGAATACGTAGTCTCCCGGCTCGCTGGGGATGTCGTCGAAGCGGCCCGGCTCCACGAAATTCCACACGCGCGCGTCATTGGAAATGTTGTTGCCGCCGAACGGGGGAGACGCGAACGACGTCAGCCCGATCATGTCGCTTTCGTCGATGTCCGTGAACTCGAAGTTCGGCTCGCCCGGCTTGGTGATGTCGAACTGGGAGCCTGCGGTGGGTACGCCGTCGCCTTCGCCCTCGTCTCCCGTGCCGGGTACCCCGTCGATGCCCACGTCGTTCGTCTCCGGGTCCCAGTCCTCGTCGTTGTCCAGGCCGTCCGTCCACGATTCGTCCAGCATCCCGTCCTGGTCGTTGTCGATGCCGTCGCCGGGGAAGAACGTGCCCCCGGACGCCTCGCACGTAGCGGCGTCCGCCCCGCTCCCGTCAATGCATTCGCGCCCTCGTCCGGGACTTTCCAGAAATTTGTATCCGAAATAGCCCGGCGGCCTGCCCGCCACGTCGGATCGCCCGTCGTCGTCCCAGGCGTAGACCATGTTCAGGGCCGTATCGAAGTTGGCCAGGTCGTCGTGCCAGTCGCTTGGCCCGCCTACGTGCGGGTCGCCCCACATCCCGAAACGCACCCGTTCCAGATTCTTTTCGCTCTTGTTCGTGATTTTGTAGACCAGGAAGATGGCATCTTCCGCCAGCGGATTCGACCACTGGTACAGCCGCGTTTCGACCTCCAGCCCCAGGCCCTTGCGGGTGGAATCGCCGGGGAACGGGAAGTAGGCGAATTCCCTGTTCGCGTAGTCGTTCATGAAATACAGGGCTTCCTTGTCTGCGTTCGAAGCGCCTTGCTGGAGCGCGCCGGGCCACACATATTCGCCAAGGTTGACGTTGTACCAGTCTTCCGGCCATGGATCCGGCTTGCCGTCCAGGTCCCTGTCCCGGTCGTCGCTCGTGGGGATGAGTCGGGATTCCGCGTTCACCACCTGAATGCCCTCGAAACGGCCCACCGGCTCGGCGCAGGGAATAGGTTGCCAGCCCCAGCGCTCCCGATTGTCCGGGGACGTTTCGCCTCCGTTGGAAGCCAGGCCGTCGGACACCACGTGCATCACATAGACCGTGTCCCCCGCCGCGTCCCGCACGATCTGGCCGTTTTCGTCGCGTTTCGGGACGCTTTGCGGGTCTTCGCGGTTCGGATCGACGATTTCGGCGCCCACGAACGGCCCGAATTCGTATCCATAGCCCAGCCCGTTCCACACAATGTCGGTAATCGTGTTGCCGGGCGAAGAGATCGACCCGAAATTGGTGATCTGGGTCGTGATCTTGTTGCCGTTCATGATGGCGTCGCGCCGGTTCGTAAAGTCCGGGCATTCGGCGCGGGTCGCTACGGGCGATCCCGACGACGCCATGCGCTCCATCCAGTTGCCCACCTGACGGTACGACCAGTCCCGCGACCGGTTTTCGGTCTTCTGCTGCGCCGCTGCGCCCTGCGCGGCGACGAGCAGGAGCAGACAGGCGACGAGGCCGTGAGCGAAAGCGGTGCGAAAAGGCATGGCGCGGGGCATGTTCTTGCGCAAGGCGCGGCGGGCGTCAGAAGTCGATCGTTACGCCGACGCGAATTTCGCGCGGAGCCGAGAAATACTGGGGCCGGTTTTCCCAGTCCTCGAGGGTAGGTATGCCGGGCAGGCCGTAGCCGGGGCGCCAGGTGGCGTGCCGGTTCAGTTCCTCGCTCAGCGAATACGAAGCGCGGCCCGTGTCGTTAAATACGAACACTTCGTTGCGTATGTCCAGCACATTGAAAACCTTGGCGAAGGCGCGCAGGTCGAACGCCCCGAGGGCGAACGTCTTGAAAATTCGGGCGTCCAGTTTCAGTTGCGTCGGTTTGCGCCCGCTGCGCGGCAGGTCGTCTATGTTCTGGTCGATGAGCAGCGGCGTGTACGGATAGCCCGTAGCGAAGCGCCCGATGAGCGAGACGCCCCAGCTGGCGGGCTTCGAAATGGTTACCACAGACGATATAATATGGCGCTGGTCGAAATCCGTGGGGATGATTTCCAGTTCCGTTTCCCGCCCGGACAGGAAATTGAAGAAGGCCGCGTTCGGGTCGTCGTTGTCCCCCTCGGCGATCTGGTAGGTGTAGTCGAGGTTCGCCGACAGCAGGCCGTTCCGCGACCGCCGTTTCGTGAGGGCGAACGTTACGCCCTTGACGTTTACGTAATTCTGGTTCGTATAGATGCTGTAGACGTCCTCGCCCGGAATGGTGCTGTAGCGGATGGTGCGCCGCGTCAGGTAGTCGCGGATGTCCTTGAAGTAGCCGGTCAGGTCGAACGCCAGCGTTTCGGCGAGTTGCTGTTGCAGGCCGATTTCATACTGCACCGTGCGTTCCGGGCGCATGTTGGCGTTGCCGAACGTGGGGGCGCTGCCCACCGGAAATTCGAATTCCGGGTTGATGTACATGTTGCGCAGCCTGGGCATTTGCGCAAAGTGCCCGTAGGAAAAGTGGATGATGCCGCGGGCCGTAATGGGGAACGATACGCCGATGCGGGGCAGCACCATCGTTTTGGGGCTGGCGTCCGCCGGTTCGGCCTGGGGATCGAGCAGGTCCGGGATATACCGCCCGCGGGGAATAAAGTGCTCGGCGCGGACGCCTGCGTTCACGATAAAGTCCGTGAATTCCAGTTTGTCCTGCACGTAGGCGGCAAGATGGGTGGCGTTTTGCTCCGCGCAGTCGTAGTTGTCGTACGCGCCCTCCACGCTCAGGAATTCCGTGCAGCCGTATTTGTCCCGCGACGGATTGTCGATGTCTACGACCGTAGGGGCGCGGTAGCGGTTGCCGTCGTAGAGGACCGCGAAATTCTCCCGGTCCAGCGTATGCAATTCCATGTCGACGCCCGCCATGGCTTCGTGCACCAGCCCGAATTGCCGGGTAAAGTCGATTTTGGCGCGCAGCGAGGCGGCGTCCTCGTAGATGTGGGCTTTTTCGTTGCCGGCGAACAGGAAGTTCGTGCCCGGAAAGCCAATCATGTTGCCCTCGCCAATGCCGTCGCGGTCCACGACATAGCGCGTATCCTGCGGATTCTCGTAGAGATGTTGCCGGAAACGGTTCTTTGCGTACGAAAAGCGGGCCGTGTAGAAAGCCCGGTCGCTGAGCGTGTGCGTCCAGTGCAAGGCATGGTTCCAGCTATGGTCCCGGTAGTCGGCGTTGCCGTCCGGGTTATACCGGTAGCTGAAATCGAAGGGCGTGGCGCGGACGCCGTCGCGCAGGTGGCTGTATTCTATTTTGGCGCCCCGGAAGGGCCGAAAGGTGATCTTCCCGAGGATGTTGAAACTTTCCCGGGGGTTCAGGGCGACCCGTTCGTTCGGCAGGGCCTGCGTCGAGTCTGCGGCGTATTCCCACCACGGACGCCCGTGCATTTCGTAGTACCAGTTCGGGCCTTCGTAGTCGGGGAGATGTTCTTCGATCGCGGCCAGCCGGTCCAGGTCTGCGTTGAAATTCGCCGAGTCGGACGGGAGGAAGCGGCGCCAGCCGTAGATGTGGCCCCGGTCCACGTCCCGGCGCCCGGAAACGAAAAAGCGCAGTTTGTCCGAAAGCAGCGGCCCGCTCAGGGAGCCTTCCAGCACGTATACGTTCAGGTCCTGTCCGTCCGGGGTTCCGTAGGCGGCCTTGTCGCCGGTTACTGCATCCCCGCCGTACGCGCTGACGGAGCCTTCGAAAGAACTTCCGCCCTCCTTGGTTACGAGGTTTACGATGCCGGACATGGCCTTGCCGTACTCGGCGTTGAAGGCCCCCGAAATCACCGTCATTTCCTGGATGGCGTCGGCGGCCACTTCGGTGGCGAGGCCGTTCGTGTTAAAGGGATTCCCCACGGACATGCCGTCCACGAGGTAGGCGATTTCGTTGGAGCGGCCTCCCCGGATGTGGAAGGCGCCGCCCGGTCCCTGCGTAACGCCCGCCTGCGTGGCCAGCACCCCAAAGAAGCCCTCGACGGGCAATTGTTCTATTTCCTCGGCGATGGTTGTTTTGCGGGAGGAGGTCAGGTCCTTGCGGATGAGGGGACGGTCCGCCACCACCACGATTTCTTCGCCCGCTATCGTTTCTTCCGCCATTTCCACGTCGATGCGCGTGGTGTAGTCCGAGGAGACCTGTACTTCCTGGATGACCTGCCGCGCAAACCCGATGTAGGTGAAGGCCAGCGCGTATTCGCCGGGCCGCACATTCAGGATGACGTATTCGCCGTCCGCGTTGGTGGTGGCGCCCTGCGTCGTGCCCTCGATGACGGCATTGACGCCGATGAGCGCTTCGCCGGTGGCGCCGTCGATTACGCGCCCGGCGATCTTCCCCTGCCCGAACGCGGGGACCGCGAGAAGCAACGCTGCACAGAAAAGCGGGAAGCCGATCGTCTTGCGCATGGCTTCTGGGTGGGATACAACAAAAAGGCTTGCGGCGCCCGCCGGGCATCCGACAGGCGCCGCAACGGGGACTTATTTGAGGAGGATCATGGCTTTAACGTCGCGGCGTCCGAGGTATTCCAGACTGTAGAAGTACGTACCGCTGGCCAAGGTGTGGCCGCCGTCGCCGGTTCCGTCCCAAATCACTTCATAGACTCCCGGGGCATGCGATTGTCCGCGGACGAGCGTTCGCACGACGCGTCCTGTAACGTCGTACACGCGCACCGTTACGTTCGTCTCGGACGGAATCGTGTATCCAATGGTCGTGCTTGGGTTGAACGGGTTCGGATAATTCTCATGCAACGCGAAGCCGGTGGGGAGGGTCGTTGGATCCTCTTCCGCGGAGACGGTGAAGTCCGCCGCGAATTCGTAGATGCGTACGAAGGGGCGCACGGGGGCCGGGATGGTTTCCCGCACGGTGCGATCATATCGCATACTGTCGGGGTCGGCGTTCCACACCTCATCGATTACCTGCAGGCTATCGTCAATACCCTGGAAGGATAGGGCGACTTCGTTTAATTCATCGCCGTCCGGATCTCCGAGAAAGACCACGCCATGCGGAACGACAGCGTGGTCGTCATCGGATGTTGTGGTTCCATACCTCGACAGCGCTACCTCGTAGTAATCACTCATCTCCCCAAGCGAATCGCGGTAAACGCGGTTGAATCCTACTGAGTCCATGGGGGCGCTAGTATTGACCTTTGTCAACCTGTAACTGCTCGAACTGGTCGGATCGCCGCCCTTGTATTCCGCAACCTGCAGGAAACTGGAGGGTTCCTTCGCCATAAAACTGGCTGCGCTGTATGCAAAGCCACCCGCCAGCACATCCATCTTGCCGTCCTTATCCAGGTCGCCGAGCGCAACACCCCCGTATCCAGTGCCTTCAATTACACTGAGGCCGAACTCATTTTCGGTAATGGAAAGCACGCTTTGATCCTTGTCGTAATCGATTACTGATATCCCTCCAGTGGGGAACCTGCTGTAAAAAGCCTCGTCATTGCCATCGCCGTCAATATCGCCCATGGCCCCCCCAAAAAGGGCTACATGATCGCCGATTCCGAGGGTTGCTCGCAGAAAGGTATTCATGCCAGCAGCGGTGTCTGGTAGCGCCACCATATTCTCGCCTGTTACCGTGCCATTAAAGAAATTGTAACTGTTCCAGGCGTGGTACGAGATGTCTATCATGCCGTCGCCGTTCATATCGCCGGCGAGCATAGTACTGGGACTTCCGCCTCCCAGTTTATTGCCGCCATCGCGGGCGCTTATTCTCGACTCGATGCGCCATTCGCCAAACTCGCTTGCAGCGTTTCCTGTCTCAAGTTTGTGACCTATGGAGAGCACATAAAACACGTCATGGGAACTTGGTCCGTTTGCCGGGATGAGTAGTTCCTGGTCGCCGTCGCCGTCGACATCAAGGGCAGCTATATTTTGTGCGCGTACCCACGGTGACGGTTCAAGACCTTTCAAAAGATCATCGTTCTCGTAGAAGTCGAACACGGATGCTGGGAAATCACCGTAATTGTCGTTGCCCGACCCATCGTATTCCCACACATAGACACCCAAGGTCAGGATGTCCTTGTGGACACTTGTTGTGTCGTATCCAGTTCCGGCTACATAGACGATTTCTCCTCGGCCGTCTCCATCCAGATCGGCCCCTGTTGCGAAACGCGCATTCTGACTGGAAGCGGATTCGTCAATGACTGGAGTCGAATAGACATGTTTCCACATGTCCATTCCCTGATTTTCAATGACATGCACCCGACCCCCAAACCCCTGATGTTGCGCCACCAGGATTTCCATTTTGCCGTCGCCGTCCAAGTCGTGCGGTCCGGAAATTCCGCGGGCGCCATTCTGGTTGCCCACCGCAAAGGGGGCCGAAGCATCGGAGGGGTCCGGCGAAAAGACGTATTCCAGGGTGGCCGGGGCCATTTGCGCCGAAGCCGTCCCGACGCCGATCGCGAGCAGGACGAGGGCGGAAAGCAAAGCGAGATAGCGAGAAGCAGTAACGAATTTCATGGTTTTTCCAGTGGTTCAGGTGGCTGAAGGACCACTCCTGCTGGAGCGGGACACATACTTTAACACATACGAAGGAAAAATACAAGGGGTTTCGCCGGGAGGGGGCATTTTTTTTGGTTCCGGGCGGATCATGGGGGCGTTTCGGCGCGGCATCGCCCGTCGTCGCACCCCCTACCACCTCCGAATCATCCCCTTTACGGCGCGGCGGTTTCCGGCGTCCAGCACGTAATAGTAGGCTCCGGGGACGACGGCGCGTCCGGCGGCGTCTCGCCCGTCCCAGCGCACGGCATGGGGGCCTTCGGGTTTCCACTGCCCTTCGGCCAGGCTGGCTTTGTTTTGCCCCATCACATTCATTATTAACGAAAAATTCAAAATTTGTCACTTGACAAGCCAATACATCATAGTAATATTAGAATTATAGAAGTTCGTTTACAAAATCGAAGCCAAACCCAAACTACAGCCATGCTAAAGCCATCCTTATTGGTTCTGTCGCTCTCCTTGTTGACGATGTCATTTTCGCCTCTATCATCCGATAGTTCTGGCGCGGAACTTGATCCACATGCATATGTAAGGGTCGGCCATCCTGGTCCTTGGGATAATTACTCGAACACGCTTGTAGTGCCCAGTGGTGTGGTTTGCGGAGGTGGGTTTTCCAGTGCATGCGAATTGTATCTTGATATTGATGTGAATGGTGGCAATACCGGAGACCCGGATATTTTTACAGTGATTGTATATAAGAATAATGTTGCAATTGATTGGTATAATTTTTATCCACATCTCGATGACAATGTTACTGAAACATATACAGGATATACTGGGGATATATTCCATTTGGCCATTTATTCGAGCATATGTGTATGTACAGGTACCAGTTGGGTGCCTCCTGGCACATCGCATCCTTCAATTACTGCGGAATTAAATATTTAACTTGATTGTCAAGTAAATAATAACCCTGTACAGCAAGGCCGTTCGGTTCCGTGTGTTACTGGCCGGAAACACCCGTCGTCGCCACCCCCTACCCCCCCGAATCATCCCCTTTGCGGCGCGGCGGTTTCCGGGAGCGAATGGTTGTGATCCTAAAGGATGTCTGAGGGCACGTCCTGCCCTATGTGCCGTACCGTGCCTTCAAGGATAAGAAGAAGGCGTGCTTCCTAACCAGATGCTTTCCAAGCACTTGACCAATAATTTACTACCTTGTGGCTGTTGCTGTTATGACCATAGCCCGCGATAACGTTTTTCATTGGGCGCTATATATAAAAATGCCCAAAGCAGATTAAAATTCCGAGGTTGTTTGTATTAATTCGGCAACAAGTTCAGTTAATGGTCCGAGATAGTTATCTCCGCCAGCATCTGCATTCTTTAAGGCTTTGACATACCGAGTTCGATTATGTCCCGTACTAAGCGATTCTAATAATTTAGGGCCTTCCGGTAAAAACCCTCCAATTTTTGTACAAAGAATAAAGTAGAATACTGCTCTTGCAGTTCTTCCATTTCCATTAACAAAGGGATGTATGTTATTTATACGCCATAAAGCAAAGCAAGAAAGAGGAATAGGAGTTGATGTTTCCCAGAAATCGTTAATCTGCACTACGAATTCCTCCATAAGCATAGGGACATAGCCTGAAGCGGGTGGCCTATATGTGCCAACGTATACGGGGTATTTACGATATTGTCCGGCATCTTCATGCAAACCTGCTATAGCATGACAATTCAGGTTTTTAATAAACGACTGGGATAGCCTTGGCGGATGAGGATGGTCCAAAGCGATTTGAATCGTTGAATTCATGAAGTCGTAGTGTCTCCCGTAATTTTCTGCTTTGAGGTGCTGGTAGAGAGGATTGTCTTCTCCTCCGGGCAACTCTGATAAGTTTGCTATACTCATTTTACCTTCCCGTACCGATTATCGAAATGTTTTGCGACCTCGTCTCTCGTCATGGTGTCTTTAGGCCCCATCATCCCCATGGTAAAGGAGATAGCCCCCTCTCTTTGCTCCTTGGGGCTTAACGATTTTTTCGCTTGCTTACGCAGCTTGGTTTCCAGTGCTTGGTATTTCGGTTTGCTTTCCAGAGTCATGGCTTTCAGTACTTGTGCAGTCAGGAGTTGTCAAAAGCGATTATGAGCAGGGCTGGGCCAGAGGAGGTACTCGTGCGGTCATCCTCACCCCCAAGGATGGAAGTATACAAAAATTACAGGTTATTTGCAAGAAAAAAGACGCAAATAATCGTTTTTCCGTCTGGAAAGAGGCCAGCGGGTAAGTTCGCCGTGACAGGAGCGAAGGAGCACAGAGGCCGGAGGCCATGCAGTTCCGTGTGCTACTGGACGGAAACGCCCGTCGTCGCACCCCCTACCACCCCCGAATCATCCCCTTTGCGGCGCGGCGGTTTCCGGCGTCCAGCACGTAATAATAGGCCCCGGGGACGACGGCGCGTCCGGCGGCGTCCCGCCCGTCCCAGCGCACGGCATGGGGGCCTTCGGGTTTCCACTGTCCTTCGGCCAAGCTGGCGACCTCCCGCCCGAGCACATCATATATATGGAGCGTGACCGGCGCCGGACGGCCCAACGCAAACCGGATTTCCACGGTCTCCCGGAACGGATTCGGATAGCTCTGCTCCAGTTCGAACGCTTCCGGGCGCTCGGTTTCGGAGCCGGTCGGCCCGCCGAGGGACACGACGTTGCTGGCCGCGCTTTCTATGGAATTCGCGCTAACCGCCGTCACGAAATAATGCAGGGGATCCGCCCCCGCAAGCATTCCGTCTCCATCGACGAACGAAGTTTCTCCGGTCACGGCCACCAGGTTGTTCGGGTCGTCCATGGCGAAGGCGGGAGGCGGCGGCGTCGGGGAGCGCATCCGATACACGGCATACCGCCGCGCTTCGGGCGCGGAAGCGTCGGGCGCCGCCCAGGAAAGCCGTACGCCGTCCGCCCCGGTCAGGGCATAGGTCAGTTCGCCCGGCGCGCCCGGCGCCGCCATATCCTTCCAGTCCATGGGCGGCGTAAGCGCCGGATTCCGGTACAAATCCGTCCGCAGCGTGTCCGCAAAGCCCTTTGACGAAAAGACGGTGATGTTTTTCGCCCGGAAGAACACGCTGCCCTGAATGTCGTCGCGGGCGCGATTAAACCGGACTTGCCGGGGCACCTCCCTTTCCGAAAACAACGTATTGCTGAAGGTGGCCCGGTCCGACCGGTACAGGCCGTGGCCGACGTAGAGATGCCGCCCCGCTTCGGCGACGCGCGCGGCCCACCAGGGCGCCAGTTTGGCGTAGTCCTGTCCGCCGCCGAAAGCCCAGTAGAGTTGCGGCGCGAGATAGTCCACCGTGCCGGCCTCCAGCCACGCTATGGCGTCGCCGTAGATTACGTTATAGGCGTCCAGCCCCACAATGCCCGCAGGCACCCGGTTTTTCCATATCCCGAAGGGGCTCACGCCGAATTTTACGGACGGGCGAATGGCCCGTACGCTGTCCGCCACTTGCGCCACGAACAGGTTTATATTGTCGCGGCGCCAGTCTGCAATGCTGAAAAAGCCTCTCGAATCGTTGTTGAACGTGGCCCAGTCCTGCGTTCCGATCTGGTTTGGCGGATACGGGTAGAAATAATCGTCGAAGTGCACCCCGTCGATATCATAGCGCCGCGCGACGTCCGCAATGACGGTTGCAATATAATCGCGCGCTTCCTGCAATCCCGGATTCAGCACCGTCAGGTTGCCAATGGAAAGCGTCCATTCGGGATGTTGCCTTGAGACGTGAGAGGAATGGTTTGGATACCCCGAACCGCGCACGGCCCGATAGGGATTGAACCAGGCGTGCAGCTCCATGCCTCGCTTGCGCGCTTCCGCTATGGCGAACGCGAGAGGATCGTAGAATGGATTCGGCGGGGCGCCCTGCCTGCCCGTAAGCCAGTAGGACCAGGGTTCGTAGGGCGAGTCGTACAGGGCGTCCGCCTCGGGCCGCACCTGAAAGAACACCGCGTTGACGCCCGCCGCCTGCAACTTGTCCAGCATGGTCGCAAGTTGCGCCTTCTGCGTGTCGACGATCCTCGCGCCGTTGCCCCGAACGCCGGGCCAGTCGAGATTGACGACCGTGGCGATCCAGGCTCCCCGGAACTCGTGCTTGGGCGCGGGCTGCGCGGACGCGGGCGCAGCAAGCGCCGTGATCGCAAGGATCGCCGCCGCCGCGACGCAGCGCGTATATTTGTAAAAAAGCATGGTTCGCCGCATGCAAAAATGAGTTTTAAGTGAAATTAAAATGAGTTTCGGATGAAGACGAAGTGAGTTTAGGGTGAATACGAAACGAAAATACCCAAAACGCAATATTGTTGTTGCGGAATTTCTTGTGATTCCGTACTGTTTAAGTGCGTTTTGGAAATTCCTTTTTCTCCTGCCTTGTGGCTACGCCATGAAACGGAATTTTTCCTGCATTGGCCTGATAGCGGCCCTCGCTATCCTTACGGCTTCGGGCGCCTTCGCCCAGTCCGGCAAGATCGCCGGGCGCGTCATCGACGCCGACGGCGCCCCGATTCCCGGAGCGAACGTCGTGATCGTGGACGACATTCGGGGGGCGGCGACAGATGCGGACGGCTATTATGTGATTCTGAATGTTTCGCCCGGCGTCTACGCGCTGCGCGGCTCCTTTATCGGCTTTACGGCGCAAACGATACAGGATGTTCGGGTCAACATAGACCAGACGACCGCCATAGATTTTCAGCTGAACGAAGACGCCCTCGGGCTTGACGAAGTGGTGGTGACGGCGGATCTGCCCGTCGTGCAAGCCGACGTTTCCAACAGCCAGTTGAACGTATCGTCCGACCAGATCGAGGCGCTCCCCGTCTCCAGCATATCCAGCGTGGTGGGCTTGCAGGCCGGGGTGCAGGGGCTGTCCGTGCGGGGAAGCGGCTCCGACGAACTGGCGTTCATGGTCAACGGCCTGGGCCTCCGGGACGAACGCAACAACGCGCCCTTCACCAACATCAGCCTTACCTCCGTTCAGGAAGTGCAGGTGCAGACCGGCGGGTTCAACGCCGAGTACGGCAACGTGCGTTCGGGCGTGGTCAATGTCGTAACGCGGGAAGGCAGCGCGGACCGGTATCAACTGGACGCCATCGTGCGCTACAGCGCGCCCGCCCAGAAGCACTTCGGCGCCCGCGCCGACGACCTGGGCGCCTACTGGATTCGCCCCTTCATGGACCCGGACGTGGCCTGGCTGGGCACGGAAAGCGGCGCATGGGACGAAGCCACCCAGCAGCAATATCCCAATTTCGAGGGCTGGGTGGCCGTGTCCGATCAATTGTTGCGAGACGACGATCCCGGCAACGATTTGACGCCGGAAGCGCTTCAGAAAGCGTTTCTCTGGCAGCACCGGAAAGAAATGGAGATCGTTTCGCCGGACTACAACATAGACGTGGGCCTGGGCGGCCCTGTCCCGCTTGTCGGCAAGGCGCTGGGGAACCTGCGTTTCTACGCTTCTTTCCGGTACGATCAGGACATGTACCTCATTCCCCTGCATACGGACCGGTTCCGGGCGCATACGGGCCATGTCAAGTTCACCAGCAACCTGGCTCCCGGCATGAAACTCACCGTGGAAGGGTTGCAGGGCCGCAACAAGGGGACGGCCAGCAGTCGCGCCGGACAGCCGGGCATTTTTCGTTCGCCGTCCAGTATCGCCGCGCAACTGAACCGGATCAGTTTTATCGATTCCCGCACGTTCTCCGGCGACTACTGGGGGCCCTCCACGGTGGATTCCTGGATGGCCGGGACCAAATTCACGCATTTGCTAAGCAACGCTTCGTTCTACGAAATACGATTCAACGCCTTCGGGTCCCGTTACGACACCACTCCCGGCCCGCTCCGCGACGAAACGCCGGTCGTAACGTTCGGGGGCGTGGGTTTCGACGAGGCGCCGTTCGGTTTCCAGCCCAAGCCCACCTTTGGCGTGGACGGCATGCGCACCGGCGTGGGCATGAGCAACGCCCGCGACAGCAGTCGCGTCATTACGTATAATCTGCAAGGGGATTTCACCAGCCAGGTCAATCGGTTCCTGCAAGTCAAAACAGGCCTGGAATTCAACCTCTCCGATACCCGGGTGAACTACGGGCGATACGACGAATTTCTTCCCAGCAGCAATTCGCATTCGACTTGGGAAAAGACGCCCGTACGGGGGGCGGCCTACGCGCAAAGCAAGCTTGAATTCAAGGGCATGATCGCCAACCTTGGCGTACGGCTTGATTATTTCAACGCGGGGGGAGACTGGATATCCTACGAAGATCCGTTCACCAACGCCTTTTCGGCCCGTTTTTCAAGCCAGATCGATTCGTTGCTGGCGAAGGAACCGACGTCTCCGCTTTTCAAGCTCAGTCCCCGCATGGGCGTTTCGTTTCCCGTTACGGCCGTCAGCAAGTTGTTCTTCAATTACGGGCATTTCCACTCGCTTCCCGACCCGAACAATCTGTACCTGATTCGCCCCTTTACGGAGACCGGGCAAATCAGCCGCGTTGCGAATCCGAACAATCCGCTGCCGAAAACGATCGCGTACGAACTTGGATACGAACAAGCGCTCTTTGACCAGTTTCTGGCGCGCCTGGCCGGGTATTACAAGGACGTATCGCTACAGCCCTATCTGGTGGAATACGTCAGCCGCGACGGACAGGTCAACTACGACGTAACGGAACCCAATTCCTACGAAGACATCCGGGGTTTCGAGGTCACGCTTTCGCGGACCCGCGGGCGGTGGGTGCAAGGATTCGTCAATTATACGTACATGGTTTTCACGTCGGGCTATTTTGGCCTCCGGCGCAATTTCGAAAACCCGACGGCGCAGCGCGAATTCGAAGAAAGCGACGCGGAGCGGCGGCGCGCTTCCTCCAAGCCCGTTCCCCGGCCCTACGGACGATTGAATCTCGACGTCATTTCCCCCGCCGATTTCGGGCCGAACGTGGGCGCGATACATCCGCTCGGCGGCTGGCGAGCCAGTTTCATCGGAAGTTGGCAGCAGGGGAGTAAATATACGTGGACGGGCGGCGGCGCCGTGCCCGGGGTGCTGAACAATGTTTCGTTCCGGGATTCCTGGAACCTGAACCTGCGTTTTTCGAAGCAATTCGATGTCGGGGGGCGCCGGGCGCAGTTTTTCGTGGACATCTTTAACGTGCTGAACCGGCGGACGCTTTCGTTCAGCGGATTCGTGGACGGCAACGACCAGAACGCCTACCTGCGGTCGCTGCACCTGCCGGAATCGGACGACTACGCCACGAACATTCCGGGGGACGACAAGATCGGCGCCTGGCGCAAGTACGAAACAGCCTTCCAGCCCATGCAGCGCATCCCCGACCGCGCCAACGTGACGGCGCCCGACCCCGGCGTCATCTACTGGGAGTACGAAACAAGAACCTGGCTCGAATACCAGGACGGGGGCTGGGCGCCCGCCGACCAGCGAAAGGTAGACGACGCCCTGGACAACAAGGCGTACATCGACATGCCCAACCAGAACTACCTGACGTTCCTGAATCCGCGGGACGTGTACTGGGGCCTCCGAATCACGCTGTAACCATGTTCGCAACGCGACGCCAACGCATCGACGGTACGTTGACTACACAATACGCATCCTGCTTCGCGCCGCCCGCCAAAGCGGGCTTGCGTCGCCTGTGCCGAACAGGCGCGGCGGCGGCCTGTCTGGCGCTGCTCGCGGCGGGCGGATTGCGTCCGGCCCAGGCCCAGTTTGCGAACAAATGGCTTTCCGCAGGCTCGCTGCACAACTGGTATTCCGAAATCGGGAGCGAATGCGAAGCGTGCGGTTTCGTGAAGACGCAGCAGGACGGCTTGCGCTGGCCCGGCGTCTATCGTTATACGGATATGCAGGCGGCCAAGGCGCTGTGGATCGCCGCCCGAGACGTAACGGACGAGTTCGGCGCTGCGTATCCGGCGCGCGTGGTGCACGTCGGCCCCCGGGTTTCGGGTTCCGGGGAATTCTTCCCGTTGCGCTTTGAAATGATAAGCCGTCGGGATCCGCCGGCGGTCTTCGTGGACGGGGCGCTTTCGGTGCCCGAAGCGGAAATGGCCAACGACAACGTGGACCCGGACCAGATTCCCGACGTGATGATCGTGAACGAGGCGAACACGCTCCTCGGCGTTACGATGGAGCGCAAAATCATGCAGTTCAGCCAGGAATATCACGATAATTACCATGTGATGGAATATACCTTCACGAATACGGGCAATACGGACGGCGACCCGGACATCGAATTGCCCGACCAGACGCTCGAAGGGGTGTATTTCTTCTTCCAGTGGCGCTTGTCCGTAGCGAAAGAAACGCGCTACGTCATAGGCAACGGCACCGGCTGGGGGCTGAACGCCATGCTGGATACGCGCGGCGACGGCGTGAAGCCGGACCCGCCGGGGGAAGATTTCCGGGCGCAGTTCGTATGGCACGGCAAGTTTCCTCCCTTTACGGCGTATGACAACCTGGGCGGCCCGATTCTGCCCCAGGCCTTGCCGGCGGCGAACATTGCGCCGACCGATACGCTCGGGCGCCTGGGCGCTTCCCAGTTCGCGGGTATCGTTACGCTGCATGCGGACACGTCGCCCGCCGACCCGACCGACGACCCGGCGCAGCCCGCCACGACCACCTGGATCGGTTCGGACGAAACCTACACGTCGCAAAACGACGCGTTCAATCCGGCCAAAATGGAAGTGGAATACAGTTTGATCACGAGCGGGCACCGGTCGCCCCGCCATGCCGACGTGGTGGAGCCTTCCGGCATGGACGGTTTCCTGAATCCGACGGGATCCCCCGCGCTGGGTACGCCCGGCGGCTTTTCCAATGCGAACGGATATGGTCCCTATACGCTTGCGCCGGGGGAAAGCGTACGTATCGTGATTGCGGAAGCGGCGGCGGGGCTGAGCCGGGAGGCCAACATTGCGATAGGCCGCGCCTACAAGGATTCGGGGGCCAACGACGCCTTGCCGATCTCCTACGAAGTGGGCGGGCGGGCGCATTCCATGACCAAAAACGAATGGGTGTTTACGAGCCGGGACTCGCTTTTTCAAACATTCCGCCGCGCACGGGCCAATTTCGAATCGGGATATGCGATTCCTCGTCCGCCGGCGCCGCCCGCCATATTCGAGGTAAACGGCGGCGGGGATCGCATTGGGCTCCAGTGGCAGCCGTACGCTTCGGAAGCGTTGCCGGACGAGTGGGAAATCTACCGGGCCCAGGGCCGTTTCGACAGCACGTACACGCTGGTCCACAGCGCTCCCGGCAGCGCCACGTCCTACGACGACACGACCCCCATACGGGGCATCGATTACTACTATTATATCGTGGGCGTCCGCTCGTCCAGCGATACGAACGGGATGACGCCCGCCGGCCCCCTGCGCAGCAGCCGCTACTACGCCCAGACGTACACCCCCACCCAACTGAAGCGCCCGGCCGGGGAAAGCCTGTCCGACATACGGATCGTGCCGAACCCGTTCAACATCGGGTCCTCGCCCGACGTGCGCTTCCCGGATCAGACCGATAAACTGGCCTTTTTCAACATTCCCGGGCAGTGCACCATAGAAATATATACGCCGCTTGGAGAATTCGTCGACCGCATCGAACATAGCGACGGCAGCGGGGACGCATTCTGGGATCACACCACGGCCTCTCGCCAGGTTGTGGCCAGCGGATTGTATATCGCGGTCGTCACGGACACGGAAACGGGCGAGCGAGCGATCAAGAAATTCGTCCTCATCCGGTAAGCGCAAGGCCACGACGCATGAAAGGATTCGCACGCATAGCGACAGGATGTTGCCTGCTGGTTTCGCTGGCGCTCTGGCCCGCTGCGGCAAACGCCCAGCAGGACAAGATTGCCCAGACCGGGATGAAATTCCTCAGTTTCTCGCCCAGCCCGCGCGCCGCCGCCCTCGGAGACGCCATGTCGGCCATGGAAGGCGACGCCCGGAATCTGTTCTACAATCCGGCGAGCATGGGGTGGCAACGCGCGTACGTAAGCGCATCCATGGCCACGACGCAATGGATCGCCGACATTGATTTTTACGCCGGGAGCCTGTCTTTCCGGCCTGCCGGCGGGCGTCTGGGCGTGTTTGGCTTTTCCTTCATGAGCGTGGATTTCGGCGAACTCGAAGAAACGATTCGTTTCGACAACGACGACGGATTTATGGATATCGGCACGTTCAGTCCCATGTCCTGGGTCTTCGGTTTCGGGTATGCGCGGCCCTTGAGCGACCGCTTTTCCGTAGGCGGCCATGTGAAATACGCCCAGGAGAACCTGGCCGAGAGCATTGTGGGCTACGCGACGGAGGGGGACAACGAGTACGTTCGCGCCGACAACAGCGCCGGCGTGTACGCGTTCGACTTCGGCGTACTGTACAAAACCGGGTTTCGCAGCCTGAACTTTGCGGTGGACGCGCGCAATTTTTCGCAGGAAATCGTCTACGAGGAAGAAAGTCTTCAGCTCCCCCTTACGCTTTCCATTGGCGTATCCATGGACGTCATGGACCTCTTGGCGGCGACCGGAACCGGCGCGCAAGGCCGAAAATTGCACGCCCTGCGCATTGCGTTGAATGCGTCCAATCCGCGCGACTTCTCGGAGCAGATCAAGGTGGGCGGCGAATATTCGTTTTTGCAAACCTTCTCCTTGCGGGCCGGCTATGCGTTTCCGTCGGACGTGCAGGGGGTGACGTTCGGGGTCGGCGTACAGCGGCTATTCGGCAATGGCGGGTTTTCGGCGGATTACTCCGCCACCACCTTCGATATTTTTTCCACGGTGCATCGCATTGCCCTGTCCTTTTCTCTCTAAATGCGTTCCTGCCCAGACGCCTTGCATGCAATGAAACCGGGATTCGCCGCGCCGCGCCATAGCGACTTTGCTGTCCGAAAACCGACGTTCGGGTCGGTTGCGCGGTCGTATGTCGGGGCCGCGGCCCTGCTTTTCGCCTTTGCAATGGCCGGATGCGATTCCGGCCCGGCGCCCAGTTTGTACGACCCGGACCGTGCCTCTGGACCCGATCCCGCGATTACGTCCATCGAACCGGCCGGATTCGCCCTGGCGGGCGTAGATATCGTAACGCTTGCCGGCAGCAACTTTTCGGCGGACGCCGCCAATAACCTGGTGTATTTCAACGAAGTCCGCGCAGAGGTGGCGGAAGCCTCGCCCACAAGCCTTAAGGTCAAGGCGCCTGCAACGCCGGGCGCTGATATAGAGGTTCGGGTTTCCGTATTGGGCGCGGAAAATTACAGCAACGGGATTCCCTACCGGCTCGAAGCGGCGGTCGAGTCGTTCGGCGAAATCGCCGGATTCGAAGAGCCGTTTTCCATTACTTCCGATCTGGCGGGCAATCTGTACGTGTCCATGAATGTCAACGGGCGCTCCGCAGGGGTTTTGCGTATGGCCCCCGACGGTACGCGCAGCCCCTTCATAGAATCGAACTTTATATGGAGGAGCATGGCGTATGGCACGGACGACATGTTGTACGCGGTCCGCGGAGTGCGCGCCGTCTTCCGGTTCATGGAAGGGGGAAGGCAGCAAGTATGGGTTGCTGTTCCAGACAACGCTGTGAGACTTTCGGCGATGACGTTCGACCCGGATAACAATATGTGGGCGGGCGGCAACAACGAAAACATCTACCGCATCGCCCCGGACAAATCGGTGGAAGCGTTTCCTTTCGAGGCGAACGTTCGCGCGCTGCGTTTCTTCGACGGCTATTTGTACGCCGCCGCCACGCGGGACAACGCAAGCGGCATATGGCGCTGGCCGGTTGCCGGAGGGGAGCCCGGAGAAGCCGAACGGTACTTTGACGTAACCGGAGCGAACGGCGCGGAAGCCCTGGCGCTTGCCTTTGCGACGAACGGCGACTTGTTTGTGGGGACGAACGGGGCGGACCCTGTGTTGCTGGTGGAGCCGGGCGGCGAGGGAAGCGTACTCTATCCTGGCTTGTTGCTTCCGGCGGCGGCCTCGTTCGCCTGGGGCGACGCGCCCAACCTGTATATGGTTCAGGGAAGAACGGATGCAACGACGCCGGATCTGATCCGAATCAATACCCGTCGCGAAGGCGCGCGATAGCCCTTTTGGTGAAGATATGCCTAATACGACAAAAAAAACTTGTATATCCTTGCATATGTACTGCCGAATAGTTTCTTTGGAAACACTACGGTAATATCGTAGCAAGCACCTTGAATATGTACCCTGTTGGTACGCAAACCTGCCTCAGCCCACTTAAACCCCGTATTCACCATGAAACGACTTCTACTAAGCCTTTTCGTACTCCTTCTTGCTCCTGCGACGGCGTTGGGGCAATGGACTTATTCGTCCGATGTTTCGCTTGCTATTCATGGTTCCTTGTCCCATTCTTCGGGCATGCATGGCGTCGCCTTTGATCCCGACGGCAAGTTATGGGTACAGTCGTACTATCCTACGGATAGCGTAATGGTGCCTCAGTTGGAAAACGACTATGGAGACAGTTACGCCATTCACGTATTCAATGCGGACGGTACGCAGGCGGACTTCTCTCCCATAAAGTTCGCAATGTCCGCCGATGGCATGATCGCGGATACGCTGGGCGCTTCCTGGGACGGCAGCGAATGGCAGAGCGGCCATGCTACTTCAGGCGGGCGCGGTATTACCGTGGACATGGAAGGCAACATCCTTGCGTCGCAGTACAGAACGCTGTACAAGTTCGATTACAAAACGGGCGCTGCGTTGGCCAAGAACGATTTTACGAGCTATCCGGCAGGCGCCAGCGGGCTCACCAAGCCTGCTGCGGGCGGCAATAACGTGTTCGTATCCTTTGTTGTCGCTGGCGCTAACGGGAGGGGAGTCCTGGTGTTGAATAAGGATGATCTGTCCGTCGAGTCCACCATTGGGAATGCGGATGGCACGGTTCCGGGTTTGTCTCGCAGCCTTGAGGTGTCGGCAGACGGTCATCGCGTTTTCTGGCCGATGTTTCTTACCCAGGCTATTGTGGAGTATGCCCGTCCGGATGAATTCTCGGATTACGATTCTGTAGGCGTAGTGATTTCGGGCGTCGAGGGCGAGTCGATGACCCGTAGCCCGGCCGGGCACCTTTGGGTAGGTTCCGGCTCGACTCGGGATCTGAATATGCCCACATACGACCCTGACAATGTGCTCGAAACGTCCTGGGAGCCCAAGACCCATTACGCGTTCGACATGGCGGACCTTAAGCCTGACATGGTCCCCGTTGCCAAAGACCATATCACATGGCATGCAAGCGATAGCGCGGTCGATGACGATGGCAGCGGGTTTCCCAGAGGCATTGCTTTCTCGCCGGATGGGAAGACGGTGGCTCTCGCTCAGTTTACCGGTGCTCCGCCCCTGATCCGGGTATATACGGGCATGACGACAACCAGCGCGGAAGACGAGCCGTTCGAATTGCCCGAACAGTTCGTGCTCCACCAGAATTACCCGAATCCGTTCAATCCCTCCACGATGATCGAGTATGAGGTAATGGAGGCTGCGCCGGTTACGGTCCGCATATACGATACGCTGGGTCGCGTCGTATCTACGTTGGTAAACGGGGCGATGCAGCAGCCTGGAACGTACAGCGTACAGTGGAATGGCCGTACGTCGTCTGGCGGGCAGTTGGCAAGCGGCATGTATTTCTACTCGCTGGAGACGCCGACCTTCCGTCAGGTCCGGCAGATGGCGCTGGTGAAGTAACTGTCCGGCTTTGCAGACGGCCTCGTCCGTTTCGCAAGAACAGGGAAGGGCCCTTCCTCGGAAGAGGGAGGGCCTTTTGCTTGTTGCTTATCGGGAATTACAGCCCATTGCCAGGAAGGCGCTCCCGGCCTGAAATCTCCTCAAGGATTTACCCTATCCAGAGGCCCAGCACGGTGACGGACAAGGCGGCAAGGGCGATGCCCGTTCCGACGACCCAGCAAGTAATTGCGAATTTCGCCGCGCTGATTTCGCTGCGCACGGCACTTATTTCGCTTCGTACGGCGCTGATTTCGCTGCGCACGAAGTCTTTCGTTGCGACTTCGTCGTACTGTTTTTCGACGGCGGACGCAATGACCCTGGCGTGCGCTTCGGCGTGTTTTTTATCGATGCCTGCGGCGGTCATAAGATTTCACCCTTTCCAGAGGCCCAGCACGGCAATAACCAGGCCTGCAACAGCAATGCCCGTTCCGATAGTCCAACGGATTTGTTTGTCGAACTTCTCCGCAATGGTCGTTTCCATTTTACCGAATCGCTCCGCTATCGTTGTGTCCACTTCCCCGAATTTTTTCGAAAGCGTTGTATCCACCTCGCCGAATTTTTCGGCCAGCGCTGTGTTCTGCTTGTCGAATTTTTCGGCGATGGTCGTTTCCATTTTGCCGAATCGCTCGGCAATCACTGTGTTTTGCCTGCCAAATTGCTCGGCAATTGCTGCGTTCTGCTTGTCGAATCTTTCCGCAATCGCTGTTTCAACCTTGCCAAATCGTTCGGCAATCGCTGTGTCCTGTCTGCCGAATTTCTCTGCAAGGACTGTATTCTGCCTGCCGAATTGCTCCGCAAGCTCGGTGCGGACGTCGCCTGTTTCGGCGCGTACTTCAGCGCGGACAAAGTCAGAAACGGGAATCGTCGGGTTGTCCGTTTTTCCGGGTTCCTTCGCCATGTTCTCCACCTCTTTGAGGATTTGCGTTTTTGATGTACGCTCGTCAGGGTCGGGCGTGTTCCGCGTTCGCCGCGTTCCCGCGCCGTGTGCGGGGTTCTGAAGGGCTTGTCTGGTTTCCGGCATATCGCAATCGTTGTTTGGGGTTGTTCCTGTAGCGTCGGCGGAGCCATTTCGCCCCGCCGTCGCCCCCATAGACAAATTGCTAACCGGAATATACCCTTCGCGAGAATATTTATCCTATCCAGAGACCCAGCACGGTTACGGACAAGGCGCCAAGGGCGATGCCCGTTCCGACGACCCAGCAAATAATGGTGAATTTCGCCGCGCTGATTTCGCTGCGCACGAAGTCTTTCGTCGCGACTTCGTCGTACTGTTTTTCGACGGCGGACGCAATGACCCTGGCGTGCGCTTCGGCGTGTTTTTTATCGATGCCTGCGGCGGCGAGGTCTGCGGCCATGGATAGGGTGTCCATCATGACGTTTGCTGGCGGTTTGGGGTGAATACTTTATGCGTACGGCAGCGGTTCCGGCGCAATGCGCTCGCCACTCCATTCGCTTCTCTTGACCGGCGGAGCCATTTTGCCCCGCCGTCGCCCCTATAGACCCAGGAATGACCGAAATATACCCTTGGCCAGAAAAATTTTCTCCGCCAAATCCTGGGGCGAAATTATCGCCCGCAACGGCAACCTTAAAAACTAAGGCCGCGAAAATCGAAGGTTAAATAATTAAGGATGCGCTCGTGGCAAGGCGCTTTGTCTCACCATTCCCTTGCTACGGAAACGCCCGCGCTATTTGCGCCTCCGGTCAGTTTCGCCCGTAGCGCGCCTGCTTTGTGCAGCGTTCGGTCCACGGCCAGCGTAATGCGCCGCCGCCCCGCCTCGGCGGCGAATTCGATCCGCCCTTCGGCGAGAGACGCGGGCTGTCCGTCTACCCAGATCGCAACGCCTTCCGTCTGCCCGCCGGGGATTTCCACGACCAGGGCGACGGGGCCGGGCGCTTCGACGTCTACTTCGAAGTACGCCATGCTGTATCCGGCGGCTTCGGGCAGTTCCGCGAGCGGCAAATTCCCCGCTACGGCGCTGTGCATGGGCGTCCAGGCCACGCTTTCTTCGGCAACGGCGAATTCGGGCCCGGCCTGCCTTATTTCCTTGATCGCGGCGTCGGATGGCCGCCATACCCGCCATCTCCGCACCATTTGCTCCCCATCCGTCGAGGCGGGCGCCCGATACGGCCCTTCTTCGCCCAGCGCGGACAAAAAGGCCACCAGGTCCACGAACTCGTCCCGGTCGAGCGAGGCGGTGAGGCCCGCCGGCATGAGCGATCCCGGAACGATTTCCCGCGTCCGGATGCGGCTTTTCGGAATGCGCTCCACGTTGCCCGCCGCGTCGCGCACCAGCACGTCCGCCTCCGTTTCGCCCATAAGATTTCCCGTCGCAATGCGCCCGTCCGTATGTACGATGCGAATGAGGGCATACCCGTCCTTGACGGCCTGTTCTGGCTTCAGGAGGGATTCCGTAAGATAATCTATGGGGGCCGTAACCCCAATCGTCGACAAATCCGGCCCCGATAGTCCGCCCGCCCCGCCAATGACATGGCACCGGGCGCATTGCAGCCGCCCGTAGAGCGCTTCGCCGCGGGCAGGGTCGCCCGTCCCTTTCACTTCGTAATGGAGGCGTTGCAATGCCCAGCCGTCCATGTCTGGATCGACGCGGGGGGCCGTGGAGGTCGCGCCCGAAGCCCGAAACGCATCCCGAAGCGGCTCGTAACTGCGGTTGCGTCCGCGAATCCGATCCAGCCCTTTTTGCGCGAATGCCGCCGGGACGCCGTGCGCGCGCAAGGCGTCGGTCAGCGCGTCCCGTCCGCCGTCCTGCATGAGAAACGCATTGAAGAGCGGCCAGGGATCCATATCGCCCGCCTCGCCATGCGCGTCCTGCAAAAAAGCCAGGGCGATGGGCGCGGCTTGCTCCATATCGACGGCGGGCAGGAGCCGGGCCGCTTCCAGTCGCAAGGCCACAGATCGATCCGCACGATCTGCGCGATCCGCATTTTCCGCAATGGCCTGCAAGGCGGCGAAACTGGCGCTGTCTCCAAGCGCGGCCAGCCCTTCCAGACCGGCTTCTTGCAAGGATTCGTCTGCTTCCTCCACGAGGTTTGTCAGGGTGGTTCGCAGGGTCGCTTCGCCCCAGGACCCGGCCAGGCGGGCCGCCCGCCCCCTGATTTCCGGGTCCTCGCGTTCGAGCAGCGTCCGCAGCCGGTCGGCCACATCGGCGGGACGGCGGGCCTCGTCTTCCGCGGCCGCCAGCAAGGCGTCGAGATGTTCGAGCGCGCCGTTCTCGCCCCGCGTTTCGTCCTGCGCCGCAAGGTCGAGGAGCGCTTCCATGGCCTCGGCGTTCCCGCGTTCCGCAAGGGTTTCCAGTACGCTGGCCGCCTGGTCTTCGGGAATATTTCCGCGGGTGTAATGCGCTGCAAGGCGGGCTGTCGCTTCAGGCGCTTCCGCCGCCTGCAAGGCAAAGGTTATGCGTCGGATATTGTCGCCGAAGAACGTGCTGTCCCGCTCGAAACGCGGCGTCCAGAAGGGCTCCAGCTGCCGGATGGCATGCCACAGGGCGTAATCCAGAAATTCGTCCATGGGATGGTCGAGCGCCCGCAACGCGACGTTCGCGGCGCGGGCCCCGGCTTCCGCGCCGCCGACCGTACCCCGTTCGCCCAGCGCGTGCACGGCCTCCCGGCGTACGCGCGGGTGTTCGTCGTCGATCAACGCGGCCAGCAAGGCGTCCGTATCGGGAAGCAGGTCTGGAAAATGTCCCAGTACGCGCACGGCGGCGGCGCGCGCCCGATGATCCGGGAGTCCAAGCGCTTCGCGGAGCGCGTCCGCGTTCATTCGCCCGATGGCCTGATAGGTCCAGAGCATCTGAAGCAATGCGTGGGCGGCGTCCGGCGCGCTTCGATCCAGGCGGGCCACTTCTGCGTCCAGCGCCGGGCCGACCGCCTCCGCGCCGCGTTCCCTGAGCAGGCGCTTCGCCTGCCGCCGCGTCCAGGCTTCCGGCAAGCGAAGGGCCGCAAGCAAGTCTTCTGTCGAGGCGTCGCGCAGGGTTGGCGCCTCCACGAGCGGCCGCCCCGTAGCCGTAATGCGCCAGATGCGTCCATGCCGGTGGTCCCGCCGCGGATCGCGAAAATCCACTTCTCCATGCTGTATGATCGGGTTGTACCAGTCGGCCAGATACAGCGCGCCGTCCGGCCCCACGTTCAGGTCCACGGGCCGGAACGCCACATGGTCCGTCCAGATCAAATCCTCCTGTTCCCCGGACGAAAAACCGCTGCCGTCCTCGGCCAGCGCAAACCGTTTGACCCGGTTCGCCCGAAAGTCGCTGGCGATGAGTTGTCCGCCGAGCGAGTCGGGAAAATGCCTGCCGGAGAGGAGCGCCAGCCCGGCGTATTTGGGATGCTGCGGATTCAGGCCCGTAAGCGTCCGGGCGGCTCCGTAGGCGGGCGCGTACGCCGCATGGGGAAAAATGAAATACACGCCCTCGCTGCCTGCGCCATCCGTAGCGAACGATTGCCCCCACCGGTCGAAATCGAATCCCCACGAGTTCCACATGCCGCGCGCCAGCACGTTCAGTTTCAAGGCGCGGGGGTCGAATTGCCAGATTCCGCCTTGCTTGAGGCGCCGCACCCCCCAGGGCGTTTCGATATGGCTGTAGATATAAACGGACTGATTCAGATAAAAAAGGCCGTCGGGACCCCACAAAAAGCGGTGAATGATATGGTGGGTGTCGTCCGCGCCGAATCCCGAAAGAACCACGCGCCGCCGGTCTGCCCGCCCGTCTCCGTCTGTGTCCCGAAGGTGCAGGATTTCCGTGGAATTGGCCACGTATACGCCGCCGTCGCCGGGCAGTACGCCCGTGGGCGTCAGCAAACTGTCGGCGAACAGGATGGAGCGATCCGCCGCGCCGTCGCCGTCCGTATCCTCCAGCATGAAAATCTTGTCGTTGGCTGCTTGTCCCGCGACGGGCTGCGGGTAGGAGGCGCTGGTCGCCACGAACAATCTCCCCTGTTCGTCCCACGCCATCTGGATGGGCGGATCGATCATGGGATCCGCGGCGAAAAGGTTGATTTCGAAGCCTTCCGCTACGTGCAGCGCAGCCATCTGGGCCGCCGGATCGGGGTCCGGGATATTGGTCAGCGTGGATTGCGCGGCCAGCCAAGGAGCGACCGTCAGGCTGGCTATGGCCAGAATGCATCGTCGCATGTTACTCGCGGGTCAGGGTGAAAACGAGCGGGGGCGCCATGCGCAGCCTGCCGATCTCGTTTTCCTTTTCGTGAATGATGGGGTCCAGTTCTGTGAGTTCCGGGGCGTTCTGTCCCTGTTCGTACTGCCGAAATCCCACGAGATAGGTTTCGTTTTGCGGGCGGTACTGGCGAAAATACAACCGGTTCTTTTCGACAATGGCGCGGCGCAGGGCGGTCTGTTGTTCGGTTTCTGCAGGCGGGCGCGCGGGAAGGCCCTCCCGCCATGCGCGGGCGGAACCCGTGGCCAGCGTCTGGTTGCCTGCTTTGAGGCGATACGTGCCTCTGGGCAACCCGGAAATCGTTACCTGTCGCGTTTCGTGGGGGTAGGGCAGCCGGTTCGGAATCATCCTGTAGACGCCGGGCTCCTGTTCGCTGCCTTCGCGGCGCGCGCCGCCAGAAATGGTCCCCGAATCTGCGTCCACGGATATATCGACGGCAAGGTCCGGCGGAAGCGGCTCCATCGCTTCGACGAGGCGGCGAGCCAGCGCCCGATACCCGGCTGCGTTCAGGCGCATCCCGTGTTCGGCGAGGGTTTTGCCTTCGGTCGCCGCCCGTTCGTATTCCTCGGCCATGGCGTCGAATACGTCCGCCCAGCCGCATCCGCGCCGGGCGGCTACCTTCCGAAAAGCGTCTCGCGCGGCGGCCAGCCGCTCGTTCAGCGCCGCTGCGTTCGGGTTGGGCGACGCGCGTTCGTCTTGCGGGACGGGGGAGACAAGGACGCAGCGGATGTCTCGCGCAGCCAGCGTATCGAGCAAGGCGTGGTAGCCTTCCACAGCCCTGGACAAGGCCTCGTCGTCTTCGAACGCCAGTCCGCCGCCGTACGCCAGCACGGCCACCGAGGGCTTCGGGGAGGCGAGTTGCTCCACAAGGTGCTGGAATCCCGTGGGCGGGTGGGTGTAGTGCTCGCGCGCTTCCCCGAACACCGTGTCCCCGCTCCATCCGACGTTGCGGAAGGTCAGGCCAGGGCGGCGCACCGTGAGCGCCGCCTCGACGTATCCGAAACGCTGGGCGTTTTCGACGAGGCCGTCTCCCGCCAGCACGACGGCGTCTCCGTCCTCAAGGAAAAAGCGGGGCGGATCCTGCGCCTGGGCAGGCCCGCGCCGTATCGGAAAAAGCAGCGCGCCGACGAGAAGCGCGGCGGCAAACGGGGGTAGCGGTTTCATGCGCACAAAATAAAGGTTCCGCCGCATGGGAGCAAAAAGCGTACCGACAAGAAATGGGTAGGCTGGGCGCCCTGCCAGCATCAAGGGGTGACGGCGTTTTTCCCGGAACCGGGCATAGAGAGGTTGCAGGCCTTTATTTTTCACAGTATATTCACAAAAATTTTTCATGAATTCTTTATACTGAGATCAACGTGATGCATGTATGCCGCCAGGCTCAAGCGACGAATCAGGCTTGGTCTGGTAACCTTGATGTGTCCCCAACCCCAACCAACGGAGAACCATGTCAAAATCGTTACCAGTTCTGACCTGCGCCTTACTCTTCTTGGCCATGCTGCCGGCAACCGCCATCGCACAAAGCGAAATGGTCATTCAGTGGAACGGCATTCCTGGCCAGATTGAAACCACTATCACCGCCGATACATTGGCCGATGGGTCGCAAGCGCACGATGTGTATATTCTGCAGCACAGCAGGATCTACCTGCAGATCGACGAACTGCAAGTCAAAAACAGTTTCACCGTTCGCGGACAAGCCGTTCCTTCCGGCCAGGCCAATGCCTTTCCTGCAACGGTACAGCCGTTTCCGGGTCCGGATGGAATGTCAAGATATAGCCCCTGGCCTCCCGGAGCCCATTTCAGGATGAATGTCGACGACGTTATCCTTACCCTGGACAACCTGCTGTTCAATGGCGCCATGGCCGATGGGAGCGGGCACGTTTGGGGCGTCGTGGGTCCGGGCGGCGACAACCAGACCATTAAGGTCGAAGACAATGTCTGGTCAGGCTACCAGCTGAACCTGACCACAGGCAAGAATACCTCTTTTTATTTTAATGATAGTATTTACAAGTCCGTTCCATCGTATCCAGGTGGCGTTTTTTTCAATGGACTTTTTTGGGGCGGCGGATCTTGGTTGGGGACCATCGATTCCTTGGTGGTCACCAACAGCAGTATTATAAATTCGTGGGGCGAAGCCCTCGTGGTGTATGAGCAGGTTAATCACGGCCTGGTTGATCATACCAGCTTTGTCAATATTGTAATGCATCCTATTTTCTTCCGTGGCGGAAACAATATGACCTTCACGAACAATCTGTTCTATAACACAAGAATATTTGGTCAGTCCTCTCATTTTTCTGGTACATTTGGTAGCGTAGGCTCAGCGGGGACGGGCATTATGAATGTTCTCCCCATTGATCCGCCGGATACTACAGCGATCGCCGCCGGGAGGAATTGGGACCATCTCAATAGAAATATCACTTGGAATAATAATGCCTGGGCACACGATGAACAGGTGTTGGCATTCTGGCAAGAAGGTCCTTGGGAATGGGAAGTAACCAATGAAGATGGCACCATGGAAACCCGACAGGATACAATGTTTGCTGTGGAGGCGCAAAATAAGTTCTCCTCGGATACACTGCGGACGTTGATGGCGGCAGATCCCACGATCAGGGAATTCAATAACGTCAAAACGACAGCTACATTACAGCTGGATCCTCAATATCTTAAGCTTATAATAGATCGTATAAGAGATTTTAGAGATAACGAAAAACATGATACCTTCAAGGATGAGTGGTGGCAATACGAGGCGGACAATAACCCGGTAAACGTTCAATGGCCAATCCATGAGGATCTGCGGTACGCTGGCGACTCGCCTGCTGCAACTGCAAGTGAAACAGGCGGTCCGGTTGGGGATCCAAGGTGGATACCGGTTCCTGTGAGCGTCGAAGAGGATGTTCTGCCAATACATTTCGCGCTTCATCAGAACTATCCGAACCCTTTCAACCCGTCGACAGAGATTACATTTTCTCTGGATGAGCCATCTGACGTCAAGCTGGTGGTCTACAACATTCTGGGTCAGGCTGTGCGCGAATTGGCAAGCGGATCTTTGACCGTTGGCTCGTATACATATCGTTGGGACGGCAGGAACGATGTCGGCCTTGATGTTACGAGCGGTCTGTATATCTACACGCTTAGTACCGGGAGCAGATCCGTTTCCAGGAAAATGATCCTGGTTAAATAGATGTGTTGCGATATCGGAGTAGGCCTGAATGCGGCCTACTCCGCAATGCAGGGGTCTGACCGTAACAATTTGTCCATTAGGGGCGTGTAACACGTACCGTCGAAGCCCGTGAGGCGCCAATGATCCGACGAATCATGTGGTTGATGCTCTTCGTCAGCGTACCCTTTGCCGAGGCGCAGACCGCGCGCATTACCGGGACGGTGCAAGACGCGCAGCTTGGCGCCCCCATAGTAGGCGCCCCTGTTTATCTGATTGGCTCCAGCGGTCTTGCAGTCACTAAAGAAAATGGCCAATTTGTTTTACAGGACGTGCAGGCGGGGACGTACATACTCACGGTTGTTTACGAGGGGTATTCATCGGAAAGCGACACGCTTGTTGTTTCCGGAGACGCTGATGTTGAAAACAACTTCAGCCTGCACCCTGTACGCGCAGCAGGCGAAGAGGTGGCCATTGGCCCCAAAACGGGAGATCAGGAGGCAAAACAAAATTTTGTTCTCTCCCCAAGCCAGGACAGCCTCCGTTCCGAATTAAAAACGGTCTGCGCCTGTTTCGAATCGGCTGCTGGTATACTCAATGACGCTGTCCTTCTTCGCAAGAAGTATGAAGATACAGAGCAGTACCAGAGAGATCGTGAGGCTGTCGAGCAAATGAATGCCCTGTTAGCGTTATGGCGCACTGTCCAGTACCATTGCTTGACAGTATTCGGCACTGAATTGTTCGTAGACTCAGCGTGTAATCGCCCGGATGAAATATCCGATATGCGCAGAAAATTGGATAATCTGGGGATAGGTACGTAGACAGAACAAACGCTGGATCCCCCTTTTTGCCTGTTACAGAGAGCCGCAAGAACCTCAATGAATGAGCCCATGATACGCCGAGCGATCTGCCCCATCTTCTTATGTATTGTCTTTTTTGGCGCAGGGCTTGCTCACGCACAGTCCGTCAGCATTAGCGGGACGGTGCGAGACGCACAAGATGGAGGCGCGCTGATTGGTACGAACGTTATTCTGATTGGCACAAGTCTTGGGGCGGCCACCAACGAATCCGGGCGATATATTATACCGAATGTAAAGGCAGGGACATACATAATCAGGGTTGGCTACATCGGGTATTCCCCGATATCCGATACACTGATCGTTTCGGGCGAAGCCGATATCGAAAAAGACTTTAGCCTGAACTATATAACCCTGGAGGGCGAAGAAATACTTGTTACTGCTCAGGCCAGAGGTCAGATGGATGCCATTAACAGGCAACTTGCAGAAAAATCGCTCGTCAACATTGTTTCTTCGGACAGAATCGAAGAGCTGCCCGACGCCAATGCTGCAGAGTCTGTGGCGCGTATTCCAGGCATCACGGTACAGCGCGAAGGCGGAGAGGGAAATAAAGTGGTGGTCAGGGGGCTTTCACCTCAATATAATGCCATTTCCGTGAATGGGGTGCGATTGGCTGCTACGGATTCTTCGGATCGCAGTACCGATCTGAGCATGGTTTCGCAGTATATGCTCACAGGCATAGAAGTCACCAAAGCCGGTACTCCGGATCAGGATGCCGATGTACTTGGTGGAACCGTCAATTTCAGGCTCAAGAAAGCCGAGCCGGAATTTCATGTGAATGCCCTTGCACAGGGGATGTATAATGGCCTGCGGCAATCGTATAAAGACTATAAGCTGGTGCTTAACGTGAGCAACCGGTTTCTCAATAATCGTCTCGGGGCGCTAGGCTTGGTTGATGTAGAAAACAGGAACCGTAGTTCTCATGAATTGAGTGCTTCCTACGATAATCCGAATGCAAAACTGGATTCGCTTAACGCATTGCGGAGCACGGGAATAAATTTGTTTGACATTACCCGTCAAAACGACCGCGTAAATAGCCTCTTCGTTACTGATTTCAATCTGCCAGAAGGAAATGTCAGCTACAGTTTTTTGAACAGTTCGATCAGATCTGACCAGATCCGATATTTTGAATCCTATGCTCTTGCCACAAGACAGCGAAGTTATAATTCCGGTACCGGGGATAGAAAAATAAAAGTAAATACGCATATTCTTGAATATAACCAAGTGTTATTCTCCAAATTCCACATAGATGCTTCGGCGTCCTTGTCTGAATCAACCCAGGAATTTGATACGTTTGCGGCGCAATTTCTTCAGGATTTTGCATTCGACCAAACGGTTTTGGGTGTAGGTGTTAGAAATATTCAGGATTATCTGGTAGATAATTTTCCATCTGTCTATGCGAACGGGTACACAATCAATGAAGACGAAAACAAAGAGACGGATAAAACGATTCGTCTTGACCTGGGCTATGATTTTACATTATTCGACGACTTGTCTGGCAGAATCAAGGCCGGTGTAAAATATCGTAAAAAATCGAGGGAATTTGATAAGGGGGTTCAGGCAGGACGCCTTAATTTTGTATGGCAACCCGCTATGGATTCACTTCTTGTTGCGTTTCCTCGTCTCGATGAATATGGCGATCCTGGGGTGAGGCGCCTTCCCTACAGGGCATTCGTTGACGAGGATTATGAGGCAGGTGATTTCCTGAATGGCGACTATACCCTGGGGCCATTTGCAGACCTGGATTTTATGGGAGAGATTTCGGGTTTTCTGAGTGAGAATTTCAGTTTTGCTACCTATTGGGAGGAAATTGCGCACACGTTCCACCAGACGAATTCAAATCTGTTTGACTACTCAGGCGAGGAGACATACACGGCATCCTACCTGATGGCGGATGTTGATATTGGTCCCAAGTTGAATGTGGTTACGGGGGCGCGTTGGGAAAGAAACAAGACTGCCTATAGTTCATGGCAGGGTTGGTTGGATGTTATTCCGAGTTTTACTTTTGCGGGACACGACTTTGTTACGCATGAGCGAAATAATGAGCATATACTACCGGCATTGTTCGTACGGTACCGCCCGATTCCCTGGCTTGAGGCGCGATTGGCCGGTACCCATACGTTAGCCCGACCGAATTATACCGACTTATTGCCGCTTTATAGTATTGCTGGCGCAAACAGGAATGTTAATTACAGAAACCCTTACCTGAGACCTGCCTTATCAAAAAATATCGATGCAAACGTTTCTGTTCATCAACGTCATATTGGTTTTTTGAGTGCTGGATATTTCGAAAAGAATATTAAGGATCTCGTTTTTTCCGGCGGACGAAGATATATCGTAGATCCGGAACCATTTGGTCTTCCTGAGGAAATAGAAAAGGGGTTTATTCAGAATTATATTTCAAATAACCCCAATAATGTAAAATTGCGAGGTTTTGAATTCGATTATCAAACCCGATTCTGGTATCTTCCCGGCTTTTTGAGCGGATTAGTCTTTAATGCGAATTATACGATCACAAGTTCTGAGGTCAAGTATCCTCGAACAATCATTGATTTTGAGATTGATTTCGGCCCGCCGTTGCAGGTAGTCGCCGTAAATAACGACACCTTGTATGTGGATCGTTTGATCGATCAACCCGACCAGATCATGAATCTGTCGATGGGGTACGACTATAAAGGATTCTCTGCCAGGGTTTCTATGCTTTACCGGTCTGACATTTTCACAAGGACCAATTTTTGGCCTGAATTGAGGGAATCAACCGATGACTTTAGAAGATGGGATCTCTCGGTAAAGCAGTCGCTGCCGGTTCGGGGACTGGACATCTATCTGAATGTCAGCAACATAACGAAGTCAGAAGATATCAACAGATTCCTCGACGAGACGAAAGCCATTGGGCTGCGACAAAGTTACGGAAGGACGATTGACCTCGGCCTCCGCTACGCCTTTTGAGCGGCGTTGCGCATTGCTATGGCAATTTTGCGCTTCCTGTCTCTCCTGCACCTTCTTCGCTGGGCTCCATGGCCCTATCTCGGCCAAGCTTCTGACGCCACTCGGATTTACTCCACCCGCATCGCCTGGTGGAAGCGTTCCGGCGTGACGTAGCGGGTGTGGTAGCGCGCCCAGTCGTCCGGGAAGCGGCGGTAGACCGGGTCGTCTTCAAGCCGCCCCGGAGGCGTGGCGTAGGCTGCGTCGTCGTGCGAGGGCAAAGGGAGCACGGTCTTGGAGAAGCCCGTGTTGTAGTCGCCGTCCTTCACCCAACCGTCCCCGACGAGCACGAAATCGCGCGTCCATCCGTCGGGCGGAGGCGGCGGGGCCTCGAAACGAAACGCCATCTCGTCGGCCGCATTCATGATCACGTACCGGTCGTCCACGGTTTCGAGCAGTTCGCGCACGTCGCCGAACCGCGTGTGATATCCGACGAGATCGCGCCAGACCTGACCCGTTGCGGCCAATTCGTCGTAGACGGGCAGTTCCGGGGAGAAGGCGTCCGCCTCGTACGTTTCCGAAAAGCCCCGGTAGCGCAGGTCCGCCGCATCGGGCAGGAGGCGCCGGGTCATGGTCTCGGCGTCGGGCTGTCCGACGGCCCACGCAAAGGCGTCCCAGAAAATTTCCAGATTCGTATGCAGGCGAAGCCGAAGGGTTTCGGTCCCCTCTGATTGCGCCGGCAAGGCCTCCGTCAGGTCTATGAGCACCGTTTTCGTCTTGCCGGCCGGGAAGCCGAGGTTCGGATGGACGGTTCGCCAGCCGCCTTCGCCGTCGGAGACGTCCAGACGCAGGCCCTGCGGCGGAACATGCGATCCTTGCGCGAGCGCCACATTGATCGAACTGTCCGTGGGATAAATCCAGCCGGACGCTACAAGCCATACCGGGCCGTTTCGGGCGGCGTCGCCGGGAATGTTCTCCAGCGTCAGTTCCACGTAGTGATCCCGCGTGACGCCCTGGTATTGTCCGTGTCCGAACGTGGCGAGATACCGTCCGTCCTCTTCTGCAAGGAGCTCGGTTACGTCCTGGCCCAGGTCGTCCCATGCCCCGGCAAGGGGCTGGGGCAACGCGGTAACGTGCACCTTCATTTCAGGAGGCGGAAAGGCAAACCGCTCGTCCACATAGATTTCGGTGTCGTCGGGATGATCGACGACGAGCAGCGAAACATGGTCGAAGAAGTGCGTTTCCCAGAGTTCCGCCGTGATGCGCAGGTCGTACCAGGGGGGCGCGCCGTTTTCTCCCGGGCGGGGGGCCAACTGTTCTCCGCGTATCCGAACCCAGTCCTCGGTGGTCATGACGCCCGCCGTTTCCTGCGCGTTGATCTTGAGCCCCAGCGGCGAACGCCAGATGAAATCGGTGACGAAATCCATGCGTTCCCCGTTCCATGCGAAGAGCCATGGGCATGACCCCTTGAGGCGTTGCTGCGCCAGCACGACTTCCCCGGAAAGCAGATCGAATTCGGCCTGTACGCTGCCGTTGGGCCACACGATGCGGGCCACGTCCGCCACGGCGTGGGTGCCCAGTCCGAAATGCACAAGGGGCCCTTCGATCACCTGTTTCTGGAAAGACAATCCGGCCCGTATTTCTACCTCGCCCCCGATCCCGAACGAATTGATGCGCTGATCGCCCACCGCTTCGGCGGCGCGCAGATGCATTTGCTTCCAGTGGTAGGGTTTGCTGCCTTCGTTTTCCAGACGGATGGGCGCGCCCGTTTCGGAAAATCCGATCAGGTCCAGGCGTCCGTTGGCGGTCAGGTCGGCGACGGCGAAGATATGTTCGGAGAAGGCGTGCCCCGTCGGATGCAGGACGCCGCCCGGATGCGCTGCGTCCGCGTCCCGCAGCCAGACGCGGGCGCCGTGAGGCGTGGCCGCCGTCAGGTCCAGCCCGCCGTTGTTATCCAGGTCTGTGACGAAAATCCGCGCGGCGCCGGGCGCTATGTCCGCAGGCATATCTTCCCAGCGGGCGATTTCTTCCGAAAACCATGTGGCGCTTGCGTCTTCGCCGTCGGTCGAAAGCCGCAGAATCGTTCCGTCCGCCTGCAGCGCCGCCAGATCGACCGTCGCGTCGCCGTTCAGGTCCGCCGCCCGGACGGCGAGGATGCGTTCCGTTTCGGCCATGGGCTGCCGTGCGAAAAGCCCGCTGCGCCGGTTGGCGAAAAGGTGCAACGTTCCGTTTGCGTCCACGAGCGCGGGGTCCGGGTCTCCGTCGCCGTCGAAATCCCCCCAGGCAAAGGCCCGCAACGCGTCGACTTCCCCGAAAAGGTCCAGCGGGGCGAACGTTCCGTCGCCGTTGTTGCGCAGGGCGAGGGGCGCGCCTTCGATGCGGGCCGCCACAAGGTCCACGTCGCCCTCCAGATCAAGGTCCGCGGCCCAGGCGTTCGCCAGCGAAGCGGTCAGAATCTCTGCGGGCAATCCGAGTTGCGAAGTGGTTTCTGCAAAGGTCCCCGCGCTGTCCTGCCGGAACAGGCGCAGGCCGCCCGCGCCGACCAGCGCAAGGTCCATCGTAAAGTCGTAGTTGTAATCGACGCCGGTTACGGCTTGCGGTCCGTCCTGGTCGCCGCCGGGCCATTCGAGTAGTTGCCCGTTCGGGAGATGTAGCCCGTTTCCGTCGGCAAGGGCCAGCGCCACGCCGGGGGCGTTCGTTGCCTCCTCGCCTTCGTCCGCGCTGACCGCGCCGCCGCCCGCCGGAGAAAACACCGCCACGCTGCGCCAGAGGTTGTCCTCCGCGTTCAGCGATTGCGGGGTGAACGTCAATTGTTCGTCGCGGGGCGCGATGGCGGGAGGCGGTTCGGGCAACCGCAGAAAGCCCGTCATCAGTTCGCCGACCTGTTCGGCGGGCGTCTGGATGGCGCGCAGGTCCTGTCGGTAGGCGGAAACCCGCAGCAGCACGTTCCGCAAAAAAGCGATGTGGGTCGTCGCCGTCGCAAAGTCGGGCGCATCCGGGTCGGATGCGGCGGCGACGGCGGCTGTCAGTTGTTCCAGGGCTTCTTCCGGCCAGGACGCGGACAAGGTTTCGATATGCGCCAGCGCATGCCGCAACGCTTCGCCGTCGCCGGAACGCGCCGCCGCTCCGGCGCGCCGGACGAGGGCTGCCCCGTTGTCCGGATGTACGCGCAACAGCGCGTCAAGCAGCGCCGCGGATTCGTCGTCGCGTCCGGCTTCCGCAAGGTGCTCGGCCAGCGCATACAGCGCCTTCGCGTTCGTCGAATCCAGCGCCACGGCCTCCTGCAAGCGCAGGGTGGTTTCTGCACCGTTGCCCTGGCTCTTTTCGAACAGGCCGAGCAGCAGGCGGATCACGCTGTTTTCCGGCGCAAGCGTTTCCGCCTCCTCCAGGTATTCCGAGGCCAGCGCATAGTCGTTCCGCCGCATGGCGAGCAGCCCCAGGTTCACCCAGGCCGCGGGCTCTCCCGGCGCCAGTTCCGTTACCCGAAGCAGATTTTCCTCGCCTTGCCGGTCGACGCCCGACTCGATAGCCGCCAGGCCCGCATAGAACGCCGAAACCGTCTCGCGATAGGTTTCGGAATCCGGTTCCGGGAGCGCCGGGGTGCCGCACGCCCCAAGGTACGCGGTCAACAAAATTGTTGAAAAAACAATCCATGCCTCGTTCGAACAGGGCCGGATCGAAGCGTCGGAACGCTTAATCATGGAGCGTAACAAGGAATGGGTTGCCGAACAAGGGCGGTTTTTGGGCGACCTATGCGATGGTCACCTCGTCGTCGAGGTACACGTCCTGGATGGCGTTCAGGATTTCGACGCCTTCGCGCATCGGTTTCTGGAAGGCCTTGCGACCGGAAATGAGTCCCATGCCTCCGGCGCGCTTGTTGATCACCGCCGTCCGCACCGCTTGCTGCACGTCGTTTTTCCCCGATCCGCCGCCGGAATTGATCAGGCCGCACCGCCCCATATAGCAGTTGGCCACCTGGTATCGCGTCAGGTCGATGGGGTGGTCGGTCGCCAGTTCGGTGAACATGCGTTCGTCCAGTTTGCCGTAACTCGAGGCGCCCATATTCATCGCCTTCAGGCCGCCGTTCTGTTCCGCCTGCTTCTGCTTGATGATGTCGGCTTCGATGGTTACGCCGAGGTGGTTGGCCTGTCCCGTCAGGTCGGCGCTGGATTCGTGGTTCACGCCGTTCTGGTTGAACGCGGAATTTCGAACGTAACACCACAAAATCGTGGCCATGCCCAGTTCATGGGCCGCCGAGAAGGCTTCCGAGACTTCCTGTATTTGCCGGTCGGAATCCGACGAGCCGAAGTACACGGTGGCGCCCACGCCCACGCAGCCCATTTCGTACGCATCCTCGATTTGCGAAAAGATGATCTGGTCGTACGTGTTCGGGTAGGTGAGCAATTCGTTGTGGTTGAATTTCAGAATGAAGGGAATCTTGTGCGCGTAGCGCCGCGCCATGGCCCCGAGGACGCCGTACGTCGAAGCCACCGCGTTGCATCCGCCCTCGATAGCCAGTTCGACGATGTTCCGGGGATCGAAATAGGCCGGATTTTTGGCGAACGAGGCCCCGGCGCCGTGCTCGATGCCCTGATCCACCGGCAGGATCGACAGGTATCCCGTGCCGCCGAGCCGTCCCGCGGCGAAAAGTTGCTGCAGGGCGCCCAGCACGCGCGGCTTGCGGTCCGAGCCGATCCATACGCGGTCCACGAAGTCGGGTCCCGGAAGATATAAATGTTCTTTGGGGATCGTGCCGCATTCGTGGTCGAGCAAATACGCGGCTTCGTCGCCGAGCGCGTCGGCGGTGCGGGAAATCAGGACATCACCCATGGCAAGGTCGGAAAAAAGAAGGTTTAACGGAAAATCGGAGTGTTTTCGGCAAAGCCAAAATCATATACAATATACGTACATTTTGCGTACGGATTCTGTGAATTGCCAGCGGACCCCTTGTTTCCAGCGGCCGCCGTCGTGCAACCGGACGCGCCGCAATACGTTTATATATATGACGTTACGTATCGGCGCTGATCGCCCTTCGTCCCCTCCCGCATTCCATGTCCTCGCGCCGCATGAAGCGCATCATCGTCTCGCCTTTCTTGCTTCTTGCGTCGGCGTGTCTGTTTGGCGCGTGCGGCGGGAGCGATCCCGCAAGCGAAGATCCCGCGCAGCCGCTCTTTACGCGCCTGTCCGCCGCCGAGACGGGCGTCGATTTCGTAAACCGGCTCGAAGAGCAGGACGCGTTCAACGTGCTGGAGTACGAATATTTCTATAACGGCGGCGGCGTGGCCGTCGGCGACGTGAACGGGGACGGCCTGCCCGATCTGTATTTATCGGCCAACATGTTCCAGGATCGCCTGTACCTCAATCGGGGCGGGCTGACGTTCGAGGACGCCACCGAGGTGGCGGGGCTGACAAGCGAATTAAGCTGGACGACCGGCGTCGTCATGGCGGACGTGAACGGGGATGGCCATCTGGATATATATGTGTGCAAATCGGGCCGGGTCAGCGAGCGTCGTCGCCGGAACGCCTTGTACGTCAACGACGGGGACGGGACGTTTACCGAACGGGCGGCTGAGTACGGCCTGGACGATCCTGCGTATTCGAACCACGCCGTCTTCTTCGATTACGACCGGGACGGAGACCTGGATATGTACCTCCTGAATCATTCGATCCGGCGCCTGAGCCGTTTCGACGTGGAGTATATGCGGACTGCGCGCGACGCGCTTGCAGGCGACAAACTGTACCGGAACGACGGCGGGCGCTTTACGGACGCGAGCGAAGCGGCGGGCATTATCGGGAATCCGCTGGGTTTCGGGCTTAGCGCCATTGCGGGCGACGCGAACCGGGACGGCTGGCCCGATCTGTACGTTTCCAACGACTATATCGAGGACGATTATCTGTACGTGAATGGCCGGGACGGGACGTTCGTCGAATCCGCGCGCGATATGCTGACGCATACGTCCTATTCGTCCATGGGGGCGGACGTCGCCGACGTAAACAACGACGGCTGGCCCGATATCGTGACGCTGGATATGCTGGCCGAAGATCATTTTCGGCAGAAGGTCCTGAAAGGCCCGGAAGACCATGTGTTTTACGAAGATTTTCGCAATAAGGGATTTCACGAGCAGTATATGCGCAATATGCTGCAACTGAACCGGGGCGATGGCGGGTTTACGGAAACAGGGCAAATGGCGGGGATTTCCAATACGGACTGGAGCTGGGCGGCGCTATTGGCCGATTTCGATCTGGACGGGCGAAACGACCTGTTCGTGACGAACGGCTATTTGCGGGACTACACGAACCTTGATTTCCTGCGGCGTACGCTGGTGAATGCGCACAGGGAGGCGAGCGCGCGGGGCGAAGCGCTGTCCTCGGCGGACATGGTTCGGCAAATGCCTTCCACGCCCATACCCAATTATATCTACAGGAATATCTACAGAAAAGAATCGGGGCCGGCGTTCGCCGACAAGACGCAAGACTGGGGTCTGGGCGAGCCCGCCTTTTCGAACGGCGCGGCGTACGCAGACCTGGACAACGACGGGGACCTTGACCTTGTGGTCAACAACATTAATGCGGAAGCGTTCGTCTATCGGAACGATGCGGACCGCCTTCGCGCGGGGCATTATCTGAAGATTCGCCTCGAAGGCCCCGATGGCAACCGGTTCGGGATCGGGGCGGCGGTGGAGGTTACCGGGGCGGGACAGCGGTTTTACCGGGAAATGAACCCGGTGCGGGGGTATTTGTCTTCCGTGGAGCCGGCGCTCCATTTTGGCCTGGGCGACCTGGAATCGGTTGATGTCGAGGCGATTTGGCCGGACGGCGCCCGCGAGCGCCTGCAGGGCGTTTCGGCGAACCAAACGCTTGCGCTGCGCTGGCGGGACGCGGATTTCGAGGCGCCGGACGAAGAGATAGACGCAGCGCTGCGGACGCCGCCGTTTTTTACGGAGGAGGCGGGCGCGCGCGGGTTACAGTTCGCGCATGTCGAAAACCCGTTCGTGGATTTCGAGCGCGAGCCGCTGCTGCCGCATATGTTGTCCCGACAGGGGCCTGCGCTGGCGGCGGGGGATGCGAACGGAGACGGGCTGGAGGATGTATTCGTTGGCGGGGCGCGGGGGCAGGCGGGCGCGCTCTTTTTGCAACGCCCGGACGGATCGTTTCGCCGGGGACCTGGCGCGGCGTTCGAAGCGCACGGCGGCTACGAGGATACGGACGCGCTCTTTATCGATGCGGACGGCGACGGCGACGAGGATCTGTATGTGGTGAGCGGGGGCTCGTTCGAAGCGGAGGATCTGTCGGCGTACCAGGACCGCCTGTACGTCAACGACGGGTCTGGCGCGTACGCCCATGCCGCGCAAGCCTTGCCTGCGTTGCACAGCAGCGGGGGCGCCGCGGCGGCGCGCGATTTCGACGGGGACGGGGATATGGACCTGTTCGTGGGCGGGCGGGCGCTTCCGGGCCGCTACCCGCTGGCTCCGCGCAGCTACGTGCTGGAGAATACGGGCGGTTCGTTCGTGGACGCTACGCCGGACCTTTTGCGGGCGCCGGGGATGGTGGCGGACGCCTTGTGGGCGGATATGGATGGGGACGGGCGCGACGAACTGGTTCTCGCAGGAGAATGGATGCCGATTCGGATGTTCCGCTACGACGGGCAGTGGACCGAGGCGCCCGCCGACGAAACCGGCTTCGCCGATACGGAAGGCTGGTGGAATGTCTTGCGCGCGCAGGACCTGGATGGCGACGGCGACCTGGACCTGGCGGCAGGCAACCGAGGGTTGAATGCGCAGATGCAGGCCAGTCCGGACAAGCCCGCCGCCGTGTATTCCGCGGATTTCGGGGGAGACGGGCGCTTCGAATTCGTCTTGGGGCATTACCTCGGCGAGCAAAGGCATCCTGTGCCCTGGCGAGACGAATTGCTGGAGGCGATCCCTTCGCTGGCCCGGCAATTCCCCGATTACGCTTCGTACGCCCGCGCCACGCTGGACGATGTTTTTTCCGAAACGGAGCCTGCGGCGAGGCTTGCCGCCGCCCGGTTCGAAACCAGCGTTTTCGAAAACGACGGCGCAGGCCGGTTCCGGGTTCGGGCATTGCCCCCCGAAGCGCAGTTCGCGCCCGTGTACGCCATCCTTTTCGAAGATGCGGACGGCGACGGACAGACGGATATGCTCTTTGCGGGCAATGCGTTCGAGGCGCGGGCGCAGTGGGGCCGGTACAATGCGGGTCGCGGGCTGCTGTTGCTGAATCGCGGCGGGATGGCCTGGGAAAGCGTTCCCGCTTCCCGAAGCGGCTTTTTAACGCCCGGGGTCGTGCGCGGGATGGTTCGCTTCGCCACCGCCGCGGGTCCGCTTGCGGTGGTTGCGCAGAATGACGCAGCGTTGAAAACGTTCGCTTCGGTCGCTCCCTGAACGTCCGCCAGGCATGGCGCCGGCGTTTGCGGTCCTCGCGTTGTTGCGGGCCTGGCCAGATACAGGACGCTGCAAAACGGCGAGCGTTTTTTATGAATAAACGGCAAATAATCTCCTGATAATTTATTTTTCAAGGCGATTCCCGTCTTTTTCCGGGTTTATAAACGCTTCATGGGGCGTTTGGCGTACATATTTTAGCGCTATGCATAGAATTCATATTAGTTAAATAAGAAAAATTATTGAGGAAAATATTTTTACTTGACTTTCGATATCCTTTGTTCGTACCATGAATGCGAATTGCAGGCGGCGGCATCCTCCCCTTCTGTGCGCTACCTTCTTCCTCACTATCTGTTCACACCTTTCTGATTGCCATGAAAACGGTTACTGGCGCTTTCCGAACCTGCTCCGCGCTCTGCGCTTTGCTCTTTGCGGGGCTTTTGCTTTCAGGTCCTCGCGTGGCGCATGCGCAGGTCCTCACTGTAAACGGCGCGGTGGTTGCCGACGCAGACGACGCGCCGCTTCCCGGCGTGAATATTCTCGAAGACGGTACGCTGAACGGCGTCGTCAGCAACGTGGACGGCACGTTCGAGATAACCGTGTCCAATGCGAACGCCTCGCTGGTCTTTTCCTTTGTGGGCTACGTTACGCAAACGATCCCCGTGAACGGGCAGGCCAATCTGGCGGTGCGGCTCGTAGAGGACGTCGAACTGCTTGAGGAGGTGGTGGTCACCGCCTTTGGCATCGAGCGTCAGGAACGGGCGCTCGCGTACTCCGTGAGCGAAGTTTCCGGCGAGGACCTGCGCGAAGTGCGGGAAAACAACGTGGCGAACGCGCTGTCCGGGAAAGTGGCCGGGGTACAGGTTACCAAGCCTGCCACCGGTCCCGCGGGATCCAGCCGGGTGATTATCCGGGGCATTTCGTCGCTGGGCGAAGACAGCCAGCCGCTGTACGTGGTGGACGGCATTCCCATCGACAACTCCACGATCGGCTCCGCCGGGATGTGGGGCGGCTCGGATGGGGGCGACGGCATTGGTTCCATCAACCCGGACGACATCGAGAACATCTCGGTGCTCAAGGGGCCTTCCGCCGCCGCGCTGTACGGTACGCGCGCCAAGAATGGCGTCGTGCTGATCAGCACCAAGCGGGCGACGCCTGGCCTGGGCCTCGGCGTAGAGTTTTCGAGCAACACTACCTTCGAGACGGTGCTGGTCAATACGGATTGGCAGAACGAGTACGGCCAGGGAACGCGGGGCGAAAAGCCGACTTCCGTGGACGATGCGCTGAGCACGGCGGGCTCGGCTTGGGGGCCGCGGCTGGACGGTTCCAGCGTAATCAGCTGGGACGGCACCAATCAGCCGTATAGCCAGGCACCCAGCGCCATCGACAATTTTTACAACACGGGCCTCACGACCACGAACAGCCTTGCCCTTTCTACGGCGACCGAGACGAGTTCGCTGCGCATGGGATTCTCCCATTTGCAAAACGAAGGCATCAGCCCCAATTCGGGGCTTGCCCGCACCTCGTTTACCATACGCGGCGGGTCGCAATTCGGCGCGCGCCTGAGCGCGGACGCGAAGCTGAACTTCGTGCGCGAGTATGTCAAGAACCGCCCCCGGTTGAGCGACTCGCCGGGCAATGCGAATTATTCCGTGTATCAACTGGCCCCGAACGTGGACGTAACCACCATGGAGTGCCCGCCCGAGGACGAAGCGTGCACGGATCCCGGCGCGGACGTGGACGGCACGGAGTTGCATCGCGGGCTGTTCGGCAATTCGTTTCGGCAGAATCCCTACTGGGCGGCGCACCAGTACACCCAGTCGGACGATGATCGCCGGCTCATTGGCTTTGCCTCCCTGAGCTACAAGTTTGCGGACTGGATTTCGTTGACGGGCCGTTTTGGCGGCGACACCTATACCACGCGCCGCACGAGCGTCACGCCATGGGGCACGGCGTACCAGCCGAACGGGAGCCAGGCCGAGCGGGAATTCCGCATCACAGAAATCAACACCGACTTCCTGTTTAACGTCAACCGGTCTCTTCCCGGAAACGTTGGCCTGGTGGCGACGGCGGGCGGCAACATCCTGTACCGGAGCCGGGAGGATTTGACCCTCAACGGAAGCGGCGGGTTCAACGTGCCGGGCCTGGAAACGGTGACCAACCAGAATGTGCGCCTCCACGGCTACGGCTTCAACGAGAAGCAGATCAATTCGCTGTACGGATCGGCGGAGTTTTCCTGGAACGATTACCTGTTCGTTACGGGCACGGCCCGCAACGACTGGTCCAGCACGTTGCCCATCGACAACAATTCGTACTTCTACCCGTCCGTCGGCGTGAGTTTTGTGTTCTCGGACGCGCTGAATTTGCCGGGCTGGATCAGTTTCGGGAAGGTGCGGGCGTCCTGGGCGGAAGTCGGCGGCGACACCAGCCCGTACCAGTTGGCGTTGACCTACAACCTTCAGGGAAGCCACCTTGGGCAACCGCGCGGCGGCGTGGCCCAGGGGCAGATTCCATTGTCTACCCTCAAGCCTTCCTCCACCGTGGGCATCGAGGGCGGGTTTGACATTCGCTTCGTCGACAACCGGTTTGGACTGGACTTTACGTATTATACGGAGACGGCGACGGACCAGATTCTTTCGACGACCATATCCAGCGCTTCCGGCTTCGGGAGCCAGGTGATCAATGCCGGCGAAATCAAGAACAGCGGCGTGGAACTGCTGGTCAGCACGACGCCGTATCGCACGGCGGACTGGCGCTGGGATATGGACGTGAACCTTTCCCGCAACATCAACGAGGTGGTGGAACTGGTGGAGGGGCAGACGTCGCTCGTGCTTGCGGAAAGCCGTCAGCGCGGCAACTTCGTTACGGCGGACGTGGGCGAGCCGTATGGCTCCATCAAGGGCCGCAAGTACCTGCGCCAGAACGTGCCGACTGGCGCCGACGCCTCCGATTGCGACGCGACGGGCCCCATCGTGCATGACGCCGACGGGTTGCCCATGCGTACGTCCGATCTGTGCGTAATCGGCAATGGCACGCCTGATTTTCTTGGGGGCGTCAGCAATACGTTGCGTTACAAGAGCTGGCGGCTGGGCATGCTGATCGATATGCGCTTTGGCGGCGATATGTACTCGGTCACCAATGGCGCCGGTTATTCGAGCGGCTTGCACAAGAACACGCTTCAGGGCCGCGAGGAAGGCTTCATCGTAGGCGACGGCGTGGACGCCGACGGGAATACGAACACCGTGCAGGCCGATCCGCAGGACTATTGGGGCCGCATCGGGGGTGGCACCATCGGGGAGGAATTCATATACGACGCCAGTTTCGTCAAACTCCGCGAGTTGAGCCTGAGTTATCGCTTGCCTGCGCGCCTGCTGGTCAAGACGCCGATCAAGTTTGCCTCGATCTCGCTGGTGGCCCGCAACCTGTGGCTGCTCTACAGCAACGTGGACAACCTCGACCCCGAGTCCCTTTACAACAACACGCAGCAAGGCATTGGATTAGAGCATGCCGGCGTCCCGCAGACGCGCAGCATTGGCTTTAACGTCAATGTGAGAATGTAATCCATGCGAGGCGCTATCCAATCTATCCGATCATGCTAAACCTATACCGATCCATGACCTACCTACAGAAGTTCATTCCGGGTCTCGCGTTGATTTCGTGCCTGCTGGTTCTGCCTTCGTGCGATAGCGGGTTCGAAGAGATGAACGTGAACCCGACGCAAGCCGATCAGATTGACCCGAACTTCAAACTGACGAGCCTCCAGGTGCAGATCAGCGGGCAGCGCTACGAAAACTGGCGCACGAACCTGATCTACAGCTCGACGATGATTCAGCACTTCGCTGCCTTGCCGGGCTACTGGTCGGGGGACAAGTACTTCTACAACTCCTCCTATTCCGCAGCGATGTGGGACCGCCTTTATCCCAACGTCGCGAGGAACATAGAGGACCTGCTGTTGCAAACCAGCGAAGATCCCGAACAGTCCAACATGCATCACATCGCCCAGATCATGCGGGTGATCATGTACCACCGGATGACGGATCTGCACGGCGACATCCCGTACTCTGAAGCGGGCAAGGGCTTCATCGAAGGCATTACGCAGCCGAAGTACGATCCCCAGAGCGAAATATACGCCGACATGCTGGCGAAGATGGAGGCGGCTGCCGGGGCGCTGGATGCGTCCAAGCCGACGTACGGAGCCGGCGATGTGATGTACCAGGGGGATGTGGAGCAGTGGCGCAAGCTGGCCAATTCGCTTATGCTTCGGCTGGGCATGCGGCTGGTCAAGGTCGATCCCGCCGCTGCGCAGAGCTGGGCAAGCAAAGCCATTTCGGGCGGCACCATGACCAGCAACGACGACATCGCCTATGTGCCGCATAACGACCCTTCGGGATGGCAGAACGGGAATGGGCAGGTTTTTCAGGCAGACGGCAATCCGCGCATGAGCAAATTCTTCGTAGACTGGATGGTGTCGCATGGCGATCCGCGCCTTGAGGTATACGGAGTCATCCCTGTGGCGGGCGCCGATCCCGTGGGACTGCCCAATGGCAAGACGCAGGGTGCAGCGGATCCGGATCATGGCATCGAGAACGATCCCAGCTGGATTGCCTGCCCGGAGGGCGCCGCCGACGACGCTTTGTGCGGCATGAACGTTTACATGCGGCCGAACCCCATGATCACAGGCAGGGACGACCCCATGTTCTTTATGACCTATGCCGAGGTGGAATTGCTTAAGGCCGAGGCGGCGGTTCGGGGCTGGCACAGCGGAGATCCGGCAACCCATTACGCGAACGGCGTACGGGCGGCCATGGAATACCTGGCCATGTACGACCCGAATGCGGCGATCGCCGCCGCGGACATCGACGCCTATCTCGCAGCCAATCCGTACAATGCGGCCATGGGCATGCAGCAGATCAACGAGCAGATATGGGCCGCCGTGTTGCTCAACGAGTACGAGGCGTACGCCAACTGGCGCCGCACGGGGTATCCCGAACTGACGCCCGTGAATTATCCGGGCAACCGGACCGGAGGCACCATTCCCCGGCGCCTGAACTACCGGCAGGCAGAAGCCGTAGCGAATCCGGAGAACTATCGCGCTGCGGTATCCCGTCAGGGCCCGGACGAACTCACTACGCGGATGTGGTGGGACAAGTAGCGTTGCGGTTGTCGCAACCAGAGGTAATCAGGCCGGGGGCGTTCTGCAGAGAACGTCCCCGGCTTTTTTATTGCCCTTTTGCTACCGCAGCACGTTTAGCAGGCGCGAGTATTTGAGGATGAAGGTCTGGTTCGTGATTTCAGGATCGAATGCTCCGAATCCCTCGGCCCGGTTATAGCTGGACGTATGGTTGAACACGACGAACAGCCCCGTTCCCGCCGATTGCAGCCAACCGAAGCGCAAGTTCATCGACCAGAGTTCCGCTGAATTGTTGTACTGAACGAGCGTTTGCAGGTACATCCGGGGCGTGAAGGAATAGGAGAGCCGCGTCCGCACCAGATTCGCCGTAAAATCGCCGCCCGGCAGGTTCACCCAGTTTTGGGCGAGGCCGATTTCTGTGTTGAATGCCTCCCCGATCCGCCCCCGGATGGTGGACAGAATCGTAACCCGATCTCCTCCGAAGAATCCCCCTGCGATAACCCGCGTGCTCAGGCTGAGCGGCAGGCTCTCGTCCGTAATGCCGACGATCATGGCTTCCCGGTGGTAATACGAGGCCCTGGGCACCCATACGTCCTTGCTGATTTCAAACGATTCCCGGACGCCTTCCGTGGTGAAGTTGATTCCGGTGTGTATTTCCCAGCCGTTTTCCCATTCCCAGTGGTTGTCGATATGGAGAAAACCCGTTTCGTACAATCCGTCCAGCCCCCAGTACCCGTTGTAGCTGACATGGGGGCGGAGTTCGTGAAACCGGAGAAAATCCGGGCGGTGGCGGTAAAAAACGAGGCCGTTGGCGTGCCGGTAGGACGATGTCCGTTGCCGGAAGCCGAGTTCCGGGTTGAAGCGCTCGCCGACTTCGGCGTAGCCTGCGTTCAGCATCCAGGCCTGGGAATTGTAGTTGGCGGTTGCCTGGTACGCATAATTTTCCCCCGACATGCCCGGCGTCGCCGATAAGGCCCCAAAGCCCGACACGAAGCCGTACTGTCCAATGCCCAGTTGACCGTCCAGGGCGAATACGCGGTTGTAATCGTCTTCTTGCGCCAGATCGCCGACGCCCTGCCGGTTGGTGAACAGCACGCCTGCAAAAGTGCGGTTCGGGAATTCGCGCTTGACCCGCGCCACGCTGAAATTGTTGCCGGGAATGCCCTCTGCCCCCAGTTGCCGGGTTTGCATGTTGAGCGCCCCGATCCGGTAATCCCCCGCCGAACCCGAAACGCGCGCGCCCGCCAGAATAGGCACGGCGACGCCGTCCGCGCCAATCCCGATGCGCCGGCTGAAGAACAGGTCGATTTGTCCCGGCGCGCCCACCGAAAACACCCCGGCGTTTTCGAGGAAGAAGGGGCGTTTTTCGGGAAAGAAGAGGTTGAAGCGGTCCAGGTTGATTTGCTGTTCGTCCACTTCGACTTGCGCGAAATCGGTGTTGTACGTTACGTCCAGCGTCATGCTGGGGGTCAAACTGTACTTCAGATCGACGCCTAAGTGTGACCTCTCAATAGGTTGCTCATTATCTCCGGATTTCCGAATTTATTAGGCACATCCAATCGCAATCCATGGGTAGGTCCGCATGAAAATACACAAAAATTCCCGATTGACGCCGAAAGGTCGAGAGCTTCTGGTGAA
>JAJDWX010000034.1 GCA_022825385.1 Rhodothermales bacterium
GGCCCCCAGGTTCGGAAAGTGATTAACGAGCCAGCCGATTTCCGGGGCCGCGCGGCCCCGGCCACATTGAAGCTGTTTCTTGCTGGCCTTGGCAGGCACGAAAGCCGAAATTTCCGGGGCCGCGCGGCCCCGGCCTCATTGAAGCCCCCATACCTGTATGGATACGGACCTCGACCACAGGATTTCCGGGGCCGCGCGGCCCCGGCCTCATTGAAGCCGGGTTTTGCCAAGGTATCGCTGCTTCGTACGTGCCGAATTTCCGGGGCCGCGCGGCTCCGGCCTCATTGAAGCCGAAAAAGCCCGCCAAACCGGCCCAAATGGCGTTGCGAAGAAATATTCTCCGCATTTTTTACGGAGAATAGAGGTTACAAAGAGATAATCGCCGCATTTTTTGCGTAAAATAAGGATTACAAAGAGATAATCGCCGCATTTTTTGCGGAGAATAGGGCGCAAAGGGAGGCGGTCATTGGTTGCGCCGGCGCGCGGCTTCCATCTCATTGAGGCCAGCGCATTTAATATTAATGCAGCCTTTCCGCTTTCATCCATGGCGTTTACATTGCAGGATCAACCATTCGTCCCCGCAATGCCACCGGGAACGGCAATCCTGTCCTCCATGTCCCAGACCATTCACGACGTCCTCCGCCGCGTATTCGGCTTTCCCGGCTTCCTTGGCCAGCAGGAAGCGGTGATCGAGCACACCGTATCCGGCGGAGACAGCCTGGTCCTGATGCCCACCGGCGGCGGCAAGTCGCTTTGCTACCAGGTCCCGGCCATCGTGCGGGACGGGGTAGGCGTGGTCGTTTCCCCGCTGATCGCGCTTATGCAGGACCAGGTCCAGGCGCTGCGCCAGGCGGGCGTCCGGGCGGCCTGCCTCAACTCGACGCTCTCGTACCAGGAGGCGCTGGCGGTCGAGACAGCCGTGCGGGACGGGTTGCTTGACCTCCTCTACGTTGCCCCGGAGCGCTTGTTCGGCGACCGCACCCTGGAACTCCTCGCAGGCGCCCGGCTCGCCCTCTTCGCCATAGACGAGGCGCACTGCGTTTCCCAGTGGGGGCACGATTTCCGCCCCGAGTACCTGCAGCTCTCGGCCCTTCGCGAGCGATTCCCCGACGTTCCCCGCATTGCCCTTACCGCCACCGCCGACGAACCCACGCGCCGCGAGATTGTGCGCCGCCTGGGCCTTGCGCGCGCCCCGCAGTTCGTAAGCGGTTTCGACCGGCCCAACATCCGGTACGCCGTTGTGCCGAAGAACCGGGCCCGCCAGCAACTCCAGCGCTTCCTGGAGGAGCGCCACCGCGGCAACGCCGGCATTGTGTACTGTCTGTCGCATCGCGGCGTAGACAACACGGCGGAGTGGCTGCGCGGCATTGGCGTGCATGCGTTGCCCTACCACGCGGGACTCGATGCAGACGCCCGCCGCCGCAACCAGGACCGGTTCCAGCGCGAGGAGGGCGTCGTGATCGTGGCCACGGTCGCCTTCGGCATGGGCATTGATAAACCCGATGTGCGTTTCGTTGCCCACCTGGACCTCCCGAAGAGCATAGAGGCCTATTACCAGGAGACAGGGCGGGCGGGGCGCGACGGCGAGCCTGCCGACGCATGGATGATCTATGGTCTTAAGGAAGTGGTCACGCTGCGCCAGATGGTGGAGGGATCAAGCGCCGGCGAGATGCGCAAGCGTCTGGAGATCCGCAAACTCGACGCCATGCTTGGCTACTGCGAGCTGACGAGTTGCCGCAGGCAGACGCTGCTCGCCTATTTCGGCGAAGCCCTCCCGGATCCCTGTGGCAACTGCGATAACTGCCTTGCGCCGGTCGCTTCCTGGGATGCGACCGAGGCGTGCCAGAAAGCGTTGTCGTGCGTATCGCGCACCGGGCAGATGTTTGGCGCTGGGTACCTGATCGACGTGCTCTGCGGGCTGGAGAATGAGCGCATCCTCCGCTTCGGCCACGACCGCATCCCGACGCACGGCGTCGGCGACGACCTTGATCCCTACCGCTGGCGTTCGGTCTTCCGCCAGCTGGCCGGTGCTGCGAGGCGAGGAGCCGGTGCTGCTGCGAGAGGATCTGCGGCCTGTCCGCGCGAGGGCCAGGCGCAAGCCAAAGGAACCCCCGCAACCCCCCGATCCCGCCACCTGGGACGACGCGTTGTGGGAAGCGTTGCGTGCGCGCCGGACCGAGTTGGCGCAGGCCCAGAAGGTTCCTCCTTACGTCATTTTCCACGATGCCACGCTCCGCAACATGGTCGAACAGCGCCCCGCTACCCTGGAGGAATTCGCGCGACTGAGCGGGGTGGGCGAGACAAAGTTGAGCCGCTACGGCGAGGCCTTCCTTGCCGTGATCGCAAGCGTCCGCCGGGTTCCGCAGGGAGGGTAATATATCTGCGTAAAAACCGGTTTGCTCCCGTCTCCGCTCGCATTACGCCGCCGAGGACCATCGTTATGGCGCGTTTCCTTGCGCCGCCGCAACGCGCGTTTCGGCTCACAGCGTTGCCGCAGACCTTTTCACGATCGCCGCAAGACCGTCCACCGTGCACGAGTTCGTAATGCTGCGAAGCCGGGTCAAACTGATGGTTTTTTGCTTCTCAGGCAAGTCGCGCGTCAGCACCACATAGAATTCCCAACGAGCAGGGTCTCGCTGGTCCGCCCGCTCGTGCGGCTCGCTATGCCAGGCGAATACGTAAATATCCGCCAGGCGTCCGGGCTTCGACAAGGGCACCCAGGTTTCTTCCTCTTCCCAAAATCCTTTCCGGGGAGCAATGTCAAATCGGGGAAAACTGCGGTTGGTGCCGCTTCCCCATGTTTGCGCCGCGGCGGACTGCTTGACTTCCAGCCGCAGGCCCGATTTGTGCTCGCAATCCCATCCGTCCCATGGCTTCATGCGGATCCATCCGCTATCTCTGAGCGCGAGCACGACGATCGCTTCCGCGTATTCCGAGCGATGGGTGTTGTTCATTACGGGTTGTTCATAGGATCGAACGACCTCCGCCAGCACGCAGGCGGACGTAAGAGGCGACTTCGGCGACTGCATTTCGATATGTTCATGTTTTTCCGGTTTTTATGGGGGATGCGTGTTTGCGGGAGCGCACAGGCTGCGCGCCGGGCGCTTGCTCCCGTTCGCAAGGAATACGAGACCTGTTCCAGCCTGTTTTTCGCCCGAATGGTCCGTCGTTTCCGGATTTCGCCGACAACGAACCGCGCAGCGGTTTGCGCGAAGGAGGCGGTTTTTATCAGCGTATCCCTTGCGATGTCCGTATATTATAAGGATACTCTACCGGACAAGGCAAACGATGACGGGAAAAGACCATATAGAAGGCGCAGGAGGTTGGCTGCTGGTTTACCTCGTCGGGTCGATACCTGTCCTTTTGTTCTATTCGATGGGCCTGTCGGGATGGTTTTTCGAGTACCCCGCCATACTGATGGCTGCGATTTTTCTGGCGCTGGCCGCGCCGCTATGGCTTCTGGTCAGGAAATACCCCTCGGCCCCAGGGTGGAACGTAGCGGCGTTGTGGACCGGATCGATTCTGATGACCTTGCGCATGGCGTATGGCGCGTTGTTCGACGGGATTCTGGAGGGGTGGCCGCGGCCGCATAGCGGGGCGTTGCTTGGCGAACTGGCGATTTTTCCGGGGATCATCCTCTTTTCGCTGGCCTGGGCCATCGTCTGGACGCAATACTTCCGCCGATCGGCGCGCATCCGAAACACATTCTTGTAAAAGGTCGCCGGCAACCCGAAAAATATGGCGCGCGGCGCCGTATCCTCCATATCTGGCCTTGATCCGCGCATCGACACCCCGAATCCCCATGTCCTCCGCCCTCCTTGACATTCTGATTGCCGCGGGCTTGTTGCTGGGCCTGATTCGCGGTTTCGCGACCGGAGCCGTCCGGCAGATTATGGGCCTGGCGGGCACCGTCCTGAGCATTGTTCTGGCTGTCGAGTTTATGCGTCCCGTGGGGGACGCCGCAGGCGGGCTGCTGGGCCTGGGGCCGCAGGTCGCCCTCGTCGTCGGCTTTGTTCTGGTGTTCGGAGCGGGCCAATTGGTCCTGCGCCTGCTCGCCCGGCTCATCGAAACCAGCCTCAAGGTGCTTCGGCTGGGCATCGTGAATCGGGCGTGCGGCGCGGTATTGGGCGCATGCAAGGCCGCGCTGCTGCTGAGCGTATTGTTTCTGGCGCTGGATTTCTTTCGCGCCCCGACACAGGAACACCGCGCGGCGTCCACGCTGTACGGGCCCGTCGCAGCGTTTTTTCCCGCCAGCTGGGATTTTGTCGCAGGCATGTTTCCTTCTGTTCGGGAATTGTCGGAGCGGTTTGGTCGCGAGGCGCGGGGAACGATTGGGGAGATCGGGGAAGATATTTTGCCGGACAATCCGCTGCCGGAAGCAGATCCGCCCGAAAACGGGGCCCCGCCCGATTCTGTCGCAGAAAACGCTCCGGCAGAGGACAGGGCGCCCGCTGCAGGCGACGCCGAGCCTGCCGAAGCCTCCGCGGAAGCGCCAGATTTTGAATCAGACTCGGGATCAGATTCGGGATCAGACCGGGGATCAGGCCCGGAAGCAGCAGAGGAATCCGCGCAGGAGTAACGCGGCGGACGCGCAGGGCGGAAGACCCGCGCCGATTGCGTACGGGCGATCTTAACGCCGCGCTTGTCGGGGGCAGGGGCGCCGACAGCCTCCCTCGTGATTGCACGATGCAACTATGAGGGCCCCGCAGGGGCGCGGCGTATCCGGCGCAGGAACACCAGCCCGCCAATGACCGTCGCCCCGCCCGCGATCTGCAGGAGATTTACCGTTTCGCCCAGCAGGAAATAACTGGCCGTGAGCGCCGTCAGCGGCACCAGGTTGCCATAGGCGGCGGTGTGCGACGCGCCTACGTGGTTCACCGCGTTATTCCATAGCGCCAGCACCAGCCCGGTGGAAAGTCCCCCGGAAAACGCAAGGATTGCCCAGTGTTTCAGGGTTACCGCGCTCCAGTCCGTGCGGGGAATTTCCGGGAGGCCCGCGCCCACGAGGATGGGCAGGGCGAACAGCAGCCCCATAAAGGTCAATCCGGATGCGGAGCCGTGCCGCAGCATGGGCTTGTTGAGCGCCGTATAGCATCCCCAGGAACAGGCGGCGCATAGCATCAGCACGTTGCCGACGAATATCCCGCTGTCGAAAGAAATCGTTCCGCCGCCGCCGATGACGACCGTCATGGCCCCTCCCAGCACGAAAAAGAGGGCGAACCACGTCCGTCCCCGGATGCGCTCTGCCCCCAGCGCGGCGATCATGCAGGCGGTCCACAAGGGTACGCTGGTCATGATCAGGGCCGCGTTGCCCGCCGTGGTGCGGTATATGCCGTGAATGAACAGGAACTGGTAGGCGACGAACCCGACCATGCCCAGCCCGGCGATGCGGAGCGGGTGCTTTCGGAGCGGTTCCCAGACGGGCAAGCCCCGTTTGCGGCGGCGATACACGTAGATTCCGCCCAGCACCAGAATAGAAATCGGAAACCGGAAACTGTTGATCATGTGCGGGTGCATGACCTCGAAGACCGATTTGAGCAGGGGGTAATTCATCCCCCACACAGTTACGACGAAGAGAAGCGCCGCCTCCGCAAGCCATTTTTTCCTGTTTGCCCCTGATTCGCCGGGGGATGCGCTGGTCTGCAAGGAAGGAAGCGTTGCCGCAAGATGAAGTCCGATGGGATTTGGCGGCCTTGCGATATTTTCCTGCGCATTCGCCGCCGGGCTTTCGTACCTTCTTGGCAATGTAGTGTTCTTGTTCGCATAACGCTTTATGTCGGGAAAAGGAATCCAGAAGCTGTACTATACGATCGGCGAAGTCAGCAAAACGACGGGCCTGGAAACGCATGTGCTGCGTTACTGGGAAACCGAATTTCAGGAGCTTCGGCCCCGGAAGAATCGCGCCGGGCACCGCGCATATACGGACGAGGACATTCGTATCGTGGAGCGCATCCGGTATTTACTCAAGGAGCGCGGTTTGACCATCAAGGGCGCGCAGCAGGTGCTTTCCGCGGAGGAATCCGGGGCAGGAGACGAGCACGTGCGCAATCTGATTGAATTGCGGCGTTTTCTGATGGATGCGCTGGAGCAGCTGGAGGCAGACTGAGCGGCCCGGCGCTCATAGCGATTCTGGCCTGCGCCGTTGTTTTCGTCATCGTGGCGACGGCCCGTTTCCGCGCCCATCCGTTTCTGGCGCTGCTCGTTGCGGCCTGGTTTGTCGGGTTGGCGGCGGGCTTGCCGGGCGCCGCCGTAACGGCAGCCGTTACGGAGGGATTCGGCGGCACCATCGGGCATATAGGGATCGTCATTGCCGCGGGTACGATCATCGGGGCCCTGCTCGAAAAAACGGGCGGCGCGGCGCTGATGGCCCGCTGCGTCTTAAGGTGGATCGGCAAGGCGCGCTCGTTGCTGGCCATGAGCGTGACGGGCCTGTTCGTCTCCATTCCCGTTTTTTGCGATTCGGGATTCGTCGTGTTGGCCCCGCTGAATCGTTCGCTCGCCAGGGAGTCCGGCGCCTCGTTCGCTTCCTTTACGGTGGCGCTGAGCATGGGATTGTACGTGGGGCATGTATTCATTCCCCCGACGCCCGGCCCGCTGGCCGCCGCCGGAGAGCTTGGCGCGGACATCGGCCTGGTGATGCTGCTTGGCCTGGCGGTTTCCGCGCCTGTGATCGCGGCGACCTGGTTTTTTGCGCGGATTGCGGGACGGCGGATCGCGATTGCAGGCGAAAATTCCGCAGAACAAGCTCCAGCGCAATCCGCGGACAAGCCTGCGGACAAGACAGGTCGCGCGGCCTCGGGCGAAGCCACGGAATCCGCCCAACTTCGTTCTGCATGGCTGGCCTTTTTGCCCATCCTGCTGCCGGTGGCGCTCATTGCCGCCCAGTCCATTGCGTCGCTTCCCGCGCGTCCGCTGGGGGAAGGCCCCTTGTTTGCGCTCCTGCGGTTCGTTGGGAATCCCAATTTCGCCTTGCTTCTCGGGGTCGCGGCGGCGTGCGCGGCGGTATGGCATGCGGGCGGGCGCGTCCACATGGAATGGATATCCGAAGCGCTCCGTACGGGCGGCCTGATTATTCTCATTACCGGGGCCGGGGGCGCCTTTGGCAACGTGCTCCAGGCCACGCCTGTCGGGGATTATCTCGGGGAATTGCTGGGGCTCGCGGGGCTGGGGGCGTTCAGCCTGGTTGTTCCGTTTTTGCTGGCCGCCTCGCTCAAAACGGCGCTGGGTTCCTCCACCGTGGCCATCGTCACTGCTGCGTCCATCGCGTTTCCGCTGCTACCGGCCCTGGGGCTGGCGTCGGGGCTGGGACCCGTCTTGACCACGCTCGCCATCGGGGCGGGGGCCATGACGGTTTCTCATGCGAACGATAGTTACTTCTGGGTGGTGAGCCAGTTTTCCGGCATGACCGTTTCGCAGGCGTACAAGCTGCATACGGGGGGTTCTGCGGTGGCGGGCGCGGCGGGCATTCTTTCGATCCTCGCGCTGGGCGCCCTGTTGGGGTAAGGATCCTGATTGCTTTGGGAAGCCTGCCTCAGTGGCTGCACCGATACAATTGGCATCGACCGTACGCTAGCCTCAAATACCAAATCCCCATCGAATCCCTCAAATTACCAAATGAATAATGCGGCGTATTTACACAAATTTCTGGACATCCTTGAATCTTTTAGGGCCTGTTAACACTAAACAGGAACATGTTGTCGTTGTTTTCGTTGCCATGAACGCTGCAATCTAAAGCAAATTTCAGAGACATGGAACTCACCGAGGCCCAATTTGAACGGATCGCACCGCTGCTTCCCAAACAGCGCGGTAACGTAAGCATCTCGAACCTCCAGGTGCTCAACGCGATCCTGTACGT
>JAJDWX010000033.1 GCA_022825385.1 Rhodothermales bacterium
GATTCGGTACGTTGCGTACGTGACACGCCCTTCGGGAGGCTGCGAGGGGCACGCTGGCTGTGTCATTCCTCATTATGTGGGGCCTGCCACATCGCTTCGTCATTCCTTGCCAGCGCACCCCTCGCATGCCTCTGAGCTTCGTGGATTTAATCAGAGTATCCTTGAACGCGCTTCGGGAATTGTTTTCAAGCCGGACCGGAAAAAATTCCGTATCTTGGGGAATTGTCTTTTTTGACATAGGCAGGCGCCAGTCCAGGCCTGCGGCATAAAGCGCGTTGCGCCATGAAACTCACTCCGCTCGACATACGCAAACAGGAATTTTCGCGCAAATTCCGGGGCTGCGACCCGGAAGAGGTGCAGATGTTTTTGAATATGGTCGCTGCGCAGTGGGAAAGCGTGCTCGAAGAGCGCCAGGGACTTGAAAACAGGCTGACCGAACTCCGCGCCAAACTCGAACACTACGAAAAGGTGGAGGTGGCGCTGGAAGAAGCCCTGCGCATCACGCGCGAATCTTCCGAAAAAACGATCCGGAACGCCGAGGACAAGGCCCGAAACCTGATCGAGAACGCGGAATCCCAGGCGCGGCGCCGGGAAGACGAAGGGCGCAAAACGGTCAACGAGATTCGGCGGCAAGCGGCGCGGCTGAACGATTACCGCCTGGAACTGATGGCCAGGCTGCGCGCGCTGCTCACGTCCGAAACCGAATTGCTCGCCCGCTACGAAGAACACGCCAATGTGGTGCTTGGCAGACTGTACGCCGCCGCCGAAGGCGAATCCAAGGGGCAGCGGCCCGCCGATACGGCGCCCCCCGCCGCCCCCGCCCCGCGCAAACCCAAGGAACCCCCGCCTGCGTCCCCGCTGCCTGCGGAAGAAGAAACGGAGACGGAAACGGATACAGACACGGATACGGACGCCGAGGCGACGCCCGACGCGAAGGACGACGCGCCCCCCATCGACCCCGCCCCAAAAAAGCCCAAAAGCACCGAAAAGGTCTCCGACGAGCCGGATTCGTCTTCGGATATCCAGCACATCCGCCGCATTTTGAAAGACCTTGATTAAGATCCTTGAAAAGGATCCCTGAATCGTTGCGGCGGAATCCCGCCGTTTCATCGCACACCTGACTGAAGTTTTCCAATTATGTTTGACGCTGTTGTATACCGCCAGAATGTGGAAACCGCCGCCGAAGCCATTCGCGCCCGGATCGGCCTCGCTCCCCGCATCGGATTGATTCTCGGGACGGGCCTCGCCGAACTTGCGGAAAAGATCGAAGCCGAAACCGTCATACCCTACGAAGAAATTCCCGGGTTCCCCTTGTCCACGGTGGAATCGCATCCGGGCCGCCTGCTGGTGGGCACGCTGGCCGGGGTGCCCGCGTACGCCTTGCAGGGCCGTTTTCATCTGTACGAAGGATACGACGCGCCCACCGTGGTTTTTCCCGTTCGCGTGTTCGGCGCGCTGGGCGTGGATACGCTGCTGATCTCCAATGCAGCCGGCGGCATGAATCCCCTGTACAGGAAAGGGGACTTGATGTTGTTGTCTGACCATATCAATTTCCAGAACGCCAACCCGCTCGTTGGGCCGAATATCGACGACTGGGGAGACCGCTTCCCGGACATGAGCGCGCCCTACGACGAGGAATTGCAACGCATAGCAGAAGAGAAGGCGCTGGAAGAAGGCATTAAACTGCACCGGGGCGTATACGTGTCGGTTACGGGTCCAAACCTCGAAACGCGGGCCGAATACCGGATGCTTCGGGCCTGGGGCGCGGACGTGGTGGGGATGAGCACCGTGCCCGAAGTGATTGCGGCGCGCCATATGAATATGCGCGTACTTGCCGTTTCGGTCGTCACCGACGAATGTTTCCCCGATGCGCTTGCGCCGGTTTCCCTCGAGGAGATTATCGCCGCCGCAGGCAAGGCGGAACCGCTCCTCACCCGGCTCATGTCGGCCATCGTATCGACCATCGGCGCATAGCGGATATTCTGCCGCCATGCCGCGCTGGCTTGCTGTCCATGCCCAGGTTTGAAGAAGTAAAGCGATTCGATCACGCTGCGCTGGAGCAAGAAATGCTGGCCCTGTGGGAGCAGCGGCGCATTTTCCGGAAAAGCGTAGCGGATCGGGCGGGCAGAAAGGCGTTCACGTTCTACGAAGGGCCGCCCACCGCCAACGGACGCCCCGGCATTCATCATGTGATGGCGCGGACCATCAAGGACGTCTTCTGTCGTTACCAGACGATGAAAGGCTTCTATGTGGAACGCAAGGCCGGATGGGATACGCATGGCCTGCCGGTCGAAATCGAAGTGGAGAAAGCGCTTGGACTCGCGGGACGCGAGGACATCAAGCGATACGGGATCGCCGCGTACAACGCCAAATGCCGCGAAAGCGTACTGCGATACAAGGAGATATGGGACGACCTGACGAAAAAGATGGGGTACTGGGTCGATCTGGACAACCCCTACGTAACGTTCGAAAACAAGTATATCGAGACGGAGTGGTGGCTCGTCAAACGAATTTTCGAACGGGGACTCCTGTACGAGGGGCACAAGATTCAGTGGTACAGCCCGGGTTCGGGGACCGTACTGTCTTCCCATGAGGTGAGCCTGGGCTACAAGGAAGCGCAGGACCCTTCCGTTTACGTCCGGTTCCCTGTCCGGGGCGAGGAAAACACGTTCTTTCTGGCGTGGACCACCACCCCGTGGACGCTCATATCCAATGCGGCGCTGGCCGTGGGGAGCGACGTCGATTACGTCAAGGCGCGCCTGCGGAACGCTTCCGGCGACGAAGAATTTCTGATCCTTGCGGAAGAGCGGCTCGACGCGCTGGACGGCGACGCCGAAATAGCGCTGCGGCGCAAGGGACGGGACCTGGTCGGGACGACCTACGACCCGGTCTTTCCGTATTTTCTGGACGAGGGCCGCAAACAAGGCGCCTGGCGCGTGGTGGAAGCCGACTTCGTGTCCACGGAGGACGGAACCGGCGTGGTGCATCTGGCGCCCGCCTTCGGGGCCGACGACCATGCCGTAGGCCAGAAGGAAGGGCTCCCCCTGTTCAATCCGGTAGACCCCGCGGGCTGCTTTACGGAGGATATTGCGCTCGTTGCGGGCATGTGGTTCAAGGATGCGGACAAGCCGATCGCGCGCGATTTGCGGGCGCGCGGCTTGCTCTACAAACACGAAACGCATCTGCACAATTATCCGCACGACTGGCGCAAGGGCACCCCGCTTATGAATTATCCGGTGGCGAGCTGGTTCGTGCGCACCACGGCGATCAAGGACCGGATGATGGCGCTGAACGATACGATCCATTGGCAGCCCGCCGCCATGGGTACGGGACGTTTCGGCGAATGGCTGAAAAACAACGTGGACTGGGCGCTAAGCCGCCGCCGATACTGGGGAACGCCGCTGCCGATCTGGCGATCCGACAAGGAAGGGTCCGACTATATCGAAGTGATCGGCTCCATAGCGGAACTTCGGGAGAAATGCGGCGACCAGCTGCCGGAACGCGACGAGGATATCGACCTGCATCGCCCCTTCGTGGACGCCTTGACGTGGCCCGCCCCGGACGGCGGGACGATGCGGCGCGTGCCGGAGGTGATCGACGTATGGTTCGATTCGGGCGCCATGCCATTCGCGCAGTGGCATTATCCATTCGAAAACAAGGAAAAATTCGAGCGGCATTTTCCCGCAGACTTCATCGCCGAAGGCGTCGACCAGACGCGGGGCTGGTTCTACACCATGCACGCGCTGGCGGCGGCCGTAATGGATTCGGTGGCCTACGAGAATGTGGTTGTCAATGGCCTCATCCTCGACGAGCGGGGAGAAAAGATGTCGAAATCGCGGGGCAATGCGGTGGATCCGTTCGAAACGATCGCGCGCTACGGGGCGGATACGGTGCGGTGGTACATGATGAGCAATTCGCCGCCCTGGGAGAACATCAAGTTTTCGGAACGCGGCCTGGGCGATACGCTTCGGAAATTTTTCGGTACGCTGGAAAACGCGTACGCCTTTTTCGCCACCTACGCGAACATCGACGGCTTCGCCTATGCCGGCCCCCGCATCCCCGTACGGGAACGCCTGGAACTGGATCGCTGGATCGTCAGTTTGCTGCACAGCACGGTCGGGCAGGCGGATCGCGCGTACCAGGCGTACGATCCTACGCGGGCCGCACGGGCGGTCGAACGGTTCGTGGAAGAACTTTCCAACTGGTATATCCGGCGCTCCAGAAGGCGCTTCTGGAAGGCGGCGGACACAAGCGGCGACAAGGAAGCCGCCTACCAGACGGTGTACGAATGCCTGATGGCCATTGCGGGCATGATGGCCCCCATCGCGCCCTTCTTCAGCGACTGGCTGTACCGCGCGCTGCTGGCGGGCGCAAGCCAGGAAGGAAGCGAATCCGTGCACCTGGCGCCTTTCCCCGAGCCGGTCGAGGCCGAAAGGGATCTGGACCTTGAACGACGCATGGCGCTGGCCCGAACGATTTCCTCCCTTGTCCTTTCCCTTAGAAACCGGAGCGAACTCAATGTGCGGCAACCGCTTTCGCGGATTCTCGCAGTTACGAGCGAGCAGGTCCAAAAAAGCGACATAGAACGGGTCCGCACGATCATTCTGGACGAAATCAATGTCCGCGCCATCGAGTATGTCCCGGAATCCAGCGGGCTGGTGAGGCGTTCGGCCCGCCCCGATTTCAAGCGGCTGGGGCCGCGCCTCGGCAAACGCATGAAATCGGTCAATCGGGCCGTCCGGGGGCTGGACGAAGCGGAAATCGCCCGATACGTACGCGAAGGCCGCATCGCTGTCGAGGCGGACGGAGAGCAAATCGAACTGGGGCCCGGGGACCTTGAAATAACCAGCGAAGAAGTAACCGGGTGGCTGGTTGGGCAGGAGAACGACGTCACCGTCGCGCTCGACGCCACGCTCACGGCAGACCTCGTCGCCGAAGGGCAGGCGCGCGAAATCGTAAACCGCATGCAGAATTTGCGCAAACGAAACGGCTTCGAGGTAACGGATCGCATTCTGGTCGAATACCAGGCTGCGGGCCCCTTGTCCGACGCGATTCGGCGACACGGCGAGTGGATACGGAACGAGACCCTGGCGCTGGAGTTAAACGCGGTTAATTCTCCCCAGGGAGATGTCGTGGACGTTTTCCGCATTGGGGAAGAAACGCTCCATGTGGGGGTTCGCCGCGTTGAAAATCCATAACTAAACAGATACGACAGGGAAGTATTCGGAACGGCAAGAAGCATCCGGAGACTATTTCTCTTCGCGTACTTTGGACATGGCTGTGAAAACATCATCTACCGACGCCAACGCTTCCGCGGCCAGCGAAGGGGCAGGGGGGAGCGCGCAGTCGGACGTCCGCACGAACACATGGTTCGCGGACGACGACTTCGAGCATTTCAAGGGGATCATTCTGGCCCGGCGCATGGAAGCCGTGGAAGACATCGACCGGATGCGCACGCAACTGGACGACGTGCGCGAACAAGCCGAAAACGATACCGCGTACAGCTTTCACATGGCGGACGCCGGAACCGACGCCATGGAGCGCGAAAAATTATACCTGATGCTGGCGCGGCAAAAGAAATACGTGGGCTACCTGGACCGCGCCCTGGAGCGCATCAAAAACAGGACCTACGGGATATGCCGCGTGACGGGCAAGGCGATCTCCAGAGAACGTCTGGAAGCCGTGCCGCACACGGAGATGTCGATAGAGGGCAAGGCAAGGCAAAAGAGGTAGACGTTACGGGCGGCGGTCCAGTATACGATTATGATGCGCGTTCTCTGGATCTCCGGTCTTGTCGTTCTTCTGGACCAGTCCACCAAGCAACTTGTGCTCCGCACGATGTATCGGGGCCAGCAAATTCCCGTGCTGGGCGACTGGTTGAAGTTCACGTTCACCGAGAATCCCGGCATGGCGTTTGGCATTACGCCGGGGCCCACCGCGGTCGTGACCGTGTTTTCCATGGTGGCGACGGCCCTGATCGTATTCTACCTCTACCGCGTTCGGCAGGATTACTACCCCTACCGGGCAAGCCTGGCGCTTATTCTGGGCGGCGCCGTCGGCAACATTATCGACCGCCTTTTCTACGGAGACGCGCTGTTTTCCGGCAAAGTGGTCGATTTTATTCACGTGAACCTGTGGAGCGGATTCCTTCCCGAATCCATTCCGCTGGTCGGCGGCATGTATATTTCCCTGTTCCCGATATGGAATGTGGCCGATATGGGGATCGTATGCGGGGTGGCCAGCGTGATTCTTCTGCACAAGCCATACGCGCGATACACGCAAGAACAAGCGGAACGGGAAACCGCGCAAAACGAGGCGGACGCTCCAGAGGCTGCCCTGGAAGACGCCCCGGGCGCGCTTCCGGAAGCGGTTTCCGATCCCGGCGATCCGGACGGAAAGATCGCGTAATCCGAACCTGTCGGGCGCGCCCGGCGGTTCATTCCGACAGGGTACGGACATGTCCGACGAAAGACAGAGCCGGATACGTAATTTTTGCATCATTGCGCACATCGATCATGGCAAGAGCACCCTTGCCGACCGATTGCTCGAACGCACAGGCACCCTGACCGAGCGCGAATTGCAAGCGCAGGTGCTCGACAGCATGGACCTTGAGCGCGAGCGGGGCATCACCATCAAAAGCCATGCTATTCGCATGGGCTACCGGGCGGCGGACAACGAGGAATACGTGCTGAACCTGATCGATACGCCGGGGCACGTAGATTTCACGTACGAGGTGTCTCGCGCCCTGAAAGCCTGCGAAGGAGCCATCCTCGTGGTGGACGCCGTACAGGGCATCGAAGCGCAGACGCTTTCCAACGTGCACCTGGCCCTGGGAGGCGACCTGGAGGTCATTCCGGTGATCAACAAGGTGGACTTGCCCAATGCGCGCCCCGATATCGTAGCCCGGTCCATTGAGGACCTGCTGGGCGACGACGCAGAGGATATCATTCGGATAAGCGCCAAGACCGGCTTGGGCGTGGAGCGGTTGCTAGAAGAAATCGTCCGCCGCGTTCCGCCCCCGCAAGGCAACCCGGACGCCCCCCTTCAGGCCCTTATTTTCGACTCGATTTTCAATCCGTACCGCGGGTCCATCGTGTACGCCCGCATTTTCCACGGGACGCTGAAGAAAGGGGAGCGCATGCGCTTTATGTCGAACGGACAGGAATACGATGCAGAGGAAATAGGGACGCTGCGTCTTTCCATGGACCCGGCGGACGAACTGCGCGCCGGCGAAGTGGGCTATCTGATCGGTTCGGTGAAGGAGGTAGGGCATACGCGGGTAGGGGACACCGTCACGCTGAAATCCCGGCCCGCCGAGGCGCCCATATCGGGTTTTCGGGAAGTCAAGCCCATGGTGTTCAGCGGCGTATACCCCGTCAACCCCGACGATTTTTCCGACTTGCGTTCTTCGCTCGAGAAGCTGCAACTCAACGACGCCGCGCTGACCTACGAGCCGGAAACCTCCGCCGCGCTCGGCTTCGGGTTTCGCATCGGCTTCCTCGGACTGCTCCATATGGAGATCGTGCAGGAGCGCCTCGACCGCGAATTCGGGCTGGAGATCATCGCTACGGTGCCGAACGTCAAGTACGAAGCGCTTGCGCGCGACGAATCCGTGCATATCGTGGACAACCCGAGCAGCATGCCGCCGCGCGGCGAAATCGAACGGATTCGGGAGCCGATCGTGCAGGCTGAAATCATTACGCCGCCAAACTACATCGGCAACCTGATGCAATTATGCCAGGATCGCCGGGGCGTCTACGTCAATCAGGCGTACCTTGGCGAAGAGCGCGTAAACCTTCAGTACGAACTTCCCCTCGCGGAAATCGTTTTCGACTTCTACGACCGGTTGAAAAGTTGCAGCCGGGGCTATGCTTCTTTCGATTACGAATTTCTGGAATACCGGGAAAGCGCGCTGGTCAAACTGGACGTATTGATCAACGGAGACCCGGTGGACGCGCTTTCGACCATTGTCCATAAAGACAAAGCCTACGACATGGGGCGCAAGCTGACGCGAAAACTGAAGGAACTCATTCCCCGGCAAATGTTCGAGGTGGCCCTTCAGGCGGCCATCGGCAACAAGGTGATTGCCCGCGAAACGGTGCGGCCCCTGCGCAAAGACGTAACGGCCAAATGTTACGGCGGCGATATTTCCCGGAAGCGAAAACTGCTCGAAAAACAGAAAGAAGGCAAGAAGCGCATGAAGCAGGTAGGCAGGATCGAGGTGCCGCAAGAGGCCTTTCTGGCCGTTCTCTCGATGGAAGGGTAGCCGCCAGGGGAATATGCCATGAGGAGCGCGCGAATCCGGGTAGGCCTGGGGCTGTTTTTTCTGCTGGGAAATGCAGGATGGGGCGCCGCGCATGCGCGAGGCCAGTCGAACGACCCCACAGACGCCTTGCTGGACTTGTACCAGATTGCTCGCCTGCGCGTGGAAGCGCAAGACGTTTTTTCCCGAAAAGGCTTGCGCGTAGCGCCGCTTCCGCCGGACCGACTCCCCTGGGTAGCCGAGGATGTGCGGAAACAGATGGCGGCGCTGGAAGCGCTCAGAAATCCGCCGCCGCCCTCCATCCACAGCATCCGCCTGACGCCCCCCTCGGAAACAGACGCCTTCGAGGAAGCGTTCCGGGACACGCAGTGGGCCTATCTTGGCAGCAACGAACGCATCCCCGCCGATACCATGCGCACGCGCGCCCTGCGCGCCTTGCTCGAAGCCCGCTTCGGTCCGCCGACCCGCACCGTTGCGGAACAGGTCGCCGCAGGCCAGCCGCCCGCCGAGTATATCCAGTTCGAATACCGATTCGTCCTGAACGACAGCATTCCGGTGGCGCTTGTGGACGTCAACGGCCCCCTGGAGCGGGGCGTCGTGACCATGACGGACCGGATATACCGGGACCGCCTGCCCGAATTCAAGGCGACCCTGCTTGATCCCGCCTTGCGCGCAGGCGTTCGCGCCCCCTATGCGGACTACTACTATGTCCGCGCCCGGCAATCCTGGTTTTTAACCGGCTTCGACGGGGAACGCTTTTTTCTCGAAAGGATACCCGTTCCGGATATGAAACAGGGACGTCCCTCGTTGTACAGAGAATCCGACCGTTAAGGACGCGCCGACCACAACCCATTCGCAAAACGAATGCGCTTGGCGCGTCCCCTTCACAAGTAATCGACCGGACACGATTTTGGCAGCATCTCCAACAGGCCGCAACAAGCGCCGCGCCCCGAAAGACCGCCTGGCCCGCATGGCCGCGCCGCCTGCGGACAAGCAGGGTTCCGCCCGAAGCAAAAAGCCGAAAAGCGCGCTCAGGGAATGGACGGACGCTTTTCTGTACATTCTGGTGATCATGGTGATCGTACGGACGCTCTTCTTCGATCTGTTCAGGATCCCCACGCCCTCCATGGAAAAAAGCCTGCTGGTGGGGGACTACCTGTTCGTTTCGAAGATACATTACGGCACCCGTACGCCCCTGACGCTCGGCATTCCCTTCACGCCCGTCTACGTCAGGGATTTTCTGTTGCCGCATACCCGGTTTCCGGGATTTACGAACGTCAAGCGGGGGGACGCCATCGTATTCAATTTCCCGCCGGACGGCCAGCCCATCGACCGCAAAACGCATTACATCAAGCGCGTCGTCGGCATGCCGGGCGAACGCATCGAAATAGCCAATAAAATGGCGTACGCGGATGGAAACGCCTTGCCCCTCGGCAAGAATATGCAGCAGTACTGGGACGTGCGCAAAAGCGACCCCCGCATGCAACTTTCCGGCGCGGCGCTGCGGGAACTGGGCGTGTCGGACTTCCAGACCACCTCGGACATGAGCGTGGTGCGGGTGCAAGCGACCCGGGAGGCCGCGGAAGCCATAGAAAGCTGGTCCTGGATCGACCGCGTCGAGCCGTCCATCGTGCGGGAGGCCGCCGCCGAATACTACGACATGGTTATGTATCCCTCCGGGCGCGGATATACGCCCGACAATTTCGGCCCGGTAACCATTCCCGCCAAAGGACGCTCCGTTGCGCTGACGCAAGAGAACTGGGAAATCTACGGGCCCGTCATTGCCCGGTACGAAGGCCATGCCGTCCGCCAGAGGAGCGACGGGGGCTTCGAAGTGGACGGCGCGCCGGTTACCTCCTGGACGTTCCGGCAGGATTATTACTTTGTGATGGGAGACAACCGGGACAATTCGGAGGACAGCCGCTTCTGGGGATTCGTGCCCATGGATCACATCGTGGGCAAGGCCGTGCTCATCTATTTTTCCTGGGACAAGGAGGCCGTGTTACCCCGCTTCCGAAGATTCTTCCATGTGATCCGGTAGCGGCGGCGCGGCGCCCGTGCTTTCGGATCGCAACAGGTCGAAACGCTTCTGCTGGCTTGTGCCCGGCGGCACGTCGTACGGATGGGCGGGCAATTCGACCCGCCGCAGCGTCGGCGCTTCGCCCCGAACGAACGGCGCGGGCGCCCCTTCCGGGTCCTCCCCGACGACGATCACCGTGGTTCCCTGCGCAAGAATGCGGCTGCCCGTGGATCCCGGCCCGACCAGGCCATTTTCCACTTGCCAGGGGGTCGCCCAGTCGTAAATCCATTTTGCGTCGGCTTCCACCAGCCGTACGCATCCATGGCTGGTGGGTCCGCCCGTGGGCATGGGGTATTGATGCACATGGATTCCCCGGGCAGTATGAAAATTGAATACCCAGTACATTTCCCACCGTTCGCCGGGCGGGCTCAGGGAGGATATGCGGTATTCCGTTTTCCAGTTGAAATTGAAGCGGCCTTGCGGCGTGGGATTGGAGGGGACGCCCGTATTAACGATGCCCCACCGCGCCAGTTCGCCATGCTCGTAGGCGGCCCAGGCCTGTATGGTTTTGTGGATGACGAACAATTTGTCGAATTCCCGAGCGTTCGGATACGTAACGGGAAACGGCGCATAGGCCCGGAAGTCCGTCTCGAATTGGCGGGGAATCACCAGCGTGTCGCCGATCTCGACGGCGCCCATCAACCGGCGATTCAGCAGTTCCACCAGTTTGGAGCGGGCGTGGCCCCGTTTGGCGTCCCCCTCGCCCATAATCTTGTAAAAACTGTTGCGGGCCAGCACCGTGCTTCCCCGTCCGTCGCCCAGCACGAAATAGTCGTATTCTACCCTGGGCAGGTCCGCCACGCTTTCGACGCGGTAGTTTTCCAGCGCCGCCTCGATGTCCTGCTGATTGATGTAGGATTGCGCCGCCGCGACATGGCTTCCCGCCACGAGCAAAAGCGCGCCAAGGATTTTTCTGAACGAAAAGGGCATGGGGTTCGGCGGTTCAGACAAGGGATTCAGTCATACGATACGGGCGTTCCGTGCAAGTCCCGCAAGCGCTGGATAACCTCCCGGTGTCCAAGCACGATCAGAATATCCTGGGCCTGGATGGCGTCCCGGGCGCTCGGATTGAAGCGCATTTCCCCGGTGGCTCCGTCGATGACGGCAATAACGATCAGGTCGAACTCCTGTCGAAAACGGCTTTCCGCAAGGGATTTTCCGACCAGGGCGGCGCCTTCCCTTATTTTGATCTCGTCCATGGCCCGGTCGATCGTTTCGGCGCGAAACACCTCGTCCATGAATCGGTCCACGTGGGGGCGCAGAATCACTTCCACCATGCGCCGGGCGCCGATTTCGTGCGGAGAAATGGCCTTGTTCGCGCCTGCGTGAATCAATTTTTGCTCGATATGCCGCGAATTTGCCCGGGAAAGGATAAATAAATCCTTGCGGGCCTGGCGGGCGCTCAAACTCACGAAAACATTCGTGCTGTCTTCGGGGGTAGTCAGAATCAGGCCTTTCGACGCGTCAAGCCCCGCGCGACGCAGAATTTCCTCGTCCTCGGCGTTGCCCTCGATAAACGGAATGTCTGCCTTGCGCAACGCGTCGGTCACGTCCCTGGACCGGTCGATCACCACGAAGGTCTCTCCGGACCGGAGCAGATCCTTGGCAATGCGCCTCCCCACCCGGCCGTATCCGCAAATGATGTAATGGTTCTTCATGCGACTGATTTGCCTTTTCATATGACGTTCCCGAATCTTGCGGCCGACGAGCAGCAACTGCGCGCTGCGCCCTGCGATAAACGCCGCGGCCCCAATCCCGAGCACGGCGATCCATATCGTAAAAAAGCGGCCCGTCGTCGAAAGTTCGTGAATTTCTCCGAACCCTATGGTGGTCAGCGTAATGAAGGTAAAATACAGGCCGTCTACCCAGTTCCATCCTTCGATCAAGATGAATCCGAAGGTGCCGGCGGCGATCAGTACGCACAGAAAAAGAAACACCACGGCGATTTCTCGCACGGCGTTGTCCATCCAGTCGAATCGCCTACGCATGGGTACGGGCAAGGAGCGTGTGGATCAAACGGAGTCGGATCAAGGACGGCGGATTAAACGGCATGGCGCAGGAAAAACGCGCGGCGATGCCAGGTTGCCGTCGCCGGCCGCTCGAACAGGCCCGCCCGCCAATCTCCCAGCCGCTGTATTCCCGGATCGAACACCCTGGTTGTTTCGCGCACGGCGCCCGCGGCGACCGCCGCCCGAAACGCCGCTCGCGAGACCGAGCGAATCACTCCGTTCGCATCCCGGTAATGCACCGCGAGGGACGGCAGCCATTCCAGCCCCAGTTCGGCTTGCGCTTGCGCAAGGGCATGCACGGAAGCGTCGACGCCGCAGCCTGAAATGTCTCCGCCGGGAATATGCCCGGCCAGGACCGCGAATCGGCTTTCCGCCATGCCCGCGCCGCTCAATACGGGCCGCCCATGCGACGTCCAGGAAGCGCAAAACGTTTGCAGGATTTCAAGGGTCCTGTTTTCTTCGAGTTCGTTCAGGTCCCGATCCGCCGCATAGATCCATATGCGCGCGTCGTCGGGCAAATGCTTGAAAGGATCGGTCATGCGAGCGCTGTCGGTTGGATAAGGACTTTTGTAGCCTATACATACGTTTTTATGCGGAACACGTTCGACGCAAGGGGTTTTATGCAGGAATCACGTAAAAAACCTTCGCTAAAGCGCGCAACGCCAAAAAAATGGACCTCGAACTGCAAAACAAGGTGGCCGTCGTTACGGGATCGAGCCGGGGCATAGGGAAATATATCGCCAAACGCCTTGCGGCGGAAGGCTGCCGCCTGGTCCTCTGCGCCCGGGGCGAAGAACGCCTTGCGGAAACGGCGGCGGAACTGGAAGGGGAGGGTGCGTCGGTATTGGCCCTGCAAACAGACCTTGCCCGGCAGGATGCGCCGCAAAACGTGGTGAACCGGGCCGTCGAGCGCTTTGGACAGCTGGACATTCTGGTGAGCAACGTGGGGGGCAATCGCCGCAAGCCGTTCGAGGATACGACCGACGAAGATTGGGAAAGCGTGCTTGACCTGAACCTCCGGGCGCATGTCCGTGCGGCGCGCGCCGCCACGCCGCACATGAAGGCGGCCGGGGGCGGGGCCATCCTGTTCGTGGCGTCTATTTTCGGGCGCGAGGCGGGCGGCGCCGGGCTTTCTATCTACAACGCCACGAAATCGGCCCTGATCAGCGCGGCGAAGATCATGGCGCTCGAACTGGCCCCCGCCGGTATCCGCGCAAACAGCATTGCGCCGGGGTCCATCCGGTTTCCCGGGGGCAGTTGGGACCGGCGCGTCCGCGAGCAGCCGGAAGAGATGAAAGCCTTCGTGGCGCAACACTTGCCCGTCGGACGCTTCGGCAGGGCGGAGGAGGTAGCGGACGTGGCGGCTTTTCTCGTCTCGGCGCGGGCAAGCCTGGTAACCGGCGCCTGCCTGAACGTAGACGGGGGGCAGTCCCGGTCGCTTATTTGAAGATACGCTGAGCAAAAGCACTGAGCAAAAGCGCTGCGCCCGGCGCGACGCTGTCGCCCGTCAAGAGCGCAGGCGCCTCAGAGGCACTCCCGAAGCGTAGCGAGTACGCGGCGGCGGCCGCCATTCGCCTTCTTCCACTGCACCAGAATGGGGCTTTGGTATGTTCCCTTCACAATGGATCCGCATCCATCCGATCCCTCGCCAGGCAAGACCAGGAAACGAACCGCGCGCTTCATCCCCAGAAAGTGCGAGGCAGATGTCGTAAACAAGCGTCGTACGACCTGGTCCGGCAATAATTTACGGAGCCCCGGCACGTGCAGCGCCCTGTTCATGATCCGAATAAAATCGTATTTGACGTATTGCCAGCTTTTTCCGGGAAGCGCCAGCGGGTTGCGAAAAAGATACTGCCCGCCCGTAATGGCGTACTCCAGGGGATTTTTCAACACCGACACGAGGTCGTGCTCCATCAGGAGCGTTTCGTACTCGTTGACCGTGAGCCCCGCCCCGGGTTGATCCGGATCCAGCTCGAATTCGATCCATCCTTTTGCGATCCCCCGCGCGCGAACCAGGTCCTCGGCTTTTGCGAACAGCCCAATTTTTTCGTTATTCAAATCGACCGAATCGATGTGTTCGTCGGCGACCGGCGCCTCGACGCTGAATCGATCCACCAGCCGATCCTTGTCGAATCCGACGATCGTGGAACGCCGGCTGCGCGCCTGATCCTTGTGGTTGACGCCGTCCAGATCAATAAAATAAACAGGCTGGCTCCGCTCGCCGTTGCGGTAGGCCACGCAATTTTCGATGCCTGCGCTGATAAAACTGAGATGGGAATCCGCATTGGGCGGTTCGTCCTCGCGCTCTGCTTCCGTCAGTTCCACGCGCGACGCCATGTCGTCGTGCCGATAACTTTTGCCCGCCGGGAAAAGGCGCTGAAACGCGCGCAAAAAAGTGTGTATGGAATCCAGGCTATTATTCAGGCGATGGGCTAACTCCTGGTCGATATAGCCGCCTGTCGTATGGTGGGAACAGTAGAGCACTCGGGCGTACGGGTCCAGAATGTCCCCGTGCTCTTCGCGAACGCGGCGCCGCACGTCGATTACGTCGAGCCGGGTGGCGGGCGTCAGGGCAAGATTGATTTCTTTCATGAAACTATGCTGACAGCATATCCTTAGTCCATTACGAATTGCGAGTCCGGTTGGTCTTCGTGGCGGATCTCGTCCACCGGCTCGCGTTTGCCTTTCCCCGCATAGAGTCGGTTCGGGCAATTGACGATCCACGCGTCTTCCTGTCCCGTATTGCGGTAGGCGTGTACGACGCCCGGCGGCACAAGCGCCGTCGCCGGACGCGCCCCCCCGAATTCCTCCCGAAAACGATAGCCGAAAGAAGGAGAATCGGGGCGCGTATCCCACAAATACAGCCGGAAAACGCCGTTAAAGAACACGAACAAGTCTGTTTGCGACGCATGTTCGTGCGGCCCGCGCGCCACGCCGGGATGGGTAAGGGACAAGTAGCCCATGCGCGGATGCACGGCCTCGGGCCACTCGTCGCGGCGGAAAAATTCGGCCAGCGACCCGCGCGCGTCTTCGAAAAATCGGAGCGGCCGAATCGGACACCCGCTTATTTCGCCCTCTTTCCAGTCAGGCACAAGGATGCTCACGGCGCATTCAGGGATTGAAGTTCTTCGTAAATCAGGTCGCGGGCCAGTTCGTTCGCTTCGTGCCACCCCTCGATGGTGCCGGCGTCGCCCCACCACGCGTTCAGCGCGCCCCAGGAAAGGCCGCCCGACCGAATGTACGCATTGCTTACGTCGCTGATTTCGTATTCTCCGCGCGCGCTGGGGGCCAATCCCGCAATGACGTCGAATACGCCCGCATCGTAAAAATACAGGCCCGTCACGCAATAATTACTGGGAGGATCCGAAGGTTTTTCGATAATCTCCGCGATCCGCTCGCCGTCAAAGCGCGGCACCCCATAGCGCTCGGGATCGGGCACTTCCTTGAGCAATACCCGGGCCCCCGCGCCGTCCGCGTCGAGCTGGCTGCGAAACGCCGCCGCCTGATCCCCGATATCCTCTCCGATAATATTATCCCCCAGCACGACCAGCAAGGGCTGCCCCGCCGCGAACGAAGCGCAAAGAGAAAGCGCCTGCGCGATCCCGCCCGGCTCGTCCTGTACGCGAAAGGTCAGGTCCAGGCCCAGGTCGCGTCCGCTTCCAAGAAGATTCACGACGTCGCCCATATGCCCGGGGCTGGTCACCACGGCAACCTCCCGAATGCCCGCCCGCCGCATCCGGACCAGCGGATGGAAGATCATCGGATAACGACCGACCGGAAGCAAATGCTTGTTGGTGATCCGGGTGAGCGGGTACAGGCGGCTTCCCAGCCCGCCTGCCAGCAAAACGCCCTTCAGGGGTTGATCTTCGGACATGCTTTTTTCGATGCGGACCAATATAAATCAATATAAACTACGCCGGCGCGGCGTATTGTTCGCGATACCACTGGCGCCAGGTTTCGTCCGTCGCCTGCTCGAGCCAGGTTTCGTGCTCCAGGTACCAGGCGACGGTCGCCTCGAGGCCCTGCGCCAGGCCATGCCGGGGTCGCCAGCCCAGTTCGCGGCGCGCTTTGGAGACGTCCATGGCGTAGCGATAATCGTGGCCGGGCCGGTCTGGCGCAAACGAGACAAGCGCCCGCGACGCGCCTTCGGGGCGTCCCAGCGCCCGATCGACGCAATCCAGCACGTCGTGCGCGATCTCGAGGTTCGTGCGACACGCTTCGCCCCCTACGCCGTAGGTTTCCCCATCGACGCCTGACAGCAGTATGGTTTCCAGCGCTTCGCAATGGTCTTCCACGTAAAGCCAGTCGCGCACATGGTCTCCCGCGCCGTAAATTGGCACTTCGTTTTCCTGCATGGCCCGGACAATAATCAGCGGGATCAGTTTTTCGGGAAATTGCCGGGGGCCGTAATTATTCGAACAGTTTGAAATCACCACCGGCAAGCCATATGTTTGCGCCCAGGCGCGCGCAAAATGATCCGCGGAAGCCTTGGAAGCCGAATAGGGCGAGCGGGGGTCGTACGGCGTCGTTTCGGAAAAAAAGCCTTCGGGCCCCAGGCTTCCGTATACTTCATCGGTCGATACATGGTGAAAACGATAGGCCCCGGTCCCGAAATCGTCGGCGTTCCAGGCGGCGCGGGCTTCTTCGAGGAGCGTCGCCGTGCCCAGCACGTTCGTATGCACAAAGGACAGCGGCGCCCGCACGGACCGATCTACATGACTCTCTGCGGCAAAATGCACGACGGTAGAAAACGCATGCTCCCGGAAGAGCGCGCGAACCTTGTCCCGGTCAGCAATATCGCCATGCGCAAAAAAGTAATTTTCCGCCTGTTCGATGGGCGCCAGGTTCATGAGGTTGCCTGCGTACGTCAGGGAATCCAGGTTCACGAACCGCGTATCGGGATAACGCGGCACCATCCTGACGAGAAAACTGGACCCGATGAAGCCCGCCCCGCCGGTAACCAGGACGGAGCGGGGAACATGGTTGCAATGTGTCCGAAGGGCGTTCGAATCCACGAAAAGCGCAGGGAATGCATGGGCAAAAAGAACGAAATGCCTCGCCGGGCTTTATACAGCATGCGCCCGGCGCGGTTTCGCAGACCGGCGCGCGCCATAACAGTACGCAGCATGACATGACCCGGAATAACGAAACGAACGCGGCGAAGCAAGCCGCCCCCCTCTATTTGCTGGACGCGATGGCCCTCGCCTACCGGGCCTATTTTGCGTTCATTGGACGCCCGCTGATGAATGCGCAAGGCGAAAACACCTCTGCGGCATACGGTTTCGCCACCACCTTGTTCAAACTCGTCGAAGACTACGGCATTCAGCGCATCGCCGTGGTGTTCGATGTGGTGGGACCCGGCGGAGGCACGTTCCGGGATGAATTATTCGAGGACTACAAGGCGAACCGAAGCCCGATTCCCGAAGACCTGGCCGCCGCGCTCCCCCGCATCAAGGAGATTGTGGAAGCGGCGGGCGTGGTCGTGATAGAAGAAGGGGGGGTAGAAGCCGACGACGTGATCGGCACGCTGGCGCGGCAAACCGCCGGAGAAGGCGCCGAGGCGGTGATCGTGTCGCCCGACAAGGATTTCCAGCAGCTGCTTGGCGAGCATATTTCCATCTTTCGCCCGGCCCGGCGCGGCGAAGGCTTCGATTCCGTGACCGAGGAGGTGTTTCGGGAAAAATATGGCCTCCCGCCGATCCGGTTCATCGACTTGCTGGCGCTGATGGGAGACGCCAGCGACAACGTGCCGGGCGTACCGGGGATCGGCGAAAAAACGGCGACGAAGCTGATTCAGGAGTACGGCTCGCTCGAAAGCCTGCTGGAGAACGTGCAACAGGTGAAGGGCAAGCGGGCGCGGGAGGGATTGCTCGAACACCGCGACAAGGCCTTGCTCAGCAAGCAACTGGTTACGATCAAAACGGATGTTCCGCTGGACGTAACCGAGGCGCAGCTCGCGCGCGCCGCGCCGGACCGCGAAGCCTTGCTTGCCCTGTTTAACGAACTTCAGTTCAATCGGCTCTACCGCAAGGCGAAGTCGGGAATATTCGCGCAAACAGGCGGAACGCCTGCGCAAAACGGGAGCGCGAACGCTGCGGAAACGAAAAAAGCGGCCGCCCCCACGCTCTTTTCCGAAGAACCGGCCAAGCCCTCGGCCCTCGCGTCCTACGACCCTAAAAAAACCGCCTATCGGCTCGTCGCGGACAAGGAAAGCCTCGTAGCCGCGGCGGACGCGTTGCGCAAGGCCAAGCGGTTCGCTTTCGACACGGAGACGACGTCGGTCGATCCGATGTGGGCGTCGCTTGTGGGCGTTTCCTTTTCTCTCGGCCCGGGCGAAGCCTGCTATATTCCCACGCCTTTGCCGGACGGCACGTCCACGGAAGAGGCGCTGGCCCTGCTGGCTCCCGCGCTGCGCGGAGCGGCGCGCAAGATCGGCCAGAACGTAAAGTACGACATCGTTGTGCTGGAGCGGCACGGCATGCGGGCGGAAGGTCCTTTTTTCGATACGATGGTGGCGCATTACCTGTTGTCTCCGGAAGAAGCGCACGGCCTGGATTCGCTGGCCTTGAAGTTTCTGGACTACAAGACCATTCCGATCGAAGACCTTATCGGAACGGGGAAAAATCAGCAGTCGATGCGCGACGTGGCCCCCGAAAAAATATGTTCGTACGCATGCGAAGACGCGGACGTCGCCTTGCGCCTCGCGGATATACTGGAGAAAAAACTCCGGGAGGAGGCCTTGCTGACGCTTGCGGAGCGGATCGAGTTTCCGCTCTTGCGCGTGTTGGCGGACATGGAAATCGCCGGAATCCGCGTCGATCCGGATATGCTGGCCACGCTCTCCGGCGAAATGGGGGAGCGCCTTCGCGACCTCGAAGAACAAATCTATGCGGAGGCCGGAGAACCGTTCAAGATCGGCTCCCCGCAACAGCTCGGCCATATCCTGTTCGACAAACTGGGCCTGCCAAGCAAGCGCAAAACGTCCCGCGGCGCGCCTTCCACAAGGGAAGAAGTGCTGGAGCAGCTCGCCGGCAGCCACCCCCTGCCGGCGCTCGTGCTCGAATGGCGCAAATTTTCCAAGCTGAAAAGCACCTACGCGGACAGCCTCGGCAAACTGATTCATCCCGAAACCGGCCGCATTCACACGAACTACAACCAGACCGTGGCGGCCACGGGAAGGCTGTCTTCGGCGGGCCCCAACCTGCAAAACATTCCCATCCGGACAGACAAGGGACGGGAAATCCGCAAGGCGTTCGTGGCCAAAAAGGGGTGGAAATTGCTTTCGTCCGACTACGTGCAAATAGAACTTCGCATTCTGGCCTCCATGAGCGGGGACCAGGCGCTCGCCGAAGCGTTTCGACAGAAAGTAGACATACATCGGGCCGTCGCGGCGAATATCTACAACGTTCCGCCCGAAGAGGTGCACGAGGACCAGCGCCGCAAGGCCAAGGAAGTAAATTACGGCATTCCCTACGGCATCGGAGCGCGGGGACTGGCCCGCCGCCTGCGGTGCCAGTTTGCGGAAGCCCAGGAATTGATCGATAGCTATCTGAAAACGTACCCAGCGGTAACGACCCTTATTAACCGGGTAATCGAAGAAGCCCAGGAGAAGGGATTCGTTCGCACGATGCTCGGGCGGCGACGTTTCGTGCCGAACATTCATTCGCGCAACCAGGCGCAGCGCGCGTTCTCCGAGCGCGTGGCCCGCAACATGCCCATCCAGGGAACGCAGGCCGACATGATAAAAATCGCTATGCTTCGGATAGATCGCAAATTGAAAGAAGACGGTCTCGCGGCCCGCATGTTGCTCCAGGTGCACGACGAACTCGTTCTGGAAATGCCGCCGGAAGAAATCGATGCGGTGCAAACGATCGTGCGCGAGGAAATGGAATTGGCGCTTCCGCTCGAAGTGCCGATCGAGGTGCACATGAACACAGGAGACCATTGGCTCGACGCGCATTGACCATGCCGGAAGGTTTCGCATTCGAAGAAGCGTCGCAGGGCATAGCGGCGTACCGTCTTGCGGCCAATGGCTTGCAGGTGTTGCTGCTGCGGGACGCTACGGCCCCCGTCGCCGCCTTTATGATCACCTACCTCGTCGGCAGCCGCCACGAGCCGGAAGGCCGCACGGGCGCGTTCCATTTTCTGGAACACCTCATGTTCAAAGGGTCGGCCCGCTTCAATAAAGAGGCGGGCGCCTCGGTATTCGGCATATTGCAGCGCACGGGGGCCCGGGTCAACGCCACCACTTCGCTGGATCGAACGAATTACTACGAAATGCTTCCCGTAGAACATCTTCCGCTCGCCGTGGAAATCGAAGCGGATCGCATGCGCGGCGCCTTGCTCCGACGCGAAGACATGGAGCGGGAGCGCACGGTCATCCTGAACGAACTGGACCGGGGCGAAAACGATCCGATTCGCAAACTTTTCCATGCGGTGTGGAGCGCGGCTTTCACCGAGCATCCCTACCGCCACCCGGTGATCGGATGGCGAAAGGACGTGGAACAGATGACGCCGGACGATTTGCGCCAGCTATACGATACCTGGTACCGACCGGACAATGCAACGGTTAGCGTGATCGGAGATTTCGATAAAACGAAAACGCTGGAATGCATTCGCCGCCATTTCGAGCCGGTCGCCAATCCGCCGAAGCCCTTGCCTGTGGTCTGCGCCCGCGAACCGGCGCAGGAGCAGGCGCGGCGCGTAGTCGTAGAACAGGCGGGATGGCAGGGCGCCGTAATGCTGGCCTGGAAATCGCCCTGCGGGATGGATACGGACACGGACGCCCTCGATATGCTTTTCGCTGTCCTGTCCGCCGGCAAGCATAGCCGCTTGTACCGGCGCCTTACCGATCGCGGCCTTACGACCAGCGCGTGGGGAACCGTTTCCCGGTTTCGCGATCCGGGGCTTGCCTATGTGTTTGCGAGGCCGGCGCCCGGCAAAACGCACGAAGAAGTAGCCGCGGCCATCCAGGAAGCCGTAGACGAGATTCGCGACAACGGGGTGGAGGAAGCAGAACTGCGGCGGGCGGCGAACCAGCGCAAGGCGCAGGCAGCCTTTAGCCGCGACGGGGCGTTTTCGGCGGCGGCGGAACTGAGCGAAGCGCTTGCGGCGGGCGACTGGAAACTGTACGCGTCCATGCAGGACCGCCTGAGCGCCGTCTCCGCAGAAGACGCGCAGCGGGTCGCGCGGCGCTATCTCGTACGCAACGCTTGCACCACGGGCTTCTACAGGATAGCAGACGGCGAGGCCTCCGCATGACGGTTTTGTCCGAAGCGCCGCCTGGCAAGCAGTCCTTCGTCGAGCGCATTTCCGAGCGTCGAATGGGTCCGTGCCGCCTTATCGCGCTGCGTACGCCCATCCGCGACGTGGTTACGTGGTGCGGCTCCTTCGCAAGCGCGCCGGACCTGGGCCGTCGGGAGGCGTTGTTGCTGCAGCATCTGGTCGTGTCCATGCTGGACAAGGGCGCCGGCGCGCTGGACCAGTTCGCCATCGCGGAAATACTGGAAACGAGGGGGGCAGAACTGGCGTTCGCCTCAGATACGCTGCGCATAGATTTTGCGGGCCGCGCCCTGAAAGAAGACGCCCCGGAAGCGCTGGGCCTTGCCGCCTTGCAGCTGCGCGAACCCCTCTTCCCGGAAGAAGAACTGCCCAAGGCCAAAGACCGGATCGCTGCCTCCGTCAAGCGCTCGATGGAAAGCACCGCCGCGCAGGCGTCCAGGGCGTTGCGGCAGCGGCTATACGACGCGGCGCATCCGAATCACGCCCAGTCGTTCGAGGCGCAACTGGCGCAATTGCAAGACTTTTCCATAGACGACGTCCGAACGTATCATGCGGCGCATTTCGGCGCCAACGCCTTTACGCTCGTGGTGATAGGCGACATGGACGAAGACGCCCTGGCCAAGGTCGTGGACGAGCGCTTCGCCAGCTGGCCGCCGCGCGACATGGCGCCGCGCTTCGCCGCGACAGCCGAACAGCGCATGCCCGGCTCGTCCGTCGTTACCCTCCCGGACAAGGAAAATGTCGATGTGCGCCTGGGGCATACGCTCTCGATCCGGCGCAACGCCGACGAGTATCTCCCCTTATTCCTTGCCAATTTCGTCCTGGGCGGCAATTTCTCGGCGCGGCTGATGCAAACCATTCGCGACGAAATGGGCCTGACGTACGGCATTGGCTCTTCGCTTGCGGGCGTATCCACCGAATACGGAGGGCACTGGCAAGTGGGCGTAACCCTGTCCAAAGAACATGTGCAGCGCGGCATAGACGAAACGGCGAAGCAACTCCGCCGCTTCGTCGCGGACGGGATAACGAGCGAAGAACTCGAAGAGAAAAAAACGACGGTTACGGGCTCCTTCAAGGTGGGGCTCTCCACCACGTTCGGACTGGCGAAAACGCTCCTCGCCAATATCGAGCAGGGATTCCCGCTCGGCTACCTGGACGAATTTCCAGAAAAGATCAGGCGCATTACAGTGGACGAAGCGAATAGCGCCATTGCGCAAACCTTCGTTCCCGACGCCCTGCATAGCGCGCTGGCCGGAAATATCCGGGAGGAAGACGTCAGGGTAATCTGTTAGTGAAGTGTTTGCGCCCCCAAGACCCGCTCTAATGCAGCACCCGATTCCCCAGCAAGCCCGATTAAAATAATAAGGCGCAAAAAACGCAAGGTTAAATAATTAAGGCGGGGCCGATTCGGGGGTCTGTGGTGTGCCTTTTCACGAAAAATCGGGCCCCTAATACCCATGCAAACCCATCGTCTGCCGCGCCCTTATGTATTCGTGAAAAGGCACACCACAGACCCCGTTGTCAAGAAAGGCGCACTCCAGGCCCCGTTGTCAAGAAAGGCGCGCCCAAGGCTCCGTTTTCACGCTGCGCCCGATTCCCAGCAAGACCGCGCTGCTTATCCTTGCGCGACCTTGTCCGGAGCAGGCAGAATAAAAGCAAGCAACAGGTAGGCAATAATCGCAGGAGGACCGCCCGTCAAAATCAGGAGCGCGACAAATCCCACCCGCACAAGCGTAGCGTCCAGGTTGAAATACTCCGCCAGGCCGCCGGCCACGCCGGAAATCTTTTTGTCGCGGGATTTCGCAAGGGTTTTGCCCGCAGTGGTTCGGACGCGCGGCGAAGCCTTGGGCGGCTTGTATTTTTTGCGGGGACGCCAGGACAGCACGCCAAAGCCCAGCAGGATAATAAGAATGCCGGCCACCCAGGGCAGCATCCGAACAAGGCCCCCAATGCCAAAGCCGTGCCACAGGCCTGCTTCCTGGGCAATATAGCTAACGCCCACCAGAATCAGCGCAAGGCCCGCCAGCATGGGCAAATTCCAGCGCGGCGTGTCGGGCGTATCGTTTTCTTCGAACAGAAATTTTTCCATTTCTGATTCCGAGAACGATCCGGGGTCGGTGCTTTCGGCTCTTTCTTCGATGGTCATGCCGGGGACAGAACGATGGACAAGGGGGTTTCGATTATCGCAGCGGTGGCTTGCAATGCGCTATGGGTCCGCAAAGGGCCTTCTGCTGCAACGAAGTGTACGACACAGATCCGCCGGATGTTACAGGGGCGGCACCCACGAAGCGATTTTAATCAGCGTACTCCTCGAATGCGAAGCGTTTCCTGCTCCGTAACGAGGATGTCCATGGGGATATCGTGGGGTTCGGAAGGGACCGAATCGAGGAGGCAGGCCGCATACGTTATCCCGATGCGAAGCGCCCGCATACCTTGCAGAAAAGCGTCGTAATACCCTGTTCCATGCCCGATCCGGCGTCCGTCCCGCCCGCCGCCCAGCATGGGGACAATAACCGCATCGATGCAGTCCGGCGCGACCCGCTCGCAGCCTGCGGGACGGGGAATGCCCCAGGGAGGCTCCGGGGTCGGGGCGCGTCCGTCATACCGCACGGCGTACATAACCGGAACCCGGACGTCCGGCGTCAGCGGGAGGGCGATCTCCGCGCCTTGCGCGCGAAGTTGCGCGATCGCCGAACGAATGTCCGGTTCGCGGCGTTCCACCATCGGCCAGTAGGCATGCACGCATCCGGGGCGGTCCATTTCGGGAAGCCCAAGCAACTGCGCTGCGATCTGCGCGCTTTGGCGGGCATATTCGGCTTCGGTCAAGGCTTGCCGATAGGCGCCGAATCGCTTGCGCAGCCTCGATTTGCCGTTCGTATCCGTGTTCGTATTCGTGGTCGTATCCATAGGACGGGTCAGCGCGTCGCGCATAGAGGGCCAAGAGGCAATATACCCGGTTTCGCGGCGAAATACGGCCTGCGATTGCGAAGTTCTCGCAAGGCTTGATTCAGGACTTTATATTTCGTACTTTGTCAGGCTATTGAAATTAACCAGCATTCGTTATGTTCGAGAGCCTTTCGCAAAAGGTCGGAAGCGCGTTAAAACGCATTAGCGGACAGGGGCGCATCACCGAGCTGAATGTCGCGGAAATGATGCGCGATATCCGGCGAGCCTTGCTGGAAGCCGACGTCAACTATCAGGTCGCCCGCGATTTTACGGAGCGCGTCCGCAACGAGGCGCTGGGCGAAGCCGTGCTGTCTTCGGTTTCTCCCGGACAACAACTCGTCAAACTGGTTTACGACGAATTGACCGGCCTTTTAGGAGACGAGCGCAAAGACGTTGCGCTGGCGCAGCATCCCCCCACGGTTATTCTGGTGGCGGGCTTGCAAGGATCCGGCAAAACGACCTTCTGCGCAAAGCTTGCCCGGCATTTCAAGCAGCAGGGGAATACGCCGTTGCTGGCCGCGGCGGACGTATATCGCCCGGCGGCGGTGGCGCAGCTGGAAACGCTGGCGCGGTCTATCGACGTGCCGGTGCATTCCGTGATGGAAGGCGGACAACCCGTCCCGGACGCCGTGCGCGTAGCCCGCGAAGCCATCCGGGCGGCCCGCCGCGCCGCGCGCGACATCGTCATTGTGGATACGGCGGGTCGGCTTCACGTAGACGAGGAAATGATGACCGAGGCTGCGACCATAAAGCGCGCCGTAGACCCGGACGAAATTCTCTTTGTGGTAGACAGCATGACGGGGCAGGATGCGGTGCAGGCCGCGCGGGCCTTCAACGAACGGCTGGATTTCGACGGCGTCGTGCTTTCCAAACTGGACGGAGATACGCGCGGCGGCGCAGCCCTTTCCATACGCTCGGTTGTCCAAAAGCCGATCAAGTTCGCCTCCACAGGCGAAAAAATGGATGCGCTTACGCCATTTTACCCGGATCGCATGGCGCGGCGCATCCTCGGCATGGGCGATATCGTTTCGTTTGTCGAAAAAGCGCAGGAGCAGTTCGACGAACGACAGGCCGGGCAACTTCGCAAGAAGATTCGTTCGCAGGATTTCGACCTGGCCGATTTCTACGAGCAAATCCAGCGCATTCGCAAAATGGGATCGCTCAGCGACATCGCCGGCATGCTTCCGGGCATGGAGCGTCAGGCGCGCGAAGCGCAGATCGACGACGACGCCTTTACGCACATCGAAGCCATCATCCTTTCCATGACGCCCGAAGAGCGGCGCCATCCGTCCATACTGAACGGAAGCCGCCGTCGCCGCATTGCGCGCGGCAGCGGAACCGAGGTGCGCGACGTGAACCAGCTGCTCAAGCAGTTCAAGGACATGAAAAAGATGATGAAAACCGTTTCGCGCATGACAAACGCCAAAAGGTCCGTAGACCTTTCCCGGCTCATGGGGCGTCCGTAGGCGCCCGCAAACCCCGCTTTACGCAACACACGCCAATCAATCATCGGAATCAAGAGGCATACACCGTGGCAGTCAAACTTCGTTTGCGTCGCATGGGACGCAAGAAACTCCCGCTCTGGACTATCGTCGCCGCCGATTCGCGCCGGGCGCGAGACGGGCGCTATATCGAAAAACTGGGCAATTACAACCCGCTCGTCAAACCCTCTACGGTCGAGCTGAACGTCGAGCGGATTCATTATTGGCTGGAGCAGGGCGCCCAACCCTCCGATACAGTGCGGAATCTGCTGAAGCAGGAAGGCGTCTTGCTGGAACGGCACCTTCGACTGAAAGGAAAAACGGAGGAGGAGATACGGCAGACCGTCGAGGCGCATCGCGAACGGCAGGCCGTGAAGCGCGCCGCTTCCGTCAAGGAAACCGCGCAATCCCGACGGCAAAAGGCGCTGGACGAAGAGACGAAGCGCGTAGCCGCGCAGGAAGCGAAAGCAGCGAAGCAACGAGCCGAACAGGAAGAGCAGGCGCGACAGGAAGCCGAAGCCGCGAAAAAGAAATTGGCCCAGGAGCGGGTAGAGGCTGAAAAAGAAGCGGCTGCCGCCGCCGAAAAAGCCTCCGAAGCGGACGCAAGCGAGACGGAAGCCCCGGCTGCCGCCCCTGAAAAAGCTCCCGAAGCGGAGGCGAGCGAGGCAAAGGCCCCGGCTGCCGCCGCCGAAAAAGCTCCCGAAACGGACGCAAGCGAGACGGAGGCTCCGGCTGCCGCCGCCGAAAAAGCTCCCGAAACGGAGGCGGGCGAGGCAAAGGCTCCGGCTGCCGCCGCTGAAAAAGCCCCCGAAACGGAGGCGAGCGAGGCGAAGGCCCCAACCGCCGCGGTCACGGAAAGCGACGCCCCCGAAGAAAACGCGGAAGAAAGCAAGGCGGAGCAATAGCATACGCTGCCGCCTGCTTCCGTACGGTTCTTTGAACGCAACGACCTGCCCCGACCGTGCCGATACGCTCCTGTGTTTGGGGCGCGTATACCGGGCTCATGGCCTGTCGGGCGAAGTCAAGGTAATCCCCGAAACCGCCGATTCGACGAAACTCGAATCGGCGTCCGCGCTGTATATGGGACAAACGCCCGATACCGCGCGGCGCGTCAACGTGCAGGGGGTCCGCCGCCAGTACGCCCGCAAGGGATTGCTGGTTCTGCTCAAACTGGAAAACGTGGACTCGCGGGAAGCCGCCGAAGCGTTGCGGGGCGCCTTGCTGTACGCCCAGGCGGAGGCGGCGGGCGATCTGGCCCGGAACGAATTTTCCTGGCGCGACCTGACAGGATTTGCCGTGATAGAAGAAAATGGAGACCGGGTCGGGACGGTGGAGGACGTATTGGCCTTCCCCGGACAGGAGATGCTGGTCATTGCGCGCAACGAGCGCCCCTCGGCGATGGTGCCGGCCGTCCCCGAATTCGTGGCGGCGGTCGATCCCGAGGCGAAGCGCATGACCCTGCGGACAATAGAAGGACTGCTGGACGCATAAACAAGGAACTGCGCCGTGCGCATCGATATTGTCACCGTACTTCCCGAACTCGTCGCCGGCGCGCTGCGGCACGGCGTCCTGCGGCGCGCGGCGGACAAGGGCCTGGCGGATATTCGCGTCCATGACATCCGGACCCATGCGCTGGACAAGCACCGGCAGGTAGACGACTATCCGTATGGAGGCGGCGCGGGCATGGTATTGAAACCGGAACCCGTTTTCCGGTGTATAGAGGCGATTCGCTCGGAAAGCGGCCAGGCCGTGGACGAAATCGTGTATTTCGCCCCGGACGGCGAAACGCTGACCCAGGAAACGGCCACGGCCCTGTCGCTCCAGGAACACCTTGTATTCCTGGCGGGGCAGTATATCGGAATAGATCAACGGATTCGGGACGCACTGGTTACGCGAGAAATCTCCATGGGAGATTATGTGCTGAGCGGCGGGGAGCTGCCCGCGCTTGCGCTTGCGGACGCCATGGCGCGCCTGATCCCGGGCGTACTGGGCGACGCCGAATCGGCGTTGTCCGATTCGTTTCAGGACGGATTGCTGGGCGCTCCGGTCTATACGCGGCCTGCCGAATTTCGGGGGATGCGCGTGCCGGAGGTTTTGTTATCCGGAAACCATAAAGAAATTGCCCGCTGGCGGGAACGGCAACGCCAGCGCCTGACGGCGCGGCAAAGACCCGACTTGTCGGAAAGGGGAGCAGACTTCCCCGAACCTGGTTCGCGCCAGGCATCATCGTAAATATACTGGACCATCCTTTTCAGAGGCACAGCGCCATGGCTACGAATCTCATGCAACTCGTCGAAACGACCCAGCTTCGAGACGATATCCCGGAATTCAAGCCCGGCGATACGGTAAACGTGCATGTGCGCGTCGTCGAGGGAGACAAGGAGCGCATTCAGCAATACCGGGGCGTCGTGATCGCCGAACAAGGCGCGGGGCCAGGCCGGACCTTTACGGTGCGCAAGATATCCAACGGGATCGGCGTGGAGCGGATTTTCCCGATCAACTCGCCGAAGATCGCAAAAATCGAGCGGGTTCGGCAGGGGCGCGTCCGGCGAGCGAAGCTCTATTTCCTGCGGTCCCGGCGCGGGAAAGCCGCCCGCATCAAAGAAAAAATCCATGACGGGCCCAGGGGATAGCGCCTCGGACCGCGTTACGCCGATTACGCAAAATCGCAAGGCGTATCACGAGTATCGCGTCGAGGAAATGATCGAGGCCGGCGTCGTTTTGCGGGGAAGCGAGATAAAATCTGTCCGGCAGGGAAAAATTTCTCTCCAGGAAGCCTGGTGTCGCATCGAGCCCGGCGAGATGACGCTGATGGATTGCCATATTGCGCCGTACGAATTCGCGGACGCCTCGACGCTGCCTTCGCCGGTTCGTCCCCGGCGGCTTCTGTTGCATCGGCGGGAGCTGCGCAAATGGCGCAAGGCCTGTTCGCAAAAGGGCTATACGGCGATTCCGCTGTCCGTGTACCTTAAAAACGGGTACGCGAAAGTGAAGGTCGGCCTGTGCAAAGGGAAAAAACTGCATGACCGGCGCGCCAGCATCGCCGAGCGAGAAGCCAAACGCCGCATGGAGCGGGCCTCAAGCGCGCGCCATTGATTTACAAAAATCCACGGCGTCGCCTGTTCCGACAGCGCGAGACATTGCCTTATGTAAGCCGCAACCCCATGAAATTTCCGCCGATAGACAAACAACTTGCGCAAATCGAGCGCGGCGTCGCCGAAATCGTTCCGAAAGACGCCCTTACGGAAAAATTGCGCAAGGCCGAACAAACGGGGGAGCCGCTCATTGTCAAACTGGGCTGCGATCCCAGCCGCCCCGATCTGCATCTGGGACATTCCGTGGTGCTCCGCAAACTGCGGCAGTTTCAGGATCTGGGGCACCGCGCCGTACTCATCGTCGGGGATTTTACGGGCATGATCGGCGACCCAAGCGGGCGCGCCCAGGGGCGGCCTGCGCTGACCGTCGAGGAAACCCGGGAAAACGGGCAATCCTATTTCGAGCAGGCGTCGCGCATCCTGGACCCGGAACGCACCCGCATCGTCTACAACTCGGAATGGCTCGATACCCTGAAATTCACCGACGTCGTTCAGCTGGCCAGCAAATACACGGTGGCCCGGATGCTGGAGCGCGACGATTTCGAAAAAAGGTACAAGGCGGGCGAGCCGATAGGCATTCACGAATTTTTGTATCCGCTTGCGCAGGCCCAGGACTCGGTGGCCGTCCGGGCGGATATCGAGCTCGGCGGAACGGACCAGAAATTCAACCTGCTCGTGGGACGCGCCGTGCAGCAATCCGAAGGGATGGAGCCGCAGGCGTGCATTATGACGCCTATCCTGCCCGGCACGGACGGCGTCGAAAAAATGTCCAAGTCGCTCGACAACTATATCGGCATTTCGGAGTCGCCGGAAGAGATGTACGGGAAAACCCTTTCCATTCCGGACGACCTGATCTATCCCTGGTTCGAGTTGGCCACGAACGCGCCGACGGAAGAACTCCCCGCCCTGCGCGCCGCGGCAAGCCGGGAACCCCGCGATACGAAACACCGACTGGCCTGGACGATCGCAAGCATGTACCATGGGGAGGCCGCGGCGGACCAGGCGCGCCGCCATTTCGAGCGAACGGTAATCCAGGGCGGCGTACCGGAGAACATAAAAAACGTCCGCTTCGCTCCCCAGGACGGAGCCCGCATGGGCGTCCTTGACCTGATGACCCGCGCGGGCCTCACAAGTTCGAACGGGGAGGCCCGCCGGCTGATTGCCCAAAAGGCTGTTTCCATCGACGGGGAGAAAATATCCGACGCGCGGATGGAAATGGATATCCAGACAGGCCCTTCGTTCGTCATCAAGGCGGGCAAGCGGCGGTTTGCCCGTATTGTTCGAGGGGACGACGAAGGCGCCGCCTGAGCGGAACCATTGGCCCGAAGAAAAATATGTACTTCGTATGCGGGCAAATCGCTCGCCAACGAGTCCGCACATCGCTTCCGACTGTATTCCGAATCGCAATGCGCGCGCCGCTCATCGTTTTCCTTCTCGGCTTGTGTTGCCCGCCGCCCGTCGCCTGGGCCCAATCGACGGATAGCGACATGGCCGAAGGCCGCCGGGCCTTCGGGGAAGCATCGTACGAGCAAGCCGAACAAGCTTTTCTGCGCGTTACGGAGTCGGACCCGGATCGGGCCGAAGCGCATTACTTGCTTGCCCGCCTGTACACCGAAACGCCCCTGGCCGATCCGGGCAAGGCGGAGGACGCGCTGGACGAGGCCCTCCGGATCGAGCCGGAGAATACCGGGTATCTGGTCGCCAAACTGGTGCAATTACGCCAGGAGTCGCGGAATCTCATTAAGGAACGCATCCTCGAACAGCGACGCATTACCCTCTCCAGAAAAATTCTCTCTATCGATTCCACGAATGCGTTCGCGCACGAGGAGTTGGGCACGCTCTTTATCCGCGACTTCTGGCGCTATCGCAACGCCATCATGTTTCCCAGCATGACCTTCAGTGGAAATTTGCACCAGGGAAGCCAGGCCATGGCGCTGGGGGATCCGCCGCTGGCCATGGAAGCGCCCTTGCAAGAGGACATCGAAGCAGAAGAAGGGTTCAGCGCCGCGCAAGCGGGTCCGCCCGAAACCGTGCCTGCGTTCGTCGACGATCCGGGGCGCGTATTTCTTGCGGACCGCTTCGACGTGGAGCAGCTGGAAGAGCAGGGGGTGCCGATCATGGACTTGTCGCGGCGGGCGCAAGGAGCCTACGAACGCGCCGTCGCGCACCTTGGGAGCGCCCTGAAGTCCGACCCTGGCAGGCTTGCGGCGTACCGGCAACTCATGAAGTTATATGCGCTGAAAGGAGAATACGCCTCGGCCCGGGAAATGCTCGAAAGCATGTATGCGTCTTTCCCCGAACTGCCTGATACGTGGCTGTACCTGGGATTGGCCCAGGCGTACGGAGGCGACGAGGAAGGCGCCGCCAATGCGTTCGAAACGGCGTTGCGCTACATGGACCCCGAGGAGACAACCGTGTTCGAAACCCTCTCCTTGCTGCTCTTGCCCGACGAAGAAGATCGCTACGAGGATGACCCTGTTTCCTACGCCGCGCGCTTTTGGGCAAGCAAGGACCCGCGCTATCTCACGCCCTGGAACGAACGGAAAATCGAACACTACGCCCGCCTCGTATACGCCGATCTCCTGTACGGCAGCGAAGCGCTCGGCTTGCGGGGATGGGATACGGAACGAGGCCATATCCTCGTGCGATACGGGCCTCCGGAGCGCGACGTCGTGATTGTGCCGGGCAGTTCGTCCGGGATACGGGACCTTGGGACGGCGCCTACGGCCCGCAGCGATCCCCGGTCCGTATTGACGCCCTCCGACATGAACTTTACGCCGCGCGGGGCGCATCTCGGTGGCGACTTCGACATGCTGGCGGAGGCCAACACGTTCAATATTTGGGACTACGGCGATTTTCGGTTCGTATTCGAGGACCCGTTTCGGAATGGAGAATATCGGCTGTATTCCCCCAGCGCTTCGGATATGTCTGCCGGGGTTCCAGCCTGGCTGAACGATTATTCGCTCACGGCGAAAGAAACCATCGCCCGCATCCCGGAACGCTACGAATACGAAACGCCCGGGCGCCGCGTGGATATTCCGTTCGTGACCAGCGCCTTCAAGGGAAACGACGGCGAGGCGGACCTGTACGTAGCGTACGGCATTCCGATCGCCGAGGGCGGGCTACAACAGGAGACCATAGATATTTCGGCGCGCATCGGGGCGTTTCTTGTGAGCGAAAACCGGGATATTCTCCTCGAACGGCGACAAACGATCCATGGGCTTCGGCGCGAGCAGATGCGCTCTTTCGAGGAGGCGCATCTCTGGGTGGGCGCGCAGGCGATGGCGTCGCCGCCGGGGCGGCACGAGGTCTCCATGGAATTCGAAACGGCCAGCGGCGCTACGGTCGCAGTGCAGCGCCGAAGCATTGACGTGCCCGATTTCGGGCAGGACGAGCTCCAGGCGAGCGACCTGATGCTGGCCTACGGGATCGAGGAGAATAGCCGTACCGATTCGGAAGGCGGCGTCTTGCAGCGGGCCGGATTTTCCATTGCGCCCGCCCCGTGGAACGTATTCTCGCACCGGCAACCGATCTATCTGTTTTTCGAGATATATCAGTTGACCCTGGACGAAAACGGGGCGACCCGGTACGAAATGGAAGCCCGCCTTGCGCCCCGGAACAATGCGAAAGGCGTAGCGCGGTTCGTGAAAAATCTCTTTGGCGGGCGCGGGGGCGGCGTCTCCGTGAGCGTACCGGGAACAGGCTCGTCGCCGGACGAAACGAATTACCTTATTCTCGACGCCACGAATCAGGCGCCGGGACTATATACCCTTGCCTTGCGCGTACGCGACCTCGCAACCGGCAAAAGCGTCGAGCGGACGACGGATCTTTTTCTGGAATGAGGGTTGAGGAAAGGGGCGTTAGATTGAAAATTGGCGTTAACGATTTCGACGCTTCCCTTTTTGCGCCTTGATAAGACCAACGCGTACCAAGTCATCTTCCGTTTCCAGCCCAGCCGCCTGCAGCATGGCCTTCAATGTACCCCGTCGTATAGTTTGCTTGGGATGCATATGGATAGAGACTATATTTTTTCCTTTTGGCCGGTCGGGATGCAAGTATATCTGAACAGCCCCAGATCTTTTCTGTCGGACCCAGCCCCCATCCTTGAGCAGGGCCTTCTCAAATTCTTCATTTGTCGTGCTACGCAGTTGAGCCCATACGTGCTTGGGGTAAATACTCATAGCGAGGTAAGAGCAAATTATGAATTTCTGCATTCCGGCGGACACGATAAGTACGCTTCCGTGGCTTATGCTGTACTACGGTTGACGGAATCGGTAGCCCCTGGTCGATCATTGTTTCCAGATACGCTATTGTTCCGTGTGCTGCAGCATTCAGCGCTTCCTCCCTGGTTTCGGCGCAAATGTGCAGCCCTTTTAGGTCTGGGCTATGTACATGAAAAGCGTCCTCGTCCTTTTCGATGATGACCGTTACCATGAAAACGCTGTCTTTCGGATACATGCCTTGGTCCTCCTTGTTATGGTTGCTCTCGTAGTGGTCCAAGCGGTGGAAAGGAGTACAATAATCCCTACTGCTGGTTCCTGTTTATTGACATTTTAAGGTCACAAAATCTGGACTTAAAAAAATAAGGTTGCCGTTTGCGGCCGTAGCCCCGGCCCGGCGGCGTCAATCGGATTTTTTGAGCATTTCCTCCAGCGCGGCGGCCACGGAAGCGTCCATTTCCTCGACCTGCTGCGCCATGTGCGCCTTGTAGGCTACGATCCGGTCGAGCGCAGCCGGATCGGAAGCGCCGATAATTTGCGCGGCGAGCAGCCCGGCGTTGCGGGCGCCGCCGATCGCCACGGTAGCGACAGGAACGCCGCGCGGCATTTGCACGATGGACAGCAAGGCGTCGAGGCCGTCCAGCTTTTTCCCCGGAACGGGGACACCGATCACGGGCAGGGGAGACCAGGCCGCAATCATTCCGGGGAGATGGGCGGCGCCTCCCGCGCCCGCAATAATGACCCGGACGCCGCGCGTATGCGCCGTACGAGCGTATTCTCCCATATGATGGGGCGTGCGGTGGGCGGAAAGGACGCGAATCTCAAACGGTATGTCCAGCGCGCGCAGCACGTCCGCCGCGCCGGCCATAACGGAGAGATCCGAGCGGGATCCCATGGTAATGCCTGCAAGAGCCATGATTCGTCGAAGATGCGTAGGGATACTCTGATTAAATCCGCGAAGCTCAGAGGCATGCGAGGGGTGCGCTGGCAAGGAATGACGAAGCAATGTGGCAGGCCCCACATAATGAGGAATGACACAGCCAGCGTGCCCCTCGCATGCCTCCCGAAGGGCGCGTCACGGACGCAACGTACCGAATCTACGGTATTTTCTGCTGATTTCAACAATGCAAGCATGACACCCTTGACATGCGACAGTGACGCGCTGAGCGAAGCGGCTTTGATCAGAGTATCCGTAAGGATAGGAAGGCGTTGCGTTACAAGCGAAGGCGGGCGGCGGCTTGCTCGGCGCGCTGGCGAACGTCGCGGCGGTCGTCGCCCGTAACCGTGACATGTCCCATTTTACGATTCGTTCTGGTTTCCGTTTTGCCGTACAAATGCACCGCCGCGCCGGGGACCGACAGCGCCTCCTCCAATCCTCCGGGGGACGACGCGCCCTCGCGATGGCCCAATACGTTGACCATGACGGCGACGGGAGCGCGCAAGGAGGGATCCCCCAGCGGCATATCCAGCACGGCGCGAAGATGATTTTCGAATTGGGACGTGTGGCTGCCTTCGATAGAATAATGACCCGTATTGTGCGGGCGCGGGGCCAACTCGTTGATCAGAACGCACCCGTCTTCCGTATGAAAAAGTTCTACGGCAATCAGCCCCGTTCCCCGAACGGCCTCCACGGCGGCAAGGCCGATTCGCTGCGCTTCGCGGGCTTCGGCGTCCGCAATGCAGGAAGGCGCTTCTACCGCATAGCACCGATGATCGCGCTGCTCCGTGTCCGCCACGGGATACGCAACGTGATCGCCCCCGGGGCGGCGCGCCACCAGCACGGAGAGTTCCCGCCGAAACGCAACGAATGCTTCTACCAGCAGGCCGTCTTTCGCAGCGAGGCTTTCCCATGCCGCGCGAAGTTCTTCGTCCGAGCGGACGGTCCGGTTGCCGTAGCCGTCGTAGGCGTGGGTATATTTTTTGGCGAGCAGGGGATATCCGAACCGGTTCGCAGCCCGCAGGGCTTCGTCAGGCGTGGCGCAACAGGCGAACTCCGGGGTGGGCAACCCGGCATTGCGCAGCCAGGTTTTTTGGCGGCCCTTGTGCCGGATAATATCCAGCGTAAAGGAGCCGGGACGAACAGGGACCTGCCCTTGCAGGGCCGCCTCCGCTTCGTGGACCGGCGTCCATTCGCTCTCGGCCGTCACCACGTCGCAGCCCATGCCGAATGCGCGAAGGAGATCGGGGTCCGTCCAGTCGCCCGTGAAAGACGGCCCAAGGTCCTCGACTGGCCCCGCCGGTTCCGGGAGCAAAAAGCGTACGCCGAAGCCCATGCGCCGCGCGGCGAGGGCGGTCATCCGGGCCAATTGTCCGCCCCCAAGAATGCCTACGACAGGAAAAGACGACATAAAACCCGTATCCTTATCCTTAATTTCCAATGTCGGCAAGCAGGGCCTCCAGCTCCTCCTCCGACTCCACCAGCACCTCGCGCGCCTTGGATCCTGCGAAACGGCCCACTATGCCTGCTTTTTCAAGTTGATCCACAATGCGGGCGGCTCGCGTGTATCCGATGGACAATTTGCGTTGCAGCAGCGAAACCGACCCCTGCCGGGCGCGCACAAGAATCCGGGCGGCCTCTTCGAAGAACGGATCCGTGTCCTCCATGCCGCCCGCCGCCCCCGGACCAGCCTCGTCTCCGAAGGGAGGAAGCGCGTAGGGCCCGGCCCCTTGCTGTTTCGCCACGAAATCCACGATGCGATCCACTTCCTCCGAAGCGATATACGGCCCCTGCAACCGGACGGCCCGGCTGCCGAGCATATACAAAAGGTCTCCGTTGCCTACGAGGCCTTCCGCGCCGTTCTGGTCGAGAATGGTTCGGGAATCTACCTTGGAAGCCACCTGATACGCGATGCGGGCGGGAAAATTCGCCTTGATCAACCCCGTAATCACATCGACAGACGGACGTTGCGTAGCCAGCACAAGATGTACGCCCACGGCGCGGGCCATCTGGGCAAGGCGGGCTATAGGAGCCTCTATGTCCTTGCCCGCCAACATCATAAGGTCTGCAAGTTCATCTATGATCACGACGATATAGGGCAAATGCCGGAGGGCATCCTCTGTTTCCGCGCGCCCGGAACGCACCTTGTCGTTGTAATCCTTGATGGAGCGAACCTGGGCGGCGGAAAACAGATCGTAACGCAGTTCCATCTCGCGCTCGCAGGACTTGAGCACCCCCAGCGCCTGGCTCACGTCCGTAATGATCGGCTCCTCGCTGTTTTCCGGCATCGCCACATAATGGTCCGCAATGTATTTGTATTGTTGCAACTCGATCTTTTTGGGATCGATCATGACAAACTTCAAATTCGCGGGGTGGCAGGCGTAAATCAGTCCTGTAATCAAGGTGTTGAGTCCGACCGATTTGCCTGATCCCGTCGCGCCTGCGATAAGCAGGTGGGGCAGTTTCGCCAGATCGATCATAAACACTTCGCCCTCTATGGTTTTGCCCACGGGCACGGGCAACGCCATATCGGAATCCCGGAATCGGGCGGTGCCGATCACATCGCGGATACGGACAAGTTCGCGGCGGCGATTGGGTATTTCCACGCCCACGGCAGATTTTCCGGGGATCGGCGCAATAATCCGGATGCCCCTCGCGGCCATCGCCATGGCCAGATCGTTTTCGAGGGCCGTGATGCGGTTGATCTTCACGCCCGGCGCCGGGGTCAATTCGTACAACGTAACCGTCGGCCCCACAATGGCGTTGATCTCCCGTATTTCAATGCCGTACGTATCGAGTTTGTCGAGCAGGATCCGTTTGTTTTCTTCCAGCTCGTCGTAGTCGATGGGGATTTCGGCGGCGTCGCGTTCGTCCAGCAGCTTTACCGGGGGAAAACGATACGCGCGCGCAATCTTTTCGTCGGGAATATCCATGCGCCGCTGCACCTTGCTGGCATGTTCCTCCTCAATGCGCTCCTGAACGTGCATTGCAATATCCTCAGGAGCGTCTTCGGGATCCTCCGGGAGAGAAGGGGCCTCGCTGCGAAACGCGTCGTTCAGCGTACGGCTTGCCCCCTCGGCGGCAGGCGGCGAAGCGGTTTGCGCAGAACCGGAAGACGGGGGCCGCTCGGAAGCCGCTGGGGCAGGGCGCTCGTTCTTCTTTTTCCGCGCGGCTTGTTTCTCCGCCCGGCTCTTGCGCTTTTCTTCCGCCCGTTTTTTGCGCGCTGCGCGGCGCGTTGCGGCGGCGGCTTTCCTGGAAGCGTTCCAGGCCCCGACCTTGTCGAAAAGGGCCTGCAAATCGGGTTCGGCCAGCAACAGGAACGCCACGGCAAGACACAGCGCAAGCATCGCCGCCGACCCGACCTCGCCAAAAACGTGCTGGAGCCACCCGGCCACGCCCAGGCCAAGCCGCCCGCTCCACAAGGCAAGCTCCACGTCGAAGACCCGCGCGGTCCAGCCGAAAAAGGCCGCCGAGGCGAACACGACCGCAAAAACGAGCAGGCCCGTCGAAACCAGTTTAACGCTTGCGCGGCGACGGAACAGCAGATAACCCGTCATGCAAAAAAATCCCGACAGCAATACGACCGGGTAGCCCAGAAAACGCGGCACGAACCAGTATGCGATCCAGGCCCCCGCCAGGCCGAGCATATTCGCCGCCTGATTTTCTCCGGGAACGAACAGGTCGCGCGGGGTGCTGCTTCGAACGATGATGTCGTCGGCAGCCTGATAGGTGACGAGGGCCAGGCAAACCAGAAAGGCCAGGGTCATCGAAACCAGGCCAAGCACTTCGTGCATGCGGCCCGCGGGCGCGCCGGGAGCCTTTTCGCCGGGGACCTGCCTGCGGTTCTGTTTTTTTCCTGAGGGTAAAGCCATCCTTCAAGGTACTGCTAACCGACGAAAAAACCACGTCTGCCCGCAAGGCGGCCATGGAGCCTTGCGGGCGCGTTACGCGGCGATACGGCTCAGTTCCTTTTTGTCCAGCACAATCCGGTTGTCCCGGTAACGGGGAAGCACGGGCAAGGCATTGAACCGAAAACAATAGTCTACGTCTTCTGCGAACCCCCTCGAAGCAAGCCATTGCGCATGGGCGCCCTCGCGCAAGGCGGCGTCCAGGCCGTGTCGGCGGCTGTCGTACAACGCAAAGGCCATGCGCGTTGCGTCGGAAACGCCAGCGGGGGGAGCGCCATTCCATACCTTGTCCAGCAGGTATCCCGCGCAAAGCGTGTCCTCAAGAGAAACCTGTCCTTGCTGGCCGGAGCAAATAATAATCAGGTCCCGGCCCGCCGCGCAGACCGCCTCGACTACGCGATCAATGTTCAGGAAACACCCGACCAGCAAACGCTCGGCTTTTCGCCCCTTGTGCATGGCGACCGTCCCGTTGGTCGTACTGAGAATGAGGGTTCGCCCCCGTACGACCTCGCGGGTATATTCGAGCGGGGAGTTGCCGCAATGATACTGGTCTATGCGATAGCCGCCGCGTTCGCCCCCCAGCAGGTAGCTCGAAGGGTCAAGGTTCGAGGCGATTTTTGCGGCGTGATCCAGGTCAGGAACCGGAACGACGCCGCGCGCGCCCCGGCAAAGGGCCGTAACAATGGTCGAGCAAGCCCGAAGCACGTCGATCGCAACGACGACTTGCGTTCCCGTTTCTTTTTCCGGTACGGACTGGGCCGTGATAAATACTTCGGCGTGCATGGCGGCGGAACGGACAAGGGAAAGAAAAACGGCGAAATCCACGAAGCGAGGAATACGCCGATCAGGTCCACGAAGATCAGCGTGTCCCAAGATACGCCGCGCCGCGCCGCGCCGCAATATGCAACAAACCGTCAATTTTTGTGCAGGGGGGGGCGTTTAACGACGGCGCGCGCGGCGCGGGACCGTATCGCGATATCCAGCGAGGCGCCCGGCGCGGCGCTGGACGGATCCGCAGGCACATACCCCAGGCCGACGCCGCGCCCAAGCAAGGGAGACTGGGCGCCGCTGGTCACCACGCCCTCGCCTGCCGGCGTAGAGATGGCGTAGCCGCTTCGGGGCACGGCGCCCGGCTCCTCGACGACAAACGCGACCAGTTTGCGGGAAAGCCCTTCTCCGCGGGCGCGTTCCAGCGCGGATTTCCCGATGAAATCGTCCTTTTCCATCCGTACGAACCGGCCCAGCCCGGCCTCGAAGGGGTGGGTTTCTTCGGTAATGTCGTTTCCGTACAAACAGAACCCGGCTTCCATGCGCAGGGTGTCCCGAGCGCCGAGGCCCGCCGGTTGCAGTCCCTCGTCCGCCCCGGCTTCGAGCAGCGCGTCCCAGACAGACCCCGCTGCGTCCGCATCGCAATAGATTTCAACGCCCGCCTCGCCCGTATACCCCGTCGCGGAAACGATAGCAAAAGCCGACCCGCCCAGAAACCCGCCGGAAATACGCCGGAAACGAAAGGGTTTCAGCCCGGCGGCGTCTTCTCCTATGGCGGCTTCGGCGATCATCCGGGCCCGCGGACCCTGGAGCGCGACGAGTGCGATGCGGTCGGACATGTCCTCGATAACCGCCTTCGCCGGATTATTCCGAATCATCCACAGGAAATCCTTGCTGCGGTTCGCCGCGTTGATCACCAGCAGGTATTCGTCCTCGGCAAGGCGGTATACGATCAGATCGTCCACAATGCCGCCGTTTTCCAGGCACATGCAGGCATAGACCGCCTGGCCGGGCTGCATCGACGCCGCGTCGTTGGTAATCAGGTAGTCTACGCACTCGGCGGCGTGCGGGCCGCGCACGAGGACTTCGCCCATGTGGCTTACGTCGAAAAGGCCCGCCGCCCGCCGCGTCGCCCGATGTTCTTCAAGGGTGCCGGCAGGATAGCGCAGCGGCATTGCATAGCCTGCGAACGGCGTCATGCGCCCGCCAAGCGCAACGTGCCGGTCATAAAGCGGCGTTTTCTGAAGCGATGCGTTTTCCATGACGCGCACAGGCAGGCTCGAATTACAAACGCCAGGCCGTATACCCGGCGCGGTTCAGGGTTTGGGCGGCCGCCGTCGCCGTATCGTCTTCTGCGAAACCCATGCGAAAAGCGCCGCCGGTTCCTTCGCGGATCTTGAGAAGTTCAATATCCTTGATATTCAGGGACGCTTCGTACAGAATCTTCGTAATCGAAAACAGCTCGCCCGGATCGTCTTTCGCATAGACGTACACGTCCGCAAGCGGTTGCAGGAACCCCTTCGTGTTGCGCGGAATCGTTTCCCGGGCGGATCGGGCGTCCCGGAACCGGTCTTGCAACGTATTCATGTCGCCGCCGGCGATTTCCGCCCGAACGAGGTCCATGCGCGCGGCGAACGAATCAAGCGCTTCCAGAATGCGGGCGTCGTTCGTCGCCAGAATATCGCTCCATACGTCGAACGGGGAGGAAGCGATGCGGGTCATGTCCCTGAAGCCCCCGGCGGCCAGCTGAAGAAACGCCTCGTCGCATCCGTTTTCTTCGGCCACATGGTTCATCAGCGCGACGGCAAGCAACTGCGGCAGGTGGCTGACGAGCGCCGCGATACGGTCGTGGCGGGCAGGGGAGAGCATGAGCGCGCGCGCGCCCGTCGCCTCAATCAGGTCCAGAAACGCGGCCTGCTCCCGTTTCAGGGCCCGAACATCCATCGCGTCCGGGGGGCAAAGCGCCCACGCCGCATTTTCGAACAGCAGCGCATCGGCCTGGTCGATCCCCCGACGTTCGGAACCCGCCATGGGGTGTCCGCCCACGAACAGCACATGCGACGGCAAGACTTGCGCGGCGCGGGCGGCGACAAGGCCTTTTACGGAACCCGTATCCGTAACCACGGCGGCGGGCGGGACATGCGGCGCAATCTGCTCCAGCAATTGCAATACAGACGCTACCGGAGTAGCCAGCACGACGACCTGGGCGCCGGAAACAGCCTCCTCGACCGAAGACGCCGCCTCGTCGAGCGCGCCCAGGGCAAGCGCTTTGTCCAGGGTGGCCGGTTCGTCAAAGCCGACAATCCGAACGTCTGGCGCCTGCTTTTTCCATACGAGGCCAAGGGATCCGCCGATCAGGCCGACGCCAATGATGGCAACGCGTTGCATAGAAAACGACGAAATCGGTGGGCGCTCGCAAGAGGGAGCGAAAAGGCTATTCCCTTGCTACCCTGGCCTGCTTCTCGTCAAGGCTCGAAGAGGCGACATTCTTGTGGTCTTCCCCGTCGTCCGGGGCGCTTTCTTTCGCTTTTTCGGCCTTCGACGTTTTGCTTTTCCGAACGCTGAACGAAAGCGTTGCGGCGTCCCCCTTGCCTCGCACCGACACGCGGATGATATCGCCTTCGCCCAGGTTTTCGCCAAGGATATGATCGGCAAGCGGGTCCTCGATGTATTTCTGGATCGCGCGCCGCAGGGGACGGGCGCCGTACTTCATATCGAACCCTTTTCGAACGAGAAATTCCTTGACCGGCTTTCTGATTTCCACGGCAATGCCCAGTTTGCCGATGCGTTCGAGCAACTCCGCAGCCATGATGTCGATAATGCGGAATACATGCTCTTTCTCCAGCGAATGGAACACGATCACATCGTCCACCCGGTTCAGAAACTCGGGGTTGAACACGCGCTTGAGCGCCTCTTCCACCGTGTTCTTCATGGTTCGGTAACTGAACGACTCCTCCGATTGGGCGAAACCGATCCCCTTGCCGATGTTCTTGATGTCCCGGGCGCCGATGTTCGACGTCATAATGATAATCGTATTCCGAAAATCGACCCGGCGGCCCAGTCCGTCCGTGAGGACGCCGTCGTCAAGCACCTGCAGCAAAATGTTGAGCACGTCCTGGTGCGCTTTTTCGATTTCGTCGAGCAGAACCACGGAATACGGCTTGCGGCGCACCTTCTCGGTCAATTGCCCGCCTTCTTCGTAGCCCACGTATCCGGGGGGCGCGCCAACCAGTCGGCTCACGGCGAATTTTTCCATGTATTCGGACATGTCGATCCGAATCAGCGCATCGTCCGAGTCGAAAAGGTATTGCGTAAGCACCTTGGCCAGTTCGGTCTTGCCTACGCCCGTCGGCCCAAGAAAAATGAAGGAGCCGATAGGCCGTCCGGGGTCCTTGAGGCCGGCCCGGGTCCGGCGAATGGCGCTCGATAGTTTCCGAATCGCCTCGTCCTGCCCGATGACGCGCTTCGTCAGCGCCTCGTCCATCCCGATCAGTTTCTTCTGCTCGGGGCGAGAAATTTTATCGACCGGAATGCCCGTCATCATGGCGACGACCTCGGAAATGTTTTCCGCCGTCACGTCGTAGACGTCCCCGCCGGTCTTGCGCTCCCAGTCCTGCTTGGCTTGCTCCAGCTCGGTATTGATCTTCTTTTCCTTGTCGCGCAGCCGCGCCGCCTCTTCGAAGCGCTGGCTCTTGACCACGCTGTTCTTTTTCTTGCGGACGATTTCGATCTCTTCTTCGAGTCGAACGATATCTTCCGGCACGCGGATATTCGCAAGATGGACGCGGGCGCCGGCTTCGTCCATTACGTCGATCGCCTTGTCCGGCAGAAAACGATCCGTGATGTAGCGGTCGCTGAGGCGCACCGCAAGCAGGAGGGCTTCGTCGGAGTACCGGACGCGGTGATGCTCCTCGTAGCGCCCCTTGATGTTGCGAAGAATTTCAGCCGTCTCGTCTACGGTGGAGGGGTCTACGATAATTTTCTGAAATCGGCGATCCAGCGCCCCGTCCTTCTCTATATATTGCCGGTATTCGTCCAGGGTCGTCGCGCCGATGCATTGAATTTCGCCCCGGGCAAGCGCCGGTTTGAACATATTCGAGGCGTCCAGGCTGCCGGAAGCCCCGCCCGCGCCAACGATGGTGTGCAATTCGTCGATGAAAAGAATGACTTCCGGGTTTTTTTCGAGTTCGTTCATCACCGCCTTCATCCGCTCCTCGAACTGCCCGCGGTATTTGGTGCCGGCGACAAGCGCCGCCAGATCCAGCGTCACGATCCGTTTGTTGTGGAGCACGCGGCTCACCTTGCGCTGCACGATGCGTATGGCCAGCCCTTCGGCGATGGCCGTCTTGCCCACGCCCGGCTCGCCAATCAGCACGGGGTTGTTTTTCTTGCGGCGGCTGAGCACCTGGGCGACCCGCTCGATTTCCTGCTCCCGGCCCACGATCGGGTCCAGCCGGGATTCGTCGGCCAGCCGCGTCAGGTCCCTGCCGAAGTTGTCCAGCACCGGCGTCTTGCTTTTTTCCACCTTGCGGCGCTCCTTGCCGTGTCCTTCGGGAGGCGGGGCTTCCAGACCGCCGCCGGTCGCCGGTACTTTCCCCCCGATAATCGCATCCAGTTCGGCCCGCACCGCATCGTACGTGATCGAGAAGCCCTGTTGCAAAATGCGGGCCGCCACGTTTTCCTCGTCGCGCAGCAGGCTAAGCAGGAGATGCTCCGTGCCGATGATGTCGCTCTTGTATATTTTCGCCTCCAGATAGGTAATCTTGAGGACTTTTTCGGCTTGCTTGGTAAACAGGATGTTGCCTACCTCGACCGCCCGGCCCGTACCGCGGACCGTCTCTTCGACCGCCTTTCTGAGCTTGAGCAAATCGCAGCCGAGGCTGCGGAGAATCCTGACGGCTATGCCCTCGCCCTCGCAGATAATCCCCAGAAGCAAGTGCTCCGTACCGATGTAATCGTGACGCAGACGTATCGCCTCTTCCCGGCTGTCCCGGATAACATCTCTGACGCGATTGGAAAAATTGCCGTCCATAGGATAAAAAGCAAGGCTATGCAGCAAAGCTGGACCCGCACCCGCACGTCTGCGTCGCATTCGGGTTCTCGAAAGTGAAGCCGCGCGCGTTCAGGCCGTCATGGTAATCCACCGTTACCCCCATAAGATACAATCCATGGCGCTTGTCCATGTATACCGTAACGCCGTCTACGTCGAACGTCGTGTCGTGTTCGCGCATTTTGTCGAATCCGAGGATGTAGCTCATGCCCGAACAACCGCCTCCCCGAACGCCCACGCGGAGGTTGAATCCTTCGGGGATGTCCCGGGTGGACATGATTTTGCGAATTTCCCTCGCGGCGCGGTCGCTGAGCGCGATGGGCGCAGCGGGCGCAGGCCGCGTCCCGGTTTGAATGGCAATCTCGTCGGCGGGCATGGTCCGAAAGTGTTTTACGTACTGGGATGCAAGAGCGGGGACCTGTAAAATGAACGACGGCCTGCGAGCGCGGTTCCGCAGGCGAGGCGTCAATAGCGGCGCGCAAGCGCGAGGGGGGCCTTGAATGCCTCCATAACCTGGTCCCGGGCGTCCCAGGCCTCGACTAAAACAATGTATACGCCGGTTTGCAGGCGCCGATCCGCATGGTCCCGACCGTCCCACAACAATTCGACCGATTCCGCGACAAGGCGGGACCCGACCAGTTCCCGCACTTCGTTCCCGGCCAGGTCGAACACCCGCGCGCGGACCCGCGAAACGCCGGAAGAAAAAACGCACCGGATGCGGGCGATATCGTCTACGCCGTCCCGATCCGGGGAAAACGGATTCGGGGATATCTGAATGCCTTGCCCGGCGGGGGAGGGCGCGGCGGCGATGCGCGCCGAGTTGGGACGCCCGGGCGTTCCGCCTTCGGGCGCCGCCGAACTGGTCCAGTTTTGCGGATCGTTCCCGTTCGCGTCCGGGTCGATCCGCTCCAGCGTAACGCCTCGGGTTTCCAGAACGTCCGGATGATGCCACGAAGGGTCGTACCGTATGTCGTCCAGCGTTTCGTCGTCTTCCCCGTGTATGCGGATGCGATCCCCGTCGTTGCGCAGGCCAAGCCCCTTCCATGTGGCTACGACGGCGCTTTCATGCTCCATGGGCGCGGCGGCGAAGAGCGCGTATCCGTCGGGATCCAGCCCCAGAAAGCGATCTGCCGTGCGGACCGTGTCGGCGTCGCCGGATTCGTCCGGGTCGCGCGTCCGGTACAGGCCGTCGAGATACACCCGCCGACCGGACCGATTGGCCAATTCGATAAATTCCGTCTGGTTCGGCAGGCCGTCGTACGCGTCGGAAAGCGGTTCGTACAGGATCTCGTTCACTACGAGGTCCCGCGCTTCGGGACGATAGTATATCGGCACCGCCAAGGGTTCCGAAGCGTTGCCGCGCAAATCGGATACCGCCCCGATGCGCACGGCGGCGCCCGTTACGACCTGCGGAAACCATGCCTTTAGCGCATCCGGGCCAAGCGGCTCAACGCGTTCTGCCGCAAGGGTTTCCAACCGAATCGAGGCGGGAGAAATGGCCGCGCTCTGGACCGGCTCGCTGAAATGCAGGGTCAGTTCGTTATCGCCAACCGCCTTGACAAAAATCAGCGACGGGGCGGTCGCGTCGGGAGCGTACTGGCTGTTTTGGGCGCCCGGCGTCGCGCCAAGCGTGTCTGTGGACAGCGCAAAGTTGTACGCATCCGACGGGGCCGCCGGATCGATGCGCTCCAGAGACCGGCCTTCTTCCACCGCGCTCCCCGGATAAAAAAGCGAATCGAGCACTATGCCGCCGGATTCGAGCACGATGGCGTCGCCCCCGTTATTCAGCGAGGCCCAGCGGCTCGGCTGGCTGTACGGGACCCCGCCGAAACGATTGGAAAAGGCTGCGCCGTCCGCCACGATCACCCGGTAGGCCCCCGGAGGAAGCGGCAACGCCTCCTCGGCAAGGCGAAGCGGCGCGGACGACGCATCCCGAATCGTCAAGTCCCGAAGGTCGAACGTGACCGCGCTGCGGTTAAAGAGCTCAATGAATTCCGATCCCGAAGCAAGCGGACGAGGGTACGCCTCGTTGATTACGATATCCCCCGCGGCGATCTTCCCGGACTGCAAGGACCGCGCAACGCCTGCCGCGCCGCGATAGGACTGGGCAAGGACGGGCGACGGGCACAGGCCTGCCGCCAGCAGGAGGGAAACAACAACGAAGCAAGGGACGCGCATGGGACCGGAAAAAATGCAATGCTCCCCTTAAGACACATAGCCGGGGCGAATATAACCTTGCGGGGGAAATTTTTTTGCTTGGCCGGGAGGGCCTGCTTGGCGTGATAACCAAGCGTACCATCAAGACCGCCCTTGATGCGGAGATGACGCACCACCTGGGCTATGCGATGCAACGGTTAGGTGTGAAAGCGGGTCGAGATCAAGGCGGGTGCGTTCGACCTGAAGGCACCCGGGGACCGCAACGGCGCCTTCGAAAAGAATATTGACAATAATGTCTTGAATGAATTATGTTTGTAGCAGGGGGTAGGGATATAGCCTTCTGTTTCGGCTCATCCCTGGGCCAGATCTGACATCGTAAACGTAATGTATGCCTGGATGTTTAAAGGGGGGGCAAGCCGATGCGCCAAGGCCTCGTCGCCATAACCCTGCTTTCGTGCTTGCAGGTCGGCGTAGCCGCTGGCCAGTCCTGGACGATTAGCGGCTACGTGGAGGACGCTTCCAGTGGCGAGCGGCTTCAGCGCGTGGCCATTGGCGTTCCCGCCCTTTCTGTCGGGACGGTGAGCAACGCCTATGGTTTCTATAGCCTCACGGTCCGGGCGGATTCGGTTACGCTCCTTGTGTCGCATATCGGATACGAAGCAGCGTCGCACGCGCTTGTCTTGTCCGCCGACAGGACGCTGGACGTAGCCCTTGCGCCCCGCACGATAGAACTGGAGGAGATCCAAATAACGGGAGAGCAGGGGGCGTCTCTGAAACCGGGTTGGCATACAGCCTCGCTGGAGCAGATCAAGACGCTGCCTGCCATGCTGGGCGAGGTGGATATTCAGAAAACGCTTCAACTTTTGCCTGGCGTTCAGGGAGGCGTCGAGGGCAGCAGCGGCATGCATGTGCGCGGCGGCGGGCTGGGCCAGAACCTGATTCTGCTGGATGGCCTTCCCCTCTACAATCCCAATCATTTGTTCGGTTTTCTGAGTTCCTTCAATGCGAGCGCGATGAAGCATGTGGAGTTGATCAAGGGGGGCTTTCCCGCGCGGTACGGGGGTCGCATATCGTCGGTGTTGAACCTTACGATGAAGGAAGGCAACCTGAAGGAGTTCGCCGGCGAGGCCTCTATAGGCATTTTGTCTTCGCAAGCGACGCTGGAAGGGCCGCTGAAAAAGGATCGGGCCTCGTTCCTCGTGGCCGCCCGCAGGACGTACATGGAACCGCTGGTGGCGTTGGCGCGCCTGTTTCAGGAGCAGCCTCCCGTGGAGCGTACGCGGTATTTTTTTCATGACGCGAATCTGAAACTCAATTACATCCTTTCGAGGCGGGATCGGCTCTACGTAAGCGCGTATACCGGACAGGACGGCTGGCGCAGCGCGCAAGACTTCCCCAATGAACAGACTGCAAAAGATCGCATGGACTGGTTTGGGCATCTGGCGTCTTTTCGCTGGAACCGGGTGCTTGGCGCCCGCATGTTCGCCAATACGCTGATCGGGGTGACGAACTATCGTTTCCAGCAGCGCTTTAACGAAGTGGAAGAAATCACGACAGGGAAAGAGGATTTCGAAGATGTGTACAACGGCAAGTACTATTCGTCCATTCGCGACGTAACCATAAAGACGGATATCGATTACGTGCCCAATCCAAGGCATTACGTACGCATTGGCCTGGAGGGGACCTTGCACCGCTTTACGCCGGGCGCCGCGGAAGCGATTTTCGAGGCGCCTGGACAGGAACTGGTGGAAATAGCGCGCAAGCCGGTTGGAACCATCTCGTCGCAAGAGCTTGCCCTGTACGTCGAGAACGATCTGGAAATACCCGGCGTCGTTCGCCTGAATCCGGGCGTTCGTTTCTCGACATATTTCGTGGATGGGCGCAGCCATCGTTCTTTCGAGCCGCGCCTGGGCGCAAGCCGCAGTCTGTGGGGCGCAGCGACGTTGCATGCTTCGTACACGGAAATGCAGCAATATGTGCACTTGTTGCAAAGCCATGGTTTCGACGGGTTGTCGATGGATTTGTGGCTTCCTCTTGCGGCAGGCGCGCATCCCTTGCAGGCGCGTCAGGCAACGCTGGGCTTTACGTACGCCTGGTCTGTCGGCTACGACGTATCGCTCGACGCGTATCGCAAATGGATGAGGGGGCTTGTGCAGTACAAGGGAGGCGTTCCTCCCATAGAATCGGCCTACACGGAATGGCCTGATTTGGTGGAAACGGGGGACGGCGCGTCGTACGGATTCGAGGTGCTGCTGCGCAAAACGCAGGGCCGCTTGACGGGTTGGGTGGCCTATACCTGGGCGCGTACGACAAGGCAATTCGAAAACCTGAACGGGGGCGAATCTTTTCCGGATCGGTTTGACCGGCGGCACGACATTGCGGTAGTCTTGCAGCATCATCTGACGCCAGGCATACGCATTTCGGCCAATTGGCTGTTCGGAAGCGGGTATGCCATCTGGTTGCCGAGCGCGCAATATCTCGTTGAAACTCCGTCGGAGACGTTTGGCAACTTTTTTACGTCAAGCGTGGTTCACTATGGCCCCCGAAATGCGTCTCGCCTTCCTGCGTATCATCGGCTTGACGTGTCGGCGCGTTTTAGCAAGCGCCGAGCATGGGGAGAGCAGGCGTTTTCCGTCGGCGCCTGGAATGCCTACAACAAAATGAACCCCTTTCAGCTGGAGATAGACGCTCCCTATATCGAACCCGGCAAATTTCGTCGATTTACGCTATTTCCGTTGTTGCCAATCCTTTCGTACAATATAACGTTCTGAGGCCGCTATGCGACGGATTGCTGGAATCATACTTATCTTGTTCGCGCTCGGCGCCTGCGAAAGCATCATTGACGTAGAAACGCCTTCCGACGGGCACAAGATCGTGGCGCACAGTTTTTTTACCCCAGATAGCGTGTGGACGGTTAATGCTGACCTGAGTTTGCATACGAGCGGCCTCCCGGTTACGTTGTCGCATGCAGATCCCGGACAGACGATCGTGGTCGTGTCGGATGATCGAGGGCACGCGGATATCCTTCAGTATTATCCTGTAAACATCGGAGCTGGATTAAACTATCGATCCGCACGGGGCCTGCGCCCGCGCCCCGGGGTAACGTATACGTTGCGGGTAGAAATGCCCGGCTTTATTTCCAGCGAAACGTCATCCCCCCCTGCGCCTGTAGAAGCTACGGCGCGACTTCCGGAACGGGTCGCCGTGCAAAATATTGCGTATTCAAACGACAAGGGAACCGCTTCGCTTCGTTTTTCCATAGAAGATCCGCCGGGAGTAAATTACTATCGACTCGAGTTATTCCAGGTTGGCCCTGAAGATACCGGCGCTATCATTAACGATACATTGTATATTCCCCCGGCTGTAGAAGATGTTTTCAACTATCGCCAAGTTGATTTTCGAAGTACAGATCCTTCCCTTCATTTTCATTATGGCGAGGTAGGAAATCTGGAACAGAAGGAAGAGATAAATTTTGATTTTTATGGGCGCGCCGTTTTTTCGGATGATCTTTTCGATGGAACGTTGCACGATATCGAAATCGCCTTTGAACCGTATACCTATCCGGGCTTCGAGCCTCGTTTTGCGATTATTTTTTCTACGCTTTCCCATGAAATGTTTACGTATCTGCATACGCTGGATCGACATCAGAAATCAGCGCCTGCCTATTCTTCCGAAGTCTACCCGATTCCCGTATACACCAACATCAAGAACGGCTTCGGCGTATTCGGCGGGTACGTAACCGACACATACCGCTTTGACGAGAACGGCAACGAATGGTGAGCAAGGCAGGCAACCTTAATTATTTAACCTCCAGATTCCCCCGCCTAAATAATTTAACCGCCTCCTGAAAACGCCTTTCCGTCGTTGCATAAAAGAAGGATCAAGCGGCTTCCCCGTCCAGGTGCGCGCAGAGGATATGGGCCATGAGGGCGGCGGCGGGGGCCAGGGCGCTTTCGTCTATGTCGAAGCGGGCGTTGTGCAGAGGCCAGGCCGTTTCGGGACCGGAACATGTGCCTGCCCGAACCAACAAGCCCGGCGCTTTTTCGAGGTAATGTCCAAAGTCTTCCGAACCCATGCTGGGGAGGGGAATGGGCAAGACGGCCTCGGCTCCATAGAGCGACTGGATAACCGAAGCCGCGCGCCGGGCAAGATCGGCGTCGTTGCGCACGGCAGGCGCTCCACGCAGGAGGTCGATGTCCGCCTCGGCTCCGTGCAGGCGGGCCAATTCCCGGGCCATGCGCTCGACCCGGCTCCGGATGGATGCGCGCTCGTCCGGGTCCGTGGTGCGAATCGTGCCCCCGAATTCCGCCTGTTCCGGAATCACATTGTACGCATCCCCTGCGCGAAACCGGCAAATGGTCAGGACCGACGCCTTGCGCGCATCCGAAAAACGCCCAATAAGCTGATAAAGCGCCTGGATAATCTGGCTGGCTACCCAAACGGTGTCCACCGTTTCGTGGGGCCGCGCCGAATGCCCGGTTCCGGGCGCCTTGACCGTAATGGAAAACCGGTCCGTAGACGACGTAATCGCGCCTTCCTGCACCCCGTACGCGCCCACGGGCAGCGTGGGGTCCACATGGATGGCGTAAATGCCTTGCACCCCGTCCAGCGCGCCGTCGCGAATCATATCCACCGCGCCCCCGGGCGCCCCTTCCTCGTCCGGCTGGAACAGTACGCGCGCCGTACCCCGAAGCCGCGCCCGATTGCGATGCAGAATAAGCGCCACGCCAATCCCGACCGCCGTATGCGCGTCGTGTCCGCAAAGATGGGCGAACCCCGGACGCTCCGAAGCATATTCCACGGATTTGGCGTCCTGAATGGGCAGGGCGTCCATATCCGCCCGATACGCAAGCACGGGCCCATCTTCCGCCCCCCGAATATCTGCGTAGAGGCCGGTGGTCGCCAGCGGGCCCGTAACGACCAGTCCGTGCCGCTCCAGTACGTCGCGCGCGAACGCGCTGGTCTCGCGCTCCTCGAAACCCGGTTCGGGATGGCGATGGATCCAGCGCCGTACGTCGCGCAAGAACGCCGCGAATTCCTCGGGCGGCGGCGCGCTTTCCGGCGCCCCGGAAGGCCCGTTCAGGACGGGAATATCCGTTATGACGCGCAGGGGTTTCAAACCATTCCGCTGCGTTTGCGGAAAAACCATTCTGCGCCGAGCAGCGCGACGACAAGCAATAAAAACGAAAAATGCGTACGCAAATCTTCCTCTGTCGTACTTGATACGGTCCGGGCGGCGCCTTCCAGCGAGGCGGAGAGGGCCTCGGTAAACGCCTCCGGGCGGTCCGGGTCCAGCGCCGCGCCGCCCGAACGGCGGGCAATCTGGCGCATCAGGATGGCGTCCGCGCCCGGTTGCCGGTATTCCAGCGTCAGGGAACCCACGGCGAACGCGCCGCGGTCCGACCCCAGCGTCTCTTCTCCCCGGTAGGCCGTGGCTGTCCAGGCGTACGTCCCTTCCGGCAACGGCCCGGCGTCCAGCGCGTACCGCCCGTTCCCGACCCCGCGCATAAGATACGGAAACTCTGCGCCATCGGGCGAAACCAGTTTGATCTCTATCGTGGCGTCCGGGGCGGGATTAAAACTTTCGTCGTACGCCTGACCCGAAAATTGCACCGCTTCTCCACCCCCGAAAACATCCCGAACAGGTTGTACGCGCACAGGACGGTCGTCTTCCAGCGCCGTGAGCCACTGAATGATATTTGCAAAGAAGGTTTCCGACACGGATTCGTACGCGGCCAAATCCTCTGGCAGGTTCTGCCATCGCCACGTACCCGCGCCGAGGAGGGCAGCGCTGCGATGGCGGGCGCGGCGCCGAACAACCAGCAAGGGCTCCGGCAAATCGACGCCGCGGACGGACGCCGTAGCCAGCACCTCGGCATCGGCAGCGGGGGCCCATTGGGTCCGGCTGTATTCCAGCGGGGGCAGGGCGCGCCATGCGTCCGGGTCTACGCCGGGAATACGCAGGATCGGGTGGCGGTTCCCCGACGGCGTAGCGTGGAGCGCGGCTTCTGTAAAATCCTCCCGAATCCGAACGGCCTGGACCGGCAACGCCGCATCGGACAACAAGCCCGACCGGGCAATGGAGCCGCCCGCCGCAAGCAAAAACAACAGGGGAACCCCCTCGCGGGCCGCCTCGTCGATTCGCTGAACGATGGCGGCGTCGGCCACCCGACCGGGATACCCCGCCAGCACGATGGCGTCGAAATCCGTCAGCGAAGCCGGAAACGCGCCCTCGTAGAAAGCCCCCTCGCTTTTTTGCACGAACGGGACCACTTCGAAGGCCTCGTTTCGGGCAAGGATCCTTCGGACGGCCGCGACGTCCGGGCCGGGCGCGGCGGCCACGAACAGCATGCGGCGCCTGGAAGAAAGTACGCGCACGGCCAGCGATTCCCGGTTATTGCGGTGCGTTATTTCTTCGGGCAGTTCCGTCACGGCCACCGCGTAGCGCCGCAAGCCTTCCGATTCGGGGGTTACGGACAACTCGGCGACGATTTCCGTATTGCCCGGCGGAATTTCGAGCGCGCGGGAAGCGACGACTTGCCCGTTTTCGGCAAGGGATACGGTAATCCGGCGCCCGCCGAGGCCCTCAGCCCGGATCCCCACCTCGACCGGCAGTTCGGCCCCCGCATAGGCTACTTCATTGGTAAGCACGCGCTGTATCCGAATATCCTGACGCCGCAAGGTATCGCCTGCGATGACCGTAAACACCGGCGCCGGATAGCGTTCGGACACGTACAGCGGGTTGCGGCCCGTATTGTAGCGGCCGTCGGACACAAGCACTACGGCGCGCAAGTTATCGTCTCGCCAGCGCTCCTCGACAGAAACGAGGGCCTGTGCGATATTCGTCCGAAAAGCCGCCAGCCCAAGCGAATCTGCGTCGAAACGAGCGAAAGAAGTCCCCTCGATGTCCGCCCCGAAGCGCACGTACTGCACCTCGGCTCCCTGCGCCGCGGAGGGCGCATGCCGGAGCAGGTCCCGAATGCGCGCCTGCGCACCGGCAAGCGACGTATCCGAGGCGGACGCAAGGCGCAAACTGGCGCTGTCGTCCAGCAGCACGACGACCACGGGCTCCCTTTCGTCCTGTCGGACAAGACGCAGCACGGGATCGAGCAGAAGGAGCAGAATAAAAAAGAGCGCCCCGAACCGCAGCCCGCCAAGCGCAATCCGCTTGGCCCTGGGCAGCGCAGGCGTCGTGCGGCGATAAAACCATGCGGCGGCCGCGCCCGCCGCAAGCAGGGACGCCGCAAGCAGCCATGGATTTATGCCGAGGGAAAGAGACATGGGGGCAGGGGAATGAACGATTTTCTAAGGATACTCTGATTAAATCCGCGAAGCTCAGAGGCTGCGAGGGGTGCGCTGGCAAGGAATGACGAAGCAGCGTGGCAGGTCCCACGTAATGAGGAATGACACAGCCAGCGTGCCCCTCACAGCCTCCCGAAGGGCGCGTCACGTCCCCTGCCACTCGAATCTACGGTGTTTTCTGCTGATTTCTAACGATACAAGCATAACACCCTTGACATGCGACAGTGACGCGCTGAGCGAAGCGGCTTTGATCAGAGTATCCCTAAAGATAGGGCATGATCAACCAGCCAACCCACGCCAGAAAGCCGCCGAGCAGCAACGCCCCCTCCCGGCGCCCGACCCGCCGCCGGAACCGGAAAACAGGCCATAGCGCCAGGCCGAACGCAAGCATGACCGGAAAATGCGCCGTGAGCAGGTTCGCGTCTACCTGCAAGGGATGGAACAGGGAAATCGGCCCCACCACGAACAACACGTTCAGGATGTTGCTGCCCAGCACATTGCCTATGGAAAGTTCCGCCTGCCCCTTGAGCGCGCCCACCACAGACGTAGCCAATTCGGGCAAACTGGTGCCGAACGCAACGACCGTCAATCCGACGATGGCGGGAGAAACGCCAAGCAGGTCGGCGATACGCACGGCGGACTCCACCATGGTCCAGGAACCAAGCGCAAGCATCGTGACGCCCGCAGCAAGGAACACCCATTTTCGGCCCGCGGCTTCCCGGGACGCAGCGGCCTCCGCCAGCGCCGCCTCCGATGCGCGCCCGCCAACGCCGTACCCGCCTTGCCGCGCGACGAGCGCAACGAAAACGACCAGCAAAATCGCCAGCGCGGCGCCGTCGAGCCGACTGATCGTTCCATCCAGCGCCGCCAGGTAAAAAACGATGAGCGCAAGCATCATGGCGGGGTATCCCTTCGTAAGCACTTCCCGCACTGCGACGAGCGGCAGCACCAGCCCGCTTGCGCCCAGAACCAGCGCCATGTTGCAAATGTTCGAACCGGTTATATTCCCCAGGGCCAGGCCGTCTTCCCGGGAAACCGCCGCGAACAGGTTGAATACGAATTCGGGCATGGAGGTGCCGAACGCCACCACGGTGCCGCCCACCATCAGCGGATGCACGCTGTATTCGCGCACCAGCCCCGCGGCGCCCTTCAGCAACCATTCGGCTCCGAAATAAACCAGGACAAGACCCAGCGTAAAAAGAAAAAACGAAATAGACATGCAAAAGCGAGGAGACGAACTTCCGGGTGCGTAGCGCGACGGATTTTTCCGTAATTTTAGCGAATTGGACGCGCCATGGTCCAATCTCGATCCTGATTAGCGCAATATGGACAGCGTCAGGGTACGCTGACCGCCGGGATGGCGGAACGGTAGACGCAACGGACTTAAAATCCGTTGGAGCGATGCTCCGTGCGGGTTCGAATCCCGCTCCCGGTACGAATCACGTAAAATTACGCGTAAATCCACTGGCCTGCGCACAATCGCATCGTACGCATGACGCGGCGCATCGTACTTAAAATAGGAACCAGCGTGCTTACGGGGGGCACCCGAAAGCTTGATCATGACCGCATGTTCGAGATCGTTCGGCAATGCGCCGCGCTCCACGAGGAAGGGTACGAGCTGATCGTATGCACGTCGGGCGCCATCGCCGCCGGAAGCGAGCGGCTTCGCATGACCCGGCAACCGGATTCGCTGGCCGAAAAACAAATGCTGGCCGCCGTCGGCCAAAGCAGGCTCATGGAAATCTGGGAGCAACTTTTCACCCGGTTCCACATCCATGTCGGGCAAATGCTGCTCACGCGGGCGGACGTGGAGGACCGCCGCCGCTTCCTGAACGCCCGCGATACGCTCAGCGCCCTGCTCGAACATCGAATCGTCCCGGTGATCAACGAGAACGACGCCGTAACCACCGCCGAGATTCGCGTAGGGGACAACGACAACCTGTCCGCTTTGTGCGTATTGCTTGCCGAGGCGGATTTGCTGATTCTGCTGAGCGACCAGCCGGGTCTGTTCACGGCAGACCCCCGAACCGATCCAAACGCCGAACTCATTGCAGAGGTGCGGCGCATCGACGCCGATTTGCACGCCGTAGCCGGAGAAAGCAAGTCCGGCCTGGGCGTGGGCGGCATGAAAACGAAACTGGACGCGGCGGATATGGCCCGGCGCGCCGGCGCCTGCGTAGTGATTGCGGCGGGGGACGCCCCGGAGGCCATCCGGCGGATCGTGGCGGGAGAGCGTATCGGCACCCGCTTCCCGGCGCTCGACGTCCCGGTAGAAAATCGTAAACGGTGGATACTGGGCGGGGCGAACGCAGCGGGGGCCGTGGCGATCGACCAGGGGGCCGCCGCTGCGTTGGCGGGCGGAGGAGGCAGCCTGTTGCCCGCAGGAATCATTCGCGTAGACGGATCGTTCGAGCGGGGCGACGTGGTGCAGATTACGGCAGCCGACCGAACGAACCTGGGCCGGGGCGTCGTGCGGTACGACAGCGCCGACGTGGGCCGCATCCGGGGCCTGCAATCCGATCGCATCCGCGAAACGCTGGGGTACGCCTACGGCCCCGTCGTCATTCACCGAGACGACCTGATCCTGATCTGACCATATTTATTGCGCGAACGCGCGCGCATGAACGCCGCCGGCCTTGTCCGCCCGCCGCAACATGACCCGAACGATTTCCATGCTTGTCGAAGAAACCATTTCCATGCAGAAAATGGGGGAGCAGGCCCGCGCCGCAAGCCGCGCGCTGGCGACCCTTGGCACAGGGGCGAAAAACGCCGCGCTGGCCGCTATCGCCGACGAACTGGCGTCCGCCTCGGCAACGATTCTCCGGGAAAACGCGCTGGATATAGGAGACGGACGGGAGGCCGGGTTGTCCGAGGCGATTCTCGACCGTCTGTTGCTCGACGAAGAACGCCTCGCCGCGCTGGCGCGCGACGTCCGCTCCGTGATTGACCTGCCGGACCCGGTCGGCGTCGAGTTCGGAAGCCGCATGCTCCCGAACGGGATGCGACTCCTCAAGCGCCGAATCCCGCTGGGCGTGGTGGGCGTCGTCTACGAAGCCCGTCCCAACGTAACCATCGACATTGCCTCGCTGTGCCTGAAAACAAGCAATGCAACGATCCTGCGCGGCGGCAAGGAAACCCTGCGAAGCAATCTGGCCCTCGTCGCCGCCATCCGGGAAGCCCTGAAAAAAACAGGCATACCGCCCGACGTCGTGCAATACGTAGGCGATCCCGACCGCGGCCTCGTCGAGCAATTGTTGCGCCTGGACAAGTATGTCGATATGATCGTGCCGCGCGGCGGGGCGGGCTTGCACCGGCTATGCCTGGAAAAAAGCACCATCCCTGTCATTACGGGCGGCATGGGCGTGTGTCACATTTTCGTGGACGAATCGGCGGACCTCGAGAGGGCAGAGGACATCGTGGAAAACGCCAAGGTGCAGCGTCCGAGCGTCTGCAACGCGCTGGACACGCTGCTCTTGCACCGGAACGTCGCCGACGCGTTTCTGCCGCCGCTGGCGAAGCGCCTCGGCGCGCAGGGCGTCGCCTTCCGCGCCGACCCGGAAGCGCTGCGCATCCTCGAACGGACCGGGGGCCTGGCGTGCGCCGCCGCCGGACCGGACGATTTCGACCAGGAATGGCTGTCGCTCACCCTCGGCGTTCGTATCGTGGACGGCGTGGAAGACGCCATAGAACATATACAACGCCACGGAACGGCCCACTCGGACAGCATCCTGACCAACGACTGGGCGCGCGCAAACATCTTCGTGGACCGCATCGACTCCGCGGCGGTGTTCGTAAACGCCAGTACGCGGTTTTCGGACGGCGGACAGTTTGGCCTGGGCGCAGAAGTGGCCGTCAGCACACAGAAACTGCATGCCCGCGGCCCCATGGGCCTGGAGGAACTCACCAGTTACAAATGGATCGGCGTCGGCCAGGGACACATTCGCGCCTGACGCGCCTAACCCGCCTGAAGCGTGGCGACAAGCGCGATGTTCGCCCCCGCAAACAACTTCGATACCGGACAATTAGACTTCGCCGCCTCGGCCATCTCCAGAAACGTGGCTTCGTCGATATCCGGCACGTCACCCTGGATCGTAAGGTCGATCTGCGAAATGCCGGGGCCCGCATCCGTTATCGTCAGATGCACCCTGGCCGCGGCATGCACTTGCCTGGGCGCATAGCCCGCGTTCGCCAGATCGTTCGAAAACGCCATGGCAACGCATCCTGCGTGGGCGGCGGCCAGCAGTTCTTCGGGATTCGTTCCGGCGCCTTGCTCGAAACGGGAAGCGAAGGAGTAGGGGACTTGCTCGCCCAGCACCGTTACCTGGCCTTCGCCCTGTTTCAGATTGCCTTTCCAGATTGCTTCGGCTGTACGTACTTGCATGGTCGTTAAGGGAATGTTTCGATGGATATAGCGTTTGGAATGCGCAATATACGCACTGCCGATAAATTCGGAAAAAACATCCTGCCGTAACCACTTTATCCATGTCCGATTATCTCATGTCCGAAAAAAAGACCGGAGCCGAAAATGTCCGCTGGAATCTTGCCGACCTGTATCCGTCGGAAGAAGCCCTGCGCCAGGACCTTGCGCAAGCGTCGGACGACGCAGAAGCCTTCAGGGCCGCCTGGCGAGGCAAGGTCGCGGGCCTCGCGCCGGCGGCAATGGCCGAAGCGCTGGCGCAGCTGGAAACCATCCAGGACCGCGCAGGGAAGGCGTACGCCTACGCTTTTTTGCAATGGGCCACGGATACCGGCGACGAACGGCGGGGTGCCTTGCTCCAGCATGTCCGCGAGGCCTATACCCGCGCCATGCAGCAACTCATTTTTTTCGGACTGGAATGGTGCCAGGCGGACGACGAACAGGCCGCCCGCCTCGTCGCTTCCGGGGCATTGGCCGGGTATCGGCATTACCTCGAAGTGCAACGAGCGCAGCGGGATTATCTCCTCACCGAGCCGGAAGAGAAAATAATGGCCGAGAAGGCCGTAACGGGACGCAGTGCCTGGAACCGCTTCTTCGACGAACTGCTGGGCGGCGTCCGCTTCCGCCTCGACGGAGAAGAAAAAACCGAGCAGGAAGTCCTGTCCATGCTGCACGAACCGGATCGCGCGCTGCGCCGACGGGCCGCCCTCGGCCTGACAGAAGGATTGGCGGCGCATAGCCGTACGCTGGCTTCTGTATTCAATGCCATCCTTGCGGACAAGGCCGTAGACGACCGGCTTCGCGGCTACGCCACCTGGCTCTCCGACCGGAATTTGTCCAACGAGGTCCAGAACGAAACCGTGGAGGCGCTCGTTGAAGCCGTCGTCTCGAAATACGATCTCGTGGCCCGGTTCTACGAACTGAAGCGCCAATTGCTCGGATACGACGAACTGTTCGACTACGACCGGTACGCTCCGGTGGGAGAATCCGACCGGGAATATACGTGGGCCGAGGCGCGCGACGTCGTGCGGGCCGCCTGCCACGGATTCCATCCCCGCATGGGGGCCGTCGCCGACCTTTTCTTCGACCGCCGCTGGATCGACGCGCCGCCCGCCCCCGGCAAGCGCGGCGGGGCCTTCAGCCACGGCGTCGTGCCCAGCGCGCACCCGTACATTCTCCTGAATTTTGCGGGAAAACCGCGCGACGTGCAAACGCTGGCGCACGAACTGGGCCACGGCGTACATCAATATCTGTCGAGAAAACAGGGCGCGCTGCAAGCCGACACGCCGCTGACGACCGCCGAAACCGCCTCTGTCTTCGGCGAAATGCTCACCTTCCGGGAAATGCTTGCGCGCGAGGAAAATCCCGCCAACCGGCTTGCCCTGCTCGTCGGCAAAATCGACGACACGATGGCCACCGTATTCCGGCAAATCGCCATGAACCGGTTCGAGGAGGCCATCCACACGGAGCGGCGCGAACACGGAGAATTGGGCGTCGACCGGTTCGGCGACCTCTGGATGCAAACCCAGGAGGCCATGTTCGCGGACAGCGTGACGCTCGGCGAGCATTACCGGCGCTGGTGGAGCTACATTCCCCATTTTCTGCATACGCCGGGCTATGTGTACGCCTATGCTTTCGGCGAATTGCTGGCGCTGGCGCTGTACGCCCGGTACCTTGCCGAGCCGGAAGATTTTCCGGTCCGATACCTCGCCCTGCTGGAGGCCGGCGGCTCGGACTGGCCGCACGCGCTGGTCGCCAGGGCGGGAGTAGACCTGCAAGACCCCGGCCTGTGGAGAGACGGCCTGGCGGCCATCGAAACATGGATTGCGGAAGCGGAAACGCTGGCCCAAACGCTCGCGTAGTCCAGACTGCCGACGGAAACCTCCGCCTGCGGCTACGCTGCGATATTTATAAGGCTCCGGGGCAAAGTCGTAAGCGTTTCTGCGCCGTCCTCGGTGATCGTCACCATATCTTCGAGGCGAGCCCCCGCCGCGCCGGGCAGATAGATTCCCGGCTCGATGGTAAAGGTCATGCCCGGGCGCAAACGCATCGCATTGCCGTCTCGAATCCAGGGCGGCTCGTGAATCTCCAGCCCCAGGCCATGTCCGGTGCGGTGTATGAATCGGTCCCCGAAACCAGCCTCCTCGATCACGGCGCGGGCGGCCCGATCCACTTCCGAGGCAAGCGCGTCCGGCCCGGCGGCCTGCGTCGCCGCCTGCCGGGCGCGATCCACGATCTCGACGATTCGCCGCTCCGCGGGCCCCGCCTCGCCATACGTAAACATCCGCGTCATATCGGAAAAATACCCGTCCGCCTGCGCCCCCCAATCGCACAGGATCAAGTCGCCGGGACGCAATGCCCGCTCGCCCGGCGTCGCATGCGGATTGGCCGCGGAAGCCCCGAACGCCACAATGGGAGAAAAGGGCAGTTCGGGAGCGCACCCGGCGGCAAAGAGGCGGGCCGTCAACAGAGAAGCCACATCCCGTTCGGTCATGCCCGCTTCTATGGCGGGAAGGGTCTGCCGCATGGCCTCTTCGGCCATCTGCGCGGCCCGGCGCATGCAAGCGATTTCTTCGGCGTCCTTGCATATGCGCAGGGCAGCGAGCGCTTCGCTCCCGTCCGGGTACGTAGCCTCCGGCAAGGCTTCTTGCAACAGGCGAAGTTCGAGTACGCGCATGTTCCCGGATTCGACCCCGACGCGCTGTCCGTCCAGCCCGGCGGCGCGGGCGGCCTCCCGAAACGCCTTGCTCCAGGTCGCAGGGTCCTCTCCATACGTCCAGGCGCGCGCGGCGAACGGCAATCCGCGCAGTTTGCCCTCTTCCAGCTCGGGAAGCGCCATCGCCGGAGGGCCTTCCTGGCCAAAAAACGCCACCACGGGGCGTTCGCTCAAATGCAAATCCAGCCCGGACAAATACCGCATGGACGCGCCGGGAACGACCGCAAGCGCATGCAAGCCGCGGGAGGCCAACTGGCGCGCAAGGACTTGCTGACGGGCAGAAAAAAGGGATTCGGACATGGGCATACGACGCGAATAGGGAATTTTGGCGAAGCGACGGTGAAAATTTGCGTAAAACGGCGTAAATGCCTACTTTGTCAGGATAGGGCTTTTTTCGCCCTCTTGGTTTACGCTTGTTGCAAGCCCTGCTTTCGACTATGACATTTTACGCATTGGGCGTCAATTATTCGCAGGCTCCCGTAGCGATCCGGGAAGCCTTCGCCTCGTCCTGGGAAGAGGGGCGCTCCGTGTATGGCGGCGTCGCGCTCCACGCGGGTTCCGAGCTGGTCCTCCTGTCCACCTGCAACCGTACGGAAGCCTACCTCTATGGAGCCGAGGAAGACGTCCGCGCCGTGCAGCAAGCGTTCGAGCGCCATGCAGGCCGCGCCTGGCCAAAAGATATGTCCTTTTTGCATCGGGACGAAGAAGCGATCCGGCATATTTTCGAGGTGGCCGCCGGCATGAAGTCCATGGTGCCGGGCGACGTGCATATTTATTTCCAGCTCAAGAAGGCGTACGCCGTCGCGGTAGAAGAGGAGCGCGTCGAGACGACCATGCACCGCCTCTTGCACACAGCCTTCCGAACCGCCAAGCGGGTTATCAACGAGACGGAGCTGTCCCATAACAATGCTTCCGTGCCGATGCGGGCGGCGGAAGCCATCCGTTCCTGGATATCCCGGACGCAGGGCGAAGCCCGCAAGGAAACCGCCGCCTCGCCGGGCGTACTGGTTGTCGGCGCGGGGCAGATTGGACAGGAAACGGCGGAAGCGTTGCAGATGCTGGGGATAGCGCGGCTTTCGTTTACGAACCGGACAGAGGAACGCGCGCGCAAGGCGGCCGAACGATATCGGGCGAACTGCGTCCCATGGAAAGACCGTCACGCCGCTGCCGCGCAGGCGGACGCCGTGATCGTGGCTACCTCGGCGCCGGACCCCGTGCTGCGTCGGGAAGCGTTTGCAATGGAAACAAGCGGCGCGCCGCGCTTGCTCGTCGATATTTCCGTGCCGCGCGGCGCGGACGAAGCGATTGGCGCGCTGCCCCAGATCGAACTCGTTACCATAGACCAACTCGGCAAAGCCGAAACGAGAACGCAGGAGACGCTCCAGGCTTCGCTGGACAAGGCGGGCGAAATCGTGGACCAGATGATCGCCGAATATGTCTCCTGGGTATTCCTGCATCAATCGTTGCAACCGGCTATTCAGGCTATTGCGAAAACGTTCGAAGCCATTCGGGCGCAGGAAGTAGACAAATATCGGCAGCGCTTTTCCAAAGACGGCGAGGAGCAACTGGACCAGCTCACCCGCTCGATCGTGCAGAAATTGCTGGCGGTGCCAGTGGTTCGCCTGAAAAGCGTCGATCCCGAACGCATTGACTTCTCCCATGGGGTGCGTTTGCTCCAGCACCTTTTCCTGCGAGAGGATTGCGACGAAGAAGAGGCCCCTGCGGCGACGAGCCCGTCCCGCCCGAACGCCGAAAACCCCGCCGCGCGCCCGGCAGACGCATCGCCTGCGGACTGTCCGATGGAGGATATGGAGCGCCGCGCGGACGATGTGTTGCGAATGCCTTCCCGGGATGCGGATACCGTCCGTCATGCATCGTAACCGCGCGACCCCGCCTGTACGCCATGCCGCTTCGCTGAAGATCGGAACAAGGGCCAGCCCCCTTGCGCGGCGGCAGGCCGCCATGGTGCGGGACCGGCTGGCCGCGGAAGGGCGCCTCGCGGAACTATGCGAAATCACGACGACGGGCGACCGCATCCTCGACAAGCCGCTCGCCAACATAAACAGTCAGGCGCTATTTACGAAGGAGCTGGACGAGGCGCTGCTCGGCGGCGCAATCGACCTGGCCGTGCATTCGCTGAAAGACTGGCCGACGGAAACGCCGCAAGGCCTGGTCGTCGGGGCCATCAGTGCGCGAGAAGACCCGTCGGATGCGTTCGTGGGCCATCCGGAGTATTCGGGAGGATTCGCGGACCTGCCTGAAGGGGCCGCGCTGGCGACGTCCTCTCCCCGGAGGCAAGCCCAGCTGCTGGCCTGGCGACCCGATTTGCGCATCGAGCCGGTGCGCGGCAACGTGGGCACCCGGCTGCGCAAACTGGCGGAGGGCGCATGGACCGGTCTCGTACTGGCCGCCGCCGGACTGAAAAGGCTCAATATGGAAGAAGCCATTACAGAGTGCATCCCGAAAGATATTATGCTCCCCGCGCCCGGCCAGGGGGCGCTCGGAATCGTTTGCGCGAACCGGAACGAACCGCTCCGGTCGCTGCTCCAGGAAACGGTGCACGACCCGCGCGCGGCGTGCGCCGTGCGGGCGGAAAGAAGTTTCCTGCGCGCCTTGCGCGGAGGATGCTCCGTCCCCGTGGGCGCATGGGGACGCCTTCGGGAAGGGCGTCTGGTTCTGGACGGGTGTATCGCTTCGATGGACGGCAAGCGAATATGCCGGGGACAGCGGACGGGGTCCGCCGCCGAAAGCCAAACCCTTGGCGCCGAACTGGCCGCCGAGTTGCTTGCGCAGGGGGGAAGGGAAATTCTTCAAGCGCTGCGCGCGCCGGGGCCATGAAAAGCAGGGTGCTTTTGCTGCGCTCCGGGGACACTGCTGCGGACAACCCGCCTGGCCAAGGCGCCGCCTGTCCCTGGGAAGCGGCGCTCCGGGCCGCCGGTTTCGAGGTCGCTACGCGCCCGCCGCTGGATTTCGAGTACGAAGCCCCGGAAACGTTGCGCCGCCTTGCAAATCCTCCGAACCGGTATGCGGGGTGGATTTTCACCAGTTCGCGCGCGGTAGCCGCCTTCGGCAAAGCGGTCGCCGCAAACGCAGCGGAAGGCAACGCATGGCGCGCGAAAAAAGTGTTTGCAGTAGGTCCGCGCACCGCCGCCGCCCTGCGTTCGCTCGGATACGAACCGGAAGGGGAGGCGACCGGGTCGGCGGAACCGTTGGCAAGGCACATCCTGAAACAAGCCGTCGGCGGCCCGTTGCTTTTCTTGTGCGGGGATCGAAGGCGAGACGCATTGCCCGCAATCTTGCGCGAGGCAGGGGTCGCCACGGAAGAAATCGTGGTCTATCGCACCCGTTTGCGTACGTTGCGCGCATGGCCTGGCCATAAAAAACCGGACTGGGTGGTGTTTTTCAGCCCTTCCGGCTTCGAAGCCCTGCTGCAGTCTCCCGGCTTGTCCCTCGAAGGCATCGCCTTCGCCGCCCTTGGCTCTGCGACGGCAGAGGCCGTCCGCGCCCAGGGCTTTGCCGTCCGGGCCGTCGCCGAAGCGCCTGCTCCGGAAGCCCTTGCCCAGGCCCTTTGCAAGGCGCATTAGCCGCCTTGCCCGGAAACGTTCAATGCCTCGCGGAAGGCGTGGGCGGCGCGGGCCGGATCCTCCGCCGTCGTCACGCCGGTCATCACCGCCACGCCATGCGCTCCAGCGTCCAGAACGGGGGCGACCCGATCCACAGAAATCCCCCCGATAGCCAGGACCGGGATGCGCGCCGCCGCGCAAACGCGCGCCAGATTCGCCAGCCCTTTTACGGAAGCCGCTCGCTCCTTGCTCGCCCCGGAAAACACCGGGCCGAATCCCACGTAATCCGCGCCTGCTTCCTGCGCCGCCAGCGCTTCTTCGAGGGTCGTGGCCGTGCCGCCTATCGTGGCGGCGGGGCCGAGCAGGCGCCGGGCGTCCCGAACAGGCACATCGTCTTGCCCAAGATGTACGCCGTCGGCGCCGCAGGCAAGCGCAATATCCAGGCGATCATTGACAATGCAAGGCACGCCCCGTTCCCGGCATGCGGCCACGACGCGCCTTGCCTCGGCCAGCATGGCGCGCGCCGTCCCCGTTTTCTGCCGAAACTGGATCGCGTCCGCGCCGCCTTCCGCAGCGAGGCGGGCCAGCTCCGCAGGACGAAAACGCTGCTGGAAACGCAGGTCCGTCAATACATGCAGTCTTCCGACGCGCTGGTTCATAGGGCGATCAGGCCTTGCGGCGAGCATTTTCCCGAACCATCAGCCTGCGCCAGGAAAACAAGCGAACGCGCGCGGGACGGGAAGGTCCATCATGGTTTTGAGGCCCGGCGAGGCATGCAGGACCAGCGGGATCGCATTCACCAGCGCAGCCACCGTGGCCGTATCCCCGAATATGCCCCCGCGAATCTCCAGATCGACCGGCGGATCGCCCGCCACGCGCACGGCGTCGCGCGGATTTTCGGCCCCGACGAACATTTTCAAGTCCAGGGAAAGCACAGGACGCTCCTTCGCGTAGCCCGTGATGGCGTGATGGATCCCCGCCACGCTTCCCGCCTCGACGGTCACGAAGGGCGTAGTGATTTCCCGATCCGCCAAAACCGGGTCCAGCCGCTCGTCCACGCGATCCAGGGACCAGCCGAGCCCCTTCGCCACGAAAAGCAGCGATTCGCGCAGCCCGATATGCCCGAACATCCCCGTCGCCTTTTTCTCCTCGAACGCCGCCGCCGAGAGTCCGGCGCCTACCTTGATCTGAAGCGGCCGGCGACGCTTTCCTGCATCCACCACGCGCACGGCATGCACCTCCGAAACGTCGCAGCAAACGCCAGTCGCCATCAGCGCCAGCGTATCCATGGCATAGCCAGGATTTACGCCCGTGCCCACGACCGCCACGCCATGCGCCACGGCTTCCTCGTGCAGGCGGCGGCTGATTTCGGGGCGCCGGTCGTACGGAAAGGCCAGTTCTTCGGTAGAAGAAACCACCGGCGCGCCAGCCCGAATGCATTCCTCGAGCTGTCCGTGCATCCGGTCCAGAAAAGACGAGGTGGTATGCAGCACGACGTCGGGCGCGATCTCGGCCAGCGCGGCGCCCGCATCGTCCCGCACCGTAACGCCGGTGGCGGGCGCATCCCCTCCCAGCAACTCCGCCACGTCGCGGCCCGCCTTATCCGGATCTACGTCTACGGCGCCCGCCAGCGCCAACGAACCTGTAGCCTGTTTGGCCAGAATCGTTCGAATGCACGCCAGCCCGATCGGGCCGACGCCGTATTGAAGAACGCGTATGGGGGAAGACATTGACAATTCGAATGGGTTGAGGTATCGGTTCCGGTTACGGGTTTGCCCGCCAGGCGCAAGCGCAATCCGACGCAGCGACAGCGCCTTGCAAACGTATTGCATCCTGCCGATCTTTTCAGCGTCAGCACGGCGCGTTGCGGCGAGCGGTACAAGCTACTTCATAAAGGGATAGGCAAAGTGGGTCGGCGGCGACAGATTCTCCTTGACGGTCCGGGGAGACGTCCAGCGCGTCAGATTGAGCGGCGAACCCGCCTTGTCGTTGGTGCCCGACTTGCGCGCGCCGCCGAAAGGCTGCTGGCCAACCACGGCCCCGGTCGGCTTGTCGTTGATATAGAAGTTTCCGGCGTTGTCCAGGAGCCGATCCGAGGTCTTGCGAATGACGTCCCTGTCCGTCGCGAACACAGCCCCCGTCAAGGCATAGGGGGAGGTCTGGTCCACCAGGTCCAGCATTTCTTCGTACCGGGCGTCCTCGTACGCAAAAACCGAAACGACCGGCCCGAATATCTCTTCCCGCATCGTTTCGTGCAAGGGATCCCGGACCTGAAACACAGACGGGGCAATAAAATACCCTTGTTCGTCGGCGTACGTCCCGCCATGCACCAGGTCTGTATCCGGGTGGGCGAGCGCCCGGTCGATATAGCCTGCAATGCGCCGAAACGCCGCCCGGTCAATCACCGCATTCACGAAATTTCCGAAGTCTTCGACCGGTCCCGTCTTGACTTCGTCCAGTTGCTCCGTCAAGGCTTGCCGGATGGCGGGCCAGCGCGAAGCGGGCAGGTAGACGCGCGACGCCGCAGAACATTTCTGCCCCTGGTACTCGAAACCGCCGCGCACGATGGCCGTGGCCACGGCAAGAGGCGGGGCGGAAGGATGCGCAATGACGAAATCCTTGCCCCCGGTTTCCCCCACGATGCGCGGATAGGCGCGGTATCGGTGGATGCGCTCGCCAATCATGCGCCACATATGCTGAAACGTCTTCGTCGAGCCGGTAAAATGCAGCCCGGCCAGATGCTCGGAGGCCAGCATGGGCGCGCCCGCCTCCGGGCCATCGCCGGGGAGCAAATTGACCACGCCCGGCGGCAACCCGGCTTCCTCCAGCAGGCGATACGTATGCCAGGCCGACAGGAGGGCGGTCGTGGCCGGTTTCCACAGAACCACATTGCCCATCAGAACGGGGGCCGTCGCCAGATTCGCCTGAATCGCCGTAAAATTGAACGGCGTGATCGCCGCCACGAATCCCTCAAGCGCCCGGTATTCCATACGGTTTCGGACGCCTTCCGAAGAAAGGGGCTGATCCGCTGCGATGCGCTCCGCGTACGCCGCATTGAATCGCCAGAAGTCGATCGTTTCGCAGGCCGCGTCGATTTCCGCCTGAAACGCGTTTTTGCTCTGCCCCAGCATGGTGGCGGCGTTCAGCGTATCCCGCCAGGGGCCGGAAAGCAGGTCGGCGGCCTTTCGGAAAATGCTCAGGCGCTCCGCCCAGGGCGTCCGCATCCATTCCCGCCGCGCCTTCAGCGCGCAACGTATGGCTTCCTCCACCTCGTCCGGACCGCAACAATGCGCAACGGCGAGCAGCGCCTGGTGGTCGTGGGGCGCCCGGATTTCTACGGTTTTTCCCGTGCGCACGGCGCGGCCCCCGATCATCGCGGGAATTTCTATCGTTTCGCCCCGGAGCGCGACCAGTTTTTCCCCAAGGCGCCGACGCTCCCCGGAGCCGGGCGCGTACGCAAGCACAGGCTCGTTTGGGGGCAATGAAATTTCCGGCACGTTCGTATCCATGACAGCGAGCCTCCATGTTTACGGGATGCAAAAGGGGGCGCAGCGAATAGTCTGCGGATACATACCCGCAGACGGCCCGCAGGTTTTGCGCGGGGCGGGCCCGATTTTCGATTTTCTGCGAAAAAGCGAGGCAAAACATCTTGAGAACCAGCAAAGGCCCCGGCAAGTATCAAATGTTTCCCGTCCCTCTGCCATGGTAGTCCGCCGCCCGCGCTATGCCTTCCCGTTTCGAACGTTTCATGGCGATGCGCTATCTCCGGTCCGTCCGCGGACAAGAGGAGGGAAGCCGTTTTGTCCGGTTTATTGCCTGGATCGCCGTAGCGGGGGTGGCCCTCGGCACGGCGGCGTTGCTGCTGGCGCTTTCGGTCGTGCGCGGATTCGGCAACGAAATCGAAGCCAAGATCACCGGATTCGGCGCGCATGTGCAGGTGGAAACCTTCCGGGACGCGCCCATCGATCAGTCGTCGGCCATCCGGGATACGCTGGCCTCCATGGACGGCGTGGCGGACGCCGCCGTGGTTGTGCAGGAATTTGCGCTGCTTCGCAAGTCGCGGGAACATATCGAGGGCGTAGCGATCCGGGGCACGGCCGCGCCGCCTGCCTGGTTTCTGGGGCAAATGACGGAAGGCGCTTTCGATACGGCGCCGGACAGCGCCGGACGCGCAGGCCTTGTCGTCGGCAAGGAACTGGCCGATTTGCTTCAGGTGCGGCCGGGGGACACGGTGACGTCGTTTTCCATGCGCGCCGCCTCCGGGGAAACCACGCCTTCCATGATGGGCCTGCCCGCGCCTCGGGCGAAAACCTTCCGCATTGCAGGCGTCTACGAAACGTCCCTGGCGCATTTCGATGCGCTGTACGTCTTTACGTCCCTCGGCGCCGCGCGGGCATTGCTTGCCTACGGCCCGGACCAGGCCACCCGCTTCGACGTCACGCTCGCCGCGCCGGGCAAGGCGCGCGAAGCCGCCGCAAGGATAGAAAACCGCCTGGAATTTCCCCTCATGGCGCGCAGCATCTATGACGTATACGGCGGGCTTTTCGCCTGGATTAACTTGCAGCGAAGCATTATCCCCGTCGTAATCAGCATTATCGTTATCGTGGCGGCGTTCAACATCGTCGGGACGCTGCTGATGACCGTGCTCGAAAAAACGCGGGAAATTGGCGTACTCAAAAGCATGGGCGCTTCCATGCGATCCATCCGAAAACAATTCGTATGGTCTGGCCTGCTGATTGGCGCGACGGGCGTCGCCGCAGGGGAAGGCCTTGCCCTGATTCTGGTGCTGCTACAGGACAAGTACGGCCTCGTTTCGTTGCCAGAAGAGGCGTACTACCTGACGACGGCCCCCGTAGCACTGCATGTTTTCGACTTTCTGATCGCCGGCGCGCTCGCCATCGCGCTGTGCGCAGGAGCGGCGTACGCGCCGGCGCGCGCGGCGTCCCGCATCGAAGCCATTCGCGCCATCCGATTTCGTTAAGGATACTCTGATCAAAGCCGCTTCGCTCAGCGCGTCACTATTGCGCGCAAAGACCGTCATGCCCGGATCATTGAAATCAGCAGAAAACACCGTAGATTCGTACCGTTGGGGACGTGACGCGCCCTTCGGGAGGCTGCGAGGGGCACGCTGGCTGTGTCATTCCTCATTATGTGGGGCCTGCCACATCGCTTCGTCATTCCTTGCCAGCGCACCCCTCGCATGCCTCTGAGCTTCGCGGATTTAATCAGAGTATCCTAAAGGATATGCCGAACTAAAACCGCGCCTGCAACGCATTTTGCCGTTATGCCTTCGATCATGGGAATAAAGGACCTGTTTCTGAACAAGGGATGGGCCGGAAAAACACGCTCCCGAGCGGAAACCGCCGCCCGGATCAACCCCCTTATTCGCGCCCATTGCGCGTTGAATCATGCGCATGAACGCGCTGTGCGCGCCCTAGAAAACCGGGAAGCCGCGGGCGAACTGGCCGCGTTGCAGCGCATGGCCCGCATGGATACGGGCAAACTGAGCGAAATCGTGCTGAGCGCCGGGGGCGCGCCATTCAACGGCGCCGCCAGGGCGCCGGAGGCGTTCGGCCCCGGAGCAAGCGACCGCGAGATTGCGCAAGCGCTGGGCAAACTGGAAGGCGACTTCGAGCGCCTCCTCCGCGACGAAATGGAGATAGCGCACCAGATGCGTACGCGCGCCATCCTGTCCGCGGTGCTGAAAAACAGCAGCCATCGGCGGAAGTATGTGCGAAAACTGGCCATGCAGCGCCGTTAATTCCCCAACCCCGCCTTGCGCCGCGCGCCCATGCCTTCCGAACGCACCCGCTCGAACCTGTCTGATCCCGGCCTGTCCGCCCCTGGCCTGCCCGCAAGCAGCGAGGTGATCGTTTCTGGCATTCAGCCGTCGGGCGCGTTGCATTTCGGGAATTATTTCGGCGCGCTCCGGCAGCACATCCAGCTGCACAAAACGCACGAAGCCTGGTACTTCATCGTCAACTACCACACGTTGACCACGCTTCGGGACCGGGACAAACTGAGGCGATACACGCTGGACGTGGCGCTTGATTACCTTGCTTTGGGCTTCGACCCCAAGGCCGCCTGCCTCTTTGCGCAAAGCGACGTCCCGGAAGTCACGGAACTGGCGTGGATTTTCAATAACCTGACCACGGTGTCCCAACTGGAGAAAGGCGTAGCCTACAAGGACAAGGTGGCGCAAGGCATCGCGGCCAACGCCGGGCTGTTTACCTATCCCGTGCTGCAGGCGGCGGACATTCTGATCTACGGGGGTACGCTGGTCCCGGTGGGGGCGGACCAGAAACAGCATATAGAAATGACGCGGGTCCTGGCCGAGCGGTTCAACCGTACGTATTGCCCGGAGGACGACCCGGTCTTTCCCGTGCCAGAACCCTGGATTCTGTCCGACGTGGCGGTCGTGCCGGGCCTGGACGGACGCAAAATGTCCAAAAGCTACGACAACGCCATCGGCATCTTCGAGGAGGGCAAGGCGCTCCGCAAAAAAGTGATGGGCATCGTGACGGATTCTACGCCGCTCGAAGCGCCGAAAGACCCGGAGCGCGACCATGTGTTCACGCTCATCCGGCTGTTTGCCGACAAGGAAACGCGGACGCGCATCGCCGAGGCGTACCGGGCCGGAGGATACGGATATGGGCACGCCAAAAAGGAACTGCTCCAGCTCGTCGACGAACATTTCGCGGAAGCGCGCCTGCGGAGAAAAGACCTGGCCCGCCGCCCGGACGACGTGTTCGACGTCTTGCGCGAAGGCGGACGCAAGGCCCGGGAACGCGCCTGCGAATACATGGAGCGCGTCCGGGAGCGCGTTGGATTGATCACCACGTATCGGGACGCCCCATGATTCTCGTCATCGACAACTACGATTCGTTTACCTATAACCTGGTGCACCTCGTGGGGCGGCGCGCGATCGACCTGGAAGTGGTCCGCAACGACGCGCTGGACGTAGACGCCATACGCGAGCGGGCGCCTTGGGGCATCCTGATTTCGCCCGGACCCGGTCGTCCCGCCGAGGCGGGCGTCACGGAGGCCGTGGTGAAAGCGCTGGGGGCCTCCGTGCCGATCCTCGGCGTATGCCTCGGCCATCAGGCGATCGGCGAAGCGTACGGCGGCCGCATCGGGTACGCGCCGAGGCTCATGCACGGCAAGACGAGCGAAATAGCGCACGACGGACGCGGCGTGTTTCGGAACGTGCCCAATCCGTTCACCGCCACGCGCTACCATTCCCTTGTGGTGGATCGCGCCAGCGTACCCGCCTGCCTGGACGTCTCCGCGGAAACAGACGACGGCGCCATTATGGGGTTGCGGCACCGGGAGCATCCGGTAGAAGGCATTCAGTTTCATCCGGAAAGCGTCCTGACGACGGAGGGGCCCCGCATCGTCGATAATTGGCTGGAAGACATCCTGGGCGACGTAGCGAAGGGCGCAGCAAGCGACGCCATGAAAGATGCGGCCGGCGCATCCTGACCCCGTTCCGCCCCGAAATCATGCAAAAATACCTGAACATTCTTGCCGGCGGCGATGCGCTGCAAAGCGAAGAGGCCGAGCAGGCCATGCGCCTGTTGATGGAAGGCGCCTCGGAGCCGGAGTGCACGGCGGCCTTTTTGATGGGCCTCCGTACGCGCGGCGAAACGCTGGACGAACTGGTCGCGTTCGCGAAGGTCATGCGCGCCTGCGCCATCCCGGTGGAAACAGGGGACCCGGACGCCATCGACCTGTGCGGGACGGGCGGAGACGGCGCAGACACGTTCAACATCTCTACCGCCGCCGCGCTCGTATGCGCCGGGGCGGGCGTTACCGTAGCCAAGCATGGGAACCGATCCGTATCGTCGCAATGCGGCTCGGCGGACGTGCTGGAAACGCTCGGCGTAAAAACGGCGCTGGGCAAGGCAGGCGTCGAATATTGTTTCGAGAAGGCGGGCATTGCGTTCCTTTTCGCCCCGCTTTTTCATCCCGCCATGAAGCATGTCATGCCCGTGCGCAAAAAACTCGGCGTCCGCACGTTTTTCAATATTTTGGGGCCTTTGTGCAATCCGGCCGGGGTGCGGCGGCAGTTGACCGGCGCCTTCGACGAACAAACCGCCCAAACCATGGCGGCCATTCTGGCGCGCCTCGGCGCCCGCCGCGCGCTTGCCGTACATGCGCGAGACGGCCTGGACGAGGTGTCGCTTGCGGACGAAACGGCGGCCTTCGAAGTACGGGAGGATGCAGAAAGCGCGGCAGGCGCCGGTCCGGCGAAACGCACGCTCCGGCCCGAAGACCTGGGTTTCGCCCGCTGCGACCCGCGCGCGCTGAAAGGCGGCGACCGCCATGAAAACGCCCGCATCGTACAGGAGGCCCTGGCGGGCGAACCAGGACCGCGGCGCGACGCGGTCGCGCTCAATGCAAGCTATGCCCTGTGGGCGTCCGGGAAATTCGATTCGCTGGCCGCCTGCCGCAGCGCCGCCGATGAAAGCATCGATTCGGGCAAGGCGCAAGAGACGCTCCGGCGGCTGGCCCAGGCTTCGCACAACGCGCCCGCCTCATGACCATACTCGACCGCATCGTAGCGGATACGCGCGAAGTCGTGGCCGCCCGAAAAGCCGCCGCGCCGCCGGAAACGCTGGAAAGCAGCGCGGCGTTCGCCCAAAGCCGGCGCTCCCTCGAAAAGGCGCTGCGGACCCCCGGTCCGGCGATCATCGCGGAGATCAAGAAAGCCTCCCCGTCCCAGGGGGTCATCCGAAACGATTTTCGCCCGGTCGAAATTGCCCGGCAATACGAAGCCGGGGGCGCCTGCGCCGTTTCCGTCCTAACGGAACCCCGCCATTTTCAGGGATCGCTCGCCGACCTGCAGGCCGCCCGGCAAGCGGTGTCCCTGCCCGTATTGCGAAAAGATTTCATTATCGACCCGTATCAACTGACCGAGGCCCGGGCCTGCGGGGCCGACGCGGTGCTTCTGATCGCCGCCATCCTGTCCAGGACGCAACTGCGGGACCTGCTGCAAGCGGCGCATGCCCTGGACCTCGACGCGCTGATCGAAGTATACGCAGCGCAAGAACTGGACCGCATCGATTTCGACGAAGCGCGCATCGTGGGCGTGAACAATCGCGACCTGCGCACCTTCGACGTAGACATCCGCCATACCCTTCGGGTCTTCGAGCAGGTCCCGAACAGCGTGGTCCGGGTGTCGGAAAGCGGCCTTGCGTCGGGCAAGGAGGTGCGCTTCCTGCGCGAACGCGGCGTCGACGCCTTCCTGATCGGGGAAACCTTCATGCGGGCGAAACAGCCCGGAGACGCCTTGACGAAACTCTTGCGCGAAGCAAACCGCGCGGACGCATGACGAAGACCCGACTGAAAATATGCGGGATCACGAGGCTGGAAGACGCCCGGTACGCCGCCGCGGCAGGCGCCGATTACCTCGGATTCGTGCAGCACCCCGGCAGCCCGCGCTATATCGATCCGGAGCATGCGCGGGACATCGTCGAATGGATTCATGGCCCGAAGCCGGTCGGGGTGTTCGTGAATACGCCGGCGGACGAGGTGAACCGGATCGCCGAAAAAGCGGGGTTCGACCTGGTGCAGCTCCATGGCGAGGAGCCGGTTTCCGAAGCCCTCCGGATCGAACGCCCGGTGATCAAGGCGTTTCGCGTCGCGCCGGGCGCAACCCCCGAAACCCTGACGGGCGCGATGCGGGCGTACGAACAGGCGGCGGCGTATTTTCTGCTGGACGCCTGGAGCGACGAGGTCTACGGGGGCAGCGGACAACCCTTCGACTGGCGCGTAGCCCCGCCTGCGGCGCAGGGCGCGGGCAGCCCCGAAGGCCCGGGTGTCTTTCTGGCGGGCGTCTTTCTGGCGGGCGGCCTCCATGCGGGCAACGTAGCGGAAGCGATCCGCGCGCTGCGCCCCTTTGCCGTGGACGTGTCCAGCGGCCTCGAATCGGCGCCGGGACAAAAAGATTTTTCCAGAATCGACGCTTTTATGGAAGCCTTCCGGGAGGCCCGGCTCCCGGCGGCCAACTGACGCAGGGTCCGCGCCGCGCGCGCCGCATTACGACGCATGACGATATAACACCGTACGCATATGGAAAAAACGCGCCCCCTTCCAGACGAACGCGGGCATTTCGGGTCGTACGGCGGCATGTTCGTGCCCGAAACCCTGATTCCCGCCTTAGAGGAAGTCCGCGCGGCCTACGACGCCGCCCGGCGGGATCCGGACTTCCAGCGGGAGCTGGACGCCATGCTCGGGGACTATGCCGGGCGTCCCACGCCTCTGACGTTTTGCGAACGCCTCACCGACGCCATAGGCGGCCCGAAAATCTATCTCAAAAGGGAAGATTTGTGCCACACCGGCGCGCACAAGATCAACAATACGATCGGACAAATCCTGCTGGCCCGACGCATGGGCAAGATGCGGATCATCGCGGAAACGGGCGCCGGACAGCATGGCGTGGCCACGGCGACCGTTTGCGCGCGGTACGGCATGGAGTGCATCGTCTACATGGGAGAAGAAGACGCGCGTCGGCAACGCCTGAACGTGCTGCGCATGCAGCTGCTGGGCGCCGAGGTCCGGCCCGTATCCAGCGGCAGCCGCACCCTGAAGGACGCCACCAACGAGGCGATTCGGGATTGGGTAACCCATGTGCGCGATACGTTCTACATTATCGGCTCTGTCGTGGGGCCGCACCCCTACCCGATGATGGTCCGGGACTTTCACCGGGTGATCGGGGAAGAATCCCGGCGGCAACTCCAGGAGGCAGAGGGGCGGCCCGCGCCCGACGCGGCGGTAGCCTGCGTGGGCGGCGGCTCGAACGCCATCGGGCTGTTTTACCCTTTCCTGCAAGACCCGAACGTCGCGCTGTACGGCGTCGAAGCGGCGGGCGAAGGACTGAATGGACGCCATGCGGCGACGCTTACGAAGGGGTCGCCCGGCATCCTGCATGGCGCCATGAGTTACTTGTTGCAGGACGCGGAGGGGCAAGTGCAACTGGCGCATTCCATCTCGGCGGGGCTGGACTACCCGGGCGTGGGCCCGGAACATGCCTGGCTGCGGGACGCCGGGCGCGTACGGTATGTGTCCGCGACGGACGAAGAGGCCCTCGAAGGCGTACGATTGCTGTCCGAAACGGAGGGCATTATCCCGGCCCTCGAAACGGCGCACGCCATAGGCTGGATGGCGAAAGGCGTACGCGACATGGCGCGCAGCGAAGTCGTCGTGGCGAATTGCTCGGGGCGCGGCGACAAGGATATGGGGACCATCGCAAAGCATCTCTGAATATCTCTGGACATCATGCAACGACTCCGGGACACGCTGGCGGCTTGCAAGGAGCGCGGCGAAAAAGCCATGGGCCTGTTTATGACCAGCGGCTTCCCCGACCCCGAAAGCACGCTGCCCGTGCTGCGCGCGATGGATCGCGGCGGCGCCGATTTCATCGAACTCGGCATGCCTTTCAGCGACCCGCTGGCGGAAGGGTTGCCTATCCAGCGCGCCAGCGAACGCGCCTTGCGCGCGGGCACGCGCATGCAGGATACGCTCCGAACCGCCGCCGCCTTCCGCGACGAAAGCGATACCCCCCTCCTCTTGATGGGATACGCAAACCCGATCCGGCAATACGGCGCGGCCCCCTTTTGCCGCGATGCGCGCGCGGCGGGCGTCGACGGGTTGATTCTGGCCGACGTACCCCTTGAAGAACAGGCTCCCTTTGCCCGCGAGGCCGCTTCCGCCCGCCTGGGATTCGTCAGCCTGATCGCCCCGAACACGCCGGACGAACGCATTCGGAAAATCGACGAAACCGCCACGGCGTTCGTGTACGCGGTCTCGATAACCGGACTCACCGGCTCGGGCCTCGGCGCCGTCGAGCGCGTGGAGGCCTACCTGAGGCGGGCGCGCGGCGTCGTGCGAAAAAACCCCCTGCTGGTCGGATTCGGCGTCCGCAACCATGCCGACGCCGCGCGCCTGAGTCGCCACGCCGACGGATTCATCGTCGGGTCGGCGCTCATCGAGCAGGTAGAAGCGCTGTGGGACGGCGAACCGCAACCCGCCGAAACGCGCTACGAAGCCATTCGCCGTTTCGTCCGCGCGCTGAAAACGGGCGACGGCGCCGCGCAGGAAAAAACCCGATAAGCCGCTGGCGCGGCAACCGGAAACCGTTCCATGCGTTAGAAATAAACCCTTCCTTTGTTTTTGCACCGGATTTTCGAACGGACCATGATTGCATTCCCGGAAAACACGGCGCGGTTTCGCACCCCGATCGCCTGGTTGGCGGCAGGCCTTGTCGCGCTGGCCGGATGCGGCGGCGAAAGCGATTTTCGACCCAGGGCGGTCGGACAGGACGCCGAAATCCTTGTGGTGGCCGATTCGCTGGACTGGCATGGCGCCATCGGGGACGCGCTCCGCGAAACGGTCGGACAATTCATCAGCACCCTGCCCGCCCCCGAACGGCAGTTCGACTTGCGGCACGCGCCCCTTGCAACCGAACGCGACCTGGAAATGGCGCGGCGGCGCAAGAACGTGATCTTCGCGGCGGCCTTCAACGATTCCACCAACGAGGCGGAATACCTCCGAAACGTATTCGATCCGGCCACTCGGGAAACCATTCGCGAGGAAGGCGGCGTGGCGGTGTCCCGCGAAAACATTTTTCGACGGGATCAGCAGGTATACTATATCGCAGGCGAAAACAAGGAAGACGTGGTACAGGCCATCTATGATCGGGCGGAAGGGGTGTCCGGCCAGTTCAACCGGATCGCCCGCCGCCGACTCGCCGCAGAAATGTTCGACCGGGGGCGGCAGTTCGAAATCGAGGAGGAACTGGCCGCCATGTACGACTTCGCCGTGAACGTGCAGCACGATTATCTCATTGCGATCGATACAAGCGATTTCGTATGGCTCCGGCGGATCCTGCCCGACACGTGGCGAAGCGTGTTCGTTCATTTTATCGAGAACGCCGACCCCCGGCTCTTGACGCCCGAATGGATTTACGACACGCGCGATTCCCTGGGTCGCCAGTACATTCAGGGCAACCTGGGCGGATGGGTAGAGATAGACCGCAGGGAGACGAGGCCGCTGGAAACCAGAAACATTAACTTCCTGGGCCGATACGGCTTCGAAACGCGCGGACTGTGGCGCATGGTCGGCGACGAGGACGGTCGAAAAGTAGAATTCGGGATGGGCGGTCCCTTCGTTACCTACGCGTTCTACGACGAACCGACACGGCGGCTATACATGATCGACGGCATGGTTTTCGCGCCGGGGTACGACAAGAGAGAATTCCTTCGGCAGATGGAAGCGATCGCCTGGACCTTCCGCTCCGTGGACGCCGCCGCAGAAAGCAGCGGCTGATACGCCCCCGAAACATCTTTCCCCTGTCCGCTGTACGCCCGGCGCCCCGCCCTTTTTCTTGCAACGGCGCTCCGCGCGCGCATGCCCCGCAAACGTATCCATGGCCACCGCTACCGATAACAAGGCGTCGCCTTCTCCCGTGTTGCGCCTCGGACTTCCCAAAGGCAGTCTGCAAACCGCCACGCTGGAGCTTTTGCAGCGCGCCGGCTACGCCTTTTCCACCCGCGAGCGATCCTATTTTCCGTCCACGGACGACGAGGAAGTGCGGGCCATGCTGGTTCGGGCCCAGGAAATGGCGCGCTATGTCATGGACGGCGTATTCGACGCGGGCATTACGGGCAAGGATTGGGTGCTTGAAACGGAGGCGGACGTGCACCCGGTAAGCGACCTTGTCTACTCGAAAACCAGCATGCGCCCCGTGCGATGGGTCCTGGCCGTGCCCGAGCATTCCGATATACGGTCCGTACAGGATCTGCAAGGCAAGCGCATCGCCACGGAAGTCGTGCATATCGCAAGCGCATGGCTGCGCGAGCACGGCGTCGAGGCCGACGTGGAATTTTCCTGGGGGGCCACCGAGGCCAAATGCCCCGATCTCGTGGACGCCATCGTCGAGGTGACCGAAACCGGTTCGTCGCTGCGGGCCAACAAACTGCGCATCGTGGAGGTGCTGATGCACTCGAATACGCAGCTCGTCGCCAACCGGGAAGCCTGGAAAGACCCCTGGAAGCGGCGAAAAATCGAAAGCATCGCCATGCTGATGCAGGGGGCGATCCGGGCCGAGGGGCGCGTGGGCCTCAAACTCAATGCGCGGCGGGACCGCGTGGAGCAAATTATCGGATTGCTGCCCGCCCTGCGCATGCCCACCGTGGCGCCGCTGGCGAACGGGGAAGACTGGGTAGCGATCGAAACGGTCATCGAAGAACGCCATGTGCGGGGGCTTATCCCCGACCTGAAGCGGCTGGGCGCCGAGGGCATCATCGAGTACGCCCTGAACAAAATCATTCCGTAGCGATCCGGGCATGACGCACCCGCTCCCCGCCTCGTCTCGCCCGCCCGCAACCGCCGTGCGGACCGGACGCCTTGCCCTCGTCGCAGCATGCCTTGCCTGGGCGATGCTCCCTGCGTGCGGCGGGGATGCGCGCCCGCCCGTCCCCGACGACGCCATGGTGGCCGCGCTGGCCGAAATGCATCTCTTGCAAGCCCGGGCCGGGTACGCGGAAATCCCTTTCGAGGAAGCGCAGGATTCGCTTCTCGCGGCCCATGGACTCGACAGCGCGGCCTGGGCCAACGCCCTCGCCTGGTATACGTCCCGCCCGGAAATCCTGGCCGGGATATACGGGCGCGTGGTCGATACGCTTCAGGCGCAGCAAATCCCTCAGGTCGAAACAGAATAAGGGTACGCCGATCAGGACGCCGCCGCAAGCATCGCCGTGGCCTTCGCCGTAAGTTCGGGCGCGCCGCCCAGGGGCGTGGACGGCGCGAGATACCCCTCGTTGATGAGCCAGCCAAGCAACTGATCGACCCGGTACGCAGGCGTTCGCGTCCCTTCGAGCCATTCCCGACGGGGCTTCCCCTCGGCGATCTGCCGAAGCAATTGCCGTACGACGGGGGATTCGAGAGGAGGCGGCCGGTAGGCTTCGTGCCGTCCGAGGCATACGTCGCACGCGCCGCACCGCGCCGACGTCGCCTCGCCAAAATACGTCAGCAGAAAATGCCGTCGGCAGGTCGTCGAACGCGCAAAGCGGATCATCTGATCGAGTTGCGCCTCTGCCCGCTTGCGCGCGGCGGCGATCCGGTCCCCATCGATGGGAAGGCGGGCGCTGCGGGCATGCGTCAGCGCGACGCGCACCACCCGATCCGGGGGAATCCAGTCGAGCCATTCCCCTTTTTGCAGGTACTCCATGCCTTTCAGGAGGCGGTCCGGGGCCAGCTCCGTCCGCCGCGCCAGCGCGCGAACGTCGATTTCTCGCCAATCCGAAAAAGCGCCTGCGTCCACCGTACGCAATAGCGTCTGCAAAAACGCGCCGAGGGCCGTCTCCTCGTTCCGTTCGGCATATTCCCGAAACGCCGGGGCGTCGCAGCGACAACGAATCAGTCCGGCTTGCTCCCGCTGCGGGAGGATGCGCCAGGCTTCCTGCCGTTCGAGCAGGGTCACGGCGGTGCGGATTTTCCCCTCGGCAAACCCCGTGAGGCGACGTACGGCATCGATCCGCACCGGCGCGGGGGCGTCCGCTTCGGCCCCCACGGCCACCTGCGCCAGGCTGCACACCGCGTCATAGACCTTGCGCACTTCTTTCGGCGCAGGATGGCTTTCCTCAATCAGCCTACGCGGCGTATCCTCGTCCCCCTGATGATACAGCAGCGCGGCCCAGGACGTCTTCCCGTCTCTTCCCCCGCGCCCCGCCTCCTGATAATATCCTTCCAGCGTACCCGGCAAATCGACATGCACCACAAAGCGCACGTCCGGCTTGTCGATGCCCATCCCGAACGCGTTCGTGGCCACCATAATCCGCTGATCCCCGCGCACCCATCCGGTCTGCATCCGTTCCCGCACGGACCCTTCCATCCCGCCGTGATACGAGGCAACGGACACATTGCGGCGGGCAAGCCAGGCAGCCCATCGTTCGACGCCCTTGCGGGTGCTCGAATACAAAATGCCGGGACCCGGAACGCCCTCCAGCACGTCCAGCGCCTTGGACCGCTTGTTTTCTGTCTGGAAAACGGACCAGACGATATTCGAACGGTCGAACCCCCGGATAATGCGTTCCGGCTGACGCAGCGCCAGCTGCTCGACAATATCCCTGCGCACGTGGGGCGTCGCGGTCGCGGTAAGGGCGATCGTCGGCGGATCGCCCATGTGCTTGCGCGCAGCGGCGATCCGGAGATAGGAAGGCCGGAAATTATGCCCCCACTCGGAAATACAATGTGCCTCGTCCACGGCGAGCAAGGAAATATTCATCCGCGGGGCCCGCGCGGCGAACGCTTCCGACGCCAGCCGTTCGGGAGCGAGATACAGCAAGCGATACCGCCCATGCTCGGCGTCGAGCCATCGCTGTTCTATCTCGCGGCGCGACAAGGCGCTGTTAATGTAGGCTGCCTCGACGCCATGCGCATTCAGCGCCGACACCTGATCCTGCATGAGCGCGATCAGCGGAGAAACGACCAGCGTAAGCCCTTCGTACAACAGCGCCGGAACCTGGTAGCAAATGGATTTTCCCCCGCCGGTGGGCAGCACCGCAAGCACGTCCCGCCCTTCGACAATGGGCTGGACAATGTCCCATTGCCCGGGCCGAAAGTCGTCGTACCCCCAGTAGGCGCGGAGTACGCGACAAGCGTCTTCATACGATGGGTACTTCCCTGCCATGACCATAGCGCCCGAACGATACCGCGTTCAACTCGTTGGATAAGGATACTTTCTGTCCGCCCCGCCGGATTCGCAGCAAAATACGACCGCGCGCAACAAAGCCCAGTCGGCATGGCCGAAATACGCCCTCGGGTATCCATTATTATCGTTACCTGGAACGCATTGCCGCTCCTGAAGCAATGTTTCCCTTCCGTTGCGGCCACCCGATACGAAAATCTGGAAATCGTGCTGGCCGACAATGCTTCGGACGATGGTTCCGCCGAATGGATCCGGGAGCGTTTCCCCGCCGTACGGATCGTGCGCTATGCGGAAAACGCCCTGTTTTGCCGGGGCAACAACCAGGCTATTCCGCATGCTACGGGAAAATACGCGCTGCTGCTGAATAACGACGTCGCCGTGCCGCCCGACTGGCTCGACCCGCTCGTGGACGAAATGGAAGCCCACGACGACGTAGCGGCCGCGCAACCCAAGATATTGCAATACGAGGACCGCTCCCGGTTCGAATACGCCGGCGCGGCGGGCGGGTTCATGGATCGGCTGGGATACCCCTTTGCCCGCGGGCGCATTTTTTTCCGGCTGGAAAAGGACCGCGGACAATACGACGAACCCCGGGATATTTTCTGGGGGTCGGGGGCAGCCCTCTTGCTCCGCCGATCCGCCCTGAACGAGGTGGGGTTGCTGGACGAGCGCTTCGGCATGCACATGGAAGAGATAGACCTGTGCTGGCGACTCCAGCGAGCCGGGTACCGGATCCGCGTACAGCCCGCCAGCGAAGTCTATCATATCGGGGGCGGCACGTTGCAGCGAGGCAGCGTTCGCAAAACCTATCTGACGTTCCGGAATAACCTGCTGATGCTGTACAAAAATCTTCCGGAATCCGAATGGAAACGGGTGTTCGCCGCGCGATGCGCCCTGGACGCGGCGGCGGCGGCGCGAACGCTGGCGCAGGGACGGCCCGCAGAAGCCGCGGCCATCATGCGGGCCTATACCGATGCGCATCGCATGAAGGATTCCTGGACGCACGGCGGCGCGCGACCCGCGACGCTTGCGGAAACCGTGCTGCCTTCCTACCGAAACAGCATCGTCGTCGATTATTTCGCGCGCGGTCGGCGGCGCTTCGACGCGTTGCCGCAAAAAGCCTTCGCTTCGCCGCCGCGCGACGCCGCATAAGGGTCAGTCCGCGTCCGGAACCGCCGCCTGCCCGCGACGGCGGTATAGCACGACGAACGAAATAGCGACGAGCGTAACCAGCATGCCCGCTATGGCGACGGGGCCCGGGGCTTCGTCGAATATGGCGTAGGCAAGCAGCGAAGCCCCGACAGGCTCCACAAGCCCCAGCAATCCAATCAGGGTGGCAGGCGCGTAGCGAATGGCGTAATTAAACGCCCCGTGCCCCATGATTTGCGGTCCGAGGGCCAGGCCCGCGCAAAGCAAAAAAAATAGCGGGTCGAACCCCCACAAGGGCGTATCGAGCACGAGGGCCGCGCCAAGCAGGGTAAAGGCGGCGATGGCGTACAAGGGAAACACATAGGCCAGCCAGGAATGCTTCTGCCGTACGACCCGGCCTATCAAAAGGTACACGCTGAACACCAGCGAAGCGAACAACGCCAGGCCATTGCCGAAAAGCGTTCCGGCGGCGCCCGCCTCGAACATATCCACGCCGCCGATGAACGCCGCGCCCGCCACGGCCAGGGCAATGGCCCCGTACACGGGTTTGGAGAGCCGCTCGTTCAGGAAAAAGCGCCCAAGCGCCGCAAGAAATATGGGGCTGGTGGTAACGAGCACGGACGCCGCCGCCACCGTAGTATGGTACAGGGATTCTATCCATAGCGCGAAATGCAGCCCGAGCAAGAGGCCTGCGGGCACGATCAGGCGCCATTCGCGGGGCCGGATCGCTTTGATTTCGGTTCGCGCGCGCGCCCAGGCAACAGGCGCCAGCGCTACGGTCGCCATCATGGTGCGCCAGGCGGCCACCGCCAGGCCCGGCGCCTCCCCTCCCGCCGCGCCGCCCGCAAACCGAATGAGAATCGGGCTGAACGAAAAACTGAATATGCCGCAGGCAAGCACGCCATACACCCAGGCCGACCCGTTTGCGTTGCGCATGGCGCTCGGTCCCCTGTCGCAAGCCTTAGCGAATCCGATCCGCCGAACGCGCCAACGCGCTGTCCGCCCGGATGGCCCGCCGCGCCAGCCAGAAGAAGCCGTACGCGCATACAAGCAGCGCCAGCGGAAGAAGACTGCCGGGCGCGGCGCCGTCCGTACGCGCAAGCGCCACGGTAAAGAGGCCCATCCACGTCAGCGTGCACAGTTGCGCCACAAGCGTCGCCAGATGCTGGCGATCCCGGTTCCCGTACAGGAAAATGGCGACGATCCCCAACAGACCAGCCAGCGCCCCCGCGCCGGATACGACCGGAGCGTATCCGCCAAACACAGCGGCGACAGGGGCGGCCCAGAAGAAAAACACGACGGCAAGCGCCAGCGACCCCAAAAAGAGGTAGGCCGATTGTTTGCGCTGAATCATGGCTGCGTATACGCAGGCCGCGAACAGCCTACGACAGCTCGGGCTTGCTGGAATAATTGATGCGCAACGTGCCCGCCTCTCGCAATTCCTGCTGCACGTCGATCACAATGCCCATTTCCGAGGATTCGTCCGCGCGAATGGACACAATGAGTTTGGGTTGCTCAAGCAGCTTGCGGTACATAATGTTGCGAATCGACGGCATATCGTCGATCAGCACGTCGTCGATCTGCACGGAGGTGTCCCCCAACTGGTTGTCGGGCAGTTTGATCGGCCCCAGATACACATAGGACACCAACCGCTTCTGGTCGATCTTGGTCAGGGCCTCGGCGCGCGGCAAGGTGGTGCGCACCTGAATCTCCGTTTCGCGCAAGACGGTCGTCACCATAAAGAAGATGATGAGCATAAAGATGATGTCCGGCATGGACGCCATCGGAATGCTGGGACTCGACTTTGCGCTTTTTTTCTGAAAGTGCGTGGACATAATGACCGCTTGGCTACGTGTCGTGCTGCAAGGAAAAGGCCGAATCGCCGCTTAGCCCGCGTCCGGCTCCGCGATGGAAATCTGCGCCTTGATCTTCTTGCGAATCAGGTTCTCTGCGTCGTTCTCGTCGATGTAGTCCCGATACGTGGCGTAATCGGGATACCCCATGGCGCGCGCCTCGGCGTCCCACATCTCGAAATACGCCATCCAGATCTCGTCGATCACGTCGATATAGATCTCGTACGGCGTTTGCCGATCCGTTTTGAAGGAAACGACCGCCTGGGCCATCGATTCGGCGTATCGGGGATCCTCGCCTTCGTTCAGGGTATGCTTCTTGACTTCCTCGCGCACCCTCGGAACCGCCGACGGAATGTCTTCGATCAGCACCCGCCCCTCGGCGTTGACGAGAATCTTGAGCATGTTGCGCTCCTTGACCGGAGGCGGCTCCTGGTTCTCGTCCAGTTTGGGGGGCAAGGTCATGCCGATGCCCGTATCCACGTTGATGGTCGTCGTAACGAGGAAAAAGATGAGCAGAAGGAAGGCGATATCCGCCATGGAAGCGGTGGGTATCTCGCCCCCTTCGCGCTCCTTTTTCTTTTTAAGCAATCCAGCCATGACGCAGTGCGTATTGGTGCTTGAACATGCCCTGGTTCAGCGCGCAGCCCGGCGCAGCGGACTGCGGCGAACGAGGATCGTCAGTTGTTGAACAGGCCCCGGATTCCGGATACCAGCAGGCCCGTGGTCGCCAGCGCGAACATAGTGACCAGCGTCCAGACGCCCGCGATGGCCCAATCCCCAAGGATCAGGCCAAGGATAAGCAGCAGAATCACGGGAACGAGTATGATCGCGCCGGTAACCAGGTTGATCTTCCCGTTTATGATGCTTTTGACGCCGAACAGCAACATGCCGAGCAAGCCGAGGCCCAGAATAACCGCAGCGATCCAGATAGCGATGGGAACTAAGGTGTCCATAGTCTAAAGAACGTTTGCGGTTAGTCGGAATCGCCGGAACCTTCCAGCGGGGCAGCCTCTGGCGCTACCGGACGGCCCGCCTGCAACAACACCAGCGAATCGATCAGCTCGATGGAGGCGTCTTCCATTTCCACGACGATGCGGTCGATCTTCGACACCGCGTAGTTATAGAAGAATTGCAGGATGATGGCCACGATAAGGCCAAACGCCGTCGTCAGGAGCGCCACCTTGATGCCGCCCGCCACGAGGCTCGGGGAAATATCGCCCGCCGACTCGATGGCGTCGAACGCCTCGATCATGCCGACCACCGTTCCAAGGAACCCGAGCATCGGGGCCAGGCTGATGAACAGGGAGAGCCAGACCAGTCCGCGCTCCAGAAAGCTCATTTCGATGGAGCCATAGGAAACCACGGCCTTCTCCACGGCCTCGATCCCCTCTTCGTGGCGCAAGAAGCCCGCCTGGAAAACGGCGGCGACCGGGCCGCGCGTCTTCGCGCAGATCTCCTCGGCGGCGGAAACGCCGCCGTCGTCAAGCGAATGCTTGACGTCGACGATGAATTTGCGGGTATTGATGTCGGCCCGGTTGAGCGTGATAATGCGTTCGAACGCAATAGCAAGCCCAATGATCAAACAGATCAGAACAGGCCACATCCAGTCGCCGCCCTCGTTAAAGCGCTCTACAAGAACGTTGATGAAGCCTCCGTTTGCGGAGGCCGCGTCTTGCAAAAGCAATACCATCAAGTTAGGAAGAGTCATGGATTGGTTCCTCCGAAGAACACGGTGTGTCGATTACAAAGTATGTCATGTTGCGAGGGACGGCGCGCAATGCGCCAGGCCCTCCGATATCCGGCGTCTGCGCCTTGCCGCGCGGGGCGCGCAGGATGCAAGGCGCGGGCCGGACGTCGCATTTTCCGGCATCCGAAACCGCCGTACCGGTCAAGTATACCCATTGCAAACCGAAGTGTCAACGCGGAAACGCCAAACATTGCAATTTCCTGCATTTTTTTCTTCGGATACGGGGTAAAAAAGGCGTCGCGACGCTATTTCAGGGGCGTTTTCGCACCCCGACCCCACAACGCCATGGCTTCGTGCAGCGCCGAATCGACCTCGCCGATCGTCCGGTACCACATGCTCCGGTCGTACGTCCGCTGCCCGATGCGCGCCTTCACGCGCGTCATCAGCAACGCCCGGTCGGCCTCGGCCTCCGAGCGGCTGAACCACTGCCCCTCCCGGTCAGGTTCGTCCTCGCGGGCCAGTTCCGGGCTGTCGTCCGGGACCACATGGATGCCCTGCGGGCCAAGAAACGCCAGAAACGCCTCGAATTCGTCCGGGGCGAACGTAAATTCCCCGACGAACTCTTCGCGCCGCGCCAGCCATGCTTCCTGAAAAGCGGCCCCGCTCCGGTCGAGCCACGCCCGCGCGTAGGCGTTATCCTGCGACTGCCCGATAACCGTTCGGGCAAAAGACGACAGGGAATCCGGATAGACAATTACGTCCGGCAAGACGCCGCCGCCGCCGAATACGGTGCGCCCCCCGGCGGTCGTATATTTCAGCGAGTCGGGCATTTCGTCCTGGATTTCCGATAAGGTCAAGGTCCTGTCGCGCCGATAGCGATCCAGTTTCGACGCATAGTAGTCGTCCAGTTCGCCCAGGGCGTACGGCGTCTGGATAAGGCGGCCCGACGGCGTGTAAAAACGCGAAATGGTAATGCGCAGCGCGCTTTCGTCCCGCAGGGGAAACTGCTTCTGAACCAGGCCCTTGCCAAACGTACGCCGCCCCACCACAAGCCCCCGGTCGTGATCCTGCACCGCGCCGGCCACGATTTCGCTGGCCGAGGCGGAATTTTCGTTGACCAATACGATGAGCGGGCCCTCCTCGAAAAGACCTCCGTCGCGGGCGTAACTTTTGTGGCTGTGCTCGGCGTGGCGGCCCCGGGCCTCGACGATCATTTGCCCGCCCGCCAGAAATTCGTCGGCGATCTGCACCGCCATTTCCATGAAGCCGCCCGCGTTGTCGCGCAAATCAAGTATGAGGCGCTGCATCCCTTGCAGCTGCAAGGCGTCCACGCCTTCGGAAAATTCGTCCCAGGTCGTGCGCGCAAACCGATTCAGCCGAATATACCCGGTCTCCTCGTCCAGCATGTACTGCGCGTCCAGGGTCCAGAAAGGAATCTTGTCGCGGGTAATCTGGAAATGGAGCGGCTCCGCGTATCCCGGACGCTGCACCGTTACCTTGACCCTGGTGCCCCGCGGCCCCTTCAGCGTGCGCCCGACGTCTTCCGCGGAAAAGCCAATGGCCGACGAATCGTCCACGGCCACGATCCTGTCCCCGGAAAGCATGCCCGCGGCTTCGCTGGGCCCGCCCGGCAAGGGATTGAGCACAGCCACCGTGTCCCTGTCGTTCGGACCGGGAATGATCTCGAACGCAATCCCGATTCCGTCGAACGAGGCGTCGAAATCCTCCTGCACGCGCTTCATCGCCTCGGCGTCGATATACATCGAATGGGGGTCGAGCTCCTCCAGCATCCCGTGGATGGCGCGCTCGGTCAACCGCGGCGCGGAAACCTCCTCAACGTACCGCTCATTGATCATGAGATACGCATCTTCGAGTTTTCTGAGGGACTCCGCCGTCGTAGTCCGAAAGACCACGGCGTTCAGCTCGAACCCGAGGACGATGCCCACAACCAGAACGACCGCGCCGAAAAGGTATAGCTTCCGATCCTGTTTCCTGCCCGATCCGGGCGTTCTTTCAGCCATGCTCGTAAAAATCCGTAAGATCGTTCCTGTATTTTCGCAAAAGTAAAACCTGTTGCGCGGAAAAGCGTGAACTGTTCCCCCGCCTCGGCATACTACGCTATCGAAGGCAGCCCCGCGACGCAGGAAAGATACAAGAAGCGGGGACACAGGATCCCAAAAGTTCGTTCCCGGACGTTTTATGAACACCAATCAGGACATTGCGCGCCTGCTGAAGGAAACCGCCGCGCTCATCGAGATTACGGGCGGCAACGCATTCCGGGCCCGCGCTTTCGCCAAGGCCGGCCGCCTGATAGGCGGGCTGGAAGAAGAAGCGGCCGCGCTGGCCGAAACGAACTCCCTCGAAACGTTGCCCGGCGTCGGCGCAGGCCTTGCGGGGCAGATACGGGAGATTCTGGACCGGGGCTCCTTCGACCTGTACGAAACGTTGCGGGCCGACATTCCGCCCGGCCTGCCCGACCTCTTGCGCGTCAAGGGGCTGGGCGCCCGGAAAGCGCGGCGGCTGTGGAAGGAACTGAACGTCGTCTCCCTTGAGGAACTGGAGGAGGCGGCCCGGAGCGGACGGCTTGCCGACCTGAGCGGGTTCGGTCCCAACATGCAAGCGTCCATCCTCGAAAACATCGGCCTCCTGAAAGAATACGCCGGACGGCTTCGATACGACGAAGCCCTTGAAGAGTCCCTGCAGTGCATGGAGGCCATGCAATCGATACGCGAAGTACTCGAAGTGCGGCTGGCGGGCGCGCTTCGCCGAAATCTCGACACCGTGGACTGCGTCGAACTGGCGGTTGCGGCGCATAACCCCGAAGCAGCGCGGCGGGCGCTGGCTGCGTGGCGCATGCGCGAGGAGCGACAGGCGGACGGAACGTACGTCCTGCACGCTGCGCTGGAAGACGGATTCCCCCTGCGCATACATGTCGCGCCGCCGGAGCGATTCGGAACGACGCTATGGAAGGCCACCGGATCTGCGGCGCATGTCGCCGCAGTCGAGGCCCGCGGCCCGCTTCCGGGCGAAGCAGATTCCGAACAGGCCTTGTACGAGGCCGCAAACCTGCCGTTCGTGGACCCGGCCCTTCGGGAAAATACGGGCGAAATCGAGGCGGCGGCCCAAAACGAACTGCCTGACCTTATAGCTTACGAGGATATTCGGGGAACGTTGCACAACCATTCTACCTGGAGCGACGGAAAACATACGCTGCGCCAAATGACCGAGGCCGCGCTCGCCCGCGGCTACGCGTATTACGGCGTATGCGATCACAGCCAGTCTCTGGCTATCGCCAACGGACTCAGCATTGAGGAGGTATACGCGCAACAGGAGGAGATTCGCGCGCTGAACGAGGCGTACGGAGACCGTTTGCGGGTGTTCAGCGGCACGGAATGCGATATTCTTGCAGACGGATCGCTGGATTATCCGGACGACGTGCTGGCTACGTTCGATCTGGTCGTGGCGGCCATCCATACCCGGTTCGAAATGTCCGAAAAGGAAGCGACCGACCGCCTCGTACGGGCCATCGAGCACCCGCGCGCGACGATCCTGGCGCATCCGACCGGGCGCTTGCTGCTGAAACGGAAAGGCTATCCCGTCCGACACGAAAAAGTCATCGACGCCTGCGCGGCGAACGGCGTGGCCCTCGAACTGAACGCCAATCCCTACCGACTGGATATCGACTGGCGCTGGATACGGTACGCAACGGAGCGGGGCGTTCTGATCTCCATCAACCCCGACGCGCATGCGATCGGGCAACTGGACTACATGAAAATCGGCGTCCTCGCGGCCCGGAAAGGATGGCTTGCGCCCGAACAATGCCTGAACGCCCGAAGCCTGGAGGAATTTTCGTCCTGGCTCGACCAAAAAATATCCCGGCGCAGTCCATAGGGATACGCTGAATATGCGAAAACGGATCGTCCTCCCGGCGGTCGCGGCCTTGTGCCTCGTCGTCGCTTGCGGAACTGTCTTGTATTTGTCGTACGGCCTGCCCGCCTCGCCGGGGCAAGCCGAAATACCCGGGCTGGGGGCGCCCGCCCGCCTCGTCGTGTACGAAAACGGCTCGGCGGCCATAGACGCCGCCTCCGCGCGCGACGCCTATGCGGGGCTCGGGTATCTGCATGCGCAGGAACACGCCTGGGCCATCGCCTTGCGGCAACGAACCGCCCGCGGCGTCCTGTCGCCGTGGCTTGGCCAGGAACTGCTGGCCATAGACCGGTTCGCCAAACGCCTCCGGCTCGCCTCCATGAGCCAGGCCGCCTACGCCGCCCTGTCGCCGGAGCACCGGGACCTGCTACGCGCCTATGTGGACGGGGTGAACGCCGCGCTCGCCCGGCGCCAAACCGAACGATTGCCGGAATTCCTCCTGCTTGGCGTCGCGCCACAGCCATGGGAACCCTGGTTTCCCCTGGCGATCGAGCGGTTGCTGGCGTGGCTTTCCGTTACGTTGCCGCCATCGGACACGGCGTCCGACGCAGCGCTACACGCTTCGCCCGCCCTGAACGCGCTGCGGGAAGAGCATCGCCTGCTGCAAGAATGGCTGCACCTGCACGGATTCGACCACAGCATGGCCTGGGCCAGCGCGGACAGCGCCGGCGCGCGCCTCGCCCAGCGGCAGGTGTACGGCGCCTCGGCGTTGCCCCTGTTTCAGGAAGTAACCATGACCTGGCCCGGCGAAACGGCGATGGGAGCGACCTGGATCGGCGTCCCGTTCATGCCTGCGGGCCGCACCACGGCCCGCGCCTGGTCGATCTTGCCTGCAAGCGCCGCCTCCGTGCGGGTTGCGGCGGACGATACGACGGCCTTTACGTTCGAATACGAAAAATGGACGGTGGCCGAGGGGCAGGAAACGATTGCGCGTTTCCGGCGAGATCCGGGCGCGCTGTTCCTTGGAACCGATTCCCTTTCGGCCAGCGAGGCGAGCCGGATGCCCCATGCGCCTCCGGATACGCTCGACGGGCAAGACGGCGTAGCGGTCAGCCTGTATCTGACCTGGCCGGGATGGGAACCGGTCAGCGACGCGGCGGCCTGGTTCGGATTGCTGTCCGGCTCGGACGCGCCGTTCGCGCTGCAGGATGGAGACGGGCTAATAGCGCCCCGGCAGGCTGCTCCGTACGTAACCGGTACGCCCCTGTTCGCTGCCCGGTATCCCGGCGGCGTAGCCGTCGGCAACAATCCCTGGTCCGCGCTGGCGGCCGAACGCCTGGGCGCGCGCGCGGAAAGCGCATCGAACCGTTCGGACAACCCGGCGGATGCGGACGATTTGCGCAGCGCATGGGCCGCAAGCATAACGCCCCGGCTTATCGAAACCCTGTCGGCGCCCCCGGACGATGCCTCCCCTGCGCTTTTCGAGGACGCCCTGGCCTATCTGCGAAACTGGGACTACGCCTTCGACGCAGCCAGCATTCCGGCCACGATCGCAGACACATGGGCCAGGTTGTATTTCGAGCGCCTGGGCGCATGGCCGGGGCTGCCGGCGGACAGCGCGGCGGCGGGCCTCGCCCGGCCGGAAACACGCGGCATCGAACGAGAAATCATGGAGCGAACCGTGAACGCGCTCGCCGAACGATTCGGAGCGAACCCGCAAGGGTGGCGCTGGGAAAACGCGCAGCCGCACGCCTATTATTTTCCCGTATGGTCCGCGGGCCATGCGTCCATCGGGAAAACGGGGGCGGCAGCCGGGCGCTACGCGCCGATACAACTCCCCGGAGCCGGGCATGTAACCACGTTGCAGTACGGCGTATCGCAGTCCGAAGGAGCATTGCCTGCGCCTGCCCGGTGGGAAGCCTGGATTTCCGCCTCCGCATGGGAGGTCCTGCGCTACCGCGCCCGGCGGTTCCCGGTTCATCGTCCCTTTGGAAGGTACCTGGTCCCCAAAAGCCTGCCCCCCTCCGCCGTTTTGCGCGCAGAAAAGCGCCGCGAAGAAGACGGGGAACCGATCCGATACGTAACCACGCTTCTGCCCGAGTAAATAACGCCATGCCCTCCAGCGAACGCATCTATGTCGGCGTCGACGCCGGCGGCTCCAAAACCGAGTTGCTGGCCGCGAAAACGCAGGAAGAAGAACTCCTGAACCTGTTTGGCCCTTGCGGAAACCCCGCCCGCGCGGGGTTCGAGGAATCGGCGGAGGTGCTTGCCCGGCTGATCCTGCAAGCCGTCGAGCGTTTCGGCGCGGAGCGCATCGCCTCTGTGTGCGCCGGGGTGGCCGGCGCCGGGCGCGCGCAAGACCAGCAACTGCTTTACGAAGGCGTCCGGGAGCGCCTGCCCGCCGCCACGCGCGATATTCCGATCCATATGACGCACGACAGCCGCATCGCCCTCGAAGCCGCCTTCGAAGGCAAGAGCGGCGTCATGGTGATCTCCGGCACCGGCACCGTATCGCTGGCCCGCACCCGGACGGACGAATTCCTGCGGGGCGGGGGGTGGGGCTATCTTATCGGGGACGAGGGAAGCGGATACGCCCTGGGCGCCGCCGGGCTGCGCGCTGTGGCGCACGCATTCGACGGAGGCCCGGACACGGCGCTTCGGCCCCTGCTCGCCGCGTCGGGAGCGATCACGCGCCGGGAAGACCTCTTTGAAGTGGCGTACAAGACCAGAACGCCCCTGCAAAAATTCGCCCGAACCGTGATCGAGGCCGCGGAATCCGGGGACGCCGTCGCAGCGGAGATCGTCCGTAAAAATATCGCCCTGCTTGCCGAACAAGTGGGCTGGCTCGTCGCAAGATGCGGGGATATACGCCCCTTGATTACCCTGCTGGGCGGCCTGTCGAACAACGCGCATTATCGCGAGCGCCTCGAGCGCGCCCTGCTCGAACGCCTGCCCGGATGGGAATGCATGAAGCCGCTGAACCGACCCGTCGCGGGCGCGTGGCGCATGGCGCGGGACGCGGCGGCGGACCCGGCCCGGACACTATAGTCTGGACCGGAGCCCATCACGGGCGCCGGGACGCGCGGCGCAAAGGGCCGCTGCGCAAAGAGCCGCTGGCGGCGACGGACGCGGACCCCGACGCGCGGGCGATCTGTTCTCTGGGGCGATCTGTTCTCTGGCCGCGCTATTCCTTCGGATACCGAACCCGCTCCACCATATCCCGGACGGAAACCGGGGAATCCGGGGTGCATAACGAAACGACGGTCGTAACGGCGAAATTAAGCAGCATGCCCACAACGCCGACGCCTTGCGCGCCGATGCCGAGGAACTGCTCGATCACCGGCTCCTCCATCCCGGGAATCACGTTTTGCGCCCGCATCAGCGCAATCATTACGAAGGTAAAGACCAGGCCCACGCTCATGCCGGCGATGGCGCCTTCCCGGTTTGCGCGCTTCCAGAAAATACCGAGAACGATAACCGGGAAAAACGACGCGGCGGCCAGGCCGAACGCAAACGCCACCACCTCGGCCACGAACCCCAGCGGATACACCCCGAAGACGCCCGCCACGATCACCGCAAGGAAAATCATGAGCCGACCTATGAAAAGACGCTGTTTTTCGGACGCTTCGGGACGAATCACCGATCCGTAAATGTCGTGCGCCAGCGCCGAGGAAATCACCAGGAGCAGCCCGGAGGCCGTAGACAACGCCGCCGCCAGCCCGCCCGCCGCCACCAGGGCCACGACGATCGCAGGCAGCCGGGCGATTTCGGGCGTCGCCAGCACAATGATGTCCCGGTTGATCGCCTCAAGGAGTTGCTCTGCGGTCTGAATCCCTCCTTCGGGAATGGAAATCAGGCCGGTCGCCGCCCAGTTTTGCATCCAGCTCTCCTCTGCGATGGCCGGGCCCAGTTCCGCGAACTGCTGCAGGATGTGGTATTTGGCGAACATGGCCAGGGCGGGCGCGGTGGTGTAGAGTATCCCGATAAAAAGAAGCGCCCAGAACGCCGACCAGCGCGCCGCTTGCACGTTCTTGACCGTGTAGAACCGGACGATGACGTGCGGAAGCCCGGCGGTCCCGGCCATGAGGCAAAGCGTGATGGCGAACACGTTCAGCTTCGAAAGCCCGGTGAACGGGTTCGAATAACTCGACAGCCCCAGATCCTGCTGGATGGCGTTCAGTTTGGGAAGAATCTCTTCCATAGCCAGCTGGGGCACGGGATTCCCCGTAAGCAAGAGCGCAATGGCGATGGCGGGCGCCATGTAGGCGAAAATCAGCACGCAGTACTGCGCCACCTGCGTGTACGTGATCCCTTTCATGCCGCCCAGCACCGCAAAAAACGCCACGACCACCATGCCAATGCCCACGCCCAGTTCGAACGGAATCTCCAGAAAACGCCCAAACGCCACCCCGACGCCCGCCATCTGCCCGGCCACGTACGTAAAGGAAACGAAAATGGCGGCAATAGCGGCGACGACCCGCGCCGCCCTGGAATAATACCGTACCCCCACGAAGTCCGGTACGGTGTATTGTCCGAACTTGCGCAGGAAAGGCGCCAGGAGCAGCGCCAGCAACACATAGCCCCCCGTCCACCCCATCAAATAGACCGCGCCGTCGTAGCCCATGAACGAAATCAGCCCGGCCATGGAGATAAAAGACGCCGCGCTCATCCAGTCCGCCGCGGTCGCCGCGCCGTTCGCGATGGCGGGGACGCCCTGTCCGGCCACGTAAAACCCTTTGGTGGACTGGACGCGACTCCGGTACCCTATATATAAATAGAGCGAGAACGTAAGGCCGACCGTAACCCAGGTCCAGGCTTGAATATCCATCGCTTATCCCTCCGGGGTCGGCGGCGACGCCGCGTCGTCTTCGGCGTCGGGTTCGAGGATCGCTTCGCGGTCCGCGCGCCCGCTGAGCAGCGCATACAGGAAGATGAGCAGAATGAATACGTAAATAGACCCCTGCTGCGCCATCCAGAATCCGAATGGCATATCTCCGAAAGATATTCGGTTGAGCTGCTCCACGAAGAGCACGCTGCATCCCAGACCGGCCACGGCCCAGGCGACAAGCAATAAACCGGTCCGCCGAAGTTGCCGGCGCCAGTAGGCTTTGGCGACATGCATGGGCATTCGCTATCCTTGCAGCGTCTCGAGATACTCGCGGCCTTGCTCGATGGAAATCAGCGCGTCCTCGTATTCGTACTCGATGATGTACTGTTCCACGCCGTTCGCTTCGGCTGCCTGGACGATGCCCGGAAAGTCGATCATCCCCTGGCCAAGGGGCACATTCGTTTCGAGCGGCGCATGCCCGCTCAAATCGCCGAGTTCGGTGCCTTCCCGCATGTCTTTCATATGATACAACGGAAAGCGTCCCGGATATTTTTCAATCAGCGCCACCGGATCGAACCCGGGCCACTGGACCCAGAACACGTCCATTTCCACATCCACCACGCCCGGCTCGGTGCGCTCCATGAATCGGTCGAAAAGCGTGCCGCCTTCCTCCGCCGGGCGAAATTCGTAGCCGTGGCAATGGTACGCAAAACGCAAGCCTTCCGACCGGAGCGCCTCGCCCGCCGCCGTAAAATCGGCGATGGCCTGATCGATATGGCTTGCGCCGAACTCGCCCTCGTGCGGAATCCACGCCACCGCAACCCAGGGAGAACCCAGCGCATGCGCTTCCTCGGCCACCGCGCCAATATCGTTGGCCACCCGTTCGTACGGGGCGTGCACGCTCCCCACCGTAAGGCCCGTATCGTCCAGCAAGGCCCGATACTCCGCAACGGACATATCGTGCAGGCTATAGGTCTCTACCCGGTCGAACCCCGCCTCGCGCACGGCCCGCAACGTGCCGGGAACGTCTGCGTCCAGCTCGTTGCGCACGCTATACAACTGTACGCCAATGGGCGTGGCGGACTCGGCGGGCGCCGCCATGTCGGCTTCGGAAACCGGCGCGGCGCTTTCTCCCTGCCCGCCGCAACCGGCGAGGGGCAGTACGGCCGGCGCAGCCATCATGGAGCCCATGCGGGCAAGGAATTTTCTTCGGGAAGTCATGGCGAAAGGGATGGATGGTTAAGGGGTTCTATACGTCGCAAAGCGCAACGGCTTCGCGCAAACTGACGAGCGGCGTCCGGGAGGGGATGAATTCCTGGCCGACATAGCCGTCGTATCCCGTCTCGCGAATCGCGCGCATAATGGCCGGATAGTTCAATTCCTGGGTTTCGTCGATCTCGTTTCGCCCGGGGTTACCTCCGGTATGGTAATGTCCGATGTATTCGTGGTGTTCGCGGATGGTGCGAATGACGTCCCCCTCCATGATCTGCATGTGATAAATATCGTACAGCAGCTTGAAGCGTTCGGAGCCGACGCGCTTCGCCAGTTCGACGCCCCATTCCGTTCTGTCGCACATGTAATCCGGGTGGTCCACCTTGCTGTTGAGCAATTCCATGCAAATGGTGACGCCGTGTCGCTCCGCGTCTCCCACGATCTGGCGAATGCCCTGAACGCAATTTTCCAGCCCTGTTTCGTCGTCCATGCCCCGGCGATTCCCCGAAAAACAGATGATACCCGGAAAACCGGCGGCGGCCACCCGCGGAATCAGCTCCTTGAACCCGGATATGAATTTTTCGTGAAATTCCGTACGGTTGAACCCGTCGGGAATTGAGGAGGGACCGAACGCCATCGCGCAGGTGAGTCCGTAGTCCTTGACGACGTCGAATTCCTCCGGGTTCAGCAATTCCACGGAGTGCATGCCGATGGCCCGGGCGCCTGCGCACAATTCCTCCAGCGTAAGGCCGGAATAGCACCATCGGCAAACCGAATGCTTGAGGCCCGCGCGGGGCGCGGCGGACGCAAGGCGGGGCGCGGCTTCGAGTGCGGCGGGCGCGCCCAGCGTAGCGCCTGCGGCGACCGCGGCGCTCTTTCCAAGAAATGTTCTTCGTTTCATGCGGTATGCCTTTACCTGTTTTGGCGGCTTGCGACCAGTTCCTCGACCACGCCTGGATCGGCGAGCGTGGACGTATCGCCGAGGTCCTGATATTCGTTGGCTGCTATTTTACGAAGAATTCGGCGCATAATCTTGCCGGAGCGCGTTTTTGGCAACGCAGGCGCGAACTGAATGCAGTCGGGCCGGGCGATCGGGCCGATTTGCCGGCGCGCATGCTGCACGAGTTCGGCGCGCAAGTCCTCGCTCGGCGCAACGCCTGCGACAAGCGTTACGAATCCGTAAACGCCTTGCCCCTTGATCTCGTGCGGAAACCCCACGACGGCGGCTTCCGCCACCTCGCCGTGCGACACCAGCGCGCTCTCGATCTCCGCCGTCCCCATCCGATGACCCGATACGTTGAGCACATCGTCCACGCGCCCCGTGATCCAGTAATAACCGTCCTCGTCGCGGCGACATCCGTCTCCCGTAAAATACTTCCCCTCGAACCGGCTGAAATACGTCTGGACGAATCGGTCGTGATTCCGGTACACCGTGCGCATCTGGCCCGGCCACGAACCCGCGATGGCCAGCAAACCGGCCCCCGGACCTTCCAGTACGGCGCCCTCCGTATCCAGTAATTCGGGACGGATCCCGAAAAAAGGAAGCGTGGCCGAACCGGGTTTCTGATCGATGGCGCCCGGCAACGGGGCAATCATGATCCCGCCCGTCTCGGTTTGCCACCAGGTATCGACCACGGGGCACCGCCCCTCCCCCACGATATCGCGATACCATTTCCATGCTTCCGGGTTAATGGGTTCGCCTACGGTGCCAAGCACCCGAAGCGAACGCCGGTCCGCGCGCGTAACGTATTCGTCGCCTTCCCGCATGAGCGCGCGAATGGCGGTCGGGGCCGTGTAGAAAATGGTGACCCCATGCCGATCCGCCACGTCCCAGAACCGCGACGGGCTGGGCCAGGTGGGCGTACCCTCGAAGAAAACCTGGGGGACGGCGTTAAGCAGCGGGCCGTACGCCATGTAGGTATGTCCCGTAATCCACCCCACGTCCGCCGTGCACCAGAATATATCGTCCTCATGGCAATCGAATACGTACTGGTGCGTAAGGGAGGCGTAGGTCAGGTAGCCTCCGGTGGTGTGCAAAACGCCTTTCGGCTTGCCGGTCGAACCCGACGTATACAGAATGAACAGCGGATCTTCCGCATCCATTTCTTCCGGGTCGCAGCGGGCGTCCACCTGCTTGCGCGCCTCGCGATACCAGTGGTCGCGTCCTTCCGCCATGGGAACGCCCGAGCCGGTTCGCTCCACCACGACCACGGAGGAGACGTCCGGGCACCGCGCCAGCGCCTTGTCGGCATTCTGCTTGAGCGGTACGCGCTTGCCGCCGCGCACCCCTTCGTCGGCGGTAACCAGCGTTTTCGAATCGCAATCGAGCATGCGGTCCGCAAGGGAATCCGGGGAAAATCCCGCAAACACCACGGAGTGCACTGCGCCGATCCGGGCGCAAGCCAGCATCGCATAGGCCGCCTCCGGGATCATGGGCAGATAGATCGTCACGCGGTCGCCCTTGCGCACCCCGACGCGCTTCAGCACGTTGGCGAATACGCACACCTCATGGTGCAATTCGCGCCAGGAAATAGCCCGCGGGGCGTCGTTCGGATCGTCCGGCTCGAAAAGAAGCGCCGGGCGGTCTCCATGTTCGGCTAAATGCCGGTCCACGCAATTGTAGCAGGCGTTCAGCGTACCGCCCTCGTACCACCGAATGTACAGATCGTCGCTCGCCCAGGATACGTTCCGAACGGTATGGAAGGGACGAAACCAGTCGATGCGCGTAGCCTGCTCCTTCCAGAATCCTTCGGGGTCGGCTATGGATCGGCGATACAGGGCGTCGTATTGTTCGCGAGACGAAATCCACGCTCTTTTTCTGAAATCGGCGGACGGCGGATATACGTCGGCCTGGCCGGAATAGGCAGCGCTTACTTGATCGCTCATTATAAAATCGTTCGTCCGGTTGGTTGGGCAAAGCGATATAAGGTACTAAAATATGAAGGATTCGGCAACGGGAGCCGGACGCGATCAATCTACAAGGGCGAATAACGGGGACTGGGACGCGCCTTTCTTGACAACGGGGACTGGGACGCGCCTTTCTTGACAACGGGGCCTGGAGTGCGCCTTTTCACGAATACATAAGGGCGCGACAGACGATGGGTTTGCATGTTTATTCGGGGCCCGATGTTTCGTGAAAAGGCACACTCCAGCCCCCTGAATCAGTCTCGCCTTAATTATTTAACCTCGAAATTTTCGCGCCTTATTATTTTAACCGACCTTTCCGGGGAGGCGCGCCCGCAAAGGGGCTATGCCGCCAAAAAGCCAGGCGACGCGGGCAGGAGGCGGGTTACTCCGATTCGAGGACGGACAAAGCCACGGACTCCGGGCCGGCGCGGGGCGCAAGCGTGGAATCCGATTTCACAGAGACGGGCGGAGCAGGAATGCCAAGCCGATCTTCAACGACGGCCAAGCGCTTGTCTATGTTGGCCAACTTGTCGTTCACTTCCTTGAATTGTTCCTTTACCGACTCGTTCACTTCCTTGAATTGCTCGTTCACCGACTGGAATTGCTCGTCCATGGATTCCTCCAGCCGGTTCAGGTCGCCATGCAGCAATACGTACGGGAAATACGCGATAGCCATTACGGCGGCCAACGCGCCTATGGCTTGCCATATCCCTTTCCAGGGCCATGCGTTTATGTTTCTCATTGCGCGCTCCGTTTGAGGTTTACAGATGGCTTGCAATGCTTGCCGCGTCTGTTCCGTACGCATCGCCGCCTGGATCGTTTCCGCGCAGGAGGCGCCGCGACGGCGATTTTCTCTCGTAATCACGGGCAAGGCAAGCCGTTAAGGATACTCTGATTAAATCCGCGAAGCTCAGAGGCTGCGAGGGGTGCGCTGGCAAGGAATGACGAAGCAGCGTGGCAGGCCCCACGTAATGAGGAATGACACAGCCAGCGTGCCCCTCGCAGCCTCCCGAAGGGCGCGTC
>JAJDWX010000045.1 GCA_022825385.1 Rhodothermales bacterium
GACGCGCCCCGACAAGAATCACCGCATACGCCGGGGTCTGGGGCGCGCATTCTCGCGAAACATAGGGCCCGGGATCGGCTACGCCCTCGTAGCCTACCGCACGTTTATGGTTCGCGAGAAGGCGCGTCACAGACCCCAAAACACCCCAACCTTAATTATTTAACCTCCAAATTTCCGCGCCTAAGTTTTTAAGGCGCCCCCCGAAACAAGCCCCGACGCCCCAACCCCAAAAAAACGCCCTCCAATCAAGCCCGAAGCCGCTTGGGCCTTTCCCCCGCCTCGTCCTTCCCGCCCCATGCAGGAAACCCTCCGCCTGTTCGGGCGTTTGCGGCGCGGTCCCTTTGCTCCCCGCATGCAGATTCTGTATGAAAGTATCGAATTTCAAGTACGAATATCCCAAGGACCTTATAGCGAAATACCCTGCCGAACCGCGCGATTCGGCCCGGCTCATGGTGCTGGATCGCGCGAACAGGACCATTCGCCACCGGTACGTTCGGGACCTTCCGGAATACTTCGGGGAGGGGGACGTCATTGTCGTAAACGACACCAAGGTCTTTCCCGCCCGCCTGTTCGGGAACAAGGAAAAGACCGGCGCGAACATCCAGGTCTTTCTGCTCCGGGAACTGAACGCCGAGAGCAAATTGTGGGACGTGATCGTGGATCCTGCGCGGAAGATCCGCATCGGCAACAAACTCTATTTCCACGGCGGCCTGGTCGCCGAAGTGATCGACAACACCACGTCGCGGGGGCGGACCATTCGCTTCGTGTTCGACGGTTCCAGCGCGGACCTGCATGCCAAGATAGACGAGATAGGGCAAACGCCGCTGCCGCCCTACGTAAAACGCGAGGTCGAGGAAGAGGACAGGGAGCGGTACCAGACCATTTTCGCAGAGCGGCGGGGCGCCGTCGCGGCGCCTTCCGCCGGCCTGCATTTCACCCCCGACCTGATCGAAACCTTTCGCGCCAAAGGCGTTCGGATCCTGCCCGTTACGCTGCATGTCGGGCTGGGCACGTTTCGTCCGGTCGAAGTGGAGGACATGACCAAGCACCGCATGGATTCGGAGCGTTTTATTATTTCCGAAGAGACGGCAAGCGCCGTGAACAAGGCGCTGTTGTCCCCGGACCATACGGTAACGGCGGTGGGCACGACGGTGGTTCGGGCCATCGAATCCAGCCTTTCCGCTTCGTACTTGTCCAAGCCCACCGGCCTGGCGTGGACCGACAAATTCATTTGCCCGCCGTACAAATTCAGAATCACCGAGCGCCTGCTTACGAACTTTCACCAACCCAGAAGCACGTTGCTGATGCTTGCGGCGGCGTTCGCCGGGCACGACTTCGTCATGGAATCCTACAACCTTGCCGTGCAGGAGGAGTATCGCTTGTTCTCCTTTGGGGACGCAATGCTTATCCTGTAACGTTGTCGCTGCGCCGCGCGCTCTGTCTGTGGACCTGGAAACGCTTGTGAAGACCCTGTTGCCCATCGTTACGGTACTCGTCCCGGCTGCGGGCAGCGGCGTACGCATGGGGGGGCAGCGCAAGCAATACCGCGACCTGGGCGGCGTCCCGCTCTTCGTGCAAACCCTCCGCGTTTTCGACAAGCACCCCCGCGTCCATCATATCGTGGTGGCTGCGCCCGAGCGCGATACGGAGTGGCTGGCGCGGGATTTGCGCTCCCGGGGGTTTCGGAAAATCCATGCCGTTACGGCGGGCGGCGCCGCCCGGCAGGATTCCGTGGCGGCGGCGCTTGCGGCGGCTCCTCCCGCCCAGGCCGCATCGCCCGACCGGGACATTGTGCTGGTGCACGACGCGGCGCGCCCCTTCGTCCCTTCAGGTTGCATCGACGCCTTGATATATACGGCGGCGGACAAGGGCGCCGCGTCCCTGGCGTTGCCCGTTTCGGATACGCTGCGTTTCGTCTCCGACGGCCTGTTTGGAGACACCGTGGACCGGGAGGGGCTCTATCGCATGCAAACGCCGCAGGCCTTTCGCCGCGCCTGGCTGGAAGAGGCGCACCGCGCGGCGCGCGACGAGGGCGTCGAGGCGACGGACGACGTGATGCTTGTGCAGCGTATCGGTCGTCCGGTCGCGCTGGTGGGCGGAAGCGCCCTGAACGTAAAGGTGACCACGGCCACGGACTACAAACTGGCGGGCGTCATTCAGTCCGCCTCCGAACGCATTATTCCCGCGGACGCATGAGAATCGGTTTCGGATACGACGCGCACCGCCTCGTAGCGGGCCGCCCCCTGATGATCGGCGGCGTAGAGATTCCTTTCGACAAGGGGCTCGCCGGGCATTCCGACGCCGACGTGCTGCTGCACGCCATCGCCGACGCGCTGCTTGGGGCGGCGGCGCTGGGCGACATAGGCGTCCATTTTCCCGATACGGATCCGCGCTGGGCGGGCATGGCGGGCGCCGACTTGCTGGGCCGCGTGGCCGACAAACTTGCGGAAGCCGGCTACCGCGCGCGCAACGTAGACGCGACGGTGGTCCTTGAGCGCCCGCGCCTGCGGCCCTATGCGTCTCGCATGCGCGCCGTCATTGCGGAGCGCCTTTCCGTAGAGGAAGGCGCGGTGTCCGTGAAGGCCACGACCCACGAGGGGATGGGCCCCATGGGGCGGGAGGAAGGCGCGGCTGCGTACGCCGTGTGCGTCATTGTCAGTACGGATATCAGGACGGACCAGGATGGGCGATCTGCTGCATGACCTGACGATATGGCTGGACGGGTTGTCTCCGGCATGGGCGTACGCCGGTATTTTCCTCGTCGCCTACGCGGAGAATGTCCTGCCCCCGGTTCCCGGAGACATGGCCGTGGCGTTCGGCGGATACCTTGCGGGCGTGGGCAAATTGCATTTCGCGCTGGTGGCGGGCGTGGCCGCGCTGGGCAGCGTGGCGGGGTTTATGACCATGTATTTCATCGGATATACGGTGGGCGACGCCGTGCTGCGGTCGCGCTGGTTCCGATGGATTCCCCCGGAGCGGATGGACGCCGCCCGCCGCCGCCTGGATCGTTGGGGCTATGGCCTGGTGGCCGCCAACCGGTTCCTGGCGGGGCTGCGCGGCGTAATCGGGCTTGCCGTCGGCATGGCCCGCATGGACGGTTGGCGCACGGCGGCGGTGTCCGCCCTGAGCGCTATTGTCTGGATCTTGCTGATCGTCTGGGCCGGCTACGCCCTTGGCGATCGCTGGGAGGACATTGGCTACTGGCTTCGCGGATACGGACAAGCCGTATTGCTGTTGCTGGGACTGGCCTTGCTGGCCGTCGGCGTACGCCGATATGCGCGAAAGCGCAAGCGTTCCGCAAGGAAATCGGCTGAAAATGCAAAAAGCAAGCCCCGGTAAGGAAACTTTGCCGCCGCTTCGGGATATGTTGACTTGATTTTTTGCGGCATGCAGGTTGACTCGACGCCCCGCAGTGCGTATCTTAAAAGACTGTGGTTACTCGCAACGCGGCGAAGCTGGCGTAGCTCAACCGGTAGAGCAGCTCACTTGTAATGAGCAGGTTGGGGGTTCGAGTCCCTTCGCCAGCTCTGTATTCGAATACGTGACTTTGAGAAAACTTTTGCGGAGCGCATGCTTCGACCATACCGGGCAGGTGGCCGAGCGGTCAAAGGCGGCAGACTGTAAATCTGCTCCCTCAGGGTTCGGAGGTTCGAATCCTCCCCTGCCCACCCTTTTTCGTTCGGCGGCGTTGCGTTGCGGAGACCTTCCGCCGCAACGGCGCCGGGCGTATCGCGATCATAGCGGAAGTAGCTCAGGTGGTAGAGCATCAGCCTTCCAAGCTGAGGGTCGCGGGTTCGAATCCCGTCTTCCGCTCCAGCGAGCGCATGTTCGCTCCGGCCGCCTTAGCTCAGTGGTAGAGCGCTTCCATGGTAAGGAAGGGGTCATCGGTTCAAATCCGATAGGCGGCTCATGCGACGCCGCGCCGCTTTTCGCATACTGCGAATCGATTGGCGAGTACGCCGCCGCCGTACACACGGGCGTAGCTCAATTGGCAGAGCAGCGGTCTCCAAAACCGCAGGCTGCAGGTTCGAGTCCTGCCGCCCGTGCCCGCAACACGCATGGCGCTTTGCGCCGCAACCCGAATCGGTTATGAAGGTAGTTCAATATCTGGGCGACGTAAGCAAGGAAATGCGCAAGGTCAGCTGGCCTGCGCGCAACGAGTTGATCAGCAATACGCTTATCACCCTGCTGGCGACCATGATCGTGTCCCTGTACATCTGGGGCGCCGATCAGGTCATTAGCCGGGCGCTGGAGTTCATCTACCGCTGATCCGCTCGTTGGCAAGCATATCTGTCGAGACATTTTTCTCAGGCACGCGACAAGATGGTCAAGGACAAGGAAATTATCCGTAAATGGTACGTGCTGCGCACGTTTTCGGGTCACGAAAAGAAGGTCAAGCACTATCTCGAAAAGGAAATAGAGCGGCTCAACCTGCAGGACAGGATCAATGAGGTCATGATCCCCACGGAGACCGTTTTCGAGATGCGCAGCGGCAAAAAGCGCACCCGCGAAAAGACCTTCTTCCCGGGATATGTGATGCTGCATATCGCGCTCGACACCGAGTTGCAGCATGTCATTTCCAGCCTGCCCTCGGTGATTGGCTTTCTGACCACGGGCGACGAACCGACGCCGCTGCGGCCCGACGAGATCAACCGGATCATGGGTAAAATGAACGAAGTCCGGGAGGCGGGCGAGCAGCCGGAGATGCCGTTCAAGCGGGGAGATCAGGTCAAGGTGGTGGATGGCCCCTTTAACAATTTCCAGGGCGTGGTCGAGGAGGTGTACCCGGACAAGATGAAGGTCAAGGTGATGGTGTCGATTTTCGGGCGCAAGACCCCCCTCGAACTGGATTATTTGCAGGTAGAGCGAGGCGATTGACGCGCCGAATTGTGAATTTCGCTTGAACCTTGGCGCGCCGTCGTTTTTTTGTGGCGCATTTCATCGGAATGCCCTATATTGGAAGGCTAAGTTGTTTCCGGGTTAACATAAAGCGGGAGCCGGGCGTGCCGACGGGTACGACGATCCGGCGTTCGCACCGCACTTGAATCGTATTTCGACTATGGCGAAGCCAATCGGCGGGTATGTCAAGCTCCAGATAAAGGCCGGACAAGCGAATCCGGCGCCCCCCATAGGTCCTGCGCTGGCGCAGCATGGGGTGAATATCATGGACTTCTGCAAGCAATTCAATGCCGCGACGCAGGACAGGATGGGGCTTGTCCTGCCTGTGGTGATCACGGTGTACGCGGACAAGACGTTCAGTTTCGTCGTCAAGAGTCCGCCCGCCGCGGTGCTGTTAAAGATGGCGGCGAAGATTCCCTCGGGCTCCGGCGATTCCCTGCGCCAGAAGGTGGGCACGGTGACCTGGCAGGATTGCCGCAATATCGCCGAGCAGAAGATGGCGGACCTCAATGCATTCGATTTGGACAACGCGGCTTCCATGATCGCCGGCACGGCGCGGTCGATGGGAATACGCGTCGAAGGCGCCCCCGCCTGAATGGGGACAGCATACGGCCGGATCGACGTTCTGCGTCCGGCGCATTCCATCATCACAGACACAAGCACTGCATCCGCTGCGTAATCGGATGGCGAAAAAAGGAAAACGGTATCGTCAGGCCGCCGAAATGGTCAAAGAGGCCGGAGGCGGGCCCTTCACGCTGGAAGACGCCTGCGCGCTCGTAGCGAGGGCGGGCCTGGCCAAATTCGACGAATCGGTCGATATAGATTTGCGGCTGGGGGTCGATCCGCGCCACGCAGACCAGATGGTCCGCGGCACGGCGGCGCTGCCGCATGGCACGGGCAAGGAGGTGCGCGTGCTGGCGCTGGCGAACGAAAGCAAACAGGACGAAGCGAGGGCGGCGGGCGCCGATTACGTCGGCCTGCACGACTTCATCGAACGCATCCAGAAAAAAGGGTGGACGGATTTCGATGTGGTTGTGGCCACGCCCGACGTAATGCGCGACGTCGCCAAACTGGGCCGCGTACTGGGCCCGAGAGGACTGATGCCAAACCCCAAAAGCGGTACGGTCACGATGGATGTGGGACCGGCGGTTCAGCAGGTGAAGGCAGGCAAAATCGATTTTCGCGTGGACAAGTCCGGCAACCTGCATACGGCCATAGGGAAGGCGTCGTTTTCGGCGGAGCATCTCCGGGAGAACGCGGAAGTGTTTATCCGGGAAGTGCTTCGGCTGCGCCCCGCTTCGGCAAAGGGCGCATACGTGCGGGCCGCTTCGATTTCGACCTCGATGGGCCCGCCTGTTCCGCTGGACCGGGTCCAGGTCGTAAGCGCGCTGCGATAGCGCCCGGGTCCCGATTATCGTACGTCAGCACGAATACGTCAGCACGAAAATATACCCCGGCCCTTGCGCCGGACAGCAAAGCAACGGATTGAGACAGCGAGGCGCCGACATGCCCATGACCAAAACGGAAAAGGAAACGATGATTGCGGAAATCGGGCGGATGCTCGACGACAACGCCATCGTATACCTGACGAATTATTCCGGGCTGACCGTCGGCCAGGCCAACGAGTTGCGCAATCGTTTTCGCGCCGCCGACGTGTCGTTCAAGGTGTACAAGAACACGCTGGTGCGGATCGCGATGGAGGGGCGTCCCGCGTATAGTCCCTTGCTGGACTACCTGAAAGGTCCCACGGCGATCGCCTTTGGCGGCGAGCCGTCGGCGCCGGCCCGCGTCATTCGGGATTTTCTGAAAGACGAATCGGCGGAGCGCCCCGAAGTCAAGGCTGTCTACATAGACGGCGCCTTTTACGGGGAAGGCTCGCTGGATGCGCTGGCTTCGCTCAAGTCGAAAGACGAGCTCCTCGGCGATGTTGTGGGCTTGCTGCTTGCGCCCGTTTCCAATGTGGTCGCCGCCGCGCAGGCGCCTGCGCGCAATCTGGCGGGCGCGATTCGCGAGATCGCCGATCGCGCCGCATGACGCTGCGGCGTTCCGACCTCAACCTTCATTATCGTTTTCACCATCCATCCTTAATGCGCGGCACAGTGGCCGGAACCGGCGACAAAGACTGCTCGCAGGAGAACACATAAACCATGGCGGACATCAAGAAAATCGCAGAAGAACTTGTCAACCTTACGGTCAAGGAGGCCAACGACCTGGCGACCTTGCTCGAAGAGGAATACGGCATCAAGCCGGCGGCCGCCGCCGCGGCGGTCGTAGCAGGCCCCGCCGCCGGAGGCGACGGTGCGGCTGCCGCCGAGGAGCAAACGGAATTCGACGTAGTGCTCAAGGGCGTCGGCGGCAACAAGATTGCCGTGATCAAGGAGGTGCGCAGCCTCACGGGCCTTGGCCTGAAGGAGGCGAAGGCGCTGGTAGACGGCGCGCCGAACGCGGTCAAGGAGGCAGTCGGCAAGGACGAGGCGGAGGAAGTCAAGACACGGCTTGAAGGAGCAGGCGCCGAAGTCGAGCTCAAATAAGCGGGGGCGGTCCTCCGCCTTGCGCGCGGGCGCCGCAAGCGCCGTTGTCGTTCTTCGATCCGTTTTTTTCCTTCTCAAGCCACTGCATCCATGTCTCATACGAACGGTCAAGCCACGCAAGGCAAGCGCATCTCTTACGCTCGCATTCCGACCATACGCGAATACCCGGATTTTCTGGCTATCCAACTCCGGTCTTTCGCGGATTTCGCGCAGCCGGACGCGCCGCCGGAAGAGCGCAAGGACATTGGACTCCAGGGCGTTTTCAGGGAGCATTTTCCTATCCAGGACAGTCGCGAGCGGTATACCCTTGAATTCATAGACTACGAACTGGATACGCCGAAGCATTCGGTAGCGGAGTGCATTGCGCAGGGCCTGACCTATGCCGTACCCCTCAAGGCCCGGCTTCGTCTGTCGAGCAAGGAGGACGAGGACGAGGACGAACCGGCGGAAGCCATCGAGCAGGAGGTGTACCTGGGCAACCTGCCGTTTATGACGAAGCAAGGCGCTTTTGTCATCAACGGCGCGGAGCGCGTGGTCGTTTCGCAGTTGCACCGTAGCCCCGGCGTGTTTTTCGGGTTGAGCATTCACCCGAACGGGACAGAGTTGTATTCCGCGCGCGTCATCCCTTTCCGGGGGTCGTGGATTGAATTTTCCACCGATGTAAGCAACGTCATGTGGGCGTACATCGACCGGAAGAAAAAACTTCCGGTTACGACGCTTTTGCGCACGTTGGGGCATTCCGGAAACGATGCGATCATGCACCTCTTCGACCTGGCCGACGAGGGGGATTCTTCTACGAAGCGGGTGTATCGCAAGTTGATTGGTCGCGACCTGGCGACGGCGGTTACGGTCCCGGAAGTGCACGAGATCGTGGACGAGGATACCGGCGAGATTCTCGAGGAGAGAACAGAGCACAAGGTGATCCTGCCCGCGGCCCATACGCTCGCGGAGGAAGATTATCCCAAACTGAAGGCGGCGGGCATCAAGAAGGTCTGGCTGCTGAAGAAGGAAGAGGAAGAGCAGATCGACAAGTCCACGCTGATCGACACGCTGCGGAAGGACCCCACCCACTCGACGGACGAGGCGCTGAAGTACATGTACTTGCAGCTTCGGGGCAGCGAGGCGCCCGACCTGGACAATGCGCGGGGCATTCTCGACAGGCTCTTTTTTAGCGAAAAGCGGTACGATCTGGGCGAGGTGGGCCGGTATCGCATCAACAAGCGCCTGAAACTCGATACGCCTTCGGATACGCTGACGCTCACGCCCGAGGACATCGTGGCCATTATCCGCGAACTGGTCAATTTGCAGAACGGCAAAAGCAGCGTAGACGATATCGACCACCTTGGCAACCGGCGGGTGCGGACGGTCGGCGAGCAGCTTGCCACCCAGTTTTCGCTGGGGCTTGCGCGCATGGCCCGCACGATCAAGGAACGCATGAATATGCGCGACGCGGACAAGTTTTCTCCGCAGGAGCTGGTCAACGCCCGCACGGTTTCGAGCGTCATCAACACCTTTTTCGGGACCAATCAGCTGAGCCAGTTCATGGATCAGACGAATCCGCTGGCCGAGTTGACGCACAAGCGCCGCATGTCTGCGCTGGGGCCGGGCGGACTCACCCGCGAACGCGCCGGGTTCGAAGTGCGCGACGTGCACTACACGCACTACGGGCGGCTGTGTCCCATCGAGACGCCCGAGGGGCCGAACATCGGGCTGATTTCTTCGCTTTGCGTACACGCCACCATCAACAAATACGGCTTCATTGAAACGCCGTATCGCGTCGTTAAAGAGGGCAGGGTAACCGAGGAGATTCGTTTTCTTTCCGCAGAGGAAGAAGACAATGCGGTTATCGCCCAGGCCAACGCCCCCCTCGCCGAGGACGGACATTTCGTCAACGAATACGTGAAATGTCGCCACCGGGGCGATTTTCCCATTAAGATGCAGGCAGAAGTCGAATACATGGACGTCGCGCCGAACCAGATCGTGTCTCCGGCGGCGAGCCTGATTCCTTTTCTGGAGCACGACGACGCGAATCGCGCCCTCATGGGATCGAACATGCAGCGCCAGGCGGTGCCCTTGCTGCGCGCGGAGGCCCCCCTGGTCGGCACGGGACTCGAAGGGCGCGTGGCGCAAGATTCGCGCGCGGTGCTCGTGGCGGAAGGCGAGGGGGTCGTCGAGTACGTAGACGCTACGCGCATCGTGGTGCGCTACGACCAGAGCGAAGCGGACGCGGACCTCGGTTTCGAGGACGCCGTCCGCGAATATCGGCTGGTGAAGTTCCGCCGAACGAACCAGGACACCAGCGTAAACCAGAAACCCATCGTCCGGAAAGGGCAGCGCGTATCGCAGGGAACCGTGCTGACGGACGGCTTCGCCACAGAAAAGGGCGATCTTGCGCTGGGCAAGAATGTGCTGGTTGCGTTCATGCCCTGGCGGGGCTACAACTTCGAGGACGCCATCGTGCTGTCCGAGCGGCTGGTGACCGAAGATGTGTACACCTCCATACATATCGAGGAGTTCGAGCTTCAGGTGCGCGACACGAAGCGCGGCGAGGAAGAGCTCACCCGGGAGATTCCGAACGTTTCGGAAGAAGCCACCCGGGACCTTGACGAACGAGGCGTCATCCGCGTAGGCGCCGAGGTGAACGCCGGCGACATCATTGTGGGCAAGATTACGCCCAAGGGGGAGACGGACCCCACGCCGGAAGAAAAACTGCTCCGCGCCATCTTCGGCGACAAGGCGGGCGACGTGAAAGACGCCTCTCTGACGGCCCCTCCGGGCATGAAGGGCGTGGTGATCGCCACCGAACTGTTCGGTCGCCGCAAACTGGACTCCGCTTCGAAGAAAGCGGAAGGAGAGCGGCTCGCCGGGATCGACGCGCAGTACAATCGCGACAAGGCCGCGCTGGACGAGGCGTTCTGGGAGAAGTTTTTCCAGGTCGTAGGGCGCAAATCGTCCGCGGGCGTAGAGGATCGCGACGGCGCCGTCCTGCTTTCGAAAGGGGCCCGTTTTACGAAGATGGCGTTCAAAAACGTCTCGCCCGACCGGCTCGCCCCCGGCAAGGACATGACGATCGATCCGGATACGAACGAGCGCATGCGCCAGTTGCTTCGCAACTACGCCCGCGCCCGCAGCCGCATCGACGGCGAAATGAAGCGCGACAAGCATCAGGTGCAGATGGGGGACGAATTGCCCCCGGGCATCGTGCAACTGGCCAAGGTGTACGTGGCGCGCAAGCGCAAGGTGCAGGTAGGAGACAAGATGGCCGGCCGCCATGGCAACAAGGGGGTGGTCGCCCGCATCGTGCCCGTGGAGGACATGCCGTTCCTTGAGGACGGCACCCCTGTTGATATCGTGCTGAACCCGCTGGGCGTGCCTTCGCGCATGAACCTTGGCCAGATATTCGAGACGCTCCTCGGATGGGCAGGCAAGGAACTCGGCGCCTCCTTCGCCACGCCCATTTTCGACGGAGCCAGGATGGAAGACATTCGGGCCCGGCTGGAGGAAGCGGGATTGCCGCCCGACGGCCGCGCCCAGTTGTACGATGGCCGCACCGGCAAGGAGTTCGACGAAAAAACCACGGTAGGCTACATCTACATGCTGAAGCTGAGCCATCTTGTGGAGGACAAGATTCACGCGCGCAGCATTGGCCCCTACAGCCTCATTACGCAACAGCCCCTTGGAGGCAAGGCGCAGCTTGGCGGACAGCGCCTTGGAGAGATGGAGGTGTGGGCGCTGTACGCCTACGGCGCGGCGCACACCTTGCAGGAGATGCTGACGTACAAATCGGACGACGTCCAGGGACGGTCGAAAGCATACGAGTCGATCGTCAAGGGCGAGAACATGCCCGAAGCCGGTATGCCGGAAAGTTTTCAGGTGCTTGTTCGAGAACTTCAGGGGCTTGGCCTCGAAGTTCGTCTCGATTGACCGCGTTGCAAGGCCCCTTGCAGCGAACCGTTCCCGGATTCAGAATTGCGACAGCCCATATGCCCTACGGAAAGACGCAGCAGATCAAAAAGCAGTTCAGCCGAATCACCGTCAGTTTGTCCAGCCCGGAAAGCGTGCTGGAGCGGTCCCATGGCGAAGTGCTCAAGCCCGAGACCATTAACTACCGGTCCTTCAAGCCGGAGAAGGACGGTCTTTTTTGCGAAAAGATATTCGGTCCCGTCAAGGACTGGGAATGTCATTGCGGCAAGTACAAACGTATTCGCTACAAGGGCATCATATGCGATCGCTGCGGGGTAGAAGTCACGCAGAAAAAGGTGCGGCGCGAGCGCATGGGGCATATCGCCCTCAGCGTGCCCGTGGTCCATATCTGGTATTTCAAGACCCTGCCGAACAAGATCGGCCACCTCATCGGGCTCAAGTCCAAGGATCTTGAGAAAATCATCTACTACGAGAACTACGTCGTGATCCAGGCGGGGAGCGCGGCGGAGCATGGCGTCGAGGAAAATCAGCTGCTGAACGAGGACGAATATTTCAACATTCTGTACCAGATACGGGACGACAACCATCGGCTTGCCGACGACGACCCGGACAAGTTCATCGCCCGCATCGGGGGCGAAGCGGTGGAGACGATTTTGCGTCGCCTCGATTTGCCGTCTTTGTCGAAGAAATTGCGCCACCAGATCAAAACGGAAACCAGCCAGGCCCGCAAGGCCGACGCCCTGAAGCGCCTGGCCGTCGTCGAAGGGTTCCGCGACGCCAACACGCGGCTCGAAAACCGGCCCGAATGGATGGTGATGCGGGTGATCCCCGTGATCCCTCCCGAGTTGCGGCCTCTCGTTCCGCTGGAGGGCGGGCGCTTCGCCACGTCGGACCTGAACGATTTGTACCGGCGCGTCATCATCCGTAACAACCGTCTGAAGCGGCTCATCGACATCAAGGCGCCCGAAGTCATTTTGCGCAACGAGAAGCGCATGCTTCAGGAAGCCGTCGATTCGCTTTTCGACAACAGCCGCAAGGCCAACGCCGTGCGCAGCGATTCGAACCGGGCCCTGAAGTCGCTAAGCGATATGCTCAAGGGCAAGCAGGGGCGGTTCCGTCAAAACCTGCTTGGGAAGCGCGTGGATTATTCGGGCCGGTCGGTGATTGTGGTGGGTCCCGAACTCGATATCCATCAATGCGGCTTGCCGAAGGAGATGGCGGTCGAATTGTTCAAGCCCTTCGTGATTCGCAAACTCATCGAGCGGGGCATCGTCAAGACGGTCAAGAGCGCGAAAAAGGTGGTGGACCGGCGCACGGCGGACGTATGGGATATTCTCGAAAAGGTTATCGAAGGGCGTCCCGTGTTGCTGAACCGCGCGCCCACGCTGCACCGGCTGGGCATTCAGGCGTTTCAGCCTATCCTGATCGAGGGCAAGGCCCTCCGGCTGCACCCGCTGGTGTGCACGGCGTTTAACGCCGACTTCGACGGGGACCAGATGGCGGTGCACGCGCCCCTGAGCCATGACGCCTGCCTGGAAGCATGGGTGCTCATGCTGTCGAGCCATAATATCCTGAGTCCCGCCCACGGCGGCCCGGTTGCGGTGCCCACGCAGGACATGGTGCTTGGTTTGTACTATCTCACGAAAATGCGGTCCGGCCGGCAAGGAGACGGCATGCGCTTCGCGAACGTGACGGAAGTCCGCCAGGCGTACGACCAGGAACGCGTCGAACTGCACGCCCGCATCCATGTGCGCGTCCCTTCGGGCAAGATCGAGGAAACGACCGTAGGCCGCGTCCTTTTCAACGAGGTGATTCCGGACGAGGTCGGCTTCATCAACGCCGTGCTTACGAAGCGCAATCTGCGCCCGATCATCGGGCGCGTGCTCAAGGCCAGCGGATTTCAAAAGGCGGCCCGTTTTCTCGACGACATCAAGCGGCTGGGCTTTGAACAGGCCACGACGGCGGGGCTCACCTTCTCGCTGGCCGACATCATCGTGCCGGACGTCAAGGAGAAGATCATTTCGGATGCGCAGGCGGAGGTAGACCGCGTACGCGGCAATTACGAGATGGGCTTCATGTTCGAGAGCGAGCGCTACAATCAGGTGATCGACATCTGGACGAAGACGAACAACCGGGTTTCCGAAACGCTCTTCGAAACGCTTCGCAACGACAAGGGTGGCTTCAACGCCATTTATATGATGGCGGACTCGGGCGCCCGCGGGTCCAAGGAGCAGATTCGCCAGCTCGGGGGCATGCGCGGCCTGATGGCCAAGCCCCAGAAGAGCCTGGTGGGTTCGGTGGGAGAAATCATTGAAAACCCGATCATCTCGAACTTCAAGGAAGGGCTTTCCGTGCTCGAATATTTTATTTCGACGCACGGCGCGCGCAAGGGGCTTGCCGACACGGCCCTGAAAACAGCCGACGCCGGCTATTTGACCCGCCGCCTGGTGGACGTCGCGCAGGATGTGACGATCATCGAGGAGGATTGCGGTACGCTGCGCGGAATCCGGATATCGGCCCTGAAGGATAACGAGGAGATCGTCGAGCCGCTGGCCGACCGGATCGTGGGGCGCGTTTCCATGCACGACGTGCGCGATCCGCTTTCCGGCGACCTGATTGTTGCGGCCAACGAGATGATCGACGAGCAGCGAGCGCGGCGGATTTCCGAAACGTCCATCGAGGAAGTCGAGATCCGTTCGGCGCTGACCTGCGAATCGCGGCGCGGCGTGTGCGCCTTGTGCTACGGGCGAAATCTCGCCACGGGACACCTGGTGAAAACGGGCGAAGCGGTGGGCGTGGTGGCCGCGCAGTCCATTGGCGAGCCGGGCACGCAGCTTACGCTCCGGACGTTCCACATCGGCGGCACGGCCAGTTTGATCTCCGCCGAAAGTACGCTCCAGACGAAATTCGCGGGCAAGGCGGTCTACGAAAACCTGCGCACCGTTACGCTGAACGACGAAGACGGAGAGAAAGACGTGGTGCTCACGCGCCAGGGCGAGGTCTGGATCGTCGATCCGGAGGATACCGGTCGGCGCCTGATTTCCTATGTCATTCCGTACGGCGCCGAGATGCTCATTTCCGACGGAGACATTCTTGAAAAAGGGAGCGTACTGGCCAGTTGGGACCCCTACAACAGCGTGATTTTGTCGGAAGTCTCCGGCAAGATCGCCTTCAAGGACATCGTGGAAGGAACCACCTATCGGGAGGAATCCGACGAGCAGACGGGGCACAAGGAGAAAGTCATTACCGAAAGCCGCGAACGTTCGCTGACGCCCGCGCTCATCGTAAAGCGAGCGAAAGACAAGGATCGCGAGTATACGCTTCCGGTGCGGGCGCGCATTCAGGTGGACGAGGGCGAGGAGATTCAGGCAGGGCAGGTGATGGTGAAAATTCCGCGCCAGTCCGCCAAGACGGGCGATATCACGGGCGGCCTGCCCCGCGTGACCGAGCTGTTCGAGGCGAGGATGCCCGCCGATCCGGCGGTCGTTTCCGAGATCGACGGCGTGGTTCGCTTTGGCGGACGCCGCCGCGGCGCGCAGGAAATCGTGGTTACGTCCCGCGACGGATCGGAAAGCCGGACGTATCTTGTGCCGCTTTCAAGGCACATCCTGGTGCACGAACACGATTTTATACGCGCAGGAGGCCAGCTTTCGGACGGGCAGGTATCCCCGCAGGATATTTTGTCCATCAAGGGGCCGCGCGCCGTGCAGGAGTATCTCGTGAACGAGATTCAGGAGGTGTACCGCATGCAGGGCGTGACGATCAACGACAAGCATATTGAAGTGATCGTGCGCCAGATGATGCAGAAGGTGCGCGTGGCGGACCCGGGAGATACGACCTTGCTGCAAGACTATACGGTAGATCGGTTCGCCATGGAGGAACTCAACGACGGGCTCTACGACCGGTTCGTGGTTACCGATCCAGGCGATTCCGACCTGTCCTCGGGCGATATTCTGACCCGGCGGCGAATGCGCGAGGTGAATTCGGCGCTGAAGCGGCAGGACCTCCAGCAGGTGGACGTGCGCGAAACCCAGCCCGCCGTGGCGCAGCCGATTCTTCTGGGCATCACGCAGGCCGCGCTCTCGACTGATTCGTTCGTATCGGCGGCTTCGTTTCAGGAAACGACCAAGGTGCTTACCAACGCGGCGATCAAGGCGCAAGTGGACCCGCTTTACGGACTCAAGGAAAATGTGATCGTGGGCCATCCGATCCCGGCGGGAACCGGGCAGCGCCGTTTCCGCGACCTGGTTGTCGGCTCGAAGACCGAACTGGCCGAATTGCAAGCCGCCATCGGCGGGGATGGTGACTCGCTTCCGGCGGAGTCCGGCGCGCCGGACGCGAAGGCCGAGGAAGTCGAGCTGTAGGCCCTCGTTTCGGCGAGGCTGACGGCAGGGGCCGCAAATTTTTGGATCATTTCGCAACTATGGAAGAAAAATTCCGTATTGCGGAGTAATCCCCCGAAAATTGCCTTGTCGAAAACACCCGCCGTCGCCATGCCGAACCGCCTGCCCCGATACGCCGGAACGTGGCCCCTGCTGCTCGTTGCCGCGCTGCTGACGGCGGCGAACGTCCATGCGGGCGATTCCGATCTGGTCGATATCAAGGATACGGTCAAGCGTTCCTACAAGGTTCGTCCTGGCGGTACGCTGGAGCTGGATATAGACCAGGGCCGGGTGGAAGTACTGCCCGGCTCCGCGAGGGAAGTGCTTATCGAGGTGGAGCGCAAGGTAACGACCGACTCCCGCGCCCGGGCCGAACGCATTTTCGAACGGCACGAACTGGAAATAGAGGAACGGGACGGGGGCGTCTACGTAGGGTCGCGCTTCGATCGCGAGGATACGTTCTGGAATCGCATCCGCTCGACCGACCGGCTCACGGTTCGGGTCCGGGCAAGGATTCCCGAAGACTACGACATCGAATTCAGGACGGGCGCGGGCAATGTGGAACTGGGCTCCTTTTCCGGGGACGTTTCCGGCGTGACGGGGGCGGGCAACATTGAGATTGGCGCGGTGAGCGGATCGGTCGAGGTGGTTTCCGGCTCCGGGAATATCGATATCGAAAGCGCAGGCGAGGAAGTGGAGGTGTATGCGGGCGCAGGCAATGTGGTGATTCGATCCACGCAAGGCGAAGCCACCGTCAAGGCGGGCGCGGGCAACATCGAAGTATACATTACCGACCAGCCGGACGGGGCGTCTCATCTCAGGACGGGGGCCGGAAACGTCATGGTGTACGTGGCGGGCGGCGTAGGCGTGGACGTCGACGCAGAGTGCGCGGTAGGATCGGCGAGTACGGACTATCCGCTGAAGGTGGAAGGCAAGTGGACCCGCAAATCCTTTGCAGGCAGCATCAATGGCGGCGGCCCGAATCTGCGTCTGTACGCCGCCGTGGGCAACGTGGCTTTGCGCAAGCAATAGCGCGCGTCTGAAATTTTCCTATGGGCCGACAGGGGCCGTCCGAAGGATGCGGGCGGCCCCTGTTTTTTACGCTTTTTTATGCTCGACGTATCCGGTCGGGGCTTTTATCTCGTTGCGATTTTTCTTTTCTTGCGAAAGACGGAGTACGCCCCGCGTCGCCCTTTTTCGCTCAGCATGAGGAACAGGTATGTCGGATACCGTATCGGAATCGGAAAACACGCTTGCCACGCCGCCGGGCAGCGGTACGCTTACCCTGGGGAAGACCCTTCCCGACTTGCTGTACGAGGCGTCGGACCGGTACGAAAACCGCCGCGCGTTCAACGAGCCGGACGGCGAGGGCGGCTGGCGGTCTCTTTCCCTCGATGCGTTTCGTCGCCAGGCCGAAGAAGTGGCGGTGGGGCTCGCGGAACTCGGACTGGCCCATGGAGATCGCCTTGCGTTGTATATGGAAAGCGATGTGTCGTTTTGCGTCGTGGACATGGGTTGCTTGCTTGCCGGCGTCATTGACGTGCCCCTGTATCTGGCGCATGCGCCAGACCAGATTCGGTACGCGCTTGCGCATTCGGAGGCGAAGGCGGTGGCGGTGTCAAGCAAAGAGCATTTGCAAGCGATCCAGGACGTCTTGCCCGAATGCCCGTCGGTTGCGGTCGCGATCGTGGCGAACGGGGACACGCCGGACGCGGGTTCGCTTCCGGAAGGCGTGGCGGTCTGCGAGCTGGAGGAGATTCGGCATTTCGGCCGGCGCCGGATGGAGGCGGACCCCGGCGCCGTTTCTGCGTTGCGCGAACGCGTGGGGCCCCAGGATGCGGCCACCATTCTGTATACGAGCGGCACGACGGGAACGCCCAAGGGCGTCGTGCTGACGCATGAAAATATCAGCGCGAATGCGCTCGCGTCTTTTTCCGGGATGCCGGCGTATCGTCCGGGCGCCGAGGGCGAGCAGATTATTTCGTTTTTGCCGCTGACCCATATTTTCGCGAGAATGCTTCAGTATGGCTTTATCTACCATGGGTCGTCCGTGTATTTCACGACGCAGGAGTTCCTTATGCAGCATATCAAAGAGGTGCGGCCCACCATTTTCGCCACCGTGCCGCGCGTACTGGAAAAAGTGTACGCCGCCGTGCTGACGCGGATCGCCGGGATGCGCGGCCCGCAGAAGGCCATCGCTTCCTGGGCGCTGTCCACGGGCGAGCGGTACAACATATTGTCCCCGCCCGCCGGATTTCAGGCGCTTGCGCTCAAGGCGGCGGACCGCCTGCTCTTCTCGAAATGGCGCAAGGCGCTGGGCGGGCGCGTGCATTTCCTTATTTCGGGCGGCGCGGCGCTGGGGGCGCGCCTGACCAATTTGTTTGCGGCGGCGAATATTGCGGTGCTGGAAGGATACGGCCTTACGGAAACGAGCCCCGTGATCTCCTTTAACCGAAAAGAGCGCGTTCAGCCCGGTACGGTGGGGGAATTGATTCCGGGAGCGGAGGCGAAGATTGCGGAGGACGGAGAAATTTTGACGCGGGGGCCGTACGTGATGCAGGGATACTACAAGGACGAGGCCTTGACGAAGGAGGTCATCGACGAAGACGGGTGGTTTCATACCGGCGATATCGGGATGTTTTCGCCGCCGGGCTACTTGCGCATCACGGACCGGAAGAAATCGCTTTTCAAACTCTCTACGGGGAAATATGTGGCGCCCCAGCCCATTGAGAATCGGCTCCGGGCGCATCCGGCGATCGAAGAAGCCATGGTATTGGGCAGCGGCTACCGGTATTGCGCGGCGCTCGTGTTTCCCGACCTGGGGAATCTGCGGGACTATGCCCGGGCGCAGGGCGTCGGGGAGGACTTGCCCGCCGCCGCCCTCGTCGCCTTGCCCGCCGTGCAATCGTATTTGCGCGACGCGGCGCGGGAGGCCAACGCGGGCATGGACCCCTGGTCGAGCGTTAAGCGATTTCACATAGCGATCGCTGCGCTCACGACGGAAAACGGGTTGCTTACGCCTACGCTCAAGGTGCGGCGGCGACAGGTGAAAGCACGGTTCGAGGAAGAAATCGAAGCGATGTACGGCGAAGGAGATTTGCCCGCAGAAGTCGTGGTAGTGGAAGAACAGAAACAGGGCGGCAGCGTCTGATTGCTGTTCGTTGCGGTTACGCTCAGTACGGAATTTCAAGGTTTTATATCGTCTATGAACGCACACTCGACGGCAGCGTCCGACCGTGTTTCGGGCGCATTCGCTCCCCCTCATGTCTGGCCCCCGTTTCGCAAGGTCGCCGTGCTGGGCGCCGGCGTCATGGGCGCGCAAATCGCTGCGCACCTTGCCAATGCAGGGCTGCGCGTGTTGTTGCTTGACAGGGCGTTCGGGCAAGGCGCGTCCCGCAACGCTTTCGCCCAGCGAGGGCTGAAAATCGCCGGGCAAGCCAAGCCTGCGCCGTTTTTCGACGAGGCGGCGCGGGACCGCATCGAGATTGGCAATTTTGAGGACCACCTGGACCGGTTGTCCGAAGCGGAATGGGTGATCGAGGCGGTGGTGGAGCGGCTGGACGTCAAATGCGACCTGCTCGAACAGGTCGAATCCGCCATAGGCCCGGAGACCATCGTATCCACCAATACGAGCGGGCTTTCCGTGGAGCGGATCGCCGCCGGGCGCGGCGAAGCGTTTCGGCGGCGTTTTCTCGGCGCCCACTTTTTCAATCCGCCTCGTTATTTGCGGTTGCTGGAACTCGTTCCCGGACCGGATACGGAGCCGGACGCGCTGGCTCGTCTTGCGCATTTCGGACGGGTTCATCTTGGGAAAAGCATTGTCGTAGCAAGGGATACGCCCTATTTCGTCGGGAATCGCATTGGGGTGTACGGGATGATGCAGGCGCTCCGGGGTTTTACGGAGCAGGGCTATGCGATCGAGGAAGTCGACGCGCTGACCGGGCCGCTCATTGGCCGCCCCCGGTCCGCCACGTTCCGGACGGCGGACCTGGTGGGCCTTGACGTATTGTGGGCGGTGGCGTCCAATTTGCACGAGGCGGCCTCGGGCGACGAAAGCCGCTCGGCGTTTCGCCCCCCGGATTTGCTGTCCCGGCTGGTGCAGGCGGGCCAGCTGGGGCAAAAGACCGGGGGCGGATTTTACGCGAAAGAAGACGGGGAAATCAAGTCTGTGGACCCGGAAGACCTGACGTATGGCGCTGCGCGGCCCGTGCAGCTGCCCGCCCTGCTGGAAATAAGCCGTTTGCGCGCTTTGGAGGACCGGCTGCGGGCGCTGTACGAAGCGAAGGGGCGTTCGGGGGACTTTTTTCGGGCCGCGACGCTGGATTTGCTGGCGTACGCCGCCCGCAGAATCCCTGAAATTTCGGACTATCCCGCGGATGTGGACCGGGCCATGCGCTGGGGATTCGGATGGGAACTGGGGCCGTTCGAACTTTGGGACGCGCTGGGCGCGGAGCGGGTGCTGCATGATATGGCCGCCGCGGATCTGGCGACGCCCGCCTGGGTGGAGAAGGCGGCGCGGCAAGGCGGGTTTTATCGGACGGACGGGCGGGCGCGGGCGTTCTACGTTCCGGCAAGCGCAGACTACGCGGCGGACCCCGTTCCCAAAGAGTATATGGCGCTGGCCGCCATCCGGGAGGAGACGGGCCGAACCTTGTGGGAATCGAGCGAGGCGGGCCTGCTCGATATAGGAGAAGGGGTGGCGCTCCTGGAGTTTCGTTCGAAAGCGAATACGCTGGGGCAGGGCGTAATGGAAGCGATCGCGCGCGCCGTCGAGTACGTTGAAGGAGATTCGTCGCGCAAGGGGCTGGTGATAGGCAACGAAGGACGTAATTTTTCGGTGGGGGCGAACCTCGTGGAACTGGCGGGCGCCTTGCAGCAGGGCGCCACAGAGGCGGTGGATCGGCAAATCGAGGCGTTCCAGCAAACGATTCAGCGCGTACGGTATGCCCGCAAGCCGGTGGTCGCAGCGGCCCACGGGCGGGCGCTGGGCGGCGGGTGCGAATTGCTCATGGCGTGTCCGAATCAGGTGGCGTCGGCGGAATGTTACGCAGGCCTCGTGGAGCTCGGCGTGGGGTTGATTCCGGCGGGCACGGGTACGATGCGGCTGGCGGCGGAAGCGTCCCGGCGGGCGGCGAACGGCCATCCTTCCGAAATCCAGTCCTGGATCGCGCGTTTTTTCGAAACGGTGGCGACGTCCCGCGTATCGTCAAGCGCTGCGGAAGCGCAAGCATGGGGTTTTCTGTCGCCGCACGCCCGGATCGTCATGCACGACGACCGGCGGCTTTATGTCGCTCGCGAGGAGGCGCTGCGCCTGTCCGCCGCAGGGTACCGTCCGCCGGTTCCGCAACGCATCCGGGTGCTGGGGCGGCCTGGCGGCGCGGCGCTGGACGTGATGGCGCGGCAGTTCGTCGAGGGGCGGTTCGCATCCGAATACGACGCATTCCTTGCCGGGCGTTTTGCCTTTGCGCTGACGGGAGGCGATTTGACCGGTTCGGAGGAGGTGGACGAGGAATATCTCATCGAACTGGAGCGCCGCGTGTTTATGGAACTGATATGCGAGCAAAAAACGCAGGACCGCATTGCACACATGCTGAAAACGAAAAAACCGCTGAGGAATTGACCCATGCAGGATGCTTTTATCGTTTGCGGCGTACGCACGGCGGTCGGCAGGGCCGACCGGGGCGCGCTCCGGCAGGTTCGTCCCGAGCAGATGGGCGCGGCCGTGGTGCGCGAGGCCATTCGCCGCGTCGAAGGACTTGACCCGGGCGAGGTCGAGGACGTATTGATGGGCTGCGCCTTCCCGGAAGGCGCCCAGGGACAGAATATTGGCCGCCTGATTGCGCAAAAGGCGGGCTTGCCGGACGAAGTCCCCGGCGCTACGGTCAATCGGTTTTGCTCTTCTGGCCTCCAGACGATCGCCATGGCGAGCCAGGCGATTCGCGCGGGCGCGGCGCAGGTGGCGGTGGCCGGGGGCGTCGAGTCGATGAGCATGGTGCCGATGACGGGTTTCTTTTTTCAGCCCGATCCCGGCTTGGCGGCGCAGGACATGGACGTGTACGTTTCGATGGGCATTACTGCGGAGAATGTGGCCGAGCGCTATGGCGTTTCCCGGGAAGATCAGGATCGGTTTGCGCTCCGTTCGCACGAGCGGGCGCTGGAGGCCATCCAGGGGGGGCGTTTTGCGGACGAAATTCTTCCTATGGAAATCGAAGAAACGCGCTACGAAGGGGGCGCCGCGCAGGCCATTCGCCAGACGTTCGATACGGACGAAGGACCGCGTTCCGACACGAGCTTGCAAGCGCTTGGCCGCTTGCATCCGGTTTTTCGGAACAAAGGCACGGTGACGGCGGGCAATACGTCCCAGCGCTCGGACGGGGCGGCGGCGCTGACGCTGATGAGCGGGGAGCGCGCGAAGCAACTGGGCGTGGAGCCTGAAGCCCGACTCGCCGGATTCGCCGTGGCCGGGGTGGCGCCCGAAGTCATGGGCATGGGGCCCGTGCCTGCGATACGCAAGGCGCTGTCGCAAACCGGACTGGGTATGCAAGACATTGGCCTGGTGGAACTGAACGAAGCCTTTGCCGCGCAGGCGCTTGCGGTGATTCGCGAGGCGGCCCTCGACGAGGAGATCGTGAATGTGAACGGCGGCGCGATCGCCCTGGGACATCCCCTCGGATGCACGGGCGCCAAATTGACCGTCTCGCTTATCCGGGAAATGGCGCGGCGAAACGTCCGCTACGGCCTGTGTACGATGTGCGTAGGCGGAGGGATGGGCGCGGCGGGCGTGATTGAGCGTTTGGGAGGGTGAAGGAGCGCAGCGCAATGCCCTATTACCATTTTCTTCAGGATGCGTTGATCGTCTGGGTCGTGGTTGCATGGCTCCTCGCGTTTTGGGCGGCGGGCTATGCGGGGGCTCCTTTGCTTGCGCATACGCTTCTTGCGACCGGTTTGCTGTACGGACTGGGCGCGCCGGCGTGGCTTTGGGCGCCGCTGGGCGCGTTGGCGCTGATTTTCCATGCGCCCGTCCTTCGGCGCTTGCTGGTTTCCGGCCCGATGATGCGCGTGTTGGGCGCGGCGGGTTTTCTGCCTGCGATTTCCGACACCGAACGGGTGGCCATTGAGGCGGGAGACGTATGGGTGGACGGGGATTTGTTTTCCGGGCGTCCCGATTTCCGAAAATTGCTGGCGACGCCGTATCCCGACCTGACGGACGAGGAACGCGCATTTATGGAAGGCCCGGTGGAACGGCTGTGCGCCCTGACCGACGATTGGGACGTGCATCGGCGCGGCGACCTGCCCCCGGCAGCGTGGGATTTGCTCAAGAAAGCGCGTTTCTTCGGCATGATCATACCGAAGGAATATGGCGGTCTGGGTTTTTCGGCGATGGCCAACAGCGCGGTCGTGGCGAAAACGGCGACCCGCTCGTTGCCGCTGTCGATCACCGTCATGGTGCCGAATTCCCTGGGCCCCGCCGAATTGCTTATTCACTACGGTACGCAAGCGCAGCGCGATTATTACCTTCCGCGCCTTGCGCGCGGCGAGGAGATTCCGGCCTTTGCGCTCACGGAACCCGGGGCGGGATCCGATGCAGGCGCGATCGCTTCCGAAGGCGTGGTTTTCCGGGATGCGGACGGAGAACTACGGATACGGCTGAACTGGAACAAGCGGTACATTACGCTGGCGGGCATTGCGACCATTCTGGGGTTGGCGTTTCGACTGAAAGACCCCGACAACTTGCTTGGCAAGGGGATGGAGCCGGGCATTACTTGCGCGCTGATTCCCGCGGATACGCCGGGCGTCGAAACCGGATGGCGGCACGATCCGCTGGGCATGGCGTTCATCAATTCGAAAACGGAAGGGCATGACGTGGTGGTTTCGGTGGACGCCATAATCGGGGGGAAGGAGGGGGCTGGCGCCGGTTGGCGCATGCTGGTGGAATCCCTTGCCGCCGGGCGGGGCGTCTCGCTGCCGGCCATGAGCGCGGGCGGGGCGCAATATGTGTGCGGCGTTGCGTCGGCCCATGCAGCGGTGCGGAAGCAGTTCGGATTGCCTATCGGGCGATTCGAGGGCATAGAGGAGCCGCTGGCGCGCATGGGAGGGTATCTGTATGCCATGGAAGCCATGCGGCGCTACACGTGCGGCGCGATAGACCAGGGGGCGAAGCCGTCCGTCGTGACCGCCATCGCCAAGTACAATGCGACGGAGATGCAACGGCGGATTGTGAACGACGCGATGGATATTCTTGGCGGAAACGCGATTTCGCGCGGCCCGCGCAATTTGCTGGCCCATGCGTATATGGCGGCGCCGATAGGCATTACCGTGGAGGGAGCCAACATTCTGACGCGTACGCTTATGATTTTCGGGCAGGGGGCTATCCGGTGCCACCCGTACGCCTATGCGGAAATCGATGCGCTGGCGCGGGGAGACATCCGTGGGTTCGACCGGAATTTGTGGAAACATGTCGGGCATGTGTTCCGGAATGCGTGCCGGGCGAAAGCGCTCTACTTGACCCGGGGGCGGCTCGCTCGCTCGCCGGTTCGCGGTCCGTCGGCGCGCTATGTGCGGAAACTGGTCTGGGCGTCCGCTACGTTTGCCTGCATGGCGGATGTTGCTATGGGCGTACTGGGCGGGGACCTTAAGCGCAAGGAGAAACTGACGGGTCGATTTGCGGATATTTTTTCGTCCTTGTATATCGGGACGGCGGTGTTGCGGCGTTTCGAGGCAGAGGGCCGTCGCGCGGAGGACGCTCCGTTCATGCACTGGGCCATGCAGCATGCGTTATACCGCATTCAGGCCGGTTTCGAGGGGCTTTTCGAGAATTTGCGGCTGCCGGCCGGGATGTCCTGGCTGCTTCGCGGTCCTTGCGCCCTCTGGTTCCGCATCAACCGCCTGGGTCGGTATCCTTCGGACAGGCTGGGGCGCAACGTGGCCCGGGCCTTGCAAGCGCCCGGCGCGCAGCGGGATCGGTTCACGGCGGCGGTATATCGCGCAGACGAGTCCGGCAGTCTTGCCCGGCTGGAGCGGGCTTTTCGGCTTGCGGCGGCATCGGAGCCGGCGCTGGCGCGGATTCGAAGCGCGATGCGCCAGGGCGCGTTGGCGCGCAGTCGTCCGGAAAAAGCTTTGGCCGCGGCGTGCGAGGCAGGGGTTATTTCCGCCGAAGAACGCGATCTGGCGGAGGCGGCCGAAGCGGCCCGCGCGGCATACCTCGAAGTCGATGCGTTTACGTTCGAGGAGTACGACGCGCTGCGGGGAAGCAAAGCGTGACGGCTTGCCCATTGCGATGGGCTGCCTCCTGCAATGCCGTCGCCTGCCGGCCCTGCTGCTCGTCCTGGTCTGTACATTGTGCCTGTTGAAACATGTACATTTTGCCTGTTGAAACGTGCATATTTTGCCTGTTGAAATCCGCATATTTTGCCTGTTGAAACGTGTATATTTTGCCTGTTGGCCTTGATTTTCCGGTTGCGACGGGTTATATTGCCTTTTCCTGCATACCCTTTCATTTCCATGGTAAGCGCCAGTGTATAGGCCACGAATCGTTGACCGGGAATTGGCCGAACGGCTTGAAGCCATCGGCGCCGTCGTTATAGAAGGTCCCAAGACTTGCGGCAAGACGGCTACCGCAAGGAATATAGCGAAGAGCGAGGTATTGCTGGATATTGATCGCAATGCCCGTCGGATGGTTGCAGTGAATCCTGCTTCGGTGCTTGAGGGGGCAACGCCGCGCCTGATCGATGAATGGCAACAGGAACCGGAGATATGGAACCATGTTCGTCGCGCAGTGGATGATCGCGCTGCGCCCGGACAATTTATTCTTACTGGCTCGGCTATTCCCTCCGATAGCGTTACGCGCCATACGGGCGCCGGTCGCCTTACCCGGCTCCGCATGCGCCCATTGTCGCTCTTTGAGGCGGGCCAGTCTTCGGGAAAAATTTCGCTCAAAAAATTATTGAACGGGGAAGATCAGAAGGCAGGCAAGTCCAGTTTGGCGATTCGGTTGCTGACGGACTTTATCTGCACTGGGGGTTGGCCGGGCCATCTTGGCAAGTCTGTAAGGCAATCCATGCGAGCGAACCGGGATTACCTCAAAGAAATTCAGCGCGTGGACATTTTGCAGGCAAGCGAAAAGAACAGGGATCCCGCCAAGATGGGGCGCCTTTTGCAGTCTCTGGCCCGGAACGTGGCGACGCCAGCGCATATTTCGACATTGGTCGCCGACATGCGCGGAGACGATACGACCGTGAATCGGAATACTGCTGCCGAATATCTTAATGTGCTTCAACGACTTATGATTGTGGAAGATCAGCCTGCGTGGACGCCTCATCTTCGATCTTCGGTAGCGTTGAGGAAAACGCCCGTTCGCCATTTTGTGGATCCGTCCCTTGCCGCAGCCGCGTTAGGAGCAACGCCCGATAAACTCCTGAACGATCTCAAGTTTCTGGGCTTTCTTTTCGAATCCATGGTTATTCGGGATTTACGCATCTATGCTCAGGGGATTGAGGCTGAGGTGTTTCACTATCGAGAACAGCGCGGGTTGGAAGTCGACGCTATTGTTGAAATGCCTGACGGACGTTGGGCGGCCTTCGAAGTGAAACTCGGAGAACGCTGGATAGACGATGCGATCAAAAACCTGCGCAGAATGGCTGGCCGCATGAAAACAAAACCCGAAGCCCTCGCTGTTATCGTTCCCAATGGGTATGGTTATGTGACACATGGCGATGTGGGCGTCGTACCGGTCGGCGCGCTGGGGCCGTAGGGATGCCTCCCTACGCACTGCACAGCCTTCGGGCTGCTTCTTCTCCAGATTTTGCGGCGTCGCCGATGGAAACGCCCATGCGGTAGTTGCCCGCCATAAACCAGCCGGGCCAGGCGGATTCGAGTCGATCCATGGCGGCCAGCGCCTTCCCGTACCCGATAGTATATTGCGGAACGGCTTGTTTCCATGCGGCGCGCCACCGAAAAACGGGTTTTCCCGAAATGTTCAACAGGCTCCGCAGGTCGCGCAGCGCCAGGTCGTATGTTTCCTGGTCCGGCAGCGTGGCCAACGCAGGATGGCGCATCCCGCCAAGCATGGCAGTCAGCAGGATATGCCCCGCCGGCGCGCGGGTCGCATTCGACGGCGCGTTGGACGAAGCGGCGGGCGGGCCGGGAAAAATGGACGAAGTAAACAGGGTTCCCAGTATGCGGATACCGCGTTCCACGCGGGGAACCAGCATGCCGAATCCGTCGAGCGGATGGCCCACTTGTTCCTTTTGGAATCCCAGCGCGACCACGCCAAGCGGGGCGTACGAGACACGAGTTAACGGTTCGAGGGAAGGCCCCTCCGGCAATGCGATGGAAGCAAGCGCATGAAGCGGGGCGGCGTATAGCGCCGCGTCGAAGGATTCGCTCCAGGCGGTTTGTTTGCCGCCCGCCGCCGGACGATCTCCCGAAACGATCCAGCGGCGTCCCTGTCGTTCCAGGCGCCACACGGGCGTGGACAGGCGTACGCGCTCGCCCAGGGCGTCGGAAAGCGCCGCGGGCAGCTGCCCAAGCCCTTTGCGGAAAGAGAACATGCCGCCCGCCTCCCGGTTTTCGCGATTTTTTTGCCTGCGGAGCAGGCCGCGCAGGATAGACCCGGATTCCTGTTCCATGCGCCAGAGGTTCGGGAAGGCATGGCGCATAGCGAGTTGGGCAGGGTCCCCGCCGTATACGCCGGCGACCAGCGGGTCCATGCCATAGTCCAGCGCTTCGGGTCCGAAACGCCTGCGGGCGAAGTCGGCCACGCTTTCCTCTGCCGACGGGCGGGATTTGGGTATGAGGGGTTCGCGAAGCGCCCGGCGGCAGGCCCGCCCCGAAAAGAGGGAGCCAGTAACAAGGTCGGCAGGGGAACTCGGGGCGGCTACCGGCTTTCCGTCGCGCACGATATATCTCTTGCGCGCCGCTTTGGACGCAGGGAGGCGGTCCGGGTCCAGTCCGGCGTCGCGAATGAGCGCATCAAGGACAGGATTCGCCGCCTGGATGGCGTTGGGACCGTATTCGACCAGGAACCCCTCGATACGCTCCGTACCGATGACGCCGCCTGCGCGACGCCGGGCTTCGAATACAATGGGGTCCGCGCCGGCACGCTGCAACCGGAACGCCGCCGTCAATCCGGCGATTCCCGCCCCTATTACCGCCACGCGCATGGTTCTATTGGTCTTGTGCGTTTGTCGCGTAAAAAATAGTATTATGCCCTATTATAACGGGCGTATCGCTTCCCGTTCGGGTTGCGACGCGCGGACGCCGCGTACAACCTACTCATTCCTTGCACCGCCATGCTGACGATCAAAAATATATTCGTGTTGCTTCACATTGTGACCGCCGCCGGGTGGTTTGGCGTGGCGCTGCTGTTGGGGCGCATCGCCCGCGCCGCTGTTTCGTCCTCCGACGAGGCCGTGCGCGAAACAGGGGACAAGGCCATAAGCCTCGCCGGGATGTTCGCCGCGCTTACGTTCCTGTTCGGGCTGGTCGCGTTTTTGATCGGGGGAGGATTCGGAGCTTACGGCCCGGAATACCACACGAGCCTCTTGTTCACGCTCGTTCTCGTGGGCGTACAGTTTTTGGCGATACGTCCGGCCTGGGGCGTTGTGGCCTCTCCCGGCGACCAGGCGTCCCGGGAGGCCGCGCGCAAGCGACTTTCCATGAGCGTCGGCGCCGGGCACCTCATTTGGCTGTTCGTGCTCGTACTCATGCTGACGCGCTACTACCCGCTGATGTAGCGGAACCTATTTTTCCTCCTCCGCTTCGGTTGTCGTCTTCGCTGCGGTTTCTTCCGCCGCCTTTGCCTGGGCGGCTTCCGCTTTCGCTTTTTCCCTTGCTTCCCGGAGCGCTTCCAGTTCTTCGACGGTCCAGGGTTCCTTGCGGTCTGCGACGGCCTCCCGCACTTTGGCCACCGTTTCCGACGTAATTTCGCTGGCGTCGTTGTTCCATTCCGTGCGGATATAGGTGAGCAGGTCCGCCATCTCCTCGTCGGTGAGAAAGGCTCCCCAGGGCGGCATCGCTCCGCTGTACGACAGGCCATTTACTTCCATTTCTCCGGTCATCCCGTTCAGCACGACCCGGATAAGCACCTCTTCGTCGCCCGTCACCCATTCGGTTCCGACGAGCGGGGGAAACACGCCCGGCACGCCCCCTCCGTTCGCCTGATGGCACGACAGGCAACGGGCCTGGTAAATCTCGGCGCCATCCTGCACGGGAGGCGTCCGGTCCCCGGAAACGGCGGTTTCCGAATGCAGGCGCCCGGATTGCGAGGACACATCTTCATAGGCCGCGCCCGCGCCAACGATTCCGACGAGGCCTGCGAGGCACAAGGCTGCGAATTGCATGCGCCGGGAATAGCTGCGCCCGGATTTACAGAAGTTTTTTTCGCGTTGCATTTTTGCAATACGGTTGGTAAGCGACTTCATTTTTTCGAACAGCGGTTATGGATTCGGTATCCAGCGGTATCGCGTAAGGCGGGAATTGGGTCCGGGATCCCAGAATCCGTCGAATTCCGCCACATATATGCTGCCGTCCGGCCCGGTCTCCATGGAAATGGGCGCGGTCCGCGTCAATACGTCGAATGTTTTGATGTTCAGCAAGCGCCTGGCAGGGATGCGCAGGGCCAGCGGCGTGTTTTTCGCGCTTTCTTCCACGTCGCTTTCGAAGACGCTGTCGCCAATCTGCCCCCATTTGATCCAGCGGCGGGACCAGTCGTAGACGAACAAGCCGTTTTGCAGGAGGTCGGGGAAGCCGCTTGCGCCTTCGTGGCGGTAGATGGGGCCGACCGTAGCGGACCGGCCGCCGGATTCGTAGGTGTATTCCCATATTGGCGGCGCGAAGCCGGGAATATGCTCGGGTGTGATCTCGTTGTAGAATAACTTGCCCATATTGCGCGGCCACCCGAAATTTTCGCCGCCTTTTTCCGAAATATTATACTCGTCGTAATCGAATCCCGCGTCGGGGCCGACGACCCCGATGTAGAGCGCGCCGGTTTCGTGGTCCACCTTGAAGCGGTACGGATTGCGCAGCCCGTAGGCGTAGATTTCCCAGCGTACGCCGGGCTCCCCGAAGAAGGGGTTGTCTTTCGGAATGGACCCGTCTTTATGGATCCGCAGGATTTTGCCGCGCAGGTCTTGCAGGTTTTGCGCGCTGCGTTCGGAATCCACCAGTCGAGTCCAGTGTATGCGGGACAAATCGTGGCGGGCCATGAAGTCGTCGATGCGTTCCTGCGACAGTTCCCATTGCGGGCGCACTTCGGACATGCCCGTATCTCCGGTGGACAAGTACAGCGTCCCGTCGGGACCCCATTCGATGTCGCCCGCCTGATGGCAGCATTGGGGTTCGGTGGGTACGCGAAGCAGGACTTTTTCGCTGGCGAGATCCAGCATGTCGTCCCGATAGGTAAACCGCGAAAGCGTGTTGACGAAGGTTTTTTGCTCCGTGTAGTACAGGTAGACGTACGGTTCGCCCTCGTAGAAGGCCGGATCGACTTCGATGCCGAGCAAGCCATGCTCGACATTGGTCGGATCGGTGGTGTCGAGGAGCGCAATTTGCCGCGTTTCGCCTGTTTCGGCGTCGTAGCGGTGTATCTTGCCGCGCAATTCGGCGATCCAGACATGGCCCCGCTCGTCCACGGCGATATCGTCGGGCCATATGTCTTCGGCAAGCACTTCGTAGGTCCGCCTTCCTCCGCGCGTATCGACCGGGAGCCGCCCGGCTGCGATCCGCATGCCCTGCAACAGATGCTGCATGAATGCGGGCGTGGTCCAGACGTCTTCGAAATGGCCCAGCGCGGTGAAGAAAACGCGCCCGCCGCCGTATTCCTGAAGCCACGAAATCGGGTAGTCGTTGGCCAGCGTGCTTGCGGGGCCTTCGTCGATTCCGACGCTCCGCATGTCGAGCGAAGCCAGCACATGGACGTTCCAGCGGGGATTTGCGTCGAGCACGTAGATTTCGTCGCGTATCTGGAAACCGTCCCCGAAATGCGCTACGGCGGGATGGCCCGGCTCTTCTATCCGGATGCGGACGGATTGCGTCCAGGGATGGTTTTTAAACAATCCGCCTCCCGCCATTTCCCGATACCAGTCCCATCCGTACAGGGCGTCCAGGGCGGCGTGCGCGCCTGCAATGCCTTTGCCCGAAGCCAGAAAAGCGCGGACCGCCTCGCGTTGCGCTTCCGTCATGCCGTCCGGAACGCCCGTAGATTCCGGATTCTGCCGGGTGGCGGGGACCGGCAGGGCGCTGTCTCCGAGGCCGGAGCGCCACCGGGCGTCGAATGCGTCCGGCGTCAGTTCGCCGGAAACGTAAATATGCCCATAGGCCGATTGCGTATCGAAACTGAAGGACAGCATGGGCGGATCGTACTGGATGTCCTCCAGCGGAATGGGCGGGGCGTCGGTAGCCCTCAGCACGGATCCGGAGGGGGCGTCGCTATCCAGGTTCTCGAAGGCGAAGGAAGATTCTACGGCCCCTTCGAGCGTCTGAAACGTAAACCCGTAGATGGCTGCTTCGCTGCTTCCGTCGCCTTCCTGCGCTTCGGTCCTGACGCGGATCGTGGAATTGGCGAACAGGAGCAGGTCGTATCCGCTGAGGTTCTCTTCGTTGAGAAGCGCAAGGTCTTCCGTGATATCGAATGCGAATTCCGTGGTAGCGGCGACGGCAGGGAGCGCCTCCTGTATGGTTTCGATGGAGCTGTGTCGAAAACCGTGCGTTGTCGTTACGACCAGTACGCGAACAGGCTCGCGAGCGTCCGAGACGGCCACCTGTTCCGCCACCGCTTCCGGGGAGAGCAGTTCATTGATCGGCGGAGGCGCGTCGGCGTCCTGGGCGTTTGCGGGGAGCGTTTGCATTGTCCCCCAATGGCAAACGAGGAGCAGGAGCGGGAACAGGCCTGATCGGCGCGTTTTCATGGCGTTGTATCCGTTAATGCGACGAGGGAGCGGTACGCGAAAAAAGGCGTCGCAGGTCAGTTGGTTGAGAATCCGGCGAACCCGGCGTGTTGTAAAGCAGTGAGGAGTCCGCCCTCCATGCGAACGGGTTCGATGCTGCCGTTGCCGTTGGCGTCAACCCCTTCCATGCTTTTTTCGAGGAGATCTATCAGGCTGGCGGCATGGCTTCGCGCCATGTCCGCATCGCCTCCATACTCCGTTTTCAATATGTTCAGGGCCTGGGAGAACGCTTCGGGCAGCCAGCCCGTGTCCGCGGTGGACATCCAGAACTCGATCGGCGCGTCCCATTGGCGGGTAAGGTCTACCCGAGGTTGCCGTTCCCCTTTCGTAACGCCGTCGTCGATGCGCATCCACCCGATCACGTTGTTCAGGGAATGCACGACATGGGGGCCGTGCGTAACGATGGCCGGATCCGCCGCATTGCTCTGCATCGCGTTTTCTATGACGCGGCGAACGTACCGTCCCCGGCCCATCATGCCCAGAAGCAAAGGATCTTCGATCTCGGGCGTTTCATTTTCGTATCGCGCGGCGAAGGCGTCGTCGTAATCTCCGAAGGCTACTTGCCAGCGCGTCATCCAGCCATGCATGGGGGCGGCGCCCGTAGCGTCTGCTTCCGTCAAGCCGGAAGGCATGCCCCAGACGGCTTCGAAGACCTGGTCCGCATGCGCCTTGACCGTTTCGACGTCAGGCGCCTCGGCGGCCTGTTGCGCGGCCTCCAGCGCGGCGGTCGCGAGGTCGTGGAGTTCGGCAAGCATCGGGCCTATATCTTGCCCGTCCGCTTGCAGGGCAGGCCAGCCGCCCAGCAGCAGGACGGGAAGAAGCCATCCGAAAAAACGCAAGGAAAGGGGGCGTGAAGGGGTTTTCATGGGGTCAGGCGCAAGCGGAGCGGATTCGGCATGGTTACAAACTATACGGCGCGCGCGGGCGCTATTTGTTTCGGCTTATGGTGTAATCGACCAGGCCCAGCAGGGCGTTTCGGGCTTCTGTCGGGGGCATATCCTGGATCAGGTTGCGGGCTTTGCGGGCGTGTTCGCGCATTTTCTGGCGGGCGTAGGCAATGCCGCCCCGCCGTTCTGCGTAAGCGTATACGGCCTGCCTGTCGCGGCGGCTTTTCTTTTTTTTACGAACAATGCGCAGCATATCGCGGCGTTCCTTCGCGGGCGCGTCCGCCAGCGCGTAAATGAGCGGGAGCGTCATTTTCTTTTCCTGCAGATCAATGCCTACGGGTTTGCCAATGTCTTTCGCTCCATAATCGAACAGATCGTCCCGAATCTGGAACGCCAGGCCAAGATGCTCGCCCGCTTGTCGCATCATGTCCAGTACGCTATGGTCCGCGGCGGCGCTCAGCGCCCCGCATCCCATGCAGGCGGCGATAAGCGAAGCTGTTTTGTCCGAAATAATCCGAAAGTAGGTTTTTTCGTCGATATCGAGGCGGCGGGTTTTTTCGATCTGAAGGAGTTCTCCTTCGCTCATGCGGCTGACGGCGTTGGAGAGCGCGTGGAGCAGTTCGTAGTCCCCGTGCCGCAGCGACAGCAACAGGCCCCGGCTTAGCAGAAAATCGCCGAACAGAACGGCCACCTTGTTTTTCCAGAGCGCATTCACGGACAAGGCGTTGCGCCTTCGTTCGGCGGCGTCCACCACGTCGTCGTGCATCAGGGTAGCGGTATGCATCAATTCGACCAGCGCCGCCGCCCTGTACGCGGTTTCGTTGACGCCTCCGCACATTTTCGCCGACAGCAGCACGAGCAGGGGGCGAATTTCCTTGCCTTTTTGCCGCAGCATGTACTGCGTTACCCTGTCGAGCAAGCGGGCGTCGGAGCGCACGGAGTCGCGAAAATACCGGCGAAATACGCCGAGTTCCGTATCGACTGCGGCGCGAATGTCCCGTAACGTGCCGGGAATATCCCCGACAGCGGCCTGCGTATCGGGACGTTCGGGCAAGAGAGTATCCGTTTCCGGCATGCAGAGATGCGATGCGAAGGGCTGCCGCGCTTATCCTGGACGAAAAAGAATGTATACCCGCTACGCCGCGGTTGGTTGCCTGCGTTCGGCGAAAGCGAAGGGTTGCGCGGGCAGGAGGTTGCGCCGCCGGCCTCGTTGCGCGTTATCGGGTAATGAGGATCGTATCCGGCACGATGAACGCATCCGTAAAGCGCCGGGCGAGTACGGCATGCAAGGTTCGGGCCTCCTCCCGCGACAGAAAGTCGCCGACGCGAATGCGGTAATACGGCTGGCTGTATACGCTATGGACGGGAAGTCCTTCGGGAAAAAGGTCTTCCGGGAGCGCGCCTTCTTCGTGTTGCTCGCGCCACCATGTCTGTACGTTTTCCTGGGCTTCGACGGTTTCGTCCCGCTCGATAGACGAAAATATCTGTACCCGGAATCCCGGTACTTGCGCCTCGAGTCCTTCGGCGGCGCGGCCTTCCATAAGATGCGCCGGAACGTCGTGTACAACCGCCGTCAGCGTGTCGAGCGGCGCGTCGGGCCAGGGGGAAGGATCGAACTGCTCAAGGCGAGCCGTTTCTATACTCGTCGCCGACGGCGGCGCATAGGCGTCCACGGCGGTTATTGTCGCGGGAGACGCGCAGCCTCCCGTTAAGACAGCAAGCAGCGTCGCCGCGCCGCATTGCATGGTTCTCGTCCTGTATTTCATGCTTCTTCGGTGCGCGTAAAACATGTTTGTGGTATGCTTCGGGGTATGCGCGGTTCCTGGTTTTTTATGGATATTTAAGGATACTCTGATCAAAGCCGCTTCGCTCAGCGCGTCACTATTGCCCGCAAAGACCGTCATGCCCGGATCATTGAAATCAGCAGAAAACACCGTAGATTCGGTACGTTGCGTCCGTGACGCGCCCTTCGGGAGGCTGCGAGGGGCACGCTGGCTGTGTCATTCCTCATTATGCGGGGCCGCCACACTACT
>JAJDWX010000041.1 GCA_022825385.1 Rhodothermales bacterium
GACGCGCCCCGACAAGAATCACCGCATACGCCGGGGTCTGGGGCGCGCATTCTCGCGAAACATAGGGCCCGGGATCGGCTACGCCCTCGTAGCCTACCGCACGTTTATGGTTCGCGAGAAGGCGCGTCACAGACCCCAAAAAAAAACCCCAACCTTAATTATTTAACCTCCAAATTTCCGCGCCTAAGTTTTTAAGGACAGGACCAAAACAAGGCCCAAACCCGACCCCATAAAACCCCAAAACCCGGCCCGGCGCACCCGAACCGGCGCGCCCTGAAATCGATCAGCGCCGCCTTACAAGGTTTCCGGGGCTACGTCCACAATATGTTTCCCCATGAAGCCCAGCGTGCGGGCGGGGAACTGCTTGACCAGGCGATAATCGTGCGTCGCCATAAGCACCGTCATGCCCTGCCGGTGCAGCATAGCGATCAATTTAAGGATTTCGTCGGCGACCTTCGGGTCCAGATTGCCGGTGGGTTCGTCCGCCAGGAGCATCATCGGCTCGTTCACGATGGCCCGGGCGATCGAAACGCGCTGTTGCTCCCCGCCGGACAGTTCGTGCGGAAAATGCTTCCGCTTGTGGCTCAGCCCGACGAGCGACAATACCTGCATGACACGCTCCCGGACGGCTTTGCCCCGCTTGCCGGTTACGTACATGGCGAAGGCGACATTTTCATGCACTGATCGGTCCGGGAGCAGTTGAAAATCCTGAAACACCACGCCCAGGGAACGGCGCAGGCGCGGAATGTGCGACGCGCGCATCTTGTCCGTCCGGTACTTGCCTATTTCCGCCACGCCGCGATCCGGCAACACGTCCATGTACAACATCCGCAACAAGGTCGTTTTCCCGCTTCCCGTAGGTCCTACGAGGTACGCCATCTCCCCCTGCGCTATCGTCAGGTCCAGGCGCTCGACCACCGTACGGCGATGGCCGTCGGGCAATACGTGCGAAAGCGATATGTTGGAAAGGCGAATCACGGGCGGCTTCGGCGGCGGGCGATATCGACGGCAAGGCGAATGGCGCTCAGCATGCTCTCCGGGCGCGCCTTTCCTTGACCCGCAATGTCGAATGCGGTTCCATGGTCCGGGGACGCGCGCACGATGGGCAGGCCCGCAGTATAATTGACGCCCCGCCCGAAAGCAAGCGTTTTGAAGGGCGCAAGTCCCTGGTCGTGGTACATGGCCACCACGGCGTCCGAGCGGCGCCACGCGCCTGCGCCAAAGAATCCGTCTGCGGGATGCGGCCCGGCCGCAACGATCCCTTCCGCCTGCGCCGCGCGAACGGCGGGACCGATAGCCGTGGTTTCTTCGCGCCCGAGCACGCCGCCCTCGCCCGCATGCGGATTGAGGCCCAGCACGGCGATGTTCGGACGATCTACGCCAAAATCTCGCCGAAGCGCGGCATGGACCACCCGGATGGCGTCCAGCACGGCGCGCTGGGTAATGGCGGGCGGCACGGCAGAGAGCGGCATGTGCGCCGTAACAAGGCCCACGCGCAGCCCGTCGGCGACCATCATCATCGCATGCCGGTCGCAACCTGCGAGGCGGGCGATAAATTCCGTATGTCCCGGATGCGCATACCCGGCCAGCGCAATAGCCTCCTTGTGCACCGGCGCGGTAACCATCGCGGCCACTTCCCCGGCGAGGCATAGCGCGGCGGCCCGCTCGACGGCCTGCATCGCCAGCGCGCCCGCCTCCGGGGCCACCGCTCCGAACACGGGTTCAAACGCATCTTCCTCCGCCCCGCGCAGCACGAGCCATTCGTCGGGGGGGAGCCGGGCGGGCAGGGCCGTCGCCGCGCGCATCGTCGGAAAAGCGCTGCCGAGGCGGGCGGCATGCGCCCGGAGCGCCCGGGGCGACCCCACGAACACCGGCTGCGCGATCCGCAAGCGAGACAATTCCTGCGCGCTTTTGAGCGCAATTTCCGGGCCGACGCCGTTGGGATCGCCCAGCGTAATCGCTATGCGCGGCAGCGCGGCGCGCACCCTGGCCTGCGCAGCGCCGCCCGAAACGTTCGCAACGCCCGAATCGCTCGCAGCGCCCGCCCCAGGCCTGTCGTTCGTCATGACGGCCCCCGCTATGTCATTCGGAAGCATGGGCATGCAAGAAATCGACCAGCAAGCGGACCCCGAAACCGGTGCCGCCCTTCGGACGCCAGGGCAACGCATGATGCAGAAACGACGGCCCGGCCAGGTCGATATGAATCCAGGGATAGTTCGTAAAATGCTCCAGGAACTTGGCGGCGGTGATGGACCCGGCTTCCCGGCGGCTGCTGATGTTTTGCAGGTCCGCCACCTCGCTCCGCATCAACTCGCCGTAATGCGGATACATGGGCAGGCGGTGCACCAGGTCCCCGGTGCGCCGACCCGCCTCTTCCATGGCCTGGAGCCGGGTTTCCGGGCGGGGCCTGTCGTTCGTCATGACGGCGGCCACTTCGGAGCCAAGCGCCACCACCTGGGCGCCCGTCAGGGTGGATAACTCGATCACCAGCGACGGATCGTAGGTAGCCGCCCAGGAAAGCGCGTCGGCAAGGATCATGCGGCCCTCCGCGTCGGTGTTCAGCACCTCCACCGTCTTGCCGGAATGCATCCGAACGACGTCCCCCGGCACGTAGGCGTTCTCGCCGGGACGGTTGTCCGTGGCCGGGACCAGCCCCACCACATGGCGGGGAAAATCAAGGCGGGCCAACGCCGTCATGGCCCCCACGACCGCCGCCGCGCCCGCCATATCCGCCTTCATATGGTCCATGGAATTGGCCGTGGGCTTGAGCGAAAGCCCGCCCGTATCGAACATCACGCCCTTGCCCACAAGCACGACGGGCGGCGCGTCGGGCGCATGGTCCGGCTTCCAGGTCATGGTGGTGAAGGTGGGCGGCTCCTGACTGCCCCGGTTCACCGCCAGGAGGCCCCCCATGCCTTCCTGTTCGATGCGGGCCTTCTCCCATATTTCCACGGAAAAGCCGTGGCGGGCGCCCAGGTCCGCAACCATGCCGGAAAAGGCCGTAGGCGACTTTTCGTCCGGGGAGATATTCACCAGGTCGCGGGCCGCCGCGACGGACGCCGCGAGGATGCGCCCGCGCTCCGCGCCCCGAAGCGCCTCGTCCGCATCCCCAGTGCCGACATGCACCACGATGCGCTCCAGCGAGGGGGTTTCCTTTTTCGCGGGGGCGGTCTTGTAGCGGGCGAAGCGGTAGGCGGACAACATATACCCCTCCACCAGCGCCTGCGCGGCGGCGAACGCTTCTTCCTTGCCGTCCGGCGGGAGCGCAAGCCCCACGGAAGCGACGCCGTACTTCGCAGCAAGGCGTTCGGCGGCGGCGGCGGCCCGCCGCAACGATTCCCGCCCCGCCTTGCCGGACGGACCCAGGCCGACCAGCGCCAGCCGCCGGGCCTTGCCGGAGGGCGCGTACAACAGCACGGCGGCGTCCGCCGAGCCATCGAAATCCGGCGCGGCGGCAAGCGCCGAATCGCCCGCCGTCGAGGCCAATTCGCCCAGGCGGGCGGCGACGCGCTCTTCGTACGCCGGCGCAATCAGCAAATCCACGTCCAGCTCCGCAAGCGAAGCGGTCGCGACCGAAACATCTACAGAAAACATAGGATACCCTGGTTATCGTTTGGTGAATTTCGTTCCGAAAAGCGCAGCGAACTCCGCCTCGCTTGCTGCGTCCGGCGCGGCGGCGTCCGCATCGGACCCGGCGACGCCCACGTACCGGGGCGCCGCGCCCACAACCTTGCCGAACACCTGCTCCATCGGCTCGAAAAGAAACGCGCCGGAAGCATTCTTGTGTCCGCCGCCGCCAAAAACCCGCGCCCAGGCGTCAACCGAAATATCGCCCCGGGAACGAAAACTTACCTTCGTGCCCTTGGCCGTTTCCAGAAACAGCAAGGCGGCCGCCACGCCGTCTATGGACAAGGCGTAATTGACGAACCCCTCCGTTTCCTCGCTGCTTGCCCCCGTGTCCTCCAGCATGCGGGGCGTCACGACGATGGTGGCGACGCGGCCTCCGCAATGCAGCCGCACGGTTTCCAGCGCCTGGCCAAGCAAGCGCAGCCCCGCCATGGGGCGGCGGTCGAAAATGGCGGCGTGCACTTCCCCGGGGACGATCGCGCCCCGCTCCAGAATATCCGCCACGATGCGGTGCAGCCTCGGCGTAACGCCCTCGTAACGAAAGGACCCCGTATCCGTCATGATGGCGACATAGAGCGCCGTAGCGATGCGGGCGTCGATCAGATCCGGGTCGTGCGCGGCGATGATTTCGTAGATGAGTTCGCCCGTGGACGAAGCGGGCACGGATACGTACTGCACGTCGAACCACCGTTCCGGATGGGTATGGTGGTCGATGAGCGCCTTTTGCCCGCGCGCGCCGCGGACCGGCCCGGCCAGATCGCCCAGCCGACGCTCCGCGTTCGTATCCAGCACGAACACCGCCCCCGCCTCGTCGATGCACTGGCGCTGCGCGAGGGACCCGTCGAAAACGCGCACGTCCGTCATGCCGGGCAGCCACTCCAGGTTGGCGGGCGGCGGATCGCTGTTGAGGACGGTCGCCTGCTTGCCCAGCTTGCGGAGAAACGAAGCAAAAGCCACTTCCGAGCCCAGCGCATCGCCGTCCGGGCGAACGTGACTGGTCAAAAACAGCCGGTCGTGTTTTTCGACAAGCGAAAGAATGTCCGCGGGCGCGCCTTGGGTCACGATGTGCTTACGATGTTACGATGCAATGACAATGTCTGTACCATATTGCGCAATGCGGGACGGGACGAGCGATTCGTCATGATGCCGATTTGCTCCCCTTGACGCCGCGCAGGCCGGTTTCGGAAAGCAGATTGACGTCGTAGGTGCGAATGCGTCCGTTGCGGGCGCGGTGCCGTGCGAACGCCGCCTGGATCATCCGATGCGTCAGTTCGCCGAACGAAACGCCGGTCGCCTCCCAAAGATAAAAGGAAAACGATCCGGGTATCGTGTTGATTTCGTTGAAATACACGGCGCCGTCCCCTTCGTCGATCATAAAATCGATGCGGGCCACGCCGGAGCATTCGAACGCGCGAAACGCCTTGAGGGCCAGCGCGCGAATGCGTTCGGCGGTTTTTTCGTCGAGCGGCGCGGGTACGATGCGGTCCAGGGACGCCATGCCGCGCCCCGTTTCCGGCTGCTTGGCGCCTTGCGGACCCTGTTTCGAGGCCTCTCCGCGCATATACTTGTCCCGGAAGGTGAGCAAACGCTCCTGGTCCGCCTGTACGGGTTGCTCCAGTACGCTTGCAATGGCCTCGTCCTCCCCGCCCAGCGCCGCGCAATTGATTTCTTTCAAGGGATGCACGGCGCGCTCGGCCACGATTTTCCCGTCGTACCGAAAAGCATCCTCTATGGCCCGGTCCAGCGCCTCCCGATCCGCCGCCTTCGCAATGCCTATCGAGGACCCAAGGCGGGCCGGCTTGACCACGACGGGATACCCCAGTTCCCGCTCGCAGCGATCCAGCCAGGCCTCCTCCCGACCCGCCCAGTCCGATTCGCGAAACGCCAGAAAATCCACCACGGGAATGCCCTGGTCCCGGCACACATATTTGGACAGCGCCTTGTCCATGCCGAGGGCCGAACCGGCGACGCCGCTGCCCGTGAAGGGCACGTTGCACATTTCCAGAAACCCCTGTACGCCCCCGTCCTCGCCGGACCCGCCATGCAAGGCCAGAAACGCTACGTCGATCGCGCGTACGCCCGGGCGGCGCGCAAACCGTCCGCCGCGCTGCTGTTCGATGAGCGACAGCGTATGCGCGGGGCCTGGAACGGCGTGCACCCGAACCGCTTCGCGGCGAAGGCGATCAATATCCTGAAACGCCTCGATATCCTTCAGCGCGTCCCCGACGAACCAGGCGCCGTCCTTGGCGACGTACACCGGCTCCGGTTCGTAGCGCGCCCGATCCAGCGCGTGCATCGCCTGATGGGCCGTAATGACGGATACTTCGTGTTCGGGGGCGACGCCGCCAAAAAGCACCCCCACCCGGATCTTTTGGGAAGTCGGATCCATGCGGCTACGCAGCGGCGTCCGCGGGCGCGAACTGCTTTTTATTGTAGATGGCCCAGGCGCGGCCCACCATTTCGGCGCCGACAAACGGGGTGTTGCGGCTTTTCGAGCGAATATGCTTCGGCTCGAAGACCCATCGGGTCTCTGCGTCGAACACGGTCAGGTTGGCGACCTCCCCTTCGGCGACGGCGGGCAGCGCAAGGCCCAGAATGCGCCGGGGCGCTTCCGTAATTTTCCGGACGGCTTCGGCCACGCTCAACACGCCCGGCGCAATGAGTTCCCGGCCGATCAGCCCCCAGGCCGTTTCGAGGCCAAGAATGCCAAACGGCGCCGCAAGAAATTCCACTTCCTTTTCGAACGGAGCGTGCGGCGCATGATCCGTGCAAATCGCGTCGATGGCGCCGTCCCGCAGCCCCTCCTTGAGCGCCGCCACGTCCGCCGCCGCGCGCAAGGGCGGGTGCATTTTCGCGTCCGCGCTGAACCCGGTGGACTCGACCGCCTCGTCCGTAAGGGCAAGGTGGTGCGCGCATACTTCTGCGGTAATCCGAACCCCCTCGGCCTTGGCCCGCCGCACCAGCTCGACGGCGCGCGCCGTGGAAATATGCGCCACGTGCACATGGCCGCCGGTAAATTCCGCCAGCAACGCGTCGCGGGCGATCATCACCTCCTCGGCCAGCGCCGGAATGCCGGGCACGCCCAGCCGGGTCGCCACGGCCCCCTCGTGCATATGCCCGTCCGCATTCAGCGTCAGGTCCTCCATATGGTTAATGATCGGCTTCCCGAACGCCGCGCTGTATTCGAGCGCGCGGCGCATCAACCCGGCGTGTTGCACCGGCGACCCGTCGTCGCTGAACGCCACCGCCCCGCCCTCGACCAGGTCGCCCATTTCGGTCAGCGTCTCGCCTTTGCGCTCTTTGGACACGCAGGCGATGGGATGCACGTCCACCGGCGTCGGCGCCGCGCGTTCGATAACGAACTCCACGACGTCGCGGGTGTGGATGGGCGGAGAAGTGTTGGGCATGCACGCCGCCGCGGTAAAGCCGCCGGCCGCCGCAGCCCGGCACCCGGTTTCGATGGTCTCCTTGTGCTCGTAGCCGGGTTCCCTGAAATGAACGTGCATATCCATCCAGCCCGGGGAGAGGAGCTTGCCGGAGCAATCGTAGACGGGTACGCCGTCCGCGGCCAGATCCGGCCCGATGGATGCGATGCGGCCATCCCGGACCAGTACGTCAGCTGCTTCCTGCGACCCGGATACCGGATCCAGCAAGGCGCCTCCCTTGAAAAGAAGATCGGGCGTCGTCATGCGGGGTGGATTGGATTACAGGTTCTCCGCGATATACCGGGTGACGAGCGTATACAAATGCAGGCGCGCCCCGCCTCCGTAAATGCCATGATTCCGGCCAGGGTATATCATAAGGTCGAATTGCTTGCCGGCCGCTTGCAACGCGTCCGCCATCTGCACCGTGTTCTGAAAATGCACGTTGTCGTCCAGGTCGCCGTGCACGATTAACAAGTCCTGCGCGTCCCGCAAGCGGTCGGCCCAGGTTGCCGGGGCGCTGTTCCGATAGCCTTCCGCGTTGCGTTGCGGCGTGGACATATACCGCTCCGTATAAATGGTGTCGTACTGCCGCCAGCTCGTAACCGGCGCCACGGAAACGCCCAGCTCGAACGTATCCGGCCCGTCGCCGTAGAGCAGGGACATGAGCGTCAGAAAACCGCCGTAGCTCCAGCCCCACATGCCGGTGCGCTCCGCGTCGATATACGGCAGGGCGCTGAAATGCCGCGCGGCGGCGATTTGATCCTCCGCTTCGAGAATGCCCAGATTTTCGTACGTGGCGCTTTTGAACTCCTTGCCACGACCGCCCGTGCCGCGGTTGTCCACGCTGGCGACGACGATGTCGTGCTCTTCGGCAAGATACGCATGCCAGAGATACCGGCTGCCCCCCCAGGCGTTGCGCACCGTTTGCGAGCCGGGGCCGCCGTATACGTATAGCAAAAGAGGGTATTGCCGCGACGGATCGAAATCCGAGGGCTTGAGCATCCAGCCGTTCAGCGAGGTCCCGTCCGCGCCCGGCGCCTGGACGAATTCCGGCGACGGCAAGTCGTACGCAGCCAGCCGCTCCCGCAAGGCGGCGTTGTCCTCCAGCGTCTTGAGGCATTCCCCGTCGGCCTTGCAAAGCGTGGCGACCAGGGGCGTTTGCGTATCGGTGAACCGGTCGATGTAGTATTGCAGGTCCGGGGACATATCGACGTCGTGGCTGCCGGCGCGCTCCGTGATCCGGACCGGCGGCGCATCGGAATCCTCGAACGAAAGCCGGTACAAATGGCGCTCCAGCGGGGACGCTTCCGTGGCCGTAACGTACAGCGCGTCCCGGTCGAAATCCACGCCGTGAAATTCCGTCACGTTCCAGGCCCCCTTCGTCAACTGCCGCGCCAGCGTCCCGTCGTTTTCATAAAGATACAGATGGCGATACCCGTCCCGTTCGCTCATCCATACGAAATGCCTGCCGTCGTCCAGGTAGGTAATCGTTCCCCCGGCGAGGTCGCCGAAACTGGTCTCTACGTCGATCCACGTATCGTTTTCCTCGCGCAGCACGAGGCGGGTGGACATATCCTTCGGGTCGCCATAGAGCATGTCCACCCGATTCTGCGCACGGTTGAGGCGGAAAAACCATACGCGCGATTCGCCGTTTTCCTCGGGCGTCCAGCCAAGGCTGGAGATGTATTCCGCGTCGTCGCCCCCGGCGCGCCACGTCCCCGCATCGAAAAAGCGGCGCGCGCCGGTCGCGACGTCCACGACGCCAACGCGGATTTCGCTGTTGGCCTCGCCCGCCTTGGGGTACCGAAACCGTTCGAGTTCCGGGTATTGTCCGCGCAAATCCGCCATGGCGAACTCCCGCGTGTTCGATTCGTCGAGTTGCACGTAGGCGATCCGGGCGCCGTCGGGCGACCAGGCCCATCCGTCCCGCAATCCGAATTCCTCCTCGTAGACCCAGTCGGACGTACCGTTGATAATCGTGCCCGGCGCCCCGTCGTCGGTAAGCCTCTTCTCCGACCCGTCGGCCAGATCGACCACGAACAAATCCCTGTTCCGCACAAACGCCACGCGACGACCGTCCGGGCTGAACTTGGCGAACATCTGGAAGCCGTCCTCGCGGCGGGCGATCGGCGCAAGGCGTTGCGTCTCAAGGTCGTAGACATAATAATAGCCCTTCGTATCGTAGCGCCATACCCGTTCCGAATCGGTATAGACAAGCAGGGAAGCGCCATCCGGGCTGTAGGCGTAGCCGTCGATCCCGACGGTCCGTTCCACGTCCGGGGCGTAGAGCGTCGCGCCGTCCACAAGGCGTTCGCGCGCTTCGGTTTCCAGGTCGTAGCGAACGAGATGCGCCCGGTCCCCGTCCTGTTCCACAAAGGTGACGACCGGCCCTTCGTCGGCCCATTTTCCTCCTTCGAAAAAAGCGGACGAAAACGCGCCGGAAGCATGAATATCCTCCAGCGTGAGGCGGGGCGCTGCCATCTCCTGCGCCAGGGCGGCGGGCGACAGGAGCGCCGCCAGCAAACCGATTGGAATAACCTTGTGCATAATGTCGAAATTCGGATGAAATCGCGCGAAGGCATTCGGCGGCCCGCGACAGGCAAAAACATCCCGGAACGCCGCGTCTCGTTAAAGATACGCTGAATTTATCGCCTGGAACGCCAAAATGCGACCCCGAATATGCGCGCGACGCGCAATTCCACCGTATATTTACAGATATTCTGATCAAAACCACGCCCTCAGCGCGTCCCCAATCCCGACTCGCTTCCTTTCGCCGATGTAGCCGCGGATGTCCCGAAATCCATCTTCCGCCGCCGAACGCCGTGAAACCGATGCAGGGCCTGGGCAAACCCGAGCCTGCGTCCGCCTGGATCGCCTGCGCCGCAACGCAGCGGCGCTGCGCGAATACGCCGGGAACGCCCCGCTGATGGCCATCGTCAAGTCCGACGCCTACGGCCATGGCGCCCTGCCCGCGACGCATGCGCTGGCGGAAGCGGGCGTACGCTGGTTTGGCGTAGCCACGATGGACGAGGCGCTGGCGCTGCGCAAGGGCGGCGTCGAGGCGCGCATCCTGGTCCTGACGGCGCCGCCCCCCGAATGGCTCGCTGCCGCCTCCGACCACGCGCTCGACGTTACGGTTTCCTCCGTGGAAATCGCCGACGCCATCCTGGGCTCGCCCGCCCGCGCGTTCCGGGTACACGTCAAGGCGGATACCGGCATGGGGCGCATCGGGATCGCCCCGGAGCGGGTCGCGCGCGTCGCAGCCCGCCTGGACCGGGCCCCGCATGTGCATATCGCCGGCCTGTGGACGCACCTCGCCTCCGCGTACAGCGACGCCGCATTCACGCTGCGGCAACTGGAGCGCTTCGACCGCATCGTAGCGGAAATCGGCGACGCCGCGGAAACGATACACGCCACGGCCACGGGCAGCATCCTCCGGTTTCCCGAGGCCGTGGCCTGGGATCGGGCTATCGCGCGGACGGGAATCGGACTCTACGGATACGCCGGATTCGACGGGAACCATGGCCTGGAGCCTGCAATGTCGCTCTGGTCGAAGGTTACGTACCTGAAAAAAGTCGCGGCGGGCACAAGTATCTCTTACGGGCGTACATGGACTGCGAACCGCGCTACTTTTATCGCAACCGTCGGAGCGGGGTATGCGGACGGCTACCCGAGAAGCCTGGGAAACCGGGCCTTCGCAGCCATTCGGGGAGAAAGATATCCGGTGGTCGGCGCGGTGTGCATGAACATGTTCATGGTCGATGCGGGACCTGTTCGCCGCATCGCCGTGGGCGACGACGTACTGCTCTTTGGGGCGGAGGAAAACCCTGTCGGGGACGGACCCGACGCGGCGGACCTGGCCGCATGGACCGAAACCATACCGCACGAAATACTGACGGGCGTGCCCGCCCGCGTTCCCCGCATATACCTTCCCTGAGGCGTCTTCCGCATGGCCATGCGTTTTATTGCCGAATTCGCCGTATATTGCCAGGATAGGGTATTTCGGGCCCGCGCCGGCTACCTCGTCAAACGATCCAAGGCAAATAAACCGATATGAACACACCTGCAGACCCTTCGGATATCAACATTCTCGTTGTAGACGACGAGGAAGACGTCGTGGAAATGGTATCCCATTTCCTCGAAGAAGCGAAATACAAGGTGCGGAAAGCCTACGATGGCGAGGAGGCGCTCGCCAAGGCTACGCCGGACACGAACCTCATCTTGCTGGACATCATGCTGCCGAAACTCGACGGCATCCAGGTCTGCAAGCAATTGCGTTCGCGCATTGACACGGAAATGATCCCCATCATTTTCCTGACCGCCAAGACGGAAGAAGAAGATCAGATCAAGGGGCTCATGGCCGGCGGCGATAATTACCTCATGAAGCCGGTCGCCTCCAAGGTGATTCTGGCGCACGTGCAAACGGCGCTCCGGTTGTCGGGTATTCGGGAACGCCAGTTCATGGAACTCGGCGACCTCAAAATCTACGAGGACGAGCACCGGGCCACCATCGCCAATATGGACATCGGCCTCACCGAGACCGAGTTCAGCCTGTTGCTCTACCTGGTTCGCCACCCCCTGAAGGCCTTCAGCCGCAAGCAATTGCTTGAAACCATCTGGGAGGACGCCATGATGGTTACGGAGCGCACGGTGGATGCGCACATCAAGAACCTGCGCGAAAAACTGGCCGCCTTCGCCCAGCATATTCAGACGGTGCGCGGCGTAGGATACCGTTTCTCCCCGGACCTGGAAGCCAGCGAATAAGCGGTCGGGGCCTTCCGGAACAACGCCGGAAGCGAAAAAGAAGCGAGAGGTACGCACGAATTTCAAGCCCGGTCTCATGAACAAGGCTTCCGGACCCATGGGCTTGATCAAGCGGTTCGCTTATCCCTTCCTGCCCCGTCGCGCTTCGACGCAAACGTGGATGCTCCTCACGTTCGTCGTGTTCGTGGGACCTCCCGTCGTCATTACGGGATATTACCTGGCGTACGAAATGCAGGCGCAAACCCGGGCCATGGCGCAGAGCGCGCTGCTCGGTCACGCCGAACGCATCGCCAGCCGCCTCGGGGCGGACGGCGCGGCGGACGAGCAATACGCCCTCGTCGCCGAAATCGCCGAACTGACGAACCTGCGCATCGAGGTTTTTCCGGCGGACCCTGCAAGCGCGGACAGGCCCTCCGGGTATGCCCCGGACGAAACCCCCTCGCGCGACGAGCCGGTCCGCTTCCTGGAGCGTGCCGGGCCGGACGGGCAGGCCATGCTGTACGCGCGCTTGTTTTACGAACCTGCGGGACTGATCGTATCCGTGGGGGAACCGGCGGCGTCGCATGCGTCCATGGCGCGCCGCATCCGCATAACGCTTTTCGCGAGCCTGGCCCTGATCCTGTTCCTGGCGCTGGCCGGAAGCTGGGTCGCCACCAAGGAAATCACCGCGCCGCTCAAGACGCTGAACCATTCGGCCCGCCGCATTGCGGGAGGCGACCTGAGCGAGAATATCGAAGTGGATTCCCGCGCCGTCGAGTTTCGCCGCCTTGCCGTGAGCCTGAACCGCATGTCGGCCGGCTTTCAAAGGCAAATCAACGCGCTGCAAGGCATGGCGCGACTGCAAAACGAATTCATAGGCAACGTAGGCCATGAAGTGCGCAACCCGACGTTTGCCGTAAGCGGATACCTCGAAGCGCTGGGCAGCGACGCCCTGCCGCCGGAAAAACGCCGTCGCTACGCCAAAACAGCCCTGAAGAACCTGCACCGGCTCCAGACGCTCTTCAACGACCTCATCGAAATCGCCCGGCTCGAATACCGCGAAGACATCGTCGAACCCGCGCCCTTCGAATTGTCCGAAATGCTCCGCGAAATCGGCGATACGGTGGAACCGGAGGTGCGGGAAAAGGGCCTGCATCTCGAAGTAGACAATCCGCCCCAGTGCGTTTACGCCGACCCGAACCGCATTCGACAGGTCCTTACGAATCTGATCGAAAACGCCATCGCCTACACGGACGAGGGCGCGGTCCGGTGTCGTTATCGGCGGCGGCTCGACAAGGTACGCATCGAAGTCATCGACACGGGGCGCGGCATCGAGGAACACCACCTGGACAGGGTATTCGAGCGGTTCTATCGCGTGGACCCGGACCGCGCGCGGCAAAGCGGCGGATCGGGGCTGGGGCTCAGCATCGCCCATCAGATTCTGCGGGCGCACAACGAACCCATCCGGGTGGAAAGCACCTTCGGACGCGGCTCCCGGTTCTGGTTCGAATTGCCCCTTGCCCCGCCTGCGTAGCCCGGTTTTCTGGCAATACTGATCGCTTGTTCGTATTTTCAGGTATACGGTTCTAAAAAACATAGGTTACAGAATGGATTAGCGCATGGGCTATCGCGCGCTCCGGTGGCGAATATGAAGAATCAATCCCTGAAAAAAACGTCTTCGGATCGCAACGCGCTGCTCCGCGCCGGGGCTAACCAGGGCAATGGACATGCTTCCGAAGCGGCCATGTCCGGGATAGCCTATGCCGAGGACTTGCATCCGGACGCGCTCGACGCCAGCGATTTCGACGGGCAAGCGCTCCGCGACGCGTACCGGACGATGCTGCTGGCCAGGCGGCTCGACGAAAAAATGCTGACCTTGCTCAAGCAGGGCAAGGGATTTTTTCACACGGGATGCGCCGGACACGAAGCCGCGCAGGCGGCCGTCGGCATGTACGCGCGGCCGGGCCACGACTGGTTCTGCATGTACTACCGGGACCTGTGCCTCTCCCTTTCGCTGGGCATGACGACGCGAGACACGCTGCTTGCCCATCTCGCCAAGGCGGACGACCCCAGTTCCGGCGGACGGCAAATGTCCCAACACTACGGCATGCGGGAGCGCAATATTTTCGCGGGATCGTCTTCCGTGGGGTCTCAGTTCCTGCCCGCGCTGGGCGTCGCCATGGCCGTGCAGCGGCGGGGCGAAGACGCCTTCGTGTACGTATCCGCCGGGGAGGGCGCCACGTCCCAGGGCACGTTTCACGAAGCGCTGAACTGGGCCACGCGCATCAAGGCCCCCCTCCTCTTCTTTATAGAGGACAACAAATTCGCTATTTCGGTGCCCGTAGAGGACCAGATCGCCGGGGGCACCCCGTACAAACTGGCGGCGGGATACGAAGGGCTCAAGCGCATCCGGGTGGACGGCACGAATTTCTTCGAGACGGCGGCGGCGGCCAGGCAGGCTATCGAATACATTCGGGCGGGCGAAGGGCCCGTATGCCTCGTGGCGGACGTGGTTCGCCTGTTTCCGCATTCCTCCTCGGATAACCACGCCAAATACCGCTCTTCCGAAGAATTGTCGGAAGCCCAGGAAGTCGATCCGCTCCTGTTAATGGAGATGACGCTCATCGAAGAGGGGGTCATGGACGCGCATTCGGTGGAGCAAACGGAGCAGGAAATTCGTCAGGAAATCGAGGAAGCCACGGCGTGGGCGCTGGAGCAACCCGACCCGACGCCGGAAAGCGCGACCCGCCATGTCTGGTTCGAAGGCGACCTGGGCCTTGAGTACGAAGCGTCGGAACCGACCGGCGAACCCGTGGTGATGGTGGACGCCGTGAACAAGGCGCTGAAAGAAGAAATGGCGCGCAACGAACAGGTCATCGTCTACGGCGAAGACGTCGCCGGCGAGAAAGGCGGCGTGTTCAAGGCCACGCGGGACCTGACGGATTTGTTCGGAGAGGATCGCTGCTTCAACTCGCCGCTGGCCGAAGCCTCCGTGGTGGGCACCGCCGTAGGCTTGGCCGCCGCCGGCTACAAGCCCGTGGTGGAAATACAGTTCGCCGATTATATCTGGCCCGCGATGCAGCACCTGCGCAACCAGGTCGCTCCGCTGCGCTACCGCTCCAACGACAAATGGAGCTGTCCCATGGTGATTCGCGTGCCCTGCGGAGGATACATCCACGGAGGCCTGTGCCATTCCCAAAACATCGAGGCGATGTTTGCGCACTGCCCGGGCCTCAAGGTGGCCATGCCCTCCATGGCTTCCGACGCCAAAAGCCTGCTGAAAACGGCCATCCGAAGCGAGGACCCTGTTCTGTTTCTCGAACACAAGGCGCTGTACCGTCTTGCCGCCGCGCGGACGCCCGTAGCGGACCAGGACGGCTACCTGCCTTTCGGCAAGGCCCGCATCGCGCGCGCAGGCGACGACCTGACCATCGTTACCTGGGGCATGATCGTGCACAAAGCCGCGCACGTGGCGAACCGGCTGGAGCGCGAGGACGGCGTCTCCGCGGAAATCATCGATATCCGCACGATGCTGCCGCTGGACATGGAAACGATCCTTGCTTCCGTGCGCAAAACAAACCGCGTCCTCGTCGCCTACGAGGACCATGAATTCATGGGTTTCGGGGCGGAAATCGCGGCGGGGATTGCGGACGCCGCCTTTACGTCGCTGGACGCGCCCGTGCGGCGCGTGGCGGGCGCTTTCACCTACATTCCCTTTGCAGGGCCGCTGGAAAAAGCCGTCCTGCCCCAGGACGAGGACATCTACGCCGCCGCCATGGGCTTGCTGGGGTATTAGGGGGATTGTTGCACGTCAAGTAAATACTAAACTTGTACAGACAGTTTGGCTTTAAAATTCAAAATGTACGCCCAGAAATTTAAAATCGCCGCCAAAGCATACAAAATCTCTGTATTGACAAGGCGAAAAAAATAATTCAAATTCATGTGAAAATACAAAAAATCCCAATTTATATTCTATACCGAGTCCAGAAATAATTCCAAAAGCTATTGAAGTGCCATCCGGGCGATCTGTTTTAATTTCCACTTCTCTCAGCGATCCTGGTTTACATAGAGGATTATTTTCCAAACTATAAACAGCATTTTCTTCATAATCATATTCATTACATATAAATTTTGTAAAATGAAATTTTTTGTTAAAATACCATAATACAGGACCTCCAAAAATATACATATTATTATTGGCATATTTATTATAACGCAAGAAAAATTTCAACAAATTTTCATTATCATTATCATCTTCCCACCCTATAATGGCTTCGAAATTTTTCTTATATTTTATACTGAACAAAATCAATGGAATAGGCATTACATCGTCTTCAGATTCTTGAATTTCTCTAAACGGAATGGGTTTATAGAATGCGCCAGCTACTGAAAAATAAGATCCTATACTTCCTGTAGTACTATTTTTTTGAATATCTTGAGCAGCAACGGGGACCGTAAATGACATAGTTCCGGATAGTTGAAGAAAAAAACAAAACAAAGCCCAGCCGGCTAAAGCGAGAATGATTTTTATAGATAGCATCGTATCCTCCATTTTTATTTGAGAAGAAGCATGCGACCCGTATCTTGGAAATCGCCCGCCTGTATCCGGTATAGATAGACGCCACTCGATAGATTTCCTGCATCAAAACGAGCGCGATGCCATCCGGCTGGAAGTTCTTTTTCAACAAGGCGGGCCACCTCGCGGCCCAATACATCGTAAACGGAGAGAGAAACCATGGCGGGTTCGGGAAGGTCGAAAAGAATTTCAGTAGATGGATTAAAGGGATTAGGAAAATTTTGACGAAGGGCATACTCTATAGGGATACTCTCATTCGTTTCGCTTATGCTGGTATCCATGGAAAAAGATGGGTTTATAAGCGATTCGGTTTTGGTCGGAATATCGTGATATTCCACACAGGACCCCTCCGTAGATGAAAGAACTTGAACTTGTAATTCGTTTGAAATTACAGATTGTCGAGGTGAAGAACTATCTGTCAATGTGAGCCTGATTTTAAAATCTTCTCCATTATAGCCGCCAAATTTAATATATTCGGTTCTTGCATGGCTATTCCAAGCATTACATTCAGGTCCAAGAGAAGACTTTACTGCATCAGAATTTGCATTTGGACAAAATCTATAAAAGGACCATGAATAAGAATAAGGAGGTTTTCCACCAGAAGGAGAAGAAAAATAATGTTCAGAAGAATCTTCCCCTATACACGAAGGCCCAGAAATAGTCACTCGCGGTATCGATTTTATTAAATTAATCTGAAAAGATGAATCGATATGCCATCTTTTATTTTTGTACACAAGGCGAGCAAATCCATAATTTTTATTACTTGGAAGTTCAACATAAAATGAATCCGCTTCGCCAACAGAAAAATGTAATGAAAGCCTATTAAACACGTTTGAAGATATAGGATTGGCATAATATTTCGCGGAACGAGATACAACAACATCTACAGTATCAGCATTATGAGACCAAGTATAATATTGCCATTTTCTATCATCTCTATTTCCATTAATTATTTTCGACAAAGGTCTATTTTCCTGAGCATAATTTATACCTTGCAAATTAGACATGACACGAATAAAGGATAACGTAGTAAAATCTTGGTATGAACTACTTACTGAAGTAGTGGTATTCTGATTGCTCCCATGCAGAGCAAGCTTTTTAATATTAACACCAACACCTCTGGGTGCGCTTATATAAGATTCACGAATTTTATCTTCCTCTTGTGAAAAATACAGCTTACGTTCAACAGTAAATGGCTGAATTAAAAGTCGGGTAGTAAACCCAAAATCCATTGGGTCTTTATTAGACTCCGACTTATATATATTATCCCATCGTAGAGCAGAAAATATATTGTGATCACCTTTATAAGATCTATTTATTCGATGTGTTTTATTAGAATTTACATGGTAATACATGTGGTACCAATTTTGAGTATTCTTCTTATCACCACTTATCGCATTAATATCTATTAAGTAAGGATTTTTTGAATCCCGAATAAATAATATGTTCCGATAATAATTTGCAAATGTTTCTGTATCTGAATCTTGACGAGGAGTATCCGCTGCTTTTAAATCAATAGATGCAGATATTAAATCAATATTTCCATGGGTTTTATAAAATATTTCATTTATACTTTGATGTTTACTTTTAACAAATCTTTTCCTTGGACTTAATGACGGCGCCTGTATTCCACCATTATTAGTATACCATCTTTTTTTGTCTGGTTTCATGGTCATTACATTATGCTCTGGATATGTATTCCAAGTACTGTAACGCCAACCATTCCAATCAAAAAACGGAGGATCCCACATAAAACCAAAACCTGGTGCTCTTGGCTTATCGTATCCTGAATCGACAAGATACGATACATCATCCACATAATAGAGTAATTGCATTTGATCTCCTTGTTCATGACCTTCTCCTCGCGTAATAGCATAACCACTTTCACCATTAAGTAAAATATAATGCTGTTTGCCTCCTATGCTTCTTTTAACAACTATTTCTTGTCGACCGTTAGATCCATTTTTTCGATCATCAAATTCGTTTCC
>JAJDWX010000019.1 GCA_022825385.1 Rhodothermales bacterium
CAGCCTCCCGAAGGGCGCGTCACGTCCCCAACGACACGAATCTACGGTGTTTTCTGCTGATTTCAATGATCCGGGCATGACGTTCTTCGGCGGGCGATAGTGACGCGCTGAGCGAAGTGGTTTTGATCAGAGTATCCTTTAAGGATTCTCCGGGACAACAGACAAAAAAATATCCGAAACATAACCCCGGTTCAGGATACCAGCACCCACCCCTCTGCAATTTTCCGCTCGGCCAGTTTGTACTTGAGCGTTTGCGTTTGCCCGGTAGACGGATTCTGGATGGTCACTTTTTCGTTGCGCCCGATTTTCTGATCTACTACGACGGTCTCCTTGCGGGCGGTCGGGTCCCGGTCGGCGGACGCCACCGCCTGCCCCCGGCCCGCGCGCGCGCCATAGGTCGGCTCCATGGAGTCGTGGCGCGTTCTTGCCCGGTTCGGGTCGAGACGGCGCCGGGCGGGAGCGGAGCGGGCGGATTGTTCGCCGACAAGCGGCCCGGCCTTGAAGACGAACGAAACCACCTCTTCGTTGATCGTCTCCATCATCTCCGCGAAAAGTTTGAACGCCTCCATCTTGTATTCGACGAGCGGATCCCGCTGCCCGTAGGCGCGGAGCCCGATGCCCTCCTTGATTTCGTCGAGTTCCCGGAGATGCCCCATCCACCTTTCGTCGATGATGTTGAGCATGGCCGTGCGCTCGAGCGTATCGTTCACGATGCGCCCTTCCGTGCCCACGGCCTCCTCCACCTTCACCACCGCCCGCAACAACCGGCGTCCGTCCGTGAAATCCACGAACACCCGGGCCGGACGGCGATCCTCGTCCTGCTCCATCACTTGCTGCATCCCCTTGTGGAACGGGCGCGAGAGGGCCTCGCGCTTGCTCTGGTAGAACGCAATGGCGGCGTCGTATATCTGTTGCTCCACCCCGTCCTCGCCAAGGCGGGCGAAGGCTTCCCGGTCGATCTCGAACTCGAACGCCAGTTTGCGCAGGATTTCCTCGCGCAACTCGTCCACGGCGCCCTCTCCGTAGTGCCGTTCCACCATCTTCGCAATCACGTCCTGGAGCATTTCCAGTATTTCTCCATGGAACCGCTCGCCCTTGAGCGCATGCAGGCGGCGGTCGTAGATCACCTGCCGCTGCGAATTGAGCACGTCGTCGTATTCGAGCTGGCGCTTGCGAATGGCGAAGTTGTTCTGTTCGACTTTTTTCTGCGCCCGGGTGATGCTCTTGTTGACCCATGGATGCGTGATGACGGCGCCCTCTTCCATGTTCAGCCGATCCATCACCCTGGCGGCGCGGTCCGAACCGAAGAGGCGCATCAGGTCGTCTTCGAGCGATACGTAGAACTGGCTTTCGCCGGGGTCTCCCTGCCGACCGGACCGCCCCCGCAACTGCAAGTCGATCCGGCGGCTCTCGTGGCGCTCCGTGCCCAGAATGGCCAAGCCCCCGGCCTCGCGTACGCCGTCCCCCAGTTTGATGTCCGTGCCGCGTCCGGCCATGTTCGTAGCGATCGTGACGGCCCCGCGACGGCCCGCCTCGGCCACGATATCCGCCTCCGCCTTGGCCCGGTCCCGGCGGGCGTTCAGCACATTATGCCGAATGCCGGATCGCTTGAGCATGCGAGACAGGGTTTCCGATACGTCCACGGAGGTGGTGCCCACCAGCACGGGGCGCCCCGCCTCGTGGTACGCAGCGATTTGCTCGATGGCGGCGCGGTACTTCTCGCGCTTCGTCCGAAATACGAGATCGTCCAGGTCGTCGCGCGCAATGGGCCGGTTCGTGGGGACCACGACCACGTCCATCTCGTAGATTTTCCAGAACTCCTCGGCTTCCGTTTCGGCGGTGCCGGTCATGCCGGAAAGTTTATCGTACATCCGGAAATAATTCTGAAGCGTGATGGTGGCGTACGTCTGCGTCGCCGCCTGCACCTGCACCTTTTCCTTGGCCTCGATCGCCTGGTGCAACCCGTCGGAATACCGTCGCCCGGAAAGCACCCGGCCGGTATGTTCGTCCACGATCTGCACCCGCCCTTCCTGCACGATGTACTCCACGTCTTTCTCGTACAGCGTGTACGCCTTGAGCAACTGCTCGATGGCGTGCAGCCGCTCCGCCCGTTCGGAATACAGCGTGTAGAGTTTGCGTTTTTCCCCTTCCTCTTCCTTGGCGAGCAGGCGGACGTCGTTCATGCGCTTGTTTTCCTTCTTCTCCTCGTCCAGGGACGCATCGGCCTCGATGTCCGCCTCGGCCTGGCGGCGGCGCTCCTCGTAGCGGGTCTCTATGGAAGCAATCTCGTCGCCCATGTCGGGGAGCACGAACAGGTCCGTATCTTCCCCGGCGGTCCGCGCCGCGAACGCGCGGCCCTGCTCCGTCATTTCGATGGCGTGCTGCTTCTCCTCAAGCGCGAAAAAGAGCGGCTCGTCCACGAGCGGCATATTCTTCGCATTGTCCTGCAAGTAGAAAAATTCCGTTTTGCGCAGCAACTGGGCCACGCCCGTTTCCTGAAGCAATTTCTGGAGCTTCTTGTTGCGGGGAAATCCGCGGCGGGCGCGCAAGAGCGCCAGGCCGGCCTCGCCCTCCAGCTCGGCGGCCGCCTTGCGGTCGCCGGACTCCTCCGCCTGATCCCGTTCTCGCAGCCGCCGCTCCGCCTCGGACGCAAACCCCGCCACCGCCTTCTGCTGGGCGTACACCAGTTTCTCGATGACGGGCTGGAGTTCCGCAAAGCGGCTGTCGTTCGCTTGCGGAACGGGTCCGGAAATAATAAGCGGCGTACGCGCCTCGTCGATCAGCACGGAGTCCACCTCGTCCACGATCGCAAAATGGTGTCCGCGCTGAACCAGTTGCTCCTGCTGGGACACAAACGAATTATCTCGCAGGTAATCGAACCCGAACTCGTTGTTCGTGCCGTAGGTAATGTCGGCGCGGTAGGCCTTGCGGCGCGCTTCCGAGTGCGATTCGTGCTTGTCGATCACGTCCACGGTCAGGCCGTGGAACTCGAACACCGGACCCATCCATTCCGCGTCGCGCTGCGCCAGATACGGATTGACCGTCACCACGTGCACGCCGCGCCCCGCCAGCGCGTTAAGATAGATCGGCAGGACGGCCACGAGCGTTTTGCCCTCGCCCGTCTTCATCTCCGCAATGCGTCCCTGATGCAGCACGACCCCGCCCAGCAACTGCGCGTCGTACGGCACCATGTCCCAGGCAATGCGCGTCCCCCCGGCTTCCCACTCCTTCCCCAGCAGGCGGCGACACGTTTCCTTGACCACGGCGAACGCCTCTGCAACCAGGCTGTCGAGCGCCCCCTCCACGATCTCCAGCCATTCTTCTTCCAGCCGGTCGAGTTCGTCGAAAAGCGCCCGGTGCTCCTCGGGCGAAAGTTCCTTGTCCGCCGCGCGCGCCACGCCGTTCCCCGAAAAGGAAGCAAGCGCGGTCGCATCCGGCTCCGGCGCAGAAGCCGCGCTCCTCAACCGGGCCCGCAGTTCTTCCCGGCGCGCTTCGTTGTCCGCCGCGGCCTCCCGAATGCGTTCCCGGAAATCGTCCGTTCTGGCCCGCAGCGCCTCGTCCGAAAGGCCGGACAGGTCCTCGCAGGCCGCATTGATGCGTTCGACGATCGGCCAGAGCCGCTTGAGCTCCCGCAGGTTCTTGTCGCCGAACAGCGACTGGAAAAATTTGATCATGGCGCCCGGGCGCGAGAATAGGCAAGAGCGAAATCGGTTTGCCGAAAGAAAGGCCCGACAAACTGACAGATAGCAGAATATCACGCCGAAAAGCAAAAACCGTTCCTTATGGATACTCTGATCAAAGCCGCTTCGCTCAGCGCGTCCCTATTGCCCGCAAAGACCGTCATGCTTGTATCGATGAAATCAGCAGAAAAAACCGTAGATTCGGGTCGTTGGGGACGTGACGCGCCCTTCGGGAGGCTGCGAGG
>JAJDWX010000029.1 GCA_022825385.1 Rhodothermales bacterium
TGATTAAATCCGCGAAGCTCAGAGGCTGCGAGGGGTGCGCTGGCAAGGAATGACGAAGCAGCGTGGCAGGCCCCACGTAATGAGGAATGACACAGCCAGCGTGCCCCTCGCAGCCTCCCGAAGGGCGCGTCACGTCCCCAACGATCCGAATCTACGGGATTTCAACGATACAAGCATGACGGCTTGTACAGGCAAACGTGACGCGCTGAGCGAAGTGGCTTTAATCAGAGTATCCTATAGATTTACGGGAAATTGAAACGCAAGATAATGCACAAATTACAGAAATTTATGCTCCACGTATCGCTTGAAATCCGCGGAGATTGCAAAACAGGGGCGACCGGCAACCGGCCTTGCATGTCATTTTGTCATATTTTTCGCATCGGCACAAGATTTGATAAATAGCCGGGCAACATCCTCGCAACCCATTCACCCTACTTCTGGAGACCAATCATGAACAACCTGGTTCGTTTCACCCCGATCAGCCGGCTGCACGACATCGACCGGCTCTTTCACAACTTTTTCCCCGCGAGGGACCTTGGAGATTGCTGCGCCGAGGCGGACTGCTATCTCCCGAACGGAGACGTGGCGACCTGGTCCCCGCGCGTGGATATCGCGGAGTCCGAAGAGGAATACGCGCTGCATGCGGACGCGCCCGGCATGACCCGGGAAGCCTTCGACATCCACTGGCAGGAGAACGTGCTCACCGTGCGCGGCGAGCGAGAAATTTCCGCCCTGGGCGAACACGAGAAATCGGTGCGCGCCGACCGGATCCGCGGCAAGTTCGCCTTCTCGTACCGCCTGCCGAAAGCGACCAGCGACGGCGGACGCATTGCGGCCTCCTACAAGGCGGGCGTACTGACCATCCGCATTCCGAAGGAGGAAGCCAGCCGTCCGCACCGCATCGCGGTGACGTAGCCGATGCGCGAACGCGCGCCGGCCCGCCCTTGTCAACCCAATCCATGCAGAAGCCCGCGCGGGACGCCCCCCGCGCGGGCTTTTTTTGCATAGCGCGGAGGCGGCGCTACCGATCCGGATTGGGCAATACCCTGAACCGTATGGACGCGCTGGCGAAACTGCCGAACAATCCGCGCCCCCCTTCCACATGGTCGATGACATTGGGAATCTCGCCCGGAGACAACGTCGAACCGCCCTGGTCTCCCTGCTGCACTGCATTCGAACGCACGAAATCGAATACATTGTCGTCTATCGCCTGAATGCGCATCTCGTTAAGTCCATAAAAGGTCAACCCGATCCACGGATACCGGATGTGCATCCCGCCGCTCGGCGTCCGGTCGAAATTCGCGCCGTTCAGCGGCGGCGACACATTCTCGCGAAGCGTAAAGAAATCTTCCCCGCTGGCGTCGTAGAACGGGGTCGTATTCGCCGTATCGGGTTCGAGCGCGATCGTGGTGATCAGAAAAATGCTCTGGCGGCCGGGATAAAAGGGTTCCGTAATCTCGAACAGGGGCGCTTCGCCCGTATCGTACACGAAGGTTCGTTCTTCCGTATCCACAAAACGGAACAGGGCGGGCACCGTCGTTTCCGACGTAACCGTTCCGGCCCCGGGCGCGTCCACGACCAGGCGGTACGTCCGAAGCGGCAATACGTCCACTGCCTCCCGCGTACGGTAGCGCCCGGAAGCCGGTTCGGGTGCGAACAGCGCCCAGGACGCCTCGACGTCGCCATGGGCGCCAAGGAGTTCTATCCGCACCGAGGCGCCCGATACAGCCTGCACGGCGGGGTCGTAGGCCTCGTTGACCGGGAGCGTCCGGCTCACGGTAACGTAGCCGATCGGCTTACCCGCTTCGAGATAGCCCTCTACCACGATCTCTTCCTCGAATTCGGGCGGACCGACCGCATCACAGCCGGACCATACCCCCGCGAGCACGGTGGCCGCAAGAACCGATATCCATGCAAAAATGGGGCGCATGTCAGAAATCGAAGGTGAGCGAAAGGTTCGGAAGCGGCACGGGAATCTGCGGAATTTCGGTGCGTTCGACGCCCGGCTCCCCGTCGAAATCGAAGAAATAAAACCAGATATTGCGCCGGTTGTATGCGTTGAGCACCTGCGCCTGGAGTTCAAAATCCGCCCCGAACAGTCTGGTGCGCCAGGAAACGCCGACGTCCAGCCGGTGATAGGCGGGCAGGCGGCGATTGTTGTATTCCGTGACCAGCACATTGGACCAGTCCGAATCGAACGGCGAATGCACAAGCCGGTATTGACCTGAAGGTTCGGTGTAGGCCTGCCCGGTCGCATAGACCCAGACGCCGCTGGCCCGCCAGGCAGGCGATAGTTCCACGTTGACCACGGCTTTCACGTCCAGCGTCCGGTCGTACTTCGGGGGATAGAACCGGGCGTCGTTGACGACGGGAAACCGCCGCTCGGTACGGCTCAGCGTGCCCGCCACAAATCCGTTCACACGGCCCTCGGCGCGCTGCACCGTCGTTTCAAGGCCATAGGCGCGGCCGTCCCCGATCCGAAACAACTCGTCGTAGTCCAGCCCGCCGACGTCCTGTATGAACGGATCCCATTCGAAGAGATGCTCCATCGTGCGGTAATAGGCCTCCACATCCAGATTGAAGCCGAACGGCGAGGCGTGCTTCATGCCGACGACGGCCTGGTTGCCGTACGAAGGGCGCACCCCCTCTCCGGTGGTCAGCCAGGTGTCGAATCCCGAAAAAATCTCGCTGGTTATGAGCGTAAGGAACTGGTAGTACCGCCCGTAGGCTGCCTGAAGCCGCAAAGCCGGGTTCGGTTCGTACTCGAAGGACAACCGGGGCGACGCCCGGAAAAACCCGCCTTCCTCGAAATAATTGCCCCGGACGCCGCCTTCGATGGTCACGCGGGGCGCCGGACGCCAACGGGTCTGGACGTACGCCGAGGCGTACACGCTCCGGGTAAGCCAGTCTATCGCCGTTTCCTCGTTGAAATCCGTGCGAAAACGCAACGACATAAATCCCGACCAGAAGCCGGCCTTCGCCGACATATTCCCGCCCGGAATGTATTCGAAATCGCCCTTGACGGAAAGGTCGTCCACCGTATTTTCGTTCTCTATGGGCGTGGCCGCCAGGTTAATCACGGGCCTGCTGAAATACTGCGATCCCGTGAACGTAAAGTTGGAAAAGAGCTCCTGCGAAAAGAGATGGGTCCAGTTCACGCTCAACGTCCTGTTGCCGTACCGGATATTCGCCAGCGCGTCCTCCACGATTTCGATGTCGAGCACATCCTGCCCGGCGTAGAACGCAAGCGAAACGAAGTCCCTGTTCGACACATCGAAATTGAACTTCCCATTCACGTCCAGAAAGTAAAATGCGTCCGGAATGCCCTCCGTGTCGGCCTCGCGCAAAAAGTACAATATCGGCTCGACGGTGGACCGCCGCATCGCGAGCATATAGGAACCCCGGCTCCACGGCCCCTCGACGATCGCCCGCGAAGAAAGCAGGCCAAGGCTGAGGCTGGCGTCGAACTCCCGGCGGTTGCCGTCCCGGTTGTAGATATCGAGCACCGACCCCAGGCGGCCCCCGTACTCCGCGGGAAATCCGCCCTTGTAGAGCCGCACGTCCTTGATGGCGTCCGGGTTGAACGTCGAAAACACGCCGAAGAAATGGGACGGGTTGTAGATGGTGGTGCGGTCCAGCAAAATAAGCGTCTGGTCCGGCCCGCCGCCCCGGATGTACAGGCCGCTCGAATAATCCGAGGACGCCTTCACGCCGGGGAGCAGTTGCAGGGATCGGAATACGTCCGGCTGCAAGAGCGCCGGAAGCGACTTGATGAGCTGCGTCTGAAGTTGCTGAACGCCAACCTTGCGGGCTTCGTACAATTCCTCCCGCTCCCCGGTGACCGTGATTTCCTCGATGCCTTGCTCTTCCGGGAGCAGTTCAATATCCAGCCTGCGCTGCTCGCCCGGCGCCAGTTCGACTTCCACGCGTTCCGTGCGATAGCCGATGTAGGAGACGACAATGGCGCGGGCGCCGGGCGGAATCCCCGTCACCGTGTAGTATCCCGAATTGTTCGTGGCCGCGCCGATCAAGGCGTCCTCCACCCGCACATTCGCCAGGAGCAGGGTTTCCGCGGAGGCGCTGTCGCGGACATAACCGCTGAGCGAGGCGGTTTCTCTCGTGGCGTCCTGGGCGAATGCCGCGCCTGCAATCGCTACGAACAGGAGCGCCGACAGGAGACAATAGGCAATACGCATCGACAAAAGCCGCCCGAACGGCATGAGGGGAAGGTACAGACTTTCTGTTTTCGCCCGGCGGCGGAAAAGGTTCCGGGGGGAGGCAAGACGCATTTCGAACAGCCGAGGGGGCATCCCATAAGGCTTGCTCCGCCTTAGCATCCATGCCGCAGGTTTGGAGGTTGCGCTTGCTTTTTTCCGGGACCAAGCGCAAATTACATAATGATAGGGGAGGATGAAATGCACCTTGAATATTTCGTTTGGGCAAAAAATATTCCGAAATAGGGTAGCAATTACTCTAAAAAGAAATTATTTTTTACTCAAAGGGGATAAAAACGGACCCTTTGGAGCACGGCGAGCGATTCGTTGCTCAACGGTGCGGCTATCGCCAGGAAGCGTACGACATCCGTATAAGTCCCAAAAAGAAAGGGGCTTGTGACAACCACCTAAACCCGGAAGAAGATGACCTCCTTTATAGACAGGGTGAAAACAAACACCTACACCATTACCCCCATTGACAGCCCAATCGAGTTTGACAAGGGATCCGACAAGCCTTTTACGTTCAACGGATCAAAAAACGACGCTGTGAAGCAATGGTACTACCAGAACACCCGAGAGACTTATGACCGCCTCAACTGGGAAGAGGGTCACATGGCTGTCGTGAATGTCAAAATCGAGAACCCGGACCTGGGCATGATCGGCAACTTCCCCGTCAAGATTCTCCCCGCATGGACCGACGTGGACATCTTGCCCGCAAGCGAGCCGACACCCGTCGAGGATATGCTTACCCTAGCCCGTTCACTAAGAAAAGAGAAAGAATTATACGGAAAATTATCCAAAACAACCATAAATTCAATAAAAAATATTTAAGTAAAATCCATCCCGAAACATAATATAAAAATAAAATTATGAAGAGTATACAATATATCGTGTACGGAGTCGGTTGAGAGATAGCATGTACCGACAGCATATATCGTGTGAATCGTATCATAGACCACCACTTTGGGCTTTGTAAAAGAGATGAAAAGATGGGCCGCAAGCGCCTGGAAGCATGGACGCGTTAGGGGTCGGCGATGCCCTGTTATTGTTGCACAGACGCCTTATACAGCTGTGGCGAAAGTGCAACATGCTTCCTAATATATCCCGGAAGCAAGAACATACGAGGATCACGACTAAAATCAAACAGTCGATACAGTGCATATTGCGAATCTCTTGTCTCCGAAAAAGCAACTTCGTTCTGCGTAATTAAAAAGGGTTGATACATACCGCTATTGGTGGTTTTAACCTCGATAAACAGTTCATTATCGGTTAAACCTTCAAACGAGCGTATGTCATACCCTGCGCCATCGCCACGCTCCTTGCTTGTCCATTCTACCGCAGAAATTAAATCGGCGCGCCCCAAACGTTTTAGGCGAAACTTCTCATATTCCAATATAAATTTTTCTCCTTGTTCGCCGAGTTGCCTGTTACGTGCTTCCCGCGCGGCGTAGTCAATACGGCGCGGTCTGGCAGTATATCCTGAAGCAGGCTCCGATATGATTTCTTTACTTGGATATATAATTTTTTTCTCTGGAGGCTCAACAAGAATCTCTTCAAAAGACGACCCGTCAAATAATTTTCCCCTTTCTTGATTCAGTTTATTCTCTTGGTTAATCAGATTATTCCCTTCTGCGACCAGGCTTTCTACTACTACTTTCCGTAACAGTCTTTGATAATTTTTCGCAGGGCGATAACCTCGAATATAAATATGGCCTTCTTCCAATAATATCGCAGATATATTTTGATGTTTAAATTCTATAGATTTTTTAGACCTGTTTTGCAACTGCCTTTGCAGAACTCGACGATGCTGTGATTTATTGAATGATTCGCCACGACATTCCCGCGACAACATATCGATATAATCGGCAACGATTGCTTCGCATTCCGCCCTGCTCCATGGATCGCTTCTGGGCATAAGAAATAGATTTTATCGGGAATGTAGGCGTTAATGCAAGAATGCAAGGAGCACAGCGACAGGGCTTGTGCGTATTGGACAAAATGCCCTGCATGGCGCCTGCTTTCCCTAAATGATACGCCACCCGATGCTTTCTGTCAAGCAAAATCCGGCACGGTTGGTGTGACCTCTCAATAGGTTGCTCATTATCTCCGGATTTCCGAATTTATTAGGCACATCCAATCGCAATCCATGGGTAGGTCCGCATGAAAATACACAAAAATTCCCGATTGACGCCGAAAGGTCGAGAGCTTCTGGTGA
>JAJDWX010000039.1 GCA_022825385.1 Rhodothermales bacterium
GCGGTGGGCCTCGACAGCACGAGCGTCAAGGTTCATCCGGACGGCACGGGCGCAGAAAAAAAAACGGTCCGCAGGCCATCGGCAAGTCTCGAGGCGGCTGGACCACCAAGATTCATATGGTTGCCGCAAATGCTCGAACGGCCCTCGCCTTCTCGCTCTCTCCCGGCCAAGCGCACGACGCGCCCGAAGGCCGCAAGCTCTTGAGCGCCATGAAAAGGCCAACGAACAAGCCTGCGCTACTTATGGATCGCGCGTACGAGGACGACGGCACGCGCCAGTTGGCGCTTGACCTCGGGTTCGTACCTGTCGTTCCTCCGAAGAGCAATCGCCTCGCTCCTTGGGAGTACGACCGCGAGATGTACAAGCGACGCAACGAGATCGAGCGCTTGTTCCGGCGCCTGAAGGGGTATCGGCGCATCTTCTCGCGCTTCGAAAAACTTGATGTCATCTTCCTCGGCTTCGTCGTCTTCGTGCTTATCGTCGATGCATTATTTTAGTGTTAACAGGCCCTAACAAAACAAGGTGAAAGTTATGCTTGTTCAAAAAGCATGGAAAGCACACGCTGAAGCATTTTCGGAAACTGCATTGCACTACGAAAAGGCGGGGGACTGGAAAGAGGCGGCGGCAAACTGGAAAACGGCTTACAATTGTTGCGCGAAGCCCGATCCAAAGGGGAAACCCATTTCTTTTATGAAGAAAATGGCAATAGCAATGCGTGAACAGTACCGGGAACAAGGGTTGCATGATTTAGAAAAAGTATGGGCGAATGTGGAAATACAATGGGCGGCGGCGCAGAACGCCCCGTGAGGCCCGCCCGGATCGAATCCGGCCCGATACCCGCCCCGGCCTGAAAACGCGCCTTAACGGCGAATACTTGCAGTCAAGGGGGCTACTGCGCAGGATGCAAAGACCATTTTCCCCCTACAGGACTTGAAACGGATCATATTATTTCCCGAAGCAAGGGGGGAACGGATCATATCGAAAACCTTCAGCTTGTATGTAGCCCCTGCAACCGCGTCAAGGGAAATAGGGGCATGGAATACCTGTTATCGAAGCTGGCCGCGTAGAACAAACCTTCACCCCCCCGAATCCATGAAAGCCCGAATCCTTTTGATTGCGGCGGCCCTGTTTCTTGCGGCCTGCGGCCCTACGAAAGAGGAAGCGTTTGTAGATGCGTGGGATGCGGATGCGGAGGCGTACGATGCAGAAGCGGCGTACGTGTGGGCGGCGTTGGAACGTTCGGCGCAAGCCCGTGAACTGGCGGGACGCTTTGCCGCGCCGGAAAACGAAAAAGACGGGGCGCAAAGGGAGGCAAGGAAGGCGTTGGCGAAGGCGCGGGATGCGGAGGCGGAAGCGGCGCGGGCGAAGGCGTGGGATGCGGAAGCGCGGGCGCGGGCGCGGGATGCGGAGGCGAAAAAGATCGAGGCGCGGACGGCGGCGGCGTGGGAGACGGCGGAGGATGCGGCGTTATCGGCGGCGGTGTGGGCGGAAGCGCGGGCGGACTTGAAGGCATGGGAGGGGGAGAGGGCGGCCAGAATCGCGGAGGCGTGGACGGAGGCGGCGGAGGCGTGGGAGGCGGAGGCGTGGGAGGCGGCGGAGACACGCCAGAACGCCCCGTGAGGCCCGCCGGAGCGAATCCGGGGCATCCGCCTTAAAAATGAGGTTCCGGCCTGGCCGTATTTTGACACTTCGAGGGCGCAGAATGCGCCGAACTACAAACACGGATAACAAAATGAACGCACTACAAGCGCGGGCGGCGTTGGCGTGGAGAGAGGCGGCGGCGGCATGGGCGTACAAAGCGGCGGCGGCGGAGGTGTGGGCAGCGAATTCATACAAGCGGCGGGACTGGGCGGCGCGGACGGATGCGGAGAGGTGGACGCTTGAAACGAGGTACGCACTTCGAGGGCCTGCGGTTGGGGCGGCGCGGGCGGAGGCCGATTCGCGGGCGGCGGAGGCAAAGGCGGCGCAGGCAAAGGCGAAGCGGGCGCAGGCGCAGGCATTGACGCGGGCGAACTTGAAGGCATGGGCGCGGGCGGCGAAGGCGGAGGCGAAGGCGGCGAAGGAAGCGGAGGCGGATTCGCGGGCGGCGAAGGAATGGGCGGCGAAGTCAAGGGCGGACGGCGAAGAGCAGGCGAAGGCATGGGCGCAAGCGGCATGGGGCGCGGCGGAGGCGAAGGCGGCGGAGGCGCGGGCGAAGAGCGCGGAGGCGGGCCGGGCGGAATGGGGCACGGCGGAGGAGCGGGCGGAGTTGGAGGCGTTGGAGGCGGAGGTGTACGAGTTGGAGGCGGCGGAGGCGGCGGCATACGAGGCGGCGCGGGCGGCGGCGGACGCGCTGAGTGCGGCGGATGTGCGGGCGAAGGCGGCGGCATACGCACGGGCGGCGGCGGCATGGGCGGCGGAGGCGGACGCGGACGGCGAAGAGCAGGCGGAGGCATGGGCGAAGGCGTGGAAAGCGCAAGGGCAAGCGTTGGAGGCGTGGAAAGCGGAGGCGTTGGAGGCGAGGAAGGCGGCGGCGGAGAGCGCGGCGGAGGCGCGGGCGGAATGGAAGGCGCGGGCGAAGAGTGCGGAGGCGCAACGGGATTACTTGCGCAAACTGCGCGAACGCCGCCAGAACGCCCCGTGAGGCCCGCCCGGATCGAATCCGCCCGGATACCCGCCCCGGCCTGAAAACGCGCCATGACGGGCCGCCCTATCTTGCCCGTACCGTTTCCCCCCGAAACAAACCGGACAAGGATTTTTTCAGGGATTTTTCCGAAACACGGAGGGGCGTCCTCCCGTATATGCTATAATTCCGCGTACCAAATCCTGGAATCCTGGAAAGCCATGAAGGAACGCTTCGAATTCTGGATCAGGATTGCTGCGCTTGTGGGCATAGGCATTACGGTCGTTCGCTTTTGGAGCATTCCAGAGCGTCTTGACAAACTGGAAACCAAAGTCGAGAATATGGACCTGCGCCTTGCCCGCATCGAAGGGCATCTCTTTGGAGCTGCGCCCCTGCCTGCGCCCGTCGATTAGTCGCGCCCATCCCGGCGGCGGCGCATCCGTAAAATAAATCGGGTCGGGAGCCGCGTCTGCATGCGTTACAACTCCGGGTAGTACGTCTCCGCAGCCGACATCCATGCCTGCGCCGCCGTTTCCCAAGCCTGCGCTTCCTGCTCCTCCACCGCCTCGGACGCTTCTTCCGCCCGCAGCGCCTCTTCCCACAAAATCGCCGCTGCGCTGCCCCGGGAAAGCAGGCTGAGGGAATCCGCCCTCTGCGCGCCTTCTCGCGCCGCCGCCGCATAGCCCCGCGCCGCCACAGCCGACTCCCGGGCGGTCGCAGCATAATCTGGCCCCTCCGCAGCCCACGCCAGTGCATCGGAAGCCGACTCCCGGGCGGTCGCAGCATGCCGCCGCGCATTCGCAGCCCGCTCGCGTGCGGTCGGAACATACCCCAGCGCATCCGAGGCCCGCTCCCGACTGTTCGAAGCATGTTGCATCTCGGCCGACGCTTCCCACGCCTGCGCCTCCGCTTCCCGCGCCGCAGCTGCCGTTTCGGCCGCCGACGCCGACGCGTCGTACGCCTTGGCCTCCGCTTCGTACGCCGCCGCAACTTTTTCTTGAAGCAGGGTTTCTTCTGCCGCCGCTTGTTGCTCTGCTTCGTTAGGGCCGCAGGATGCCAGGAGACAGGTGGCGGCGATTATCAGGGTTTGGGGTTTCATGGTTTTTTTGGGGGTATGGGTCTGGAGTGAAGGCGCGGATAAAATAATGCGGGGTGTGCAACTTCCAAAGGCAGGACCTGAAATACGGCGATGTGCGCCCCAACGCGCCGGGGGCGCCTGCGCTGGGGTCGAAAAGCCTCTACGCCGATCTTATTACGCCAAAAAATCCTTAACTTTTTCGTTTTTTTGCCGTAAAACATTCCTGTCCTTGGTACCTTGTCGCACCAGTACGCGACATCATGCGGAACGCCCGTCCGGGAGGTCGGACGGACGAAACCGCCCAGAATTACAAAACCTCGTTATGTACCCCCAAACGCACCAAAAACCCGCCCGCGGCGCGGGATCGCGCCGGACGGAAAAAACCCCAAAGAGGAACACGCCCGCCCCTGAAGCGGGTATACGAAAGACAGAAACCTCCAAGCAGGTCGAGAAAATGGCGAAGGATATCGAACAGACTACCCCCCTGACGATCACCCTGCCCGACTTCGTGCGCTACGAAGTCCGCACAGGCCTTGCGGAGGGATTCGCCGCAATGCGGAAAGAGAATGCGGAGATATTCGGGTCAATGCAAGCCGAAAACGCGGAACGATTCGGCAAGATCAAGACCGAAAACGCGGAGCGGTTCGACAAGATCACCACCGAGAGCGCAGAACGGTTCGGCAAGATCAAGACCGAGGGCGCGGAGCGGTTCAGCGCAATGCAAGCCGAAAACGCAGAGCGGTTCGACAAGATCACTACCAAGAGTGCAGAGCAGTTCGGCAAGATCAAGACCGAGAGCGCGGAGCGGTTCGCCGCAATGCAAGCCGAAAATGCGGAGCGGTTTGACAAGATCACTACCGAGAGCGCAAAGCGATTCGGCGAGATCAAGACCGAGAGCGCGGAGCGGTTCGACAAAATCACTACCGAGAGCGCAAAGCGATTCGGCAAGATCAAGACCGAGAGCGCGGAGCGATTCGACAAGATCACTACCGAGAGCGCAGAACGGTTCGGCAAGGTCAAGACCGAAAGCGCGGAGCGGTTCGCCGCAATGCAAGCCGAAAATGCGGAGCGGTTCGACAAGATAACTACCAAGAGTGCAGAGCAGTTTGGCGCGATGCAAGCCGAAAACGCGGAGCGGTTCGGGGCTATACAGGCGAGCATGACAAAAGAAATCGGGGACAAAATCGAAAGTCAAAGAAGTTGGATTGTGGGTACGGCTATAGGCGCGGGAATCCTGATTACTGGTATTATTGCCCTTATAATAAATTGGCCTTGGTAGCCCACGCCCTGATGCGCCCGGCCAGGCACCCTTGAGTAGCGCGAAGTTCCGATAACGTCTTATTTATCGGAAGTAGGATCCTATCGAACGGCGTTTTCAGGGCGTTAAAACAGGGCGTTTTCGGGCGGATAATAGCACACAAGATTATTTATCGGCTATTCAGCGCAGGGCCTCACGGGGCGTTCTGGCGGGCGTTCGCCGGATCCCACGCCGCCGCATCCCACGCCTCCGCCGCGCTTTCCAACGCATCCGCCGCCGCAATCCACGCCTCCGCCGCCCGCGCATCCGCCGCCGCCGCAAACTCCCGCACTTTCGCTATGCTTGCCCACGCCTCCGCCGCCGCATTCCACGCCTCCAACCTTCTTGCCTTCCAATTAGATTCCGAAGCCCTCTCCCGCCACTGCGAAGCATACTCCCGCGCCTCCGAAGCATGTTCTCGCCAGAACGCCGCATCCACTTCCCGCGCTTGCGAAGCCCCCGCCCGCGCCTTTGAAGCCTTCTCCCTCGCCTCCGAAGCATTATCGGGCCACTCCGCCGCCCGCGCCTCCGCCTTCGCCTCCCTCTCCCGCCACTCCGAAACATGCCTCTCCCACCACTCCGAAGCATTTTCCCGCGCCTCCGAAGCATTCTCCCGCCACTCCGAAGCATACTCCCGCACCTTCGCTATGCTTGCCCGCGCCTCCGCCGCCGCTTTCCGTATCCGCGCCTCCGTCTCCCGGCTTTCCCATGCCCCTTGCCGCGCCTCCCGCGCTCGATTCTGCGCCTCCCCTTGCCTAATAAATCCGCCGGGGTTGCGGCCTTCATCCCAGTATGCCGCCCGCTCTCTCTCCGCCTGCGCATCGTACGCCGCCGCCTGCGCATCGTACGCCGCCGCCTCCGCTTTCCACGCCGCCGCCTCCGCTTCGTACGCCTGCGCATCCGCGTCCGCATCCCACGCCTCCGCGTCCGCATCGTACGCCGCCGCCTCCGCATCGTACGCCTGCGCCATTGCTTTCCACGCCTGCGCCTCCGCTTCGTACGCCTCTAAAAACATTTCCTCTTTCGTAGGGCCGCAGGCGGCCAGCGTCAGGGCCGCCGCAATCAAAAAGATTCGGGCTTTCATGTTTTCGTTGTTTGTGTTCAGGGGGGCGGGCGTTATGCCGCGTCCAGTTGATCCGCGAAAATGCGCAGGTACTCGCGTTCGGATTCCTCGCCCGCCCGTATCGCGGCCAAGGCCTGTGCCGGAACGTATTCTTCTATCGTCTGGCGAAGTATCCGGCGCAGTTCGTCGGCGGGCCATGCCTCGCATTCAACGGTTTCCAGAATATCCGGCCTGCGCCTATCCGTCTTTTTCCGCGGCTTCGTCGGCAAGCGATACCGGGCTATCTGTTCGGCGGCCTCTGGCTCTCGTCTTTCGCCTGTTTCCCCATTGCTCTCAGAATGTTTCCGGGGGCAAGTGTGTATTCTGTCCACATGCGGACGCTACGGGGCGCCTTTCCCCCCATCACCCAAACACCGCCCGCAGGTATTCCCGGCGCATTTTGGCGATGGCGGCGATGGAAATTTGCTTTGGGCAGACGGCTTCGCATTCTCCGTGGTTCGAGCAGTCGCCGAAGCCTTCGGCCTGCATCTGATCTACCATGCGCACGACCCGCTGCTTGCGTTCGGCCTGGCCTTGCGGAAGATGCGCCAGATGGGCTATCTTCGCGCCGGTGAACAAGGAGGCGGATGCATTGGGGCAAGAGGCGACGCAGGCTCCGCACCCGATGCAGGTCGCAAAATCGAACGCTTCGTCTACGTCGTTCTTTGGAACGGGCAGGCTGTTCGCATCCGGCGCGCCGCCCGTATCCACGGACACATACCCGCCCGCCGCGATAATGCGGTCGAACGCGCTGCGATCCACCACCAGGTCCTTGACGATGGGAAACGCTTCGGCGCGGAACGGTTCGACGACAATGGTGTCCCCGTCCTTGTAGTGCCGCATATGCAACTGACACACGGCGGTGGCTTTCATGGGGCCGTGCGCAATGCCTCCCACCACGACGCCGCACGAGCCGCAAATGCCCTCGCGGCAGTCGTTGTCGAATTCGACCGGGTCTTCTTCCCCCTTGTGGATAAGCGTTTCGTTCAGCACGTCCAGCGCTTCCAGGAAAGACATGTCCTCGTTCAGGTTGTCGAGCGTGTAATCGACCAGTTTTCCCTTGGCGTCCGGTCCGGACTGCCGCCAGATTTTGAAGTGTATGGTCATCGTTTGCGCCATAGGGCTGCGAAATGGTTCAGGGCGTTGGCAACGCGCTACGCTATTTGTAACTCCTCGTAGATAAATCCACGGCCTCGAACGAGAGAGCCTCCTTGTGGAGGACAGGCTCTGCGGCGTCCTCCGTGGATTCCCATGCGGCGACGTAGGCGTACGCGTCGTCTCGCCGCAGCGCTTCGCCTTCCGGCGTCTGGTATTCCTCCCGAAAATGGGCGCCGCACGATTCCTCCCGGTGCAGGGCGTCGCGGGCCATAAGTTCGCCCAGTTCCAGAAAATCCGCTACGCGGCCTGCGAATTCGAGGTTCTTGTTCAGGGCGTCTTTCCGACCGGGGACGGATACGTTCTCCCAGTAATCCGCGCGCAGGTCCGCGATAGCGTCGATGGCGTGCAGGAGCCCCTCCCGATTGCGGGACATGCCTACGTAGTCCCACATGATCTGGCCAAGTTCCCGGTGAAACTCCGTAACCGTTTTGGTTCCATCCACGTGGAGCATGCGCCGGATGCGGTCTTCCGCCGCGTTCGCCGCCTCGTCGAACGCCGCCTCGGACGCGCGCACTTCGCCGCTGCCGCCGCCCGAAGCGATGTAGTCGCCCAGCGTGGACGAAATAATAAAGTATCCGTCGGCAAGGCCCTGCATGAGCGCGCTGGCGCCCAGGCGGTTGGCTCCGTGGTCGGAAAAATTGGCTTCGCCCAGCACGAACAGGCCCGGTATGCTGCTCATGAGGCGATAGTCCACCCACAGCCCGCCCATCGTATAGTGGACGGCGGGATAGATCCGCATTGGCGCCCGGTAGGGATTTTCGCCCGTGATGCGCTCGTACATTTCGAAAAGATTTCCGTAGCGCTCCCGTACGCGGGATTCCCCAAGCCGCCCGATGGCGTCCGCAAAATCCAGATAGACCGCCTGTCCCGTCGCGCCCACACCGAAACCGTCGTCGCATATCACCTTGGCGGCCCGCGACGCCACGTCCCGGGGCACGAGATTCCCGAAACCCGGATACCGCCGCTCCAGGTAATAGTCGCGCTCCGTCTGCGGAATGTCTCCCGGCGCCCGCGCATCGCCCGCCGCGCCCGGCACCCACACCCTGCCGTCGTTACGCAGGCTTTCGCTCATCAGCGTCAGTTTGGACTGGTATTTCCCCGACACCGGAATGCAGGTCGGATGAATCTGGGTGTAACAGGGGTTGGCGAAGAAAGCCCCTTTCCGGTGACATCGCCAGGCCGCGGTCACGTTGGAGTTTTTGGCGTTCGTGGACAGGAAATACACATTGCCGTACCCTCCCGTGCAGAGGAGCACGGCGTCGCCCGCGTGGCGCTCCAGTTCGCCGGTTACGAGGTTGCGCACCACGACGCCCCGCGCCGCGCCGTCCACCACCACGAGTTCGAGCATTTCCCTGCGGGGAAACATTTCGACGCCGCCGGCTTGCACCTGTCGTTCCAGCGCCTGGTACGCGCCCAGCAGCAATTGCTGGCCGGTCTGGCCCCGGGCGTAGAACGTGCGGGACACCTGGGCGCCGCCGAAGGAGCGATTGTCCAGCAGGCCCCCGTATTCCCGCGCAAACGGAACGCCTTGCGCAACGCACTGGTCGATGATCTGGTTGCTGATGGCGGCCAGGCGATGCACGTTGGCTTCGCGGGCGCGGTAGTCGCCGCCCTTGACCGTATCGTAAAACAGCCGCCAGACGGTGTCTCCGTCGTTCGGATAATTCTTGGCGGCGTTGATGCCGCCCTGCGCCGCGATCGAATGCGCCCGCCGGGGCGAATCCTGGATGCAGAACACCTTGACGCGGTATCCGAGTTCGGCCAGCGAGGCGGCCGCAGAGCCTCCGGCCAGCCCCGTGCCTACCACGAGAATCTCGTGTTTTCGTTTGTTCGCCGGGTTGACGAGTTTGGCCTTGTCGAGATAGTGCTGCCACTTCTCGGCGAGCGGGCCGGACGGAACGTGGGCTTCCAGCGTCATAGCGGTGGCGTTACAGGGCGGAAAAATATATGTACAGGGGCAGCGCGACAAAACCGACCGCGACGCCGACGGCCAGCGCGGCGGCGATTCCGTAGACGAGCGGCGCGAGGCGCCGGTTCATGGCCCCGAGGGACTGAAGCGCGCTCCAGGCGCCGTGCCGCAAATGAAATCCGAGCAAAATCATGACGCCCGTATATCCGAAGGCATAGAGCGGATGCTGGAATTTTTCGGTAACCAGTCGTTTCAGGTCCCGGATTTGTTCGCCTTCTACGAGCAGGCTGTATCCCTCTGCGATGCCCGGACCGAACTTGAAGGATTTTATGTGGATTACGAGAAAAACGAGCAGCGCGACGCCGGTCAGGATCATGCTTCGCGAACTCGGGGATTGCAAGCCGGGCCGCCCGGCGCTTCGATACACGTCGTATCCGCGCTTTCTCGCGCGCCGCTTGCCAAGATAGATATTGATCCCGAGGACCGCATGGATGAGGAGGCAAACGACGAGCAGAATTTCGGCGGCGTACAGGAGCGGCCCCAGGCTCAGGAGCTTGTGCGCGTATTCGTTGTAGGCTTCGCCTGCGCCGAAGTAGCTCAGGTTTCCCGCCATGTGGAGGATCACGAACCCCGCCCAGGCGAGGCCGGTAACCCCGGTCAGCGCCTTTTTGCCGACGGGAGAGGCGAGGGCCGACAGGATATCCGGTTTGTCGCGTGTGTTCCGGGGCGTCATAATGCAGGGCAGAAACTTGTGGCGAAGGGCTTTTCGGACCCTGATCGGGGTGTTTCAGGCGTGTCGGGGGCAAAAAATAATGCAAAGAAGATAATAAATAGCAAGTTTCATTGGATTATTACAAACTTAATGAATATACTGTACGTCGCCCGGAATCAAACCGCATGTTCCGGGATGGACGCGGCGGGGCGCCCGCAAGCGCGCCGTTCCGGGTCTAAACCTTAAAATCACTCGCCATACGGAGGCCAAACGATGACGAATTTACGTACTTTTTCCATAATGACGCTTGCCATCGCGCTGATGGCGCTTGTCGGCTGCGGCGGACAGCAAGCCGACAGCGAAGACGCCATGATGGACGACCATAGCGACATGGAAATGGAAAGCCATGACATGGAGATGGAAGACGATGGCATGGAGATGGGGATGGATGAGGCCCATGACGATCATGACCATGCCGCCCACGATCATGCGGAACATGCCCATGAGGGGCATACGCATGCTGATCACGACCACGAGGGCGACGACCACTCGGGTCACGAGGGCCATGATCATGACGCCCACGACCACGAGGGCCATGATCATGACATGGCAATGGAGGAGATGGCGGAAGAGGAAGAAATGGAAGAGGCAGGGGAATAACCCCGCTTCCCGGACCGGTAGCCTGCGGCCTGCGATCGGAGCGTTCTCCGGTCGCAGGCCGTGGCATGTTTTTCGCCTCGTTCGTCTGAGCGAGGCGCGTTATGCGCGTTCTTCGACAGGAAGGACGTGCTTTTCCTGTGGGCCTGCGTACGCGGCCTTCGGGCGAATGAGCCTGTTGTCGCTCCACTGCTCCAGCAGGTGCGCGCTCCAGCCCGCCGTACGGCTCAGGGCGAAGATGGGCGTATACAGATCGATGGCGATGCCGAGCGTGTAGTAGATGGAGGCGCTGAAGAAGTCTACGTTGGGATACAGCCCTTTTTCCGCCTCCATTACGTCCATCATTTCGAGGCTCATGGCGTACCATTTCAGGTCGCCGGCTTCCTCGCCGAATCCCTTGGCCATGTCCTTGAGGATGCTTGCGCGCGGGTCCATCGTTTTGTAGACACGGTGCCCAAAGCCCATGATGCGTTCCCGCCGCGCCAGTTTCGCCCGAACATAGTCCGCGGGCCGCTGGCCGGACCGGTCTATTTCCAGCAACATGCGCATCACTTCCTGATTGGCCCCCCCGTGCAGCGGGCCTTTCAGCGCTGCGATGCCCCCGGTTACAGCCGAGTAGATATCCGATAGCGTAGCCCCGATAACGCGGCTTGCGAAGGTCGAAGCGTTGAGCCCGTGTTCGGCGTGCAGCACAAGGCAGGCGTCGAACGCGCGTTCGGCCATGTCGCCGGGTCGCTCTCCGGTAAGCATGTATAGAAAATTGTGCGCATGCGAGCAGTCCATGCGGGGCGGGACGGGCTCTTTGCCGTTTCGCAACCGGTCGATCGCGGCGATAATGCCCGGAACGCGCGCGACAATCCGGATAGCCTTTCTGTAATTCGCTTCCGCGGAGTTGTCCTCGGCTTCTTCGTCGAAAAGGCCGAGGGCGGAAACCGCCGTTCGGAGCATGGCCATGGGACTGCCAGATTCGGGCATGCGTTTCAGTACGCCCCACAGGCCCTCCGGCAACGCGAGGGCTGCGCGCAATTGTTCTTTTACTTCGTCCAGCCGGGCCTGATTGGGCAAGTCGCCGTCCAGAAGCAGGCAAAGGACTTCCTCGTAGGACGCGTTGCGCGCGAGATCGCGGATATCGTAGCCGCGATACAGCAGGCGTCCGGCTTTTCCGTTCACGAGGGCGATGCGCGATTCCAGCGCCACGACATCCGCGAGGCCCCGCGCCTTCGTCGTCGCATAGCCTGATTTTTCGGGGTCTTTGGAGGTGGAGGGGGACATAATGGGGACGATAACGGTCTTGACTGGGCCGTCCCGCGTCGGAACGACGTGGCTGTTAAATTCGGTGATTTTCTGCGTCTGGCGCCAAAAATCTGCGTTACTCGGAATAAGCAAGATGATAAAATACGCGCAAACGGAAACAAAGTGCCGCCGCGTCGGCGGGATCATTTCGGCTCGAACGGCATGTAACGTAGCGGAAAATGTGAATTTTCTTTAGGCGACCCGGCTGGGCCGCCGATCTTCACATACGAAATTTTTACAAGTTTTCAAGGAGCGTAGCACGTTGTCCTTGAGTCGGTTTTGCGATACCGTTTTTCGTAAGCGACGCATTCCGTGCGTTGCGTATGCGCGGGGCGGAGCGCCTGTTTCGAATAGCCTGCTTGCGCGGTCTGTTCGCGTGGTTTGGCGGCGCTTCGAACTCGACGGCGCATTTTATGAATGGCGTTCTCCGGCAGGTTTTGCGCCTGCCCTGGGGAATGCCTGCTTGCCTCCAACCGGGAATGCCGTTGGAACCCTGTCGATGCGCCGTCGAGGCGCAACGCCCGGCCCGATGGGGCCGAGCGCGCAGCACATCGACCGACTCGCCGAAGGCGTGCGCTCACGTCTTGTATGGGTAAGGAAATTATCATCAATGCAGAAAAGGCGCAAACGCGGATAGCCATCCTGGAAAATGGAAAGCTCGCAGAACTCTACATAGAGAACCCCGATAATTCGCGAACGATCGGCGACATTTATCTGGGCCGGGTATGCAAGGTCATGCCCAGCATCCAGGCCGCGTTCGTGGATATTGGCCGCAAACAGGACGCCTTTCTTCATTTTTCCGATTTATCGGACGACCTCGGGCAGTTGCTCGAATTCGTGGCGTCGAAGCAGCCCGATGTTTCGCGCACGGTGAATCGAAACCGCAAGCCGCCGCGAAAACGGGGGCCGCGCCGTAAACCGCACCGCGACCGCAGCGCCTCCAGGCGCGGCGAGGACAAGGCTTCCTTCGAGCGGGCCGTGAAAATTCGCGCCCGCCGCCGCCTCGCGCAACGCTTGTCCAGAAAAACGGACAAGGGCCGCCGCGCCGCCGCGCCGCCGGAAAAAACCCTGAAAGCCAATCAGCGGATTCTGGTCAAGGTAGTCAAGGAGCCGATTTCGACCAAGGGCAGCCGCGTGTCCACGGACATATCCATGGCCGGGCGTTTTCTGGTTCTGGTTCCGTTCGGAAACTATGTGGCGGTGTCGAAGCAGATTCATTCCTACAAGGAGCGCCGCCGCCTCAAGGCGCTGGCCAAAAGCCTGGTTCCGCCGGGCATAGGCCTGATTGTGCGCACCGTGGCCCAGGGGAAAGACGCCAAAACGCTCGACACGGACTTAAGGCTGCTGCTCGACAAATGGCGCAAGATGGAGCAGCGGCTTGCGGGCCGCCCCAAGCCGCCTATGCTGGCGCACCGCGACGTAAACATGCTTTCGTCGGTTATGCGCGACCGGTTTTCCGAAGATTACGACCGGGTCCTGATCGATAACGAGCGGCTGTATCGTAACGTCAGGAATTACATTCAGGCGGTTGCGCCGCAAATGGCCAGCGCCGTGCGCCACCACACCGGCAAGAAGCATGTGTTCGAGGCGGCGGGCGTCCAGAACGAAATTCAGGAGGCGTTTTCGGAGCGCGTTAATTTGCCGGGCGGCGGATATCTCTTCATTGAGCATACCGAAGCCATGCATGTGGTGGACGTGAACTCCGGCCGGGCGGGCCGCGGGCTGTCGCAGGAGGAAAGTTCGGTGAAGGTGAACCTGGAAGCGGCGCGGGCTATCGCAAGGCAAGTGCGCCTGCGGGACCTTGGCGGCATTATCGTGGTGGATTTCATCGACCTCCGGGACGAAAAAAACCGCCGGAAAATTTTCGACGAGCTCCGGAAGGAATTCAGAAAGGACCGCGCTGTTACGAAGGCGCTGCCCATGAGCGATTTCGGGCTTATTCAGATTACCCGGCAGCGTTTGCGTCCAAGCGTTACGGTGGGCGCAAATTCCCCGGATTTTCCGGCGCAGAACGGCGCGCCCGCGAACCCGGATGCGGCGGCCCCTGGGCAGCGCAAAACGCCGCCCCGGGAAGACAAGCCTGCCCAAGCGAAATCGCCTCCCCAAAAACCGTCCGGGAGCGCGGAGACAAAAGAATCGCCGAAACGACCGACCGGAAGGGGGCGCGGGGCCGCGCGGGGAAGGCGTCCGGAGCCGATCGTCGTGCTGCAGGAAATACAGCAGTGGATGGCGGCGTACAAAGCGACGGACGGTTCGCGGAACCTGACGCTATGGACGCATCCGTTTACGGCGGCCTGGCTGAAGAGCAAATTCGCTGGCGTGCGCGTTGGATTTTTTCTGAAACATTCCTTGCGCGTACGCCTCAAAACAGACGGCAGGATGTCGCCGTACGCATTCCGCATTACGGATACCCGCTCCGGGGAGGACCTGACCCGGCGCGTCGCGCCGCCGAAGAGGGGGCGGCCCGGATAGCGCGGGTCGGACCGTATCGCTATTGCTTTCGCTACTTTGGGCCAGACTATGCCTCATCGCGGAACTTTCCTGGCGCCGGTTGCGGGCGTTGCGGCCATGGCGTTGCTTGCTTTGGCGCCGGTTGCGGCGGTTTCGGAGGCCCGGGCGCAGATTTTTTCTTACGGCAGGGTTGCGCAGCAACGCGCGGCCACCGTGGCGCTTGCGTGGCAGGCCGTCGATTTCCAGCCGGACGGGGGGAAGCCGGACGAAGAGGCGCCGGCCTTCACGGGTCCGGCGTATGGCTTGTTGTACCTGCGGGGCAATCTTTCCGCATCCATTGCATACGGCCCGGAAAACACGGGCGAGGGAGCCGACGCGCGGTTACTGGACTTTTCCGTAGAAACCTGGAACCGCCTTTTCGCGATCCGGGCGTCGGAGACCGCCCGACTATACATTCCCCTGACGCTTCAGTCCAACTATCGCCGGGTGACCCGGAAAGAAGAGGCGGACGCGCCGTTTTCGTCGTTTCAGGTGACGGTGCTTGGCTTGGGCGCGGGCCTTGCCGGGAGCGCGGAACGCGGCAAGAACGTAGCGTTCGAGGCGCGGGCGGCCCCGGTCCTGGGCGTTGCGCTGCGGTCCTTTGGGGGGAGCGCGGGCCTGTCCTGGCTGGTGGACGCGGGCGTCCGCCTGCATGTTCGCGAGGCGTTCGGGCGCCTCGGTTTATCGGCGGGGTACGGGTTTCGCATCCAGGCCTGGCGGGCGGGCGACGCGGATTTGCTGCTGGAACCCGACCAGACCCGGCTGGATCACCGCGGCTCGCGGCACAGGATCGCCGTGGGCCTGAACTGGTGACCGCGCATTCCGGCATTCCGCTTTCTTTTTCCCCTGGGCCTGGCGTCCGATGAAGACCAAACACATTCTTGAAGAACTCAAGGAAGCGGCCGCCGGGTTTGGCCTGGAGGTGCGCATGGAAAAGGGCCGTTTTCGCGGCGGACGGTGCAAGGTGGGCGACGAGCGCATGATTGTGCTGAACAAGCAGCATCTTCCCGAAATGCAATTGATCGTGCTGGCCAACAGTTTGCGGGATTTGCCGCTCGACGATATTTTTTTGAAACCTGCCGTGCGCGCCGCGGTCGAGGAAGTGTGGCGGCAAAACGAGCCGGAGGCGGTATACGAAGCGGATGATACGGAGTGAGGATCGCATTCGCGTGACCCTGCTCGGCACGGGCACCTCCACCGGCGTACCCGTTATCGGGTGCGCGTGTCCGGTATGCGCTTCGGAGGACCCGCGCGACAAGCGCACCCGCAGCGCATGCGTTCTGGAGACGCAGGGGTTGCGCATTCTTATCGACATCGGACCGGATTTTCGCGGGCAGGCGCTTCGCGAAGGCATCCGGCACATCGACGCCGTGCTGTTCACGCACCACCATTTCGACCATGTGGGCGGCATAGACGACCTGCGTCCGTTCCTGTTTGAAAATCGGCGGCCCATTATATGTTACGCTCGCCATAATACGGTGCAGGTGCTGCGCAAGATGTTCACCTATATTTTCGAGGACCGTTCGTATCCCGGCGTCCCCAACCTGAAGTTGCAAAGCGTCGAGGGGCCTTTTACCGTAACCGGACGCCGCGATACGGCGCAGTCCGTATCCGTCGCGCCTATCGACGCGTATCACGGGGAACTGCCCCTGTTCGGGTATCGGATAGGGAAATTCGCCTACCTGACGGACACCAACCGGATTCCCGAACGCAGCTTCGACTTGTTGCGCGGCCTGGACGTGCTGGTGCTCGACGCCTTGCGCGAGGAAGGGCATCCCACGCATTTTTCGTTCCGGGAGGCGATTCGGGCCGCGCAGCGCATTGGCGCGCGGCAGACCTATTTTACCCATATGACGCATAGCGCGCTGCACGCCGACGCCGAGTCCCGCTTGCCGGAGGGCATCCGGCTCGGATACGACGGGCTGGTTTTCGAAACAGGCGCGTGACGGCGCGGTTCGTCCTCGCCGCCGATGCGATTCGCGTCGTTATTCCGTATCTTTTCGCAGTCTTTGCCCTTGCTTCGTCGCTCCGGAGGACGCCTATGAAACTGTTCGTACTCAACGGTCCCAACCTGAACCTGCTCGGTACGCGCGAACCGGAAACCTACGGGACGGCCACGCTGGCCGACATGCAGGACGCTCTCTGCGCCTTGTTTCCCGAGGTGGATTTCCGGTTTGTCCAGAGTAATCACGAAGGGCGCCTGATCGATGCGTTGCACGAAGCGGCCCGGGAGGGCGCGGCGGGCGTAGCGTTCAATCCCGGCGCCTTTACGCATACGTCCGTCGCGCTGCGGGACGCCGTGGCGGCGATAGACGTGCCGGTTATCGAAGTGCATTTGTCGAATGTGCACGCCCGCGAGCCTTTTCGGCATCGGTCCATGATCGCCGCCGTGTCGGCGGGGCAGATCGTGGGTTTGGGCGCGAAAGGCTACGAACTGGCCGTACGCTACTTCCTGGACGCCGCCGGAGCGTAATGCGCATGAGCGACGTTTCCCGCGAACCCGAGAAAACACCCGATTCGGAAGGTCGGGAAGGCATGGTCGGGCAAGGCGACGGGGCGGGATCCCCGCGCAGGAACGCCGCCGGCGTGGTGGCGGGCGGCATTCTTGCAAGCCGCCTCTTTGGATTCGCGCGGGAGCGGGCGCTTGCCCATTTTTTCGGGCTGGGCGCGTACGCGGATGTGTTTCAGGTAGCGTTCCGGGGGCCAAACCTGTTGCAGAACCTGCTGGGCGAGGGCACGATTTCGGCGGCGTTCATCCCCATCTATTCGAAAATGCTCGCAGCGGGGCGGGAACGGGAAGCGGGGCGGTTCGCCGGGGCGATTTTCGGGTTGTTGCTGGCGCTGACCGCGCTACTCGCCCTGGCGGGCATACTGCTGGCGGAACCTGTGGTAACGATTTTCGCGGCGGGGTTCCGGGGGGACGCCGCCGCCGTGGCTGCGGGCGAACTGTCGGTAAACCGGTTCGAACTGGCCGTCCGGGCCGTGCGCATCATCTTTCCCATGACCGGCTTGCTGGTGCTGGCGGCGTGGTGCCTGGGCGTGCTGAACAGCCACCGGCGCTTTTTTCTGCCGTACTTCGCCCCGGTCCTGTGGAATGCGGCGATTATCGGCGCGCTGATCGTTGGGGCGAGGATGACGCTGGGTTTGGGGGCGGACGCGCGGACGGATCTGTTGTTCGCCGCTTTCTACGGGGCTTTGCTGGGCGGCTTCCTGCAATTCGCGTCGCAGGCGCCCCTGGTGTTTCGGCTGCTGCGTGGCTTCCGCCTTTCCTTGTCCGCGAAGGTGGCGGGGGTCCGGGAAGCCCTGCGCGCCTTTGGACCGGCTGTCGCCGGACGCGGCGTCTACCAGGTTTCTTCCTACCTGGATCTTTTGCTGGCTTCCTGCCTTGCGGCGGGCGCCGTCTCGGCGTTACGGCCTGCGCAGATGCTGTACGTCTTGCCGATAAGCCTTTTCGGAATGTCCGTGGCGGCGTCGGAATTGCCCGAACTTTCCCGTTTCGGGGCCGATAAGTCCGAAGCCTTCGCGCAGCGCCTGTCCGGGTCTCTTCGGCAGATGCTGTTTCTTACGATTCCTACGTGTATCGGGTATCTTGCGTTTGGCTTGCTTATCGTGGGGGCGCTTTTCCGCACAGGGGCGTTTGGGTCCGAGGACGCCTGGCTGGTGTATCTGGTGCTGGCCGGGTACTCGCTGGGGCTGCTGGCGACGGCCATGTCCCGCCTGTTGCAAAATGCGTTCTATGCCCGCAAGAATACGCGCACCCCGGCGCGCATCGCTGTCTTGCGCGTGGTCGTGTCCACGATTGCGGCGGTCCCCGCCATGCTTCTGCTGGACGGCGTCGCCGTGGGCGCCGTCGCGGGTTCGTTGCTGGAAACGCGTACGTTGTATCTGGGCAGTCTGGGGTTGGCTGCGGGCGCGACCATCGGGGCATGGGTCGAATTATGGCGTCTCCAGCGGTCGCTTGGCGCCTTGCTGCCTGCGTTTCGCTTGCCCTGGGAGGCCGTACGCCGCATGGCGGCGATGGCGCTGGTTGCGGCGGCGCCGGCGGGCGTCGCATGGTTTTTGACGCCCCGGCTGCCCGTTGCGATCGAAGCGTTGGTCGTGGTGTCGATCTATGCGGCAGGGTATCTTGCTATCGCCTATATGCGGCGCGTACCCGAACTGGCGCGTTTGTCCGGGCGGTTCGTTCGCCGCGGAAAGCGGGCCGGGTAGCGCTTCCCGCTGCGACCGCTTGCGCGATTTCGGCATCTTTTTTGCAACATTTTCATAGGTAATTGCCTTCGGCTCTGCGTTTTATGTTTTGCAGCCGAACGGCGTTTAGCATTTAGTCGGATACTTCCTCATACGTATGGACTTCGATATGCGCATGCGATCTGCCCATTCGTTCCTCGACGTACAGACGGCCTGTCACGCGCAGGCGGGCCGGGGTTTCCGCGTCTTCCGGGAAAACCAGGACGTACGCCGCGCCGTCCGACGTTTCCAGGATGTACTCGGCAAAAGGCTCGTTGCCTCGCACGGCAACCATTCCTTCTACCGTGACGATGTCGGCGGCGGGCTCGCGGTTCGTGGCGCAGGAAGCAAGGCCCACGAACAACAGGCAGGCTATGTACGCCCCGGGCGCATGGCGTCGATGCGGGCGGAGGCGGGACGGTTTCGTGCGTTGGCGTTTCATGGGCTGCGGGTTTTTTCGCCGGGGGGTCGGCTCTTTTTTCGTAACGGAAATCGCAGGGCGCGGTTTACGGGCCGCGTCCTGTTTGCATTGCAAGGTACGCTTTTTGCTTCACTTTGCGCCAAGGTGGCGTATCTCGTCATAATCCCGTAACATTACCGTATTCGCTTTTATCCACCAAAACGCTTTGGGTGTTTCCATGGCCAGACGCTTCGCTTCGTGCATTTCCTTGCTTTTTTGCATTGTCCTGCTGGCAGGCGCAAGCCCTGCGTTTGCGCAATCCCTTGGCGAACTCGAAGCCATGCAACCGCCCGTTGCCGGGCAAGACGCGCGGCAGGCGGCGGACGACATACAAATTATTCATGTTACGGACCGGCTGGCCCGGAGGCCAGAGTCCATTGCCGCCTTGCGGGCATACCATGAAGCGAAAGCGCTTGGTTTGTTGCCCACATTCAAGACGGCGGTATCGTACGACGTGGGGCAAGAGAAGGATTTTAATGTGATAACGGATATTTATACGGACGACGCTCGTTGGGAATCGCGCGCCTTCACGCTCGTGGCGCAAAACGATCTCGCCTATATTTGGGTTGCGAACGATCAGATGGGCGTCGCTACGGACGAGCAACTTGCGGAGATCGAGACCTACGTGCTTTCCCGAACCCCCGAGGGTTCCTGGCGACCGGAGCAGGGCATGATAGCGAACAGCCACCATATATTCGGCGATCCGCCGATTGAGCCCAATGCGGACGGCAAGGCCGACATACTGTTTTTCGATATCGTAGAGGGCACCGACGATTGTTGCGTGCTCGGCTTCGTTACGGCGATCGACCTCGATCCCGAACCGGACGAACCTGGCGTTGGCAATATGGGCAATATTGTGTACATGGACCTGCCCGAGGGCCTGCGAAAAGGCGTCCTGCCGCTGGCGGGCACCCTGGTGCACGAATATCAGCACGTCATTCATAATGCGTATCAGCATGTTAACTACAAAGGTCCCTGTTCTACGTGCGAATTGACCTTCGTTAACGAGGGCTTGTCGGAATGGTCGGAAATCCTGCACGGATTTCCGCCGCGTCCCGTCAGGTATCTGGACGATCCGGGAGAGCATGGCCGTCCGTTGCTTTCCTGGCGCCGCGACGCGGCGACGGTGGATGTCATAAACGATTACGAGCGGTCCGGGCTTTTTACTACTTACATTGCGGATCGCATTGGGCCGGAACCCACCGGATCCATCGTGCGCGCAAAATGCCCCCCGGGCGCCGCTTTTTGTCCGATCGGATCGTGGCTCAACGGTTCGGAAGCCTACGATCAGGTGCTGGGCGAGCATGGTTTTACGTTGGCGAGGGTCGTGGCGGATTTTCACGCTGCGAATTTCGTCAACGACGCGGGCGTAGGCGAGCAGTACGCCTACAAGCCTTCCGTCCGGCACGACGTGAAGGCGCCGTCTACCATGATCGTGGATACCGAAGCTGACCCTGCTCCCTCCGAAACGACGGTGAACCTGACCGGCGGCGCCGTCGAGTATTTGACGTGGGAGAATGCGACGGATCTTGCGCTGGAAATCAAGGATTTCGAGAATCCTGCAGGAGGGGGGCCAGGCGGAGGTTTCCGGGTCGGGAGCGATGCGGACGCAAACAACCGGAAGCATTTGTCGTTGCGGCTGTTTACCGAAACGGAGGCGGGCGCGAAGGAACTTGTGAATCTGGAACCCGATACGGAAAGCTATTCCGTTAAGGGAACGTATGAGCGCGTTACGCTGATCGTCGTGCATACGCAGGCAGAGGCGTTTGCGCCCATTAAACTGGATATTACCGGCAACTGGGGAGGGGAGGCCTTTGATGTCACGACGGTGGCGTACGAAACCGGCAAAAACCAGGATAAAATATATCTTTCCGGGGATGAGGAGGATATCATGGCGCAGGCGTATCCGGTGCCTGACGGAGCGCAACTGACGACGGTCTTTGTGGCGCCGGTATACGATAACCAGTATAGAAATAGAACTGCGCCTGTCGGGGCGCCCCGGGATTTCACGCTGAAAGTATGGGACGTAGAATGGCGCGACGTGCCCTACGAGTTCGACGACGCGACGGATCCGCCTACGCCTCTTCGGAGCTGGCGGCTCGCCTTTCCAAGGAATGAAATTTATAGCCAGGACGTGGACGAGTCGCCCACCGCATCGCACATAGCCGTTAGTTCCGATACGTATTCGTTCCTGAGAGTCGATCTTCCGTCGGACGAGCAGGCGCTCGCCACGCTCCCGGATTCGATTTTCATTGGCCTGGCCAACAAGGGGATCGATAACAATTATCTGTCTCTCACGATGGCCCGGGGCGCCAGCTATTCGGATCCGGATACGCTGGCCTACTGGTATGGCACCTTGCCGAACAGGGATGAAGAGGATGTTACGGCCTGGCGCCCCATGGCGGCCTTGCGGTTGTGCCGCAATCCCAACGACAGTACGTACGAGTGTGATCGCGACGATGACGACGACTTCTGGTTTTCGCTGGCCGGGCAGGTGTGGCCCATTCGCGCCCGGTTTCGGGCTTCGCTGGGGGTTACGTCCGCGGAAGAAGACCCGGTGGAACTGCCTTCCGGCGTGACGCTGGCGCAGAATTATCCGAATCCGTTCAATCCGACCACGTCGATCGCCTGGACGCAACCGGCTTCCGCGCAAATCCGGCTCTCCGTGTACAACCTGCTGGGCCAGAAGATGGCCATGCCGGTGGATGGGCTGCGCCCGGCGGGCGAACACGAAGTGCGCCTGGACGCCTCCGGGTGGGCCAGCGGCGTGTACGTCTATGTGCTTGAGACCGGCGCGCACATAGCCACCCGGCGCATGGTGCTGATGAAATAAGCCGGGCCCTGCGGGACAGGCGGCGCGGCCGGGCCCTGGCTTGGTGAGGCGCGCTTGCTGTCTCGCGCACTGTTTCCGCTTATTCCTTTTCGCTCCGGTTGTTGTACTTGTGGCGTTCGTTGGAGCGGGTTTCGTCGATAACCCGTTCGAACAGCCTGCGTACGGCGGCGTCGGACAGGGGCCCCTCGTTTTCGGCGATTACGTTGCGAATGACCTCGGCCTCCCGTTTCGGGATATAGACCGGCCAGCCCATTTTTTTCTTTATCGCGCCGATGGCGTTGGCGCATTCCACGCGCTCGTTCATCAAAAGCAGCACGATACGGTCCAGAATATCTATGCGCCGCCGCCAGGGCGTCATATCGCTTTCGGATGGATGCGCAGGGGTCGCGGGGGCCTCCTCGTCAAGATGATCCATCAGCTCCTGCATGGCTTGCAGGAGGTTTTCCGGCGGCTTCGATCCAGAGGGCATGGAGCGTACTTCGTTTGGGAGAAATGCTGGCAGGGGTTGGGTTTGGGCGATTCCGCGCTACGCAAACGTCCCAAGGGCGAGGTTCGGTTCCATGACCGGATGATCCAAGGCGTCTGTTTGCCCGGCGGCAAGGCGGACGTGCGCGGCGAAGGCGATCATGGCGGCGTTGTCCATGCAATAGGCAGGCTGGGGCATGCGTATGCGTACGCCGCAGGTTTCGCCCAGCGTTTTCGCTCGTTGCCTCAGGCGGGCGTTGGCGGAAACGCCCCCGACGATATGTACCTCGCGTACGCCGGTTTCGGTCATGGCCCGTTCCAGGGCGTCGATCAGCATATCCACGACGGCTTCCTGGAACGCGGCGCACAGGTCGGGCAAGCGCCGCTGCATGAGCGCTGCGCGTTTTTCGTCCCCCAGCCCGTTCAGGTAGTACAGCACGGAGGTTTTGAGTCCGCTGAACGAAAAATCGTACCCGGCGAGGCGGGCGCGCGGAAAGGCATGGAAATTCGGGTCTCCCTGCGCCGCAAGGCGGTCGATGGCGGGTCCGCCCGGATAGCCGAGGTCGAGCAGGCGGGCGACCTTGTCGAAGGCTTCGCCCGCGGCGTCGTCGCGGGTTGTTCCGAGCGGGCGAAGCGTCAGGCCGTCTTCCACAAGCGCCAGTTGCGTGTGCCCGCCGGACACGATGAGGCATAGCCAGGGGCTTTTTGGCAGTTCCTGGCCGATGCACGCAGAGAAAACGTGCCCTTCGAGATGATTTATCCCCATGGCGGGTATGCCCAGCCCGAAAGCGTACGCTCGGGCAAAGCCAAGTCCGACGAGCAACGATCCGGCCAGCCCCGGTCCGCGGGTTACCGCGACGGCGGCGAGGTCGGACGGCGCGACGTTGGCCTTCCGGAGGGCTGCGCGCACCACCGGGACGATGCGGCGCTGGTGCGCGCGCGAGGCCAGTTCGGGCACGACTCCCCCGAAGCGGGCGTGGATTCGCTGCGAAGCCATCTCGCTGGATAGCGCCTTGCCATTGGCTATCACGGCGGCGGCGGTATCGTCGCAGGAGCTCTCGATACCCAGTATGACGGAGTCGTTTGGCACAGGAGGCAATAGTCAGGGGGTTGCGGCGTTAAAGGATACTCTGATTAAATCCGCGAAGCTCAGAGGCTGCGAGGGGTGCGCTGGCAAGGAATGACGAAGCGATGTGGCAGGCCCCACATAATGAGGAATGACACAGCCAGCGTGCCGCTCGCAGCCTCCCGAAGGGCGCGTCACGTCCCCAACGACCCGAATCTACGATTTTTTCTGCTGATTTCATCGATACAAGCATGACGACTTGTGCAGGCAAACGTG
>JAJDWX010000040.1 GCA_022825385.1 Rhodothermales bacterium
GTAACCATTTGCGATACGCTCGCGTACGAATCGCTCGCGTGTATTCCCACGGACGAGGTCCCCGCCGTAACAGGAGCGATCGTAAGCGTATTCCCGGACAAACTGGTCGTTACATGGCTGTTCGAACGAGTAATCGTCCACGTCAGGTTGTCGCCGTCCAGATCAGAAAAGTACTCCGTAAGATTGATGGTTACCGACGAGCCGCCCACTGTCACAGACTGAGCCGGTATTGCCTTGCTTGCGACAGGCCTTCTGTTCACCCGAACTTCGAACGACTGCGTGGCGCTCGCCTTGCCGTCGCTTGCCGTCACCGTTACGGTCGTCTTGCCCGCCTTAAGCGTGGAAAGCGTGAGCGTGCCGCCGTTCGAGGGAATGCTTGCGCTTACAATACCCGCAGGAGAAGAAGCAACCGTATACCGCAGCGGATCATTGTCCTTGTCCGTAAACCAGGACGATACGTTAAGCTGCGTCGGCGACGAGCCCAGCGTGAGCGTACGAGAGGGCACGGTGCCGTTGGCCACGGGAGCGTTGTTCGGCTGATAGACTTCTACGCTATGCGTGTCCTCGGCGGTGTCAACCGGGCTTCCCGCGTCGCTCACGGAAAGGCGAACATGCGCGTAAGCGTCCGTCGTCGTAATCGTTTGCGTAAGGCTGCTATCCGAGCCTGCGCTGCTCCACCGACGCGTACAGGGTTCGTCATCGGGCGCCGCGCTAAGATGGTCCAGAATGGTGCACCGCGTCGAAACTTGCCAGCTATATCTATAGGGAGGCGTACCCCCTTCAACCTTCGACCTCCACGTATGCGACGTGCCCGATTCTATGCTTGAAGGACCCTTGATCGCTACCGTGAGAGGGAGACGCGGCGCAACCGTGACAGAAACATCCTGCGCTACGACAAGGTTGCCCGTATCCGTCGCCGTCACTTTTACCGTGGACATGCCCACACCCTGGGGCGTTATTATTAGAATTGAGTCCCGTACGCTTGCCGTCGCTACGCCCGTCTTGCTTGATGCAGGCGTGTACGTAAGCACATCGCCCGGATCCGGATCCCTAAAATACTCGTTCAGATTGAACGAAACAGCCTTGTCGCCCACGGTGAACTTCTGGGCGGGAATGTTCTGCTCGATTTCGGGAGGGTTGTTCTCGGGCGGAGGCGGTACCACAACTCGCTCATTAACCTCGACCTCAAATTCTTGCTCGGCGGACAAATGGCCCAGATCCGTCGCCGTCACCATGACGATGGCCTTGCCCGCCTTCTTGGGCGTTATTCTCAGTGGCGAACCCTTCGGGTTTACGATTGCTACGTCACTATTGCTTGATTTAGCGGTGTATCCAAGCACATCGCCCGGGTCCATATCCGAAAAATACTCGTTCAGATTCAACGAGACCGCCTTGTCGCCCACAGTGAACTCCCGGTCGAGAATATCCTTCTCGATTTCGGGAGGGTTGTTCGTGGACGGAGGCGACGTTCCCGCTTCAACATCCACGGTGAAAGGGTGAGGTATGCTGCTGTCCGTCCCGTCGCTTGCCGTCACTTCTATTTTCGCCGTGCCCGCCTTAAGCGCAGAAAGCGTCAAAGAACTGCCGTTCGGAGGAATACTTGCGGTTACGACACCCGTATTTGACGACGACGCCTTGTAAAAAAGCTTGTCCCTGTCCGCATCATGGAAATGTATAGACACATCGACATTAAGAGTAGCGTCAGACTGCGTAAACGTTTTGTCCGCAATCTTGCCTAAGGTATCGGGCGGACTGTTCGCTATCGTCACGTCGAAAGGCTGCGTAGCGTAAAGGTTACCCGGATCCGTCGCCCTCACCGTGACCCGACTCGTACCCTTCGATTCCGCCGTAAGCGTCAGCGTACTGCCCTTAACGCGGGCGCTCACCACGCCCGCCCTCGACAGCAACGGCACGTAGGTCAAACTGTCGCCATCAGGATCCCGAAAAGAAGACGATAAGACAAGACTGATAGAACCCGCCTTCTTCGTAAACGTTGTGTCCGCAATCTCACCCACCGCCACCGGCCCCCTGTTTCCCACCCTCACCATAAAAGATTGCTCGGCAACGTTTGCCCCGTCGCTGGCCGTTACCGTCACCTTTGTACTGCCATTGCGCTCGGCCACAATCTTCAGAATGCTCCCGCATATTTCGGCAGTCGCCACATTCGGGCGCGACGAGTGGGCCGCGTAGGTCAGCGCATTGTTGTTGGGGCTCGAAAAATAGCGCGCTACGCCAAAACGCACGACAGACGTTCCTCCCAGCGTCAACACCCTGTTCCGTATCGTCCCAACCGTTACAGGAGGACCAAGAGAAGGACCCAACGCCAATTCCCCCGTCTCCCGCACAGACGCCCCCCCGCACATCTCCGCCCGCGCCGGCAAAGCCAAGACATAAAGCGCCCCCAGCGCAAGCGCCAGGACCCATGCGTACCGTGACGACGACGAAAAAAGATTCATGCTTCCCCGGGCATGATGTTCAGGGTAACGCGCTACGGACATCGCCCGCCATGCGCAACAACCGCCGTATACAGTATAGGATAATTCCTCCGTATTACCAAAATATTAAAAAATCCCCCCGCAAGCCCCCTCCAAAAAATAAAAAATCTGTCCAGGCAGCCCTAACCTCCTCTTTTCGCCCCCGACGGGAACGCCGCATCCGCTCCGAGGGTATGGATAGGCGTGAACCTGGCATGAACCCGCCGCCAACGCCCGTCCGCATTCGCCCAGACCCGAAAACACCATGGCCCATATCGTTCTGCATCCGCGCTGGCAAGCCCGGGAAAGCGAGGCAACCTCCGAGCATACGTACAGGAACCGCCGGCAATTTATCGAGGCGCTGGGACTGGGCGCCATCGGGCTGGGCGTCTTCGGCGCAACCGGCGGCTGCGCGTCCCCGTACGGCGGGCCGCTGGACACCATCCCGCAAAACGCGCCCCGCGACGGGTATCCCGCGGCGCGCAACGAGACGTTCTCCGTCCCGGAGCGCCCGGTAACCGGACGCCTTTACGCCTCGTCCTACAATAATTTTTACGAATTCGACGGACGGTCCAAGGAAATATGGCAACTTACCGATCCGTACGAGCCGTTCCCCATGACGATTCGGGTGCGCGGACTGGTGGAAAAACGGCGCACGCTCGACGTGGCGAAGCTGATCCGCTCCATGGACCTCGAAGAACGCCTCTACCGCTTCCGCTGCGTCGAGGCCTGGGCCATGACCGTACCGTGGACCGGCTTTCCCCTCAGCAAACTCATCGAAGCCTGCAAACCGCTTTCGAGCGCCACCCACGTACGCTTCGTTTCCGTCAACCGCCCGTCGCAAATGGTGGGCATCGAACGCCAGCACTGGTACCCCTGGCCCTACTACGAAGGCCTGCGCATGGACGAAGCCATGAACGAACTGGCCTTCGTCGTAACGGGCATGTACGGGGAACCCCTCCCGAAACAGAACGGGTCCCCGCTGCGGCTGGCCCTTCCCTGGAAATACGGCTACAAGGGGCCAAAAGCCATCGTGCGGATCGAATTTACGGACAAGCAGCCGGGCACGTTCTGGAACGACCTTCAGCCCAACGAATACGGCTTTCTGTCGAATGTCAATCCGAACATTCCCCACCTGCGCTGGAGCCAGGCCTCGGAAGAATTGCTGGAAACGCAGGAGCGCGTCCCCACGCGACTGTTCAACGGATACGAAGAGTGGGTCTCCGCGCTCTACCCGAACGAACCCCGGCAGCCCGGCGGCCCCTTAGCCCGGTAACGCCGCCGCGTCCGCCGGGTCGCCCTGCGTGCGCAGGTACCGATTCCAGGCGTACACGCCCCAGAAAAGCAGCAGCGCCCCCAGCAGCGCGACCAGGCCGTTGATGCCCGCAAGGCGCCACTGCGCCCGGCCAATCTCTGCAATCACCACTTCCTGAGAGGCGCCCCGGGCGAGGTATACGTCCAGCGAATCGCGCCCTTCAAGCGCCCGCGCGAACGTAATGGGGAGCGGCAACGTATGCTCGGTAGGCGCGCCGTCCGCTTGCGGCGCCCGGAGCCGAACCGACGCCATGGTAATATCCGCCCGGTCCGTGGTGGACAGCGCAAGGACTTCCGCTTTCGCGAGGACGCCGGAACGCACGGTTTCCCGAAGTTCCATCGTAACCGCCGCCTGGTTCGCCGCCAGCAACGCAAGCAACGCGGGAAACGCCCACAACAGGCGAGCCGCAAGAAACGAAGCGCGAGAAGCCATAAAAAACCAGCGATAAAGGGTGGAAAATCGGAAAAAGCCGCTGCAATACCGACGAACTTTCGTCTATTTGAGAAAAAGATACGGCTTCCACGCCTCGTGCAATATCCCGATATAGTCGCGAATGAACATCACATGGCTGGGCCGGTACGGCGCGCGGGCAAGCGGCATGTTCGCCTCTTCGGGCGTACGATCCCCTTTCCGGTTATTGCATGGCGTGCAGGCCGTCGCAAGATTTTCCCAGGTATCCCGTCCGCCCCGGGACCTCGGAAGCACATGGTCCACGGTGAGCAGGTCCCGCCGTCCGCAATATTGACACCGGAATCGGTCCCGACGAAGAATGTTTTTCCTGGAAATCATGACCCGCTTGTACGGAACGTGCACGTAGGCCCGCAAGCGCACGATGCTGGGAAAGGGAAACTGGACCGTCGGGGAGCGGAAATAGCGATCCGGAACGGACTCCACCAGTTCGGCTTTTTGCAGAAAAACCAGCACGATGGCGCGCTCGACGCTGCATGTGGTCAGTGCGCGGTAATCGTTGTTCAGTACGAGTACGTGCCCCTTCATGGCGTCATTGAACCAATACGTCCCCGTACGAAACGATCTCGCCCAACCCGTCGAAAACGAACAGGCGATGCATGCCCGCCGGACCGATCAGGGAAACCGGCGCGCGGAACAGGTAGGCCCCCGGACTGTTGGCCTGCGCTATTTCGGAAAGCGTTTGCAAGCGATCGTCTCGCGTGTTTTTCAAACGAAGCGGCGAATATACGGCGTCGAATACGGTAACCGTTACCCGGATCGTAACGAAGCCTTCGGACGAAACCGGATTCGGCATGGCCGGGTCTATCCGAATCTCTCCCGCGTACACGGGCGCCGTCCGCCAGTCGTCCTTGTCTTCGGATAAAACGTTTCCAGACGCATCGACGCGGGTAATGTTCTGTGGCGGACGGCTTGCCTGGGTTGCAAAGTCGTCCTGTTCCTCCTGCGTATCGCACCCCGCGACGAGGAGCGCCGCCATGAAAAGACCAGGTAGACCTATTCGGGTAAACATTACCCCAAGGAAAAAGTACAGAATGGAAAAAGTACAGAATCGCTGCGGCGGCGCAAGCGGCGCTTCCGCTTGGCCACCGATTGCACGACGACCTGCGCGCAAGGGTCCCGATTCCTTGCAGATTCACTGGACAATACCGCATACGCCTTACTATTTCTGTCATGAAAATATACACCCGCACGGGAGATCGCGGAGACACCGGCCTTTTCGGAGGCGACCGCGTACCCAAAACGCATGCGCGCATCGAAGCCTTCGGCGCCGTGGACGAAACCAACGCCCTCCTCGGCATGGCGCGGGCGTTCGTTGCAGGGCATCCGGCCGCCGAACGCCTCGACGGCCTGATCGCCGCCTTGCAGAACGACCTTTTCGTAACCGGCGGCGACCTCGCTACGCCCCTCGAAAGCAAGGCGTCCCCGCCGCGCCTTGCGCCCGCGCATGTCGCGCGGCTGGAGGAAGAAATAGACCGCCTCGAAGCGGACCTGCCGCCGCTGAGGCACTTCATTTTGCCCGGAGGCGCGCCCCTCGCAGCGATACTCCATGCGGCCCGAACCACGTGCCGGCGCGCCGAGCGGCGGGTCGTGGCGGCAGCGGCGAGCGAATCCCTGAACGAATCGGTCGGCCCCTACCTGAATCGGCTCTCCGACTACCTCTTCGTAATGGCGCGCTGGGCAAACCACGCGGCGGGCGGCGCGGAACAGCCCTGGAAACCGGAATAATCGCGGCGGGGGTTGCATAAGTGGAATAAATACCGTAATTTTGTTAAAATCCGCTGCCTTTCGGAATTCCGTCGATATCCAGCCGTTCCGGGGAGCGCGTCCACGCAATGTCGCGGAATAGCGAAACACGTCGCCCCGCACTTTGGCTGCCCCCACCCGCCCGGCAGCCCCGCCGGATGCGCGTCCCGACGCCGGATTCGGCATAATTTTGAACCTTAGCGCCATGCGCAGCAAAACGTATTTCGGAACCGCAGCAATCCTTGGCGTCCTCCTCTTTGCCGCCGTGTTGCTCTTTGGCAGGAGCGACAACGCCCCATCCGCCGGGCCGGAGGGGGCGCCCGCCTCCCAGGCAGCCGCCGTTAGGAAAGCGGCCCCGCCGAAACCGGCGGAAGACAAATACGGGTTCGTCGCCGAGCGCTACGACGTGATCGACCGCAAGGTGGGGCGGAACGAAACGTTCGGAGAAATACTGACCGAACACAACATCCCCTACGCCCAGGTTCTTTCCATCAGCGATTCGGGCAAGGATGTCTTCGACGTGCGGCGCATGCAGGCTGGCAACCCCCTGCGCGTATACAGCGATTCGAGCGGCGGGGCGCACCGGGCGCGGTACGTGGTGTACGAGCAGGACCGGCTCAACTATGTCGTATTCGACCTCGCTGCCGATTCCGCGTCCAGCCCCGTCTACGCCGGGAAACGACGCGGCGACATAAAACGCCTGCGCGTATCCGGACGCATTGCGGGTTCCCTGTACCGAACCCTTGAAAACGGCGACGCGCCTGCGAATATGGTACCGCCGCTTGCGCTTGCGCTTTCGGAGGTTTTCGCGTGGCAGGTGGATTTCTTCCGCGTCCATCCGGGAGACGATTTCAACGTAGTCTACGACGCGCTCTACCTGGACGACGAACCCATCCGCGTCGAAAAAATCGTGGCGGCCCGGTTCGGACACCGGAATACGGACTATTTCGGATTCCTGTTCGAAGAAGGAGAACGTCCGGACTATTACGACGAGCGCGGAAAAAGCCTTCGCAAGCAACTGCTCAAGGCCCCGCTGAAGTACGACCGCATCAGTTCGCGCTATTCGAAGCGGCGGTTTCATCCGGTCCAGAAACGACACAAGCCGCATCTCGGCACGGATTACGCCGCCGCGCCCGGCACCCCGATTTATTCGGCGGGAGACGGCACGGTGCTCGAAGCGCAATTCAAACGCTATAACGGCAACTACGTCAAGATTCGGCACAATTCGGTATACGCGACCGGCTATCTGCACATGTCGCGCATCGCTTCCGGCATCCGTCCGGGGGCGCGGGTGCGGCAGGGAGAGGTCATCGGCTACGTGGGCAGCACGGGCCTGGCGACCGGCCCGCACGTATGCTACCGCTACTGGAAAAACGGGGTCCAGATCGATCCGTACACCGACACCCTGCCTCCCGCCGGCGAGGTGCCCGCCGGGCTCATGGAGCGTTTCGCCCGCGTCCGCGACCACGTCCTGCCGCAAATCGTAGCGGTCTCGCCGCCGTATATCGCCGAAAGCGACGCGCAGGAAGGCGGGCGTTCGTCGAACAGGGCGCTGTGACGCAACCGCCCGTGCGCATGCCCCCGTCAGGTCCCGCTCGCAAACCCGCCTTGCCCCCCCTGCCGCAGCGCGCGCTGGAACTGTCCCGCCTCGCCGCCCGCCGGATCGTACGGCGCAAAACGCGCGTACTGCGCCTTTCGAAAAGCGCCTACGAAAAGCTGGAGCGGCACAGGAGCATACCTTCGCGGGCCGCCCGGGACGCGCGTACGCTGGCGCGGCTTGCCCGGGCGTGGGCGCTGAAGCAATATCGGCATGTGCCCTGGCGCACGATAACCTACGTCGCGGCGGCCATGCTCTACTTCGTCAACCCGCTGGACCTGGTGCCGGACATCCTCCTCGGCATCGGATTCGTGGACGACGCCGCCGTGGTCCACGCCGTGGTCCGCTCCCTCCACGACGACCTGAAAGCCTTCCGGCAATGGGAAAGCGGGGGCAAATTTCCAGAGGAAACCTAAAAAACTTAACCGCGAAATTTTGGCGCCTTACTTTTTTAACCGGGGGTTTCCGGCGCTGGGTTTGGCTCCTGTTTTACATGCACCGTGCGCGTGGGGAAGGCGAACGCAATCTCCTCTTCTGCGAAGCGACGCGCCAGCGCAAGATTGATCGCCTGTTGCACGTTCATATACGTCAGGTATTCGGGGACCTGCATGTAGTACACCACCTCGAAATCCAGCGTGGAATCCCCGAAGCGGGCGAAATGCGCCCGGTCGAACCGGGTATGTTCCTGCGCTTCGATAATTTGCTGCGCCATGGCCGGGATCCGTTCGAGTTTCTCGGCGGGCGTATCGTACGACACGCCCAGCGAAAACACGATGCGACGCTCCTCCATCCGCTTGTAGTTGCGTATCCGGCTGCCCAGCAAGTCGCCGTTGGCGACCACGGTTTGCTCCCCGGACAAACTGCGCAGGCGCGTGGTTTTCAAACCGATTTTCTCCACCGTGCCCACCGTATCCCCCACGACAAGAAAGTCGCCCACCTCGAAGGGCTTGTCCAGCACGATCGTGAGCGAGGCGAACAAATCCCCGAGAATATTCTGCATGGCGAGCGCCACGGCGATGCCGCCTATTCCGAGCCCGGCGATCAGCGTCGTTACGTCGATGCCGAAGTTGTCCAGCGCAACGAGGACAATCGCCGTATAGAGCAAGAGGCGGGCAATGAACCCGACCGCCTGCATGGAGGTAACGGCGCCGGGGTCTTCTTCCAGTTTTTGCTCCTTGTACAGCCGGACCCAGTCCGTAATGGCGGCATTTCCCCAGAACACGACCTGCACCAGCAAAAACAGAAAGGCGATCCGCGATATGTAGCTGGTGACCTGCTCGGACAACGGGACCGCGCCCACCGCGATATACAGGGAGAGCGCAACGAGGAAATACAGTTTCGTGCGCTCCAGCAGCGTGACCAGAATATCGTCTATGATGGTCTCCGTGCGCGTAGCGAGGCGATGAAAACGCCGCAGCAGGATGCGGTGGGCAAAGACGAGGACGAGCGCCGCGACCGCCCAGGCGACGAGCAGCATGAACCACACGTCCAGCGACGAACCCAGCCATTCGATGGCCGCCAAATCATTCAGAAAAGTACGCATGTCGATCGGTTGTATGCTTCAGCGTTTATGCGGTCAGGGCGCGTCCTCGTCGTTCGAGGCGGGGTCGCTTTCCTCCATGGAGGCTACGCCATGATCCAGAATGCGGCCTGCGATTTCTATAAAATCTTTCTCCGTAATGATCCCGATAAGACGCCCGTCCCGAAGCACCGGCAGCGAACCGATCTTGAGTTCGCGCATCTTCCGTATGGCCTCGATGGTCGGCGTATCCGCAGAAACCGTAACAAGGTCCCGGGTCATGACGTCCTTCGCCGCCAGGTTCTGACCGCCCCCGCGCTGCTCCGCCATCAGGCGAAGCAAGTTCCGATGGCTCACAAGTCCCACCAGGCGGTGTTCGTTGTCTTCGACCAGCACATGCCGGATGTGCTTCCAGTCCATCAGGCACGCCACCAGTTCGACCAGTTCCTCCTCGTTGACCGTGACCAGGTCGGTGCTCATGTATTCCTCCACGCGGGCCCGGTCGAAGCGGCGCTCCGGTACGCCTTCCTGCGGCTCGGCGTCCGGCCAGGTATGCACCGGCGCGCCCTCTTTCTGCAAATCGGCGGTGGCCGCCACCACGGCGCTCAGCCGCTCGGCGCGGGACGCCTTGGGGCGCATGGCAAGCAGCGAACGCAGTTGCCACTGCGACCCCGTACGGCGGGACCGCACCCGCTCCTCGACCACGTCGAGGTACCGGGAAATGTCTTCGGGGACGATGCCGGCGCCTCGCAAGCCTTCCCGGGCCAGGGGCAGCAGTTCGTCGCACAGCAATTCGGCCGCCGCCACGCGCCGCCCGTCGAACCAGCCGAACTGCGCGGCCAGGCCCAGGCGGGCCGCCGCCATGAAATTCCCCATGGCGTCGTCAAAATCCATAACGCGGCGAATGTCCGGACACGCCTGGGATAGCCCCATGGTCAGGCCGAACCAGAACGCGGCGTTCGCCATCTCGTCGATCACGGTCGGGCCGGACGGCAGAATGCGGTTTTCGATGCGCAGCGTGGGGTTTCCGTCCGTCACGCCGTAACAGGCCCGGTTCCAGCGGTATACGGTGCCATTGTACAGCTGGAGCGCCTGCAGCTTCGGGGCGCGTCCGGCCTGGAGCGCCGCTTTCGGGTCCTCGATTTCGGCTTGCGAAAGGAGAATGCGGAAGCGGGAAATATCTTCCTGAAAAATTTCGAGCACAGACCGGTCGAGCCATTTCGTGCCGAAATGCACGCGGGGACTCATCTCCCGGATGTACAGGTTCGAACTGCGCGTATCCACGGCCTGCTGGAACAGGGCAATGCGCGTTTCCTTCCAGAGGCGCTTGCCGAACAGGGTCGGGGAGTTGGCGGCGGCGGCCAGCACGGGGCCGGCGATGGCTTGCGCAATGTTGTACATCCCTGCGAATTCGTCGGGATGCACTTGCAAATGCGTCTGGAAACTGGTGTTGCAGCCTTCCAGCGTGATGCTGTCGTGCTTGACGTAAAGTTCGTCCGCGCCCCGGATCTGCAGTTCGGCGGGGCCGCCGCGGAGGCGGGCGATGGCCTCGTTGAGCGCATGATACCGAGGGGCCGGCATCATATGCGTCAAGTCCAGGTCGGACAAGGTGATCGTGGGCAGAATGCCTGCGAGGACGACATGCGCCCCGACCTCCTCGACCGCCTTGCGTACGCCGCGTAGCGCCTCCTCGACGGAGCGCTCCATGCGGCGCAGGCAATCCCCCCGAAACACGACCGGGTCCAGGTTCAGTTCGAGATTGAACTTCATCAACTCCGAAACGACCCGGCTTTCCCCCGCCGTCCGCTCCAGCACCTTTTCGGCGACCGGAGCCGGGCGCCACCGGTCGTCCACAAGGAACATCTCCTGCTCCACCCCGATCCGGCGCACGCCCGACTCGAACCGGTTCTCTTCCAGTAAATATTCCAGCATACGGACGTCCTCGATGAGCCGATACGTAAACCGGCGCAAAGAGGCCTCGTCCATTTCGGGCGTCAGGTTCAGTTCTCCCATCGAAAAGCGGGGGTTGGCTTCGAAACATGGCCGAGCGCGCCCCGCGGCGCAGGCTTTGCGCAGCCTGGTCGCGGCGTAAGCGCCTCGGAAACGCAGATTACGATGAAATTCGTTCACGTACATATGGTTTCTTGCCGCGGTTCGCCGGAAATGCGGGCGGATCTTGCGCGAACCGCCTCATGCGGCGCGCAGGGCGCGGGCGTCCAGAAACATGCGACCGATATTTCCGTTTTTTCACCATCCTTCGCCAAACCATTCCTTTTCCCCGGTACTGCTCGATGCGCCGCCGCCGGGCTATCGCCGCCCCCTTGCTGACCGTTGCGCTCGCTGCTATCCCGATGGGTATGGCCGCAAGCGGATGCGCCCCGGCGGCGCCCCTCGCAATGGAAGACGTCGATCCCGGGACTGTGTCCTTCGCGCCGGACGCCATGGAGGAGGAAATGCGATCCCTGCGGGCGCAACAACTTTTCGTGCGCGGCATGACGCAGGCCCAAACGGGCGACGAGGGCGCCGCGCTCGACCTGTACGCCCAGGCGCTCCGGCTGGCCCCGGATACGCCCGCCATTCTGGCCGCCTTGGCCGAACGCTACGAGGCAAACGGAGACTACCAGGCGGCCCGCTACCACCTGACGAGGGCGCATGACCTGGCCCCGGAGAATATCTATTACGCCCTGCAACTGGCCGGCGTCCAGGCGGAACTGGGCGAACGGGCGCAGGCCGCCTCGTTGTACGCCGCCATACTGGAAAAGGCGCCGGAGCGCCTCGACGCGCGCTACGATCTGGCCCGCCTCTACGCCATGGAGGGCGAGACGGCGAAAGCGGCAGCCGCGTACGAACGCATCCTGCAGGAAAACGCGGGCGACCGCGCCGCGCGGCGACGCCTCCTGAACCTCTACGAACAACTCGGCGACGGGCCGAACGCGGAACGCATCCTTGCGGACATGCTGAAAGACGACCCGCAAAATCCCGACCTGCGCCGTACGATGGCCGAAATTCGACTGAAACAGGGGCGCTACGAAGAAGCCTCGGACGCATTCCTGCGCATTCTGGAGCAAAATACGCAAGACGCGCAATGGTGGATTTACGCGGCCCGGACGCTGCAAGACGGCGGCGGCCTGGCGGCGGCGGGGGTGGTGGCGGAAAAAGGACTTGCCCTCTTCCCGAACGCGCTGGCGCTCCGCAAGATCGCCGGAGCCGCCGCGATGGCGGGCGCCCGCAACGCCGAAGCCGTTCGGCATTTCGAAGCGGCCGCGCGGATCGCTGCGGAGGACGCCTACGGAAACGAGGCGGAGCGCGGATCCCTTCGTTCGACGCTCGGCGCCCTGCATGCGCGCATGGGAGACGAACGGGCCGCAAGGCAGGCATACGAAGCCGCGCTAAGGCACCTGCGCGAGGCGGCGAAACAGCCGAATGCGTCTGCGGAGACGCTTGAGCGCCTTGGCGACGCGTACGAAGCGCTGGGGCGCGGCGAATCGGCCGCCGAAGCGTGGCGACGGGCGCTGGAAATCGATCCGAACCGCCCGGAAGCGCGTAGAAAACTGGACCGGAAATAATCTCTGCCGCCATGCGCCGCCTTGCTTTCCTTCTCCTTGTCTCCGCTGCCGCTTGCGCCGCGCAGCCCGCGTCGGGGCAGCAAACGGGTTCCCGGGAAGTCCTGATCGCGTCCGAGCCAGAGGAGGGCGCGGCGGACCGCGAGCGGCAAGCCACCCGGCAACGCCTCGCCGAACTGAAAGCGCAGATCGCCGAAGACAAGCAACGCCTGTCCGAAACGACCGAAGCAGAACAGGCAACCCTCGAAACGCTGGAGCAACTGGACCGGCAAGTCGCGCTGCACCGGGAACTCGTGCGGAACTACGGACGGCGCATAGGCCAGATTAACCGCGAGATCGCCGCCGAGGAAACCACCATCGTGCATCTGGCCCACGAACAGGAACTGCTGAAAAGCCAATACCGACGCCGGGCCGTGCACGCCTACAAACATGGACGCATGCACGACCTGGCCCTCCTCGCCTCTTCCAAATCGATCAATCAAATGCTGGTGCGGGCGCGCTACCTGCACCGGTTTACGCAGCAACGGCGCGACCGGCTCGAACAAATCGGCGACAAGCAACAAGAAGCGGAAGAGCGCAACGAACAACTAAGGCAAACCCAGGCCGAAAACGAGCGGCTGCTGGGCGAAGAACAAAGCGAACAGCAAAATCTGGAGCGGCTGCGCGCAAACCGGCGACGGGTTATCGCCGAACTGCAATCCGAACGCTCGACCATCGCAGAGGCGCTGGAGCAAAAACAAGCGGCGGCCAGAGAACTGGAAGAACATATCCGGGAGCTCATCGCCGCCGCGAACCGCAATCGCCTGCGCGCCGAGGCGGACCGGGTTACAGCCGAGGAGTACGCGTCGCTGTCCGGCTCCTTCCTGGAAAACGAGGGACGCCTTCCCTGGCCGGCGCAAGGCGTACTGCGCGAACCCTTCGGAGACAACGTAAACCCCGTCTACGGAACGACGACGCGCAATCCGGGCATTATCATCGAAACGCCGTCCGCCGCGGACGTGCGCGCCATCTTTGACGGGCGCATTATAGATATTTCGGTGCTCCCGGAATACGGGCGCTATGTCGTGATCGAGCATGGCGCGTACAAAAGCGTGTATTCCAATTTTTCGAACACCTTCATCGCGGAGGGCGACCCCGTGGAAATCGGGCAAATCATCGGGCGGGCCGGTACGCCGGACGAACCCAAGGGCACGGCGCTCTTTTTCGCGCTCTTTCGGGAAGGCGTTCCGATCGATCCCGCGCCCTGGCTCGCCGCGCGCTGAGGCGCGCCGGGCGGGCGAGACGGAAGCGGGGCGGCGGGCGCCATGCGAATACCGTGCAAACGGCGAACCTTTTCGCCCCGATATTCATTTATACTGCCCCTTTTTTCTTTCAACCGAATACCCTGTATCTGCCGTGAAATACGATGTCGTAATCATCGGATCGGGACCGGGCGGCTATGAAACCGCCATCCGCGGATCCCAACTCGGGCTCAAGGTAGCCATCGTCGAAAAAGACAAACTGGGCGGCGTGTGCCTGAACGTAGGCTGCATTCCCACGAAAGCCCTGCTCAAAAGCGCGGAAATCATGGAAGAGGCGCGCCATCTGTCCCGGTACGGACTGCGCCTGGACGGCGAAATTACGCCGGATTTCGCCAAAATCGTGGCGCGAAGCCGGGGCGTGGCCGACAAGATGAACAAGGGCGTCGGCTTTCTGATGAAAAAGAACAAGATCGACGTGCTCTACGGACGGGCGCGGCTCGCCGGACGCGGCAAACTGTCCATCGAGCCTTCCGTCAACATGGACGGGGAGCGCGTCGGACAGGAAGGAACCGTCGAGGCAGACCATATCATTATCGCTACGGGCGCCCGGGCGCGAGAAATCCCCCCGCTTCCCGTCGATGGCGAAAAAGTCGTTACGTACCGGGAGGCCATGCTGCAAAAGACGCCCCCGAAACGGCTGGTGGTCTGCGGCGCGGGGGCCATCGGCGTGGAATTCGCCTATTTTTACAATCAGATGGGGACGGAGGTGACCATCGTCGAACTGCTGGACCGCCTGGTGCCTGTGGAAGACGTCGAAATTTCCAAAGGGCTCCAGCGGGCCTTTGGCAAGCAGGGCATCCGATGCCTGGTCTCCACGGAAGTGCAAGGCGTGGACGCGAGCGGCTCCTCGGTCTCCGTTACGGTCAAAACCGGCAAGGGAACCGAAACGATCGCGTGCGACCAGGTGCTTTCCGCCGTAGGGGTGCGGGGCAACATAGAGGACCTGGGGCTGGAGGCGCTGGGCGTAAAGACCGAACCGGGACGCATTGTCGCAGACGAGTACTACCGGACCAATGTGCCGGGAATATATGCGATCGGCGACGTGGCCGGGCCGCCCTGGCTGGCGCACAAGGCCAGCCACGAAGGCGTCCTGTGCGTGGAGCGGATTGCGGGAGAGGCCGTCCATCCGCTTGATTACAACAACGTTCCGGGATGCACCTACTGCCAGCCGCAGGTCGCCTCGGTAGGCTACACCGAGGAAAAAGCGAAGGAGGCGGGCTACGAGACGCTGGTGGGCAAGTTTCCCTTTGCGGCGTCGGGCAAGGCCGCCGCGCTGGGGGATACGGAAGGCTTCGTAAAAGTCGTCTACGACGCCAAATACGGAGAATGGCTCGGATGCCATATCATAGGACGCGAGGCTACCGAACTGATTGCGGAAGCCGTTACGGCGCGGGCCCTCGAAACGACGGCGCACGAAGTCGCCGAGGCCATGCACCCGCATCCCACGCTTTCCGAAGCGCTCATGGAAGCCACCCGCGACGCCCTGGGCAGGGCGATCAATATATAAAAGCGGTGCGGGCGTTCCGCTTGCGCAGCGTGGATTCGGGCGGCGCGGCGCAGTCCGTCACTTGACGAGCAGCATGGTCCTGACCGCGATCTCCTCTTCGGTTCGGAGCACATAGAGATACGTGCCGCTGGCCAACTCCGACGCGTCGAACGGGATGCGGTAGCGGGCCGCCGGACGCACGCCGTCCACAAGCGTTTGCACCTTTTGCCCCAGCAGGTCGTAAACCGAAAGCGTGGCGCGTTGCGCCTTGTTCAACGTAAACGAAATGGTGGTGGACGGATTAAACGGGTTCGGGTAGTTCTGCTCCAGCGCGAAGGCGGTGGGCGTCTCCTGCCCTTTCTCCTCGGCGGATATGATGATCGTGGCGTCGGCCACCGTGACGGTAACGACCGGCCCCACGGGAACGCCCGGATACCCCGCTACGGCATGCGTAATCGTAACCGTATCGTCTTCCAGGTTCGCATCGTCCACGGGCGTCACCGTGACGGTTTGCGGTGCCTGCCAGTTCGAAGGGTCGAACGCAAGCGCACCGGACACCATCGCCGATTCCTTGTTGCTTGAAGACGGCGTTACGGTAACCGCGCCCCCTGGATCCGTGCGCAGCGCAAGCATGTAGCTGCCGGGTTCGCCGCCTTCCTGAAGAGACAGCGTATACGTACTCGCCTCTACGTCCGGCGTCGCCTGCATGTCGGCGTCATCCACGGAGACGCACTCGCTATAGAGCGTCAAGTCGGGCACTTTCGCATTCGTGATCTTGCAGTAGTAACACAGCGGCGGGTCGGACAAGGACGCCACGAACGTATCCGAAGTAGCGCCCGGAACCGCCTCGTCGTTCACGGACCCTTCGCGGTACCACTGATACTTGTTCGCCGTGCCGCCCACCTCGACCGAAAACGTGGCATGGAACGCCGAGCGCGCTACACGGGTGGGTACGCGACGCTGAGGCGCATATTCATAGTATCTTACGCCCGCAGGCAGTTCCCGGTCCTCGAAATCCTCGAACGTGAGCCGGTTAAGCCCAACGCTAACATGGTAGAGTTTGCGCAGGCCGGACAGGTCAGGCAGCACATGGAGGTAATTAAAGTGAATGCCAAGATGTGATAGCGTCTTTGCATTGGCGATATTGTCGGGTAGCGCGCCTTCCAGATCGTTGTGCGCAAGCCATAGCATTTCAAGCTTTTGCAAATCGAATAATTCAGAAGGGATCGTGCCGTACAATCGCGTCCCGCTCAGATTGAGCGTCCGCAATTTATCAAGATTCATGATCCACGCCGGAAAGTCGTAGGGATCAAGCGGATTGAGGTACAAAGCCAGATACGCGAGGTTCGCAAGGTTACCGATCGACGGCGGTATGGAACCCGTTAACGCATTGCCTCCTAACATAATATAGCGCAAACCAGAAAGTTGTCCCAACCATGCCGGGATGGTCCCTGTCAAGGCGTTATGACCAAGATTAAGGCGTTCCAACTTGGCGAGGTTGCCTAACTCCGGGGGGATAGGCCCTGTCAGTCTATTCCCACTAAAATTCAGGTATTTCAGTTTGGTGAGGCGCTCCAGCCAGCGGGGGATTGAACCCGTCAAATTGTTAAAATTAAGATCCAGGTTTTCCAGCTCGGAGAGGTTGCCTAACTCCGGGGGGATAGGCCCTGTCAAACGATTTGTAGCAAGATTGAGGGACTCCAACTTTGCAAGGCGTCCCAGCGAAGCAGGAATTGAGCCCGTCAAGTCGTTATCGCTAATATTCAAGATCTCCAGTTGGGCAAGATTTCCTAATTCCGAAGGTATAAACCCTGTCAGACTATTGTAAGAAAGCCATATCTCGTTCAAGTTTCCAAGTTCCCCAAGCGAGGCGGAGATCGTACCCGTAAGGTTATTATCAATCAGCTGAAGCCGCACAACTCTTCCTTCTTCGTTGAGCGTAACGCCATGCCAGTCCATGACAGGGTCTTTGAGCCACCCTGTGGGGTCTTTCCAGTCCTCGCCGCCCGCCGCATGATAAAAATCCACCAGGGCCAGCGAGTCCGCTTCATCCGCCGCAACAGCGGCGCCTGTCATCTTCTCCGACGCTTCGAGCCAGCCCCTGTGGTCCATCCAGTCTTCTTCGCCCATCCCATGATAAAAATCTACCAAGTCCAATGAGTCTTGCGCATTTGCATACTGCTCCATGCGAAGGCGCATGAAGTCCGGTTCATCGCCAAAGACATCCGCCGATTGCCCCAGCGCAGGATATGTCCCAAAGCCCAGAAGCGAAGCCATAAGCACTCCCGCAAAACCCAAAAGCGCCCGGCGTAAAGGCTCGTGCGCATACAAACGAGTACTCGGCGAATAAGCGATACGCATATGCGACGACGTAAGCGAATGAGAGGCTCTACTATGATATAGCGGATTCGGGCGGCGCGGATGAGTCCGTCACTTGACGAGCAGCATGGTCTTGACCGCGATCTCTTCTTCTGTTCGGAGCACATAGAGATACGTGCCGCTGGCCAGGTCCGACGCGTCGAACGGGATGCGGTAGCGGGCCGCCGGACGCATCCCGTCTACAAGCGTTTGCACCTTTTGCCCCAAGAGGTCGTAGACCGAAAGCGTGGCGCGCTGCGCCTTGTTCAGCGTAAACGCAATGGTGGTGGACGGATTGAACGGGTTCGGATAGTTCTGCTCCAGCGCGAAGGCGGCAGGTATCTCCTGCCCTTCCTCCTCGGCGGATATGATGATCGTGGCGTCGGCGACCGTTACGGTAACGACCGGCCCCACGGGAACGCCCGGATACCCCTGCACGACATGCGTAATCGTAACCGTATCGTCCTCCAGGTTCGCATCGTCTACGGGCGTCACCGTGACGGTCTGCGGCGTACCCCAGTTCGAACTGTCGAACGAGAGTGCGCCCGACACCGTTGCCGACGCTTTGTTGCTTGAGGACGGCGTTACGGTAACCGCGCCACCTGGATCCGTGCGTAGCGCAAGCATGTAGCTACCCGGATCGCCGCCTTCCTGAAGCCTCAGCGTGTGTGTACTCGCCTCTACGTCCGGCGTCGCCTGCGTGTCGGCGTCATCCACGGAGACGCACTCGCTATAGAGCGTCAGGTCGGGCACTTTCGCATTCGTGATCTTGCAGTAGTAGCAGAGCGGCGGGTCGGACAAGGACGCGACGAGCGTGTCCGAAGTAGCACCCGGAACCGCCTCGTCGTTCACGGACCCTTCGCGGTACCACTGATACTTGTTCGCCGTGCCGCCCACCTCGACCGAAAACGTGGCCTGAAACGCCGAGCGCGCTACATGGGTGGGTACGCGACGCTGGGGCGCATACTCATAGCCTCCTATTAGGCTTGCAGGGAGGCTCCGGTCCTCGAAATCCTCGAACGTGAGTCGGTTAAGCGTAACGACAACGGCAGAGAGTGCGGACAGGCCGGAAAAGTCGCCCAGCGAATCAAGATTGTTTTCTCTAATATAAAGTTCCTTTAAAGCCTTTGCATTGGCGATATTGTCGGGTAGTGCGCCTTTCAGATCGTTATACGAAAGAAATATTGTGTCAAGCCTTTGCAGATCGAACAATGCAGGAGGAATTGTGCCTCGCAGGTTGGTTCTCCATAGGGCAAGGTACCGCAATCGGGTAAGACGCATGATCCACGCCGGGAAGACGTAGGGATCAAAATGAAGGTGACCCAAACCCAGATATTCCAGATTCGTGAGGTTACCGAGCGACGACGGTATGGAACCCGTTAAGGCATTTTCACCCAACGAAAGCAATTTTAATTGAGAGAGTTCTCCCAGCCAAGCAGGGAACACATCCCTCAATCCGTTAACCTCAAGACTCAGGTACTCCAGTTCGACAAGGTTTCTTAATTCTGAAGGTATAGATCCTGCCAGATCATTGTGGCCAAGCCAAAGCCCCTTCAACTTCGTAAGACGCCCCAGCGAGGCAGGGATAGAACCCGTAAAATCATTGAACCGAAGATTAAGATTCTCCAGTTTGGCAAGGTTTCCTAATTCTGAGGGTATAGGTCCTGTTAGCCTATTGGCAGTAAACACGGGCTCCTTTAACTTTACAAGGCGTCCTGACGAAGCGGAGCTCAAAACTAAAAGGTCGCGATTGTCTCCCAAGTCGAGATTGCGGAGCTCCGTCAAACGACCCAATTGCGGGCAAAGATGGCCCGTAAGTTCATTGAACGGGTTCATCTCAAGACTTACAACCCTTCCTTCTTCGTTTAGCGTAACGCCATGCCAATCCATAACGGGGTCTTCAAGCCACCCTGTGCGAATTCTCCAATCCTTACCGCCCGCCGCATGATAAAAATCTACGAGAGCCAGCGAGTCCGCTTCATCCGCCGCAACAACAGTGCTTGCCATCTTCTCCGACGCTTCGAGCCAGCCCCTGTGGTCCATCCAGTCTTCTTCGCCCATCCCATGATAAAAATCTACCAAGTCCAAGGAGTCTTGCGCATTTGCATACCGCTCCATGCGAAGGCGCATGAAATCCGGCTCGTCGACAAAGACATCCGCGGATTGCGCCAAAACAGGATATGCTCCAAAACCCAGAAGCGCTCCCGCCAAACCCCAAAGCGCCCGCCGCAAGAACCGCCTGACACAACGCAGGGGCCCTTGCGCATACAAACGAGTACTCGGCGAATAAGCGATACGCATATGCGACGACGTAAGCGAATGAAAAAAAGGGCAGGCCCCGATTAGCGGTCGGCGAGCGGCCAGATGGCCCGCACGGTCAGGGTCCTGCGTTCCCTGTTGAACGACACGTCCAGCGTACGGGGCGCCGTAGCCGCTCCGCCTGCGGGCAGCGACGCCTTCGCGCCCACATCCAGGCGGTCGCCGCCCAGCGCGTCTCTTGTCCACCGACCGAACGGAGTAACCTTTTCGCCCCGGACGCCAACGATCCCGTAGCCTACTTCCACGTCCAGCCTGTCCGGCGAGAAGCCCTCTCTTGGCGGTCCAGACAACGAACGCGCCGCCCACTCGCGCAACGCCGTCTGCCCCTCCCATAAATCCTGCGCGCGGCTCGCTTCTTCGCCCCAGGCGGGCTTCACCGACAGCGATACGCCCGAGGCGCCCGACGGCTTGACGGCGAACGCGATGCTCGCGCCCCACTCGCGAAACCCCTCCTCTTCGTGAACGAGCAGCATGCGCGTCTTCGCGTCCAGCGTTATCCCCGACGGCGCATGCGCGTAGCCCAGCGCAAGCCCGGCTTCCGCGCCCAGCCCCCGCTCCGCGTCGCCCCCGTCGAGACGAGCGCCCGCCGACACGCTCGAATGCAGCCGCGAAGCCCCCCGCGTCCACCGCATCTTCCACGAAGGCGCAACGCGAATGCGATGCGAACGGCCCGTCACTTCCTCTAACCCCCGCGTCTCTTCCGAGCGAATGCGCACCCGGAACGCGTCCGCCCGAAGCGAAAAACGCTCGCCCAGCGACTGGCTCGCCCCCACGGCGCCCGTCGTCATGAAAAGATCCGTCTGGAAAAGCCCCCCCGGCGCTTCCGCAAGCTCCGAGACGCCTCTGCCGCCGCCCGCAAGGCCCCAAAACGACAGCCCCCGGCCCGCAGACCAGCGCGCATAGGGCAGGACGCTCGTCATGCGCAGCGACGCGTCGCTCGCGCCGTTAAGCGCGCTCGTTATCTCTATTTCGCCTGAGGCGCGAGAGAGCGCCACCCCGGCTACGGCCCCGCCTTTAAGGCGGTAGTCCGCCCCGGCGTATCCCGACCAGATGGTGCCCGACAACGACAGCCCCGGCCGGGGCTTGCCCCTGAAGCGGCCCGCATTCCCGCGCCCCCAGAACGTCCAGCGCCCCGCAAGGTCGCCGTCGCCGCCGTCGGAGAAGCGAAAAGCGCTGCCGCGAAGAAGGGCGTCCGCGGACATCCCCGGGCGCAGGCCCCGTTGCTGCGTGGGCGCGGCAAGTCCCGGGCCGCTCCAGGGCGAAGCGCCCTCCTCGCGCCCATAGGCGGGTATCCCCGCAAGCTGCGAAGCCAGGCGAACGAAGGGCGCCGCGTCGCAGCCGCCGCGGCACGAAAGCGCCGCGCCCCCCAGCCGCATATGCGCCCCCGCCTTCGTATCCTCAAAACGCGTCGTCACCATCTCCACCGCCTCCGAACCCATCGCGCGGCCGAACGCCGAAAGGCTTGTCCTAAGCGAGCGGGCGCGATCCGAAGAAGAAGCGGACACGCTAACGGCAATCTCCAGCGCCGCGTACAAGCCCGCCTCGTCCCTCGCCGTAACCGTAACGATGGCCTCGCCCGCGGACAAGGGCGCCACCGCAAGCGCGCCCCCCGCCATGCGCACCGACGCCACCTGCTCCGCCGACGAAACCGCAACGAACGACAGGGCGTCTGCGTCCGGGTCAACGAAGTACGCCGACATATCCTTTTGCGCCGGCTCGCCGCCCGCTTCCAGAGAAAGGGCCCCAGGCGCTCCAAGCGCTTGCGGCGCCTCGTTGACGTCCACCACCGTAACGATAACCGATGCCTTCGCTCGCGCGCCCGAAGCCCGCGAAGCGGTCGCGGTCAAGGCATAGGCGCCGGGACCCGATTCGTAGTCCTCCCCGCTCCCCGTATAGCGCACCTCGCCGCTCGCAGCGTCAAGCGCAAAAGGCGCCTCGCCCGCCCCTTTAAACAGGTACGCAGGCAACGCCCCCGTGGGATCGCGCGCCGTTACCTGGCCCACCACGAACGGGCCCGACCGGTTCTCCGGCAAGAAAAAGGCGTACGCCTCTTGCTCGAAAGACGGACCCGATTGCATGCCGGACAACGCGCCCGCCGTAACGCCCCACACGTGCACGGGGTCGTTGACCGCCGTCGGGACGACGCTTGCAAGCGGAGCGCCCGAAAGGTTTTCTATATCCTGGTCCGAGGCGAACGCCAGCGTAACCGAGCCGCTCGCGCGCTCCGCCGCGGCGCCGCTGAGCGCAACGCGATAGACCCCCTCTTCAAGAAGATGCACGGAGGCCTGCGCGCTATCGGGCGAACCCGCAAACGTGAAATCCTGCGCGTCCACCTTTTGCATCGCTTCGCTGAAGCGCACGCGCCAGAATAAAACGGACAAGCGCGACGGCGCATCCTCCAACGGCTCGCGCGCAATGGAGGTAACGCTCGGCGAAAACGCGGAATCCGACGAAACGCGCGCAAGCTCCGGCGGAAACGGCGGGGAGGTACTCCCCGATACGATGCTTCCCACGCTGCGGCTGCTATTGCCGTTGCCCGCCGCGTCCCTCACGCCATTCTCCATCAACGTTACAAGAAGCTGCGCTCCCGTCGACGCCGAAGTAGTAACCGACGCATCGTATTGCTTGCAATACGTTTTCTCGTCATTGCATTCCCTTTTTAGCGTTCCAGGCGGGAAGTCGAGCAGCAAGGACGCGTTCTTTAGCGCAAAGCTCGACGCGCCGAAACCCGTAACGGGCTCGTCGAATGTGAACGTTAATTTTACCTCGCTTCCGCTTGGAAATGGCTTCGGCATTCCGCTGACCTTTACTCCAGGGCGGATGTTGTCCAACAGGTAATCGCTTTTATCGTCGGGTCTGGGTAAAGCGTTGCCCGCGATATCCTTAATGCTTGGTCTGGAAGCGAAATAAAGCGTCACCTTTCCGTTAAAATCCATCAGTTTGCTCCCGCTTGCCGTAACCGTGTAATGGCTGGCGCGCTTCTCAACCATAGATACGCTAATATCAATATCCGCGGCACCGAGTCCCGTGCCGGTAACGGTGAAATCTGTTCCGTCTTTATCTACCCCCATCACATCCTCGCTGAACGTTACTGTCCATGTCAGTTCGTCCGCGTTCGTTAGGGAAGAACCGGAATGCCTGATCGATTTTACCCGCGGCTCCTCGTTGTCCATGTAATAGTGATTATGGTTATCGCCGGTAGGCTTCATCTCAGTGAGACTATTGCCAGCCAAGTCTTCAATGTCCTGACCGGAAGCGAAGCCCAGCGTCACCGTAATATTATTAATATCCGCCAAGTCGCCCCCACTCGCCTTGACGTAGTATACGGAACCCCTACCGCTAACCGAAAGCACGGTCTCACGATTTGGCCCAGCAAGCGTAAAGTCGCCTTCATTTACTCGCGTCACCGCCTCTTCGAACGTCACCTGCCATGTCAGCGCGTCCAAGTTCGTACGCGGAGAATTCGGGACGCTCCGCCTGATCGATTTTACCCGCGGCTCCTCGTTGTCCATGTAATAGTGATTATGGTTATCGCCGGTAGGCTTCGTCTCAGTAAGACTATTGCCAGCCAAGTCTTCAATGTCCTGACCGGAAGCGAAGCCCAGCGTCACCGTAATATTATTAATATCCGCCAAGTCGCCCCCACTCGCCTTGACATAGTATACGGAACCCCTACCGCTAACCGAAAGCGTCGCTGACGTACCATCAAGCGTAAAGTCGCCTTCATTTATTCGAGTCACCGCCTCGTCGAACGTCACCTTCCACGTCAGCATATGCGCTTTCGTCCACTTTGCGCCCGGATTGTATCGCGTGATCGAACTGACCCACGGCGCCGCGTTGTCTACCACATAAGAGCTTTTCGTTGAGGGCGTGGACAAGGCGTTGCCCGCCATATCCGTAATGTCCTGACCGGAATCGAAGCCCAGCTTCACCGTAGCGTTAAGATTCGTCAGGTCGCCGCCCTCGGCCTTGACATAGTATGCTGCGAGGCCACCTGTTACAGACAGCGTAGCCGACGATCCCGTAATCGCAAAGTCATTCTTATCTACGCCCCTCACCGCCTCGTCGAACGTCACCTTCCATGTCAGCGTGTTCGCATTCGTACGCGAGTACCACGGTGCGCTCCGGCTGATCGAAGACAGTCCCGGCGCGTCGTTGTCAACCACGTAAGAACTTTCCGCTGAGGACGAGGCCAAATCGTTGCCAGCAATATCTTTAATATTCTGGTTCGAATCTAATTTGATCTTCACCGTAGCGTTAAGTCCCGCCAGGTTGCCCCCGCTTGCCTCGACATAGTATACTGCGGGGCCATCTGTTACAGACAGCGTAGCCGACGATCCGGTAAGCATGAAATCATTCTTGTCTACCCCTGTCACCGGCTCGCTGAAGGTCATCTTCCACGTCAGCGTTTTTGCATTCGTCGGCGAGGACTTCGGATCGCTCCACATGATGGACAACAGCCCGGGCGCGTCGTTGTCCACCACGTAAGAACTTTCCGTTGCAGGCGTGGACAAGGGGTTGCCTGCCATATCCGTAATGTTTTGACCGGAATCGAAGCCCAACTTCACCGTAGCGTTAAGATTCGTCAGGTCGCCGCCCTCGGCCCTGATCTCGTAGGCGGCATCGCCTGCCTTGCCCGAAACGACGGAAAGCGCAGCCGAAGATCCGGTAAGCGTAAAGTCGCCCGCGTCTACACCCGTCACCGGCTCGTCGAACGTCACCGTCCACGTCAGCGTGTCCGCCTTCGTTGGCGAGGAACCGGTAGGCGTGACCGAATCGACCAGCGGCTTCTTCTTGTCTACGATATATTCCCCAAGAGCCGAAGAGGAAGCGACAAAGGAGTTGCCAACTTTATCTGTAATGTCCTGCCGGGAAGCGAATTTGAGCGCTACCGTGCGGGTAAAACCCTGCAGATCATTCACAACTACGCTGACGTCATAGGCTTTGGGACCGCCTGTTACAGAAGGCGTAGCCGTCGTTCCCTCAACAGCAAAATCGTCGTAAGTGACATTTTCTACGTCTTCGCCAAACGTCACCTTCCAAGTCAGCGTGCTCGCATTCGTAGGCGAGGACCTCGGCTCGCTCCGCGTGATCGACGACAGCCCGGGCGCCGCGTTGTCCACGACGTACGCCCCGGCAGCGGACGGATTCGTCAGGGCGTTGCCCGCCATATCCGTAATGTTCTGGCCTGAAGCGAAGGCGAGCGTCACCGTAGCGTTCAAGTCCGCCAGGTCGCCGCCCGCCGCCTTTATCTCGTAGACGTCGTCGCCCGCCTCCCCAAAAACGACAGAAAGCGTAGCCTCCGATCCCGTAAGCGTAAAGTCCGACGCGTCTACCCCCTTCACCGCCTCGCTAAACGTCACCTTCCACGTTAGCGCGTCCGCGTTCGTAGGCGAGGACATCGGATCCTTTCCCTCCATAGACAACGCGCGAGGCGCCGTCGTGTCCGTAACGTTATTCAAAACATAGGCGCGCTCATCCGCCCCGGCAGGCATGGTATCGACAAGCGCGTGGCCCGCGAGGTCCGTAATGTCCTGGCCCGCAGCAAAGGCAAGCGTCACCGTCGCGTTCAAAGTCGCAAGGTCGCCGCCCGTCGCCTGTATCTCGTAGACGTCGTCCCCCGCCTCGCCCGAAGCGACGGACAGCGCAGCCGTCGTGCCCGCAAGCGTAAAGTCCGACGCGTCTACTCCCGTCACCGGTTCGGCGAACGTCACTTTCCACGTCAGCGTGTCCGCCTGCGTCGGCGACGAAACAGGGTCATGGCGAACAATGGAGGACAGCCCGGGCGCGGCGTTGTCCACCACGTACTCCCTGGCGTCTGCAGGCGTAGACAAGGGGTTGCCCGCCATATCCGTAATGTCCTGCCCCGAATCGAAGGCAAGCGTCACCGTCGCGTTCAAGTCCGCGAGGTCGCCGCCCGCCGCCTTTATCTCGTAGGCGGCGTCCCCCGCCTCGCCCGAAACCACGGACAGCGTAGCCGTCGATCCGGTAAGCGTAAAGTCGCCTGCGTCTACTCCCTTCACCGCCTCGCCAAACGTCACCTTCCACGTCAGTTCGTCTTCCTTCGTCGGCGACGCGCCAGGATCGCCCCATGCGATAGACGAGAGTTTGGGCGCCGCGTTGTCTACGACGTACGTCCCGGTAGCGGAAGGATCCGTCAGGGCATTGCCCGCCATATCCGTAATGTCCTGGCCCTCAGCGAAGGCGAGCGTCACCGTCGCGTTCAAGTCCTCCAGGTCGCCGCCAGAAGCCCGTATCTCGTAGACGTCGTCGCCCGCCTCCCCCGAAACCACGGACAGCGCAGCCGTCGATCCGGTAAGCGTAAAGTCGCCCGCGTCTACTCCCTTCACCGCCTCGCTAAACGTCACCTTCCACGTCAGTTTGTCCGCCTGTGTCGGCGACGCAACGGGAACATGCCGCTCGATAGACGACACGAGAGGCGCTGTCGTGTCCGTAACGTTGCGTAAAACGTACGTGCGCTCGTCCGCCCCGACAGGCGCCGTATCGACAAGCGCGCGGCCCGCGAGGTTCGTAATATCCTGCCCCGAAGCAAAAGCAAGCGTCACCGTAGCGTTCAGGTCCGCGAGGTCGCCGCCCGCCGCTTGTATCTCGTAGGCGGCGTCGCCCTCTTCCCCCAAAACGACGGACAGCGTAGCCGTCGCGCCCACAAGCGTAAAATCCGACGCGTCTACGTTGCGAACCCCCTCGCTGAACGTAACTTTCCACGTAAGCGTGTCCGCGTTCGTAGGAGAGGAAACCGGATCGTGCCGCGCAATGGCGTTTACGCGAGGCGGCGAGGCAGGCGACGCGTTGTCTACTTCGTACGTATCCTCGCTCGCGTTGACAGGCTCCGTATTCACCAGGCGCGCCCCCTTGCGGTCCGCAATATCCTGATCCGAAGCGAAAGACAACGTAACGCGCCCGTTCAAATCCGCCAGGTCGCCCCCCGCAACCCGAATACGGTATTCTTTCTGGCCCGACGGGGGAAGCATCTCATGGCTCGCCGTCGTGCCCGTAACCGTAAAGTCCGCCGCGTCCACGTTACGAACCTTCTCGTTAAACTTCACGACCCACGTCAGCGTATCGGCGCTCGTAGGCGAAACGGACGGGCTTTCCCGCTTGATGGACGACACGCGGGGCGGCGCGTTGCATGTCGTGGCGACGCTCGCCGCCGCGCTGCCGTTGCCCGCCCTGTCGAGCGCAGCGTTCGCTGCTGCGCCTACGCTCGCCGCGCCGTCGGCGACGCAGGCGACGGCAAGCGTCCAGACGCTGCCCGAACCCGAGAATGCGCCCGCCGAAAGGTTCGCAAGCGCGACGTCTTCTACCGTAAAGCCCTCGACCGCCTCGCTGAACGCGAACGTGGCCACAGCAGCGCCGTTCAGCGGATAGGGAACGCCCGTAATCGTCAGCGACGGCGGCGCGTTGTCCAAAAGGTACGTGGGTTCGTCCGTTCCCGTGGGCGTTGCGTCCGCAAGCGGATCGCCATCAACCGATTCAATGTTATGGCCCAAAGCGAAGGCGAGCGTCACCGTAGCGTTCAGGTCCGCGAGGTCGCCGCCCGCCGCCCGTATCTCGTAGGCCGTATCGCCCGCTACCCCCGAAACGACGGACAGCGCAGCCGTCGCGCCCGCAAGCGTAAAGTCCGACGCGTCCACGTTGCGAACCCCTTCGCTGAACGTAACCTCCCAGGTAAGCGTGTCCGCGTTCGTAGGAGAAGAAACCGGATCGTGCCGCGCAATCGACGTAACGTACGGCGCCGGACTGCACGTCCCCCTTTGGGGTATGGCCGCCGTATTCCTGTTGCCGCCTGCGTCCGCCGCTACGCCCGCCTCCACGCCTACCCAGAAAGCGCCTGCGCCGCTGCACGTAATCGTCGCCGTATATACGTCGGAGGTCCCGGCGAACCCCGTCGCCTTGGCGGAGGCAAGCCAAACATCGTCCGCCGTAAAGCCCTCCACCGGCTCGCTAAAGGTAAACGTAGCCACGAAAGGCCCTGTCGCAATCTGCGGAACGCCGCTTATCTTCACGCTGGGGGGCGTCCTGTCCGTATCGTTACGCAAAGCATACGTGCGCTCGTCCGCGTTGACAGGCTCCGTGTCCACCAGGCGCGCCCCCTTGCGGTCCGCAATATCCTGATCCGAAGCGAAGGACAACGTAACGCGCCCGTTCAAACCCGCCAAATCGCCCCCCGCAACCCGAATACGGTACTCTTTCTGGCCCGACGGGGGAAGCATCTCATGGCTTGCCGTCGTGCCCGTAACCGTAAAGTCCGACGCGTCCACGTTGCGAACCTTCTCGTTAAACGTCACGACCCACGTCAACGTATCGGCGCTCGTCGGCGACGAAGGCGGGCTTTCCCGCTTGATGGACGATACGCGGGGCGGCGCGTTGCATGTCGTCGCGACGCTCGCCGCCGCGCTCCCGTTGCCCGCCCTGTCGAGCGCAGCGTTCGCTCCCGCGCCTACGCTCGCCGAGCCATTGGCGACGCAGGCGACCGCAAGCGTCCAGACGCTGCCCGAACCCGAAAATTCGCCCGCCGAAAGGTTCGCAAGCGCGACGTCTTCTACCGTAAAGCCCTCGACCGGCTCGCTAAACGCGAACGTGGCCACAGCAGCGCCGTTCAGCGGATCGGGGATGCCCGTAATCGTTAGCGACGGCGGCGCGTTGTCCAAAAGGTATGTGGGTTCGTTCGCTCCCGTGGGCATTATGTCCGCAAGCGGGTCGCCATCTGTCGCCTCGATATTATGGCCCGGAGCGAAGGCAAGCGTCACCTCTCCGTTAAACTCCGCCAGGTCGCCGCCCGCCGCCCGTATCTCGTAGGCCGCGTCGCCCGCCGCGCCCCAAACGACGGACAGCGTAGCCGTTGCGCCCGCAAGCGTAAAGTCCGACGCGTCCACGTTGCGAACCCCTTCGCTGAACGTAACCTTCCAGGTAAGCGTGTCCGCGTTCGAAGGAGAGGAAACCGGATAGTGCCGCGCAATCGACGTAACGTACAGCGGCGGGTTGCACCTCCCCGTTCGGGTCGCGGCCGCCGCATTCGCGTTGCCGCCTGCGTCCGCGGCTACGCCCGCCGCCACGCCTACCGAGAAAGCGCCTGCGCCGCTGCACGTAATCGTGGCCGTATATACGTCGGAGGCCCCGGCGAACCCCGTCGCCTCGGCGCCGATAAGCGAAAGATCGTCCGCCGTAAAGCCCTCGACCGGCTCGCTGAACGTGAACGCGGCCACGAAAGGCCCTGTCGCAATCTGCGGAACGCCGCTTATCTCAACGGTCGGAATATTGTCCACCTCCCAGGAGCGTTCGTCAAGACCGCCTGCAACAACCTCCGTATTGTCAAGAAGAACGCCGCTGTTCTTGCCCCTGATATCCTGCGAAGAAGAAAAAGCCAGCTCGACCGTTGCGTTAAGGCCCGCCAAGTCGCCGCCTTCTATGCGAACCCGGTATGTCTTAAAACTCTGCTTGATAACCGACGGCGTGGCCGTCGTGCCGCGTATCTCGAAATCCGACGCGTCCACATCCTTTACCTTGCTGTCGAATCTTATCTCCCAGACAAGTATGTCCGCGCTCGCAGGAGAAGCCTGCGGAGAGAAACGCGCAATGTACTTGACGCGAGGCGCTGTCGTAGCGGCAAGCGTCTCGTTTGCAGACAGATACGCTGCAAGGGGCGCGCTGAGAGGGGTTGCTTCAGCCGATCCGTTCGCGACGGCAAGGGGCGCGCCCGCGGCGCACAGAAACAGCGCAAGAAAGAATGCGGCGACCCCGCGATACGATCGACGCGCGCGCAGCGAACGAACGACGGGCGCAACGCCGTATGCAAGCGGATTATACATGACGAGGGAATAGAACATGATCCGAAAAATCCAGACGTTTTCCCAGAAAACCGCCGCAAATGCAGGATTGCAACGGCCAATACCGCCTTCGTCAGCGGCTCGCCCCTATAGGATACGCAATCGAGAATCAATTTGTCAAGGATCTGTCAAGGCCCTTCCGACATGACGCCGCGGAGCCACGCAAGGGCCGCCCCGACAAGAATCACCGCATACGCTGGGGTCTGGGGCGCGCATTCTCGCGAAACATAGGGCCCGGGATCGGCTACGCCCTCGTAGCCTACCGCACGTTTATGGTTCGCGAGAAGGCGCGTCACAGACCCCAAAAACACCCCAACCTTAATTATTTAACCTCCAAATTTCCGCGCCTAAGTTTTTAAAGCACGCCCCAAAACAAGCCCCAAACCCGACCCCATAAAACCTCAAAAAAAAACAAGGCCCAGCCACCGCGAACCGCTCCACCCCCCTTACCCCTGCGCCTGGGCCGCCCGCTGGCGCAGTTTCTCCAGCTGCGCGGCAATCTGCGCGTCCTCTATCTTCCGAAACAGAATTTCGGAGGTCCCCAGTTCGTGCCCGACCTCCAGCAAGGGCGCGCCCGCCTCGTCCCATCCGATCGAACCCGTGCCGCCGCCCGCCTCGCTCGAACGCACCCCCTCCAGCCGCAGCATGGACCGCAGCCGCGCGGCGCTGTGCGGAAGCGCCGGCTCCAGCAACACCGCCAGCGCGGCGCACAACTGCAACGATACGTGCACCGTGTTGGCGCAAGCGCGAAAATCGGTTTTGGCGGCGCGCCAGGGTTCCCTGTCGTTGAAATACTTGTTGCCGAGGCGGGCCAGCTGCATCGTTTCGAACACGGCCTCCCGGTTGCGAAACGTCTCGTAGCATTGGCCTATCCGGGCCGGAAATTCGGCCAGCGCGTCCAGCGTTCGCCCATCTTCCGGCGCGGCTTCCTCCAGGGGCGGCACCTTCCCGTCCGTATGCCTTGCGGCGAAGGTCAGCGCCCGATGGAAAAAATTCCCCAGCACGTCGGCCAGCTCCCCGTTGGCGCGCGCCTGAAAATCGCTCCAGCTGAAATCGGCGTCTTTCGTTTCCGGCAGCGTCGAGGCCATGGCGTAGCGGAGCGTATCGGCTGGAAATTCCTCCAGATATTCATGCAGCCACACGGCCCAGCCGCGGCTGGTGGATAATTTTTCCCCTTCGAGGTTCAGAAATTCATTGGCCGGGACATTGTCCTCAAGCACGAATTCCCCATGCTCCATCAGCATGGCCGGAAACATGAGGCAATGGAACACGATGTTGTCCTTGCCTATGAAGTGCACCAGTTTGGTCCCCTCGTCCTGCCAGTACGTCTTCCAGGCGTCGGGATTCCCGGTCGCCGCCGCCCACTCCCGGGTGGCCGAAATATACCCGATGGGCGCGTCGAACCATACGTAGATGACCTTGCCGCGCGCGTCTACGCCTGCGGCTTCCGCCACGTCCTCCGGAACCGGCACGCCCCAGGGCACGTCGCGGGTAATGGCGCGGTCCCGCAAGCCATCCTGGAACCAGCTCCGAATCTGCCCCAGCACGTTGGGTTTCCATTCCGGGTGCGTGGCGATCCATGCTTCCAGTTTCGGCTGCAAATCGCCCAGGGGCAGGTGCCAATGGGTGGTTTCGCGAAGCGCCGGCGTGGCGTCGGTCAATGTGCTCCGGGGATGGCCAAGTTCCGTCGGACTCAGGGAAATTCCGCATCGCTCGCACTGATCGCCGTACGCCTTTTCGTATCCGCACGCCGGACAGGTCCCCGTAACAAAACGGTCGGCCAGAAAAATCTCCGCTTCCGGGTCGTAGAGTTGCTTTTCGGTTTTCAAGCGAAAAAGCCCTTTTTCCGCCAGGCGGCGAAAAAAATCCTGACTGGTTTCCCGGTGCGTGTCGGAGGAGGTGCGCCCGTAGTAATCGAAACTCATCCCGAAACGCTTGAAACTGTCGCGAATCATCGGGTGATACTCGTCCACGATATCCTGCGGAGCAATGCCTTCCCGGTGCGCCCGCATCATGATGGCCACGCCGAATTCGTCGGACCCGCATACGTACAGCACGTCCCGCCCCTTCATGCGCTGGTAACGCACATAAAGATCGGCGGGCAGATAGGCCCCCGCGAGATGCCCGAGGTGCAACGGACCGTTGGCGTACGGAAGCGCAGACGTAACAAGAATACGGTCGAAATCGCGCGCAGACATGGAAAACGCATACGGAACAGGATGAACGAACGGGCTACAGTACGACGCCCCCCGTTCGATGTTCGGAAAGCCGCCGGATCACTTCACAAGCAACATCGCGCGCGTCCGCGTCTCGCTGCCCGCTTGCAAACGGTACAGGTACAGGCCGCTTGGCAAAGGGCCCGCCCCAAAGCGGACTTCATGCCGGCCCGCGGGCTGCGTCTGGTCAACCAGGACCGCGACTTCCTGGCCCGCCACGTCGTACACCGCAAGGCGGACGGCCTCTGCGCGGGGCAATCCGTACCGGATCGTCGTTTCGGGGTTGAAGGGATTCGGGTAATTCTGTTCGAGCGCGAAGGCCGCAGGGAACTCCCCGTCCACGGATTCGATGGCGGTCGGCGAATCGTCGTCGTCCGTAATCGTAAGCGTGTGGACGCTGGCCGCGCCGACCGCGTACCCCGTTCCGCTCTGAATCGTCAGGATGACCGTCTCGTCCTCTTCGTCCGCCGCGTCGTCCGCGATCGTAATCGAAATCATGGCCGAACTGGAGCCGGACGAGACCGCCAGCGTCCCCGAAGCCCCCGCCGCGCCGGCGAGCGTATAGTCCTCGCCGAGCGTGGCCGTACCGGAAAGCGCATAGCGGATCGTAAGGTCCGAACGAGGCGCCGGACTAAGATTCATCATCGCCTGGACGACGCCCGCCGCTTCGCCCGCGCTGGACGCAGCAGACGCAAAAGACGTCGCCGCCGTCGGTTCGTCGTTGTCCGTTACGGTAACCATCACGGTCGGGCCGCTCGACACGCCCGCGTACCCGCTTACGGAATGGGAAATCGTTACCGTCTCGTTGTCCGTATCCGCATCGCGCTCGGGCGTAACCGTAATCGTTTGCGGCGTTCCCCAGTTCGCGGCGTCGAATCGGAGCGCGCCGGAAACGCTGGCCGCGCCCGCATCGCTCGAAGCAGGCGTAACCGTAACCGTCGCCCCGGGATTCGTGCGGAGCGCAACCGTATACGTTCCGCCCGCGCCGCCCTCCACAAGCGACAGCGTCAGGGCGCTTGCGTCTACGCCCGCGGTCGCCGGAACCTCGTCGTCGTCCACCGCCACCATGACTTCAGGCCCCATGGTTAGCGCGCCATAGCCCGTCACCGCGTGGGAAATAACCACGGTCTCGTCCTCCGCGTCGATATCGTCCTGCGGAGTAATCTCGACCGTTTGCGGCGTCTGCCAGTTCGTGGCGTCGAAGGCGAGGGCAGCCGAGACGGTCGCCGCGCCCGCATCGCTCGAAGACGGCGTAACCATAACCGCGCCCCCCGGATTCGTGGCGAGCGCAATCGTATACATTCCTGCGCCGCCGCCCTCGTTCACGGTAAGCGCCATCGTACTGACGGCAAGGTCCGGCGCGTCGTTGTCCGTAATCGTAAGGGCGTGCGCATCCGGGCTGCCCGTCCTGTATCCTGCGCCGCTCGACAGGGTCAGCACAACGGCTTCGTCCCCTTCCGTCACGTTGTCTTCCATAATGGCCACCGCAATCATGGCCCGGGACGCCCCGGAGGATACGTCCAGCGTCCCGGAGGCGCCCGCCGCGCCGCGAATGGCGTAGTCCGCATCCAGGGTCGCCGCCCCGGAGAGCGCGTAACGAATCGTAATATCTTCGGAAGGAGCGGGATCGATGTTCACCATCACGTTGCGCATGCCCGCCGCCTCGCCTGCGCGCTGCGAAGACGCCGCAAAAGACACTTCGGGCGACGCCAGCGGCATGCCCGTCGCTTCTTCCGAGGGCGGACCATCCGGCGTCTGCTCCCGGGTCCCTATGACGCGCACCGTATACTCGACGCCCGCCGCAAGGCTGGAGATCGTATGCGCGGTCGCGGCCCCAACCACGCCTTGCCTGAGGTTCTCGTCGTACTCCTCGGCGCCCGATTTCCATTGCACCTTGTAGCCCGTCGCGTCCGCCAATGCATTCCACGACACGGCAAGTTGCAGCGCTTGCGGCGTAACGGACACGCCGGTAACCTGCCCGAGCGTCAGGGCCTCCGTGGAACCCGTCCCCGAAGCCGACCAGGCGCTGGCGCCCTCGGCGTTGCGCGCAAGCACCTGCACCTCGTAGGCCGTATTCCCGGAAAGCCCGGAGATCGTGGCGGACAACCCGGAAATCGTCGTGTTCGTTACTTCCGTCCAGGCGGAACCGCCCTGCTCCCGGTACCGGTAGTCGTAGTCGTTTATGTCCGGGCCTGCATTGGACGGAGCCGTCCAGGCCGCCAGCGCCGAGGACCACGAAAGCGCTGTGACGGTCGGCGCCGCCGGAGCAGACGGCGCCTCCCCGTCCTCGTCCGTCACGGTCACCGAAATCGTCGCGGTCGCAGACAGCGCCCGGTCCCCCGCGCCGCTCGTCGCGCGCGCGACCACCTCATACAGATTGTCTGCATTCGCATCCTGCGGGTCTTCGTAATTCGGCGCAACCCGGAAGGAAAGCGCGCCCTGGGGCGTAATCGAAAAAAGCGCGCCGTCCGAGCCGGACGCGATCGCATAGCCCGTCACGCTGTCCTCGTCGTTGCTGTCCGTCGCCTCTACTGCGCCCACCGTTACGCCGTTTTCCTGCACGGAAAAACTCGTCGGGGCGCCGAACGCAGGCGGGACGTTCGCGTTCTTGCGCACGAAAGAGAGCCTCGCCATAGGATGCTCGTCGGAAAATGGGGTCACGCCCTTGAGGCTCGTAATCGTTCCCTGGGGCACCGTGGCGGAATTCTGCAATGAGAACCCGGTTCCGTCCTCCGTTCCGGCGTCGTAGGCGAACAAGTCCATAGAAAGCGACGAGAGCCATTGGTCCTGATCGTCAAGCAAAGACAAGCTGGAAACCCCGACGAACCAGTCCGGGCTGGGGCCAATCATGGACAAAAGGGTGAAGAGCGGGCGCGCCGTCGTGAAATTCACGTCGAAGGCACTGGTTACGGTCGGGCTTCCTCCGATGTTTTGCCTCACAAGCGACGCATTCGAACCAGCGGCGTTCACTTCGATTACGAACGTCCCCGTGGCGCCCAGTTCGGCTACCCCCTCGACTCCGCTCGTGGCCGTGCCGCCGGATTCCCAGAAGGTTACGTTGTCGTTGTGCACGGCGCCCACCAGCGTGGTGAAATGCGCGCTGGATATCACGCCGCCGGGGACGCTGTCCGTGGTCCAGTTGCCCTGGAAGGTAACCTCGTAGGTAACCTGCGCCTGGGCTGGGGGCGCCAAGGCAGCAAGCGCCGCCGCCAGCGCCCAGGCGAAGAGCGTACGTCGGAATACGGTCGTCATGGGATAATCAGGGTATATCCTTAACGAGATCAAACGGCGCGGCGTCCGGGACAGAACAGGCGGTCTGCGGCGCGCCGCCGCTTTGCGATGTTCAGAGCCGGGGCTATTTTACAAGCAGCATCGTACGCGCAATGGTTTCCTCTCCCGTCTGCAAGCGATACACATACGCGCCGCTTGGCAAGTCGCCCGCCGCAAAATGGACCGAATACCTACCCGCGGCCTGTGGCCCATCGACCAGCGTCGCCACCTCATGGCCCGCCACGTCGTATACCGCAAGACGCACCGGGCCCGCCGCAGACAATCCGTAGCGTATCGTCGTTTCGGGATTGAACGGATTCGGATAATTGGGCGAGAGCGTCGTTTCGGTCGGCAGTTCCTCGCCTTCCACGCTGACCGAATGCTTGAGTTCGAAGGAAAGCATCGCCATGGGTTCGTCCGAGAACGGGTCCTCGCCCTTGATCCGCCGGATCGTTCCCCGAGGCGAAGTGTCGACCCCTCCTAACGCAAACCTTGTTCCGTTCTTCGTCCCGGCGTCGTAGGGAAATAAATCCATGGAAAGCTCCGGGATCCACTTATTCTGATCGTTAACCAGGGATAAACCGGAAACCCCGACGAACCAGTCCGGACTGGGGCCGATCATCGACAAAAGGGTGAACAGCGGGCGATCTTTCGAAAAATCGACGTCGAACGCCGCGGTAACCGTAGGGCTGCGTCCAATGCTTTGCCGCACAAGCAGGGCGTCCGAACCGGCGGCGTTCACTTCGGACACGAACGTCCCCGTGGAGCCCTGTTCGGCTACCCCCTCGACCCCGGCCGTGGCCATGCCACCGGATTCCCAGAAGGTCACGTTGTCGTTGTGCACGGCGCCCACCAGCGTGGTGAAATGCGCGCTGCCCACCACGCCGCCGGGGACGCTGGCGGTGGTCCAGTTGCCCTGGAAGGTCACTTTGTAGGTTGCTGTTTGCGCCTCGGCCGGCGGGGCGAACGCAACAAGCGCCGCCACCAGCGCCCAGGCGAAACAAGCGCGTCGAGCTATGGTCATCATCGATATTCGAACGAGAAACGACAGGGAAAACGAAGCGAAAGCGAACAATTTCGCAGGTATGGCATACAGTACGCCGATCTTTACCCAATGTTCGTTTTTTGCGTTCGTTCCCGCCCTCCTTATTCGCGCCCAGTGCCATGTCCGCTTCCGGCGAATTCGATACGCGCAGCGCTTCCGTCGTACGGAAAACTTCGGAAACCAGCGTCCGCATCGCGCTCCAGCTCGATGGGCCGGAAACGTACGCGAACGAAACCGGCATCGGGTTTCTGGACCACATGCTGGACCTGTTCGCCAAGCACGGCGGGTTCGGACTCCAGGTGTTCTGCAAGGGCGATCTGCACGTAGACGAGCACCATACCGTCGAGGACGTGGGCATCTCGCTGGGGGACGCTTTTCGGGAAGCCCTCGGCGACAAGGCGTTTATCCGCCGCTTCGGACACGCCTACGTACCGATGGACGAGGCCCTGGCCCGCGCCGTCGTGGATTTGTCCGGGAGGTTTTATCTGGATTACCGGGCCCGTTTCGAGCGCGAGCGCGTGGGAGACCTTTCCGTTGAAATGGTCGAACATTTCTGGCACGCTTTCGCCGAACACGCCCGGTGCAACCTCCACATCGAAGCGCTTTACGGAAAAAACGCGCACCATACGATAGAAGCGATTTTCAAGGCCGCCGCCCGCGCATTGCGGCACGCGGCGCAAAGGGACCCGTCTTTCGACAGAATGCCCTCCACCAAGGGCGCCCTCTGATTCCGGCGCGCCGTCCCGACAACCACCCCCTCCCGCCGCCTCGTTCGGCGACGCGCTATTCACGCCCCTTTTCGACGCTTGCCCATGCTTCAGAACGAAACCGTCACCATCATCGGCGCAGGAAACATCGGGCGCGCGCTCATCGGCGGCCTCATCACAGGCCACGAATTCGAACCGGCGCAATTGCGCGCCACGCGGCGCACCGAATCCGCGTTGCCGCCGCTGCAGCAGGACTTTCCGGGCATCTCCACGACCAGCGACAACCCCGCCGCCGTGCAAGGAGCCACGATCGTCGTGCTGGCGGTGAAACCGTACAACGCGACCGGGGTCATCGAGGAAATCAGGGAGCACGTGCATCCGCAAACCCTGGTGATCTCCGTGCTGGCGGGCGTTACCGCCCAGGCGCTGGAGGAAGCATTCGGGCAGGAAATTCCGGTGGTGCGCGCCATGCCGAACACCCCGGCCATCGTGGACGAAGGGGCCTCGGCCATTACGGGCGGGCGCTTCGCGACAACAAAACACCTTGGCCTTGCGCGGCATATTTTCGAAACGGTCGGAACGGTGGAAGTGGTCCCCGAACACATGATGGACGCCATCACGGGGTTGTCCGGCAGCGGACCCGCCTACGTATACATGTTCATCGAATCCCTCACCGACGCAGGCGTAAAGCAGGGACTGCCCCGCTCCACGGCGTTTCGGCTGGCGTCGCAGACCGTGTACGGCGCGGCCAAACTGGTTCGGGACACGGGCAAGCACCCGGCTATTCTGCGCGACGAGGTCACTACGCCGGGCGGAACGGCCATCGCCGCCGTTGCAGAGCTGGAAGCGCACGGCATACGCACCATGCTCATCAACGCCGTCGCGACGGCCACCAGGCGTTCCGAGGAATTGAGCAAGCAATGACATGATTGCCATTGTCGATTACGGTATCGGCAACCTGCGCTCCATCGAAAAGGCATTCGAGGCCGTGGGAGCCCCCGTCATCCGGTCGGATCGCCCGGAAGACATTCGCGCCGCCGACAAGGTGGCGCTGCCTGGCGTAGGCGCTTTCGGAGCCTGCATCGACGAAATACGCCGCAGGGGGCTCGAAACGCCCATTCTGGAAGCAATCCGGGAAGGCAAACCCTTCCTCGGCGTCTGCGTGGGCATGCAACTCCTCTTCGAATCCAGCGAGGAACTGGGGCGGCACGACGGACTGGGCGTATTGCCGGGCTCCGTGCGGCATTTTCGGGACGCCTGCGCGGCGGCGCAATACCGGAAATCTCTGGAAAATCCCCTGAAAATCCCGCACATGGGCTGGAACACCGTAACTCCGCAACGCAAAGACCCGCTTTTGCGCGGACTGCCGCCCGAACCGTATTTTTATTTCGTGCATTCCTACGCAGCGGCGCCCGCCGCGGCCTCCGATACGCTGGCGCATTGCCGGCACGGCGTAGCGTTCCCCGCCATCGTGCGGCGAAACAATGTATACGGGGTCCAGTTTCACCCGGAAAAGAGCCAGGCGAACGGCCTGCGTATTCTGCGAAATTTTGCAGAATCGGCGGCGCGCCTGACGTAAAATCCCGGCGCAACGACGCGAATCCCTTCGTACGAACCTGCGCGGGCGCAGTCCCGGGCGAAGGGCGGAAGCAGGCGGCTTTCGCCCTTCGTTTTTCGCTCGAACGCCCCGAAACGCTTTCGCCATGCTTGTCATTCCGGCCATAGACCTTCGCGGCGGACGCTGCGTACGGCTCTATCAGGGCGCCTACGATAAAGAGACGGTGTATTTCGAGGACCCCGTCAAGATGGCCAAGTTATGGCGCGTGCAAAATGCGCGGACGCTCCATGTGGTCGATCTGGACGCCGCGCGCGGGGATCGTTCGCCCAACCGCGAAGTCATTCGCGCGATATGCCGGGCGCTGGATATTCCGGTGCAACTCGGCGGCGGCGTTCGCAACATGGAGGATATCGGCGAAGCGCTCGAACTGGGGGTGTATCGGGTCATTCTCGGCACGGCGGCGGCGCGCGAACCGGACTTCGTTTCCGAAGCCGTGGCGCGCCATTCGTGCAGCCGGGTGGCCGTGGGCATCGACGCCCGCGACGGGGAAGTCCAGATCGAAGGCTGGCTGGAAGGAAGCGGCCTCGACGCCGTCGCCATGGCGCAAGACATGGAAAACAGGGGCGTCCGGCGCATCGTGTATACGGACATTGGACGCGACGGAACCATGGAAGGACCCAACCTCGACGCCTACCGTACGCTTGGCGCCACGCTGCGCTGCGCCCGCCTCACGGCGTCCGGCGGCGTCGGCGGACATGCAGACCTCGTCCGCCTTGCAGACCTCGTTTCGCACAGGGTAGACTCCATTATCATAGGCCGCGCGCTCTACGAAAATCGCTTCCCGTGTCAACAGTTCTGGTGCTGGAATTACAAGCAGGAGGTCGATCTCGATTGTTTCTCCACGGCGAAAACGACTTCCCGACCCGACAAGCAACCTGCTTCCTGATGGCGCTGGCCCGACGCATCATTCCCTGTCTGGACGTGGACGAAGGCCGCGTGGTCAAAGGCGTGCGCTTCGTAGACATCGTGGACGCCGGCGACCCCGTCGAACAGGCCCGGTTTTACGACGCCGAAGGCGCGGACGAACTCGTTTTTCTGGATATTACGGCCACGCACGAAAACCGCGGCATCATGCATGACGTGGTGCGGCGCACCGCCGATCAGGTATTCATCCCCCTGACCGTCGGCGGCGGACTTCGAACCGTCGAAGACATGCGCGCCATGCTGCACGCAGGCGCCGACAAAATATCCGTCAATTCCGCCGCCATCCGCAACCCGAACCTGATTTCGCTGGGCGCGAGCGCGTTCGGGACGCAATGCGTCGTCGTGGCGATAGACGCAAAGCGCACAGGCAAGCAGCAGTGGGGCGTATATACGCACGGCGGACGCAATCCGGTCGATCTGGACGCCATCGCGTGGGCCGTCGAAGCCGAACGACGCGGGGCGGGCGAATTGCTCGTCACGTCCATGGATTGCGACGGCACCAAAAACGGCTACGATACGCAGCTCCTCCGGGCCATCGCCGAAAGCGTATCGATCCCCGTCATTGCTTCCGGGGGCGCCGGTACGCTGGAGCATCTGTACGACGCGCTGGCGCAGGGCGCCGCCGACGCCGTGCTCGCCGCCTCCATTTTTCATTTCAGGGAATATTCCGTTTCGGAAGCCAAACGTTTCCTGCATGACCGGGGCGTCGTCGCGCGCCTGAAAGAAGGGACATAAGGATAACGCCGATAAAAAACCTGTACTCCAGTACGCCCCCGCAACCGCCCCTGCATATCGATATAACCTGTCGCGTTTGCGAAACGACCCATGCTGACCTGTCAAAAAAATCTTTTTTCGCTCCCGGACCGCCTCCATTACCTGAATTGCGCCTTCATGGCGCCCATGGCGCGAAGCGTGGAGGAGGCGGGCGTGGCCGGCGTCCGGCAGCGCCGGGACCCCTCCAGCATACAGATCGAGGACTTTTTCGAAGCCAGCGGGCGGCTGCGGGCCTTGTTCGGGCAATTGATCCACGCCCCCGCCGATTCCGTCGCCATCATTCCCTCCGCTTCGTACGGAATCGCGACCATGGCCGCCAACCTGCCTGTCGAGCAGGGCGACCGAATCCTGGTGCTGGACGAACAATTTCCGAGCAATGTGTACGCCTGGCGGCGCAAGGCGGCGGAGACGGGCGCGACGCTAATAACCGTCGGGCCTGGAGAGGGAACCCGCGACCGGGCCACTCGATGGAACGAACGCATCCTTGAAGCCATCGACAAGCGGACCGCCGTCGTAGCCGTGCCCCACATACACTGGACCGACGGTACGCTTTTCGATCTCGAAGCCATTGCGCGGCGGGCCCGGGAGGCGGGGGCGGCGCTGGTCGTGGATGGAACGCAATCCGTAGGCGCCCTGCCCTTCGACGTCGGGCGCATCCGCCCCGACGCGGTCATCTGCGCCGGATACAAATGGCTGCTCGGACCGTATTCGCTGGGGCTGGCCTATTACGACGAACGCTGGCATGGCGGGCGGCCCCTCGAAGAAAACTGGATTACCCGGGAAAACAGCGAGCAACTCAGCGCGATCGTCGATTACCGGGACCGGTATCATCCGGGAGCCATCCGGTTCGACATGGGCGAGCGCAGCAATTTCGTGCTGGTCCCCATGCTGGCGGCGGCCCTGAAGATCGTGCTGGACCTTACGCCGGCGGCTATTCAGGCCTATTGCCGCAACCTGACCCGACCGCTGGCGCGCAGCGCCAACGAACTCGGATTCCTGATCGAACCTCCCGAAACGCGCGCCCATCACTTGTTCGGGCTGCGAAGCAAAGACCCCGGCGGCATGGCCCCCGACCGCCTGCGGGACAGCCTCGGGCGGCGCGGCATTACGGTGTCCGCCCGCGGAAGCGCCATCCGCATCTCCCCCCACGCGTATAACGACGAACGGGATATCCAGGCGCTCGTCGAAGCGTTGCGGGCGGCGAGAGGGGCGAGCGACTGACAGATTTCGTTCGAAACCATAGCCTGCATCCCCCGCTCCCGCCATGCGCAACCGCCTTGCATACGCAGGAACCCTTGCGCTTGCCGCGCTGCTGTTGTACCTGGCCTTGCGCGGAATGGATACGGACGCCATGGCGGACGCGCTCCGCACGGCGAACTACGCCTGGATTCCGGCGCTTGCGGCGGTCACGCTGCTTGCCTCCCTGGCGCGCGCCTGGCGATGGCGGTTGCTCATGGAAGCGCTTCCCGAAGTGGCCGACGGGCGTTCGTCCCCTGAGAAAACCGGCGCGGACCCACCCGGACTCCCGGGAATAAAACCCGTTTTTTACTCGGTTATGATCGGCTATATGGTCAACTTCGCCGCCCCCAGGCTGGGCGAGGTGGCGCGAACGGCCAATCTCTCCGCGCAAAGCCGCCTGCGCTTCAGCGGCCTGCTGGGCACCGTGGTTACGGAGCGCTTGCTTGACGCCGCCGTGCTGGGCATGGGCCTGGGCAGCGCCTTTCTGCTTCTGGCGGGACGCGCGGCCATCCTGAGGGATATTCTGATCGATCCGGCTATCGAGCGACTTGGCGCCGTTTCCTGGTACGTAACGATTCTGGTCGTGGTTGCGCTTGCGGGCGCCGTACTGCTGGGCTACGTATTTCTGTTGCGAAAAGCGGAGGAAAACGAGGCGGCGGACCGAAAAAATCCCCTGAAAACCCGCGTCGCAGGGGCCCTTGCGGCTTTTCGGGACGGGATGGCGACCATCCTGCGCGTCCCCGGGAAACAGCGCATCGCATGGAGCACGGCGGCCATGTGGCTGCTGTACTTGCTGATGGCCTACATTCCCTTCCTGATGCTGAATATGGCGGACGCCTACGCCCTGTCGCTGACCGACGGATGGATTGTCATGATCTTCGGCGCGCTGGGCGTACTCGTTCCGCTCCCGGGAGGGACCGGTTCGTATCATTATATTACGATTCAGGCGCTCGTTTACCTTTTCGCCGTCCACCATGAAGCCGCCGCCGCCTACGCCGTACTCTGCCATGCCGCCCAACTGCTGCTGCACGTCGCGGCGGGCGGCGTATGCCTGGTCCTTCAGGGCGCTCGATGGCCCCGGTTGCGCCCGCCGGGGGCGGCCACGCCAGCAGAGCAGGCAACGCAACGCCATGCAACAGACTCGTGAATCGCACCGCGGGAGACAGGGCGGGCCCGCTTCCCTCCTGCGCCGCATCGCGCTGGCGGCGGCTTTCCTGACAATCCAGGCAACCGGCCCGGAAGCCGCGCGCGCCATGCAGGAGCAATCCGCTTCCGAGTGCATCGTCGTTGCGCCCGCCGAGCCGGACGCGATGCGGCAAGCATGGGCGCGCCAGCGACAAATCGTCCTGGCGGCAACCGGCGTCGATGCGCTCGGCGTCGCCAACGCCTGGTTGCGGCGCCCCGTGTTTTCCGTTCGGCGCGAAAGCGTCGCCGGCACGCTGCGCGTAGCGATCGAAGAGGTCCCGGACGCCCTGCGCGAACCGGCGACCTATCCGATTCCGCTTGTCCTGGAAGCGGGCGCGCTGGGCGTAACCGAACGCTTCAACGTACCGTTGCGCGGGCCTTCCGAAGCATTCGATCTGCCCTTTCCGTACCGGGCGCGTTTCGTGACGGTCCGCCCCGAAGAACCCTTGCCGATGGACATCCGCGTCGACCAGACGGCGGCGGGCTGGGTGGCCCAGTTGCGTCATGCCTCTTCCGCGGCGGCGCGGCTTGCCGCCGCGGAAGCGCTGCGGGCGTTCCCGCCCGACCCGGCCCTCGTCATTGGCCTGCGGACCGCCCTGGGCGAAGAACCGGATCCCCGCGCGCGGGCCGCCATGGCGCAATCCATAGCCCGCCTCGCTTCCGGCGGAGCTGCCGACCGGGCGCTGGCCGCCGCCTATGAAGACCCGGCGCCCGCAGTGCGCAAAGCCGTGTTCGCCTCGCTCGACGAGACAAGGTCAAGCGCCGCATTGGTTGCCCTCGCCTTGCGCGCCGCGCAGTCCGATCCGGACCAGGCCGTGCAGGCGGAAGCGGTGCGGGCGCTCGCCAACATGGGCGCGGCGGAAGCCTTGCTGGTGGCCCGCTCCGCCTTGATCACGCCGTCGCAGGGCGAAATCATTCGGATCGCAGGGCTCCATGCGCTGGGTACGCTCTACGCCTACGCGCAGGCTCCTGCGGACGACGCGGCGGAAACGGCATCCGCGGAGACCGCATCGGAGGCGCCGCTTGAAATTCCTGCCGAAGCGCTGACAGAAGGACTGCAATTCTGGGCGCCAGACTGGCCGCTGCCCCTCAGAAACGCGGCCCGGCGCCTTTTCCTGCGAATCCGACAATACGAACCGACGGCAACCTACGGCGCCCCGGCCTCGCTGCATGCGCTGCGGCCTTGTCCGTGAAGCGCGTTCCTGAAAGGCAAGGCGACGGGAACGAGGCGTTTTCCACGCGCTTTGAATCCCCTGCGCGCCGCCTGCGAAAAGCCCGAATCAAGCAGGTAGACTGATCGGTCTACCTGAAAATGATCCGATCATCCGGGGCGGATTTCAGCCTGTTGCAATCCCGAAACAGCGATTGCTATGTATCCTGTGATCTTGCGGCGGCGAAAAGCAGGATGCCCGCCGCCACGGAGGCATTCAGCGATTCCATCGGGCCGGGCAGGGGAATGCGTACGCGATAATCGCACGCTTCGAGCACCGCCGGACGAATGCCCCTCGCTTCGTTGCCGATAACGATCGCCATGGGACGGTTCCATTCCATGTCCCAGACGCTGACGTCGCCCCCGGCGTCGGCCCCGGCCACCCAGTATCCCCGCTCCTTCAGCTGATGCATGGCATCCGGCAGGCGGCTCGCGCGGGCAATGGGAATGCGGCCAGCAGCCCCTGCGCTGGCTTTCATGGCGGCGGCGTTCAGCGGAGCCATGCCCGTCTGCGGCGCCACGACCCCGGCCACGCCCGAAGCCACCGCGCTGCGCAGCACCGCCCCGAAATTGAACGGGTCTTGCATCCCGTCGAGCACGAGTAGCCGGGGCTTGCGCGCCTTCACGTCCTCAAGCATGGGAGCCACAGACGTCAGCAGGTCGTCCAGCGACAGATACGGTACGGGGGCCATGATCGCTGCCGCGCCCTGATGCGCCACGCCGCGCGCCAACTGCCGGAGCCGCCCCGGCGGCACGAACTGCGCCTGTACGCCCGCCCGGGCCGCCAGGCGGCGAAGCTCGGCCAACTCGCCTCCTCCCGAACGCTGAAGCAACACCTTTTCAACGCGGCCCGGCGTACGCTCCAGCGTCTCGCGAACCGGGCGGCGGCCTAAAACAAGCAGGGCGTCTTCATTCTGATCGGAAGGCATGATCACCTCAAGGGACGCCCTCAGGACCCCGGCGTCGCCCGAACGTCCGGCATGGCCGAAGCAAGATCGGGCGGCGCGGCTTGCTCGCGTCGCTTCCAGGTATACGCCAGCCCGGCCACGCCAATCAGCAACGCGGCAAGAGAAATGACTTCGGCTTGCGTAACGGCCATACCAAACAGGTCGAACTTGTTATTCACCCGTATCTGCTCGATGAGAAATCGTTCGCCCCCATTGAAAACCAGATACCAGGAAAAAAGCCACCCATTGCGATACGGATGCTTGCGAAGCGCCCATAACGCCCCGAACAGCGCCATCGCCATCAGGAATTCGTAGATGGACGTAGGATACACCCCCGATTCCGGCAATTGTACGCCCAGGATATTATTCGGGTAGGTTTCCGCCCATAACCACATGGGAATCCAGCCGGGCTTCGCCAGAACATCCGCAGGAATTCCCCAGTCTCCGTCCCCCGCAAGGTGGCAACCGATCCGCCCGACGCCATAGGCCAGCATGAGCGACGGCGCCAGCGCATCCGCAAAAGCGGCTCCCGACACCCCCTTTTTGCGCACATACAGCGTAATGGCGACGCCCGCGGCAATCAGGCCACCGTAGAACGTCAAGCCGCCCGACGCAAAAATCATCCCGGCGGGATCGGCAACGAACGTTTCCAGATTTTCCAAAATGTGGAAAACTTTAGCACCGCCTATCCCGCACACCACAGCCAGCACGGTGACCGTGCCCATCAGCGCGGCGGGCGAGGCGGTCTGCATAGCGGGACGCCCTTTCTTGCCGCCGCGCTTCCCGCCCAGGCGTATGCTGCCGATGCGACCGGCCCCGTGCATACGGTTCAGTTCGCGCTGCGCCACCCACATGCCCACGATCACCCCCAGCGCCACCATCGCCCCGAACGAATAAATGGGAAACGGCAAACTGAAGCCGAAAATATCCTGAAACAGGTCGCTCAATCGCGGATACATGGCGCAGGGCGTTGCGTACGGTTATGGGGAAGGAATCGAAACGGGGGCGTCGTTGGCGCGGGCGTCCCCGAGGCATTGGAGAATATGCGTGGGCGCCGCGTCCGCAGGAAGCTGCGTCTGCTCGCCGGAATCCATGTTTTTCAGTTGAACCACGCCCGCCGCCAGTTCGGATTCTCCCGCAATCAAGGCAAAAAGCGCCCCCTGCCGGTGGGCTTCGCGCATTTGCGCCTTCATGGAGCGACCCTTCAGGTCGAAACTTGCCGACGCGCCCTCCCGCCGCAAACGCTGCGCCTCCCGAAACGCCCACTGCTGCGCGTCGCGCCCAAGCGCCACCAGAAATACGTCGAGGGAGGCCGTTTCCGGGACAGACAGGCCTTGCGCGTCCAGGGCCAGAAACAATCGCTCCATGCCGGCGGCGAAACCTGTGCCCGGCGCAGGCCGATCCGATCCAAGGGCCGCGCCCAGCAAATCGTATCTGCCGCCGCCCGCCAGCGCGCTTTGGGCGCCGAGGTCCGGACTGTCCAGTTCGAACGCCGTGTGCATGTAATAATCCAGCCCGCGGACCAGCATGGCGTCCTCCTCGAAATCAATCCCCGCCTCGTCCAGGCACTGCTTTACGCTTTCGTACCGGCTGCGCGTTGGCTCTCCTGTAAAATCAACGAGCAGGGGCGCGTCCCGAAGCAGCGCTTGCTCGCGCTCGTCTTTCGTGTCGAGCAGGCGAAGCGGGTTCTTGTCGAGCCGCCGCCGACCGGTTTCCGAAAGCGCGTTCCGATGCGGCTCCAGCCAGTCCCGCAGCGCGGCTGCATACCGGCGACGTTCTTCCGGCAGGCCCAGCGTATTGATGCGGAGGCGGCTCCCCGTCACGCCGAACGCATCGTATACGGTCAGCATGAGCGCAATGGCTTCGGCGTCGGCCCGCGGGTCGTCCGACCCGACGATCTCGCATCCAAACTGGTGAAATTGCCGATACCTTCCTTTCTGGGGACGTTCCGCTCGAAAACACGGACCAATGTAGTAAAGGCGCTGGACGCCGCCGCGCTGTTCGAGGCGATGCTGAAGCCAGGCGCGCATGACGGGCGCCGTCACTTCGGGGCGCAGAACGTACCGGTCGCGCCCGCGATCCACCACGAACATTTCCTTGGCGACAATATCCGTCCCTTCGCCGACGCCCCGGGCAATCAAACCCTCTTCTTCCAGAATCGGCGTACGAATCTCCTCGAAACGGAACCGGGCCATCGTCTGGCGAATCGCATCCTCCACATACCGCCAGGCCGCGCTGCCGGGCACGGCGGCCCCGTCCGCCACCGACGCCCAGGGCAGAATATCGAACGCGCCGCGTATGTTCCGCCAGGTCTTCGTCATAGAAAATTGCGCAGGAACAGCAAGGGGTCAGGAAACGCCAGGAGCAGACAAGCCGTTAACGTCCTGCATGGCGCCTTGTTCGCTGTGCAAGCAATGCTCATCCCGCGTTCGCGCGGCCTGCGCGGCGCAGACGCTCGACGACATGCGCCATGTCCGCCGGCATGTCGGCCCGAAACGATACGTTTTCCCCGGTCCGGGGATGCACGAACCCCAGCGTTTCCGCATGAAGCGCCTGCCTGTCCAGACGCGCAAAAAGATTCTGGACGAACGCCCTGCGGCTTCCCGAAACCGGGCCGAACCGCACGGCCCGCCCGCCATACGTCTCGTCCCCGAATACAGGATGCCCCAGGTGTTGCGCATGCACGCGAATCTGGTGCGTCCGCCCCGTCTCCAGTCGCAAGGCGGCCAGTACGGCATGATCCAGGCGCTCCAGCGTTTCGTACTGCGTGACGGCGCGCTTGCCCTTGTCCGAAGCAACGATAGCCATCCGTTTTCGGTCGCGGGGGTCGCGTCCGATAGCGCCTTCGATACGCCCGGCGGGCGGGTCCGGAACGCCCCATAACACCGCAAGATACCGCCGCGCAATGGTATGCTCCGCGAATTGCGCCGCCAGGCGGCGATGAGATACGTCGTCCTTGGCGACAACCAGCAAGCCGGACGTGTTTTTGTCAAGACGGTGCACGATACCTGGACGGATCGCCGGGTTGTCCGGGCGGTCCGGAAGCGCATGCAGGACGGAAAGTCCGAGGCCCTCGCTGTCGTCGGGGGCAAAGGATTCGCTATCCGGCTCGGCGTCCATGCTGATCGGACCGGCGCCGACATGGTGCAGCAATGCATTCACCAGCGTACCCGCGCGGTGCCCGTACGCAGGGTGCGTCACCATGCCCGCGGGTTTGTTCACCACGATCACGGCGTCGTCTTCGTACGCAATGTCCAGCGGGATCGGCTCGGGGCGGGCTTCGATCGGCGGCGGGCGCATGAGCGTACATACGATAACGTCGCCCGCCTGCACCACATGGGACGGCTTCGCGATCGCAACGCCATTCACCGCCACCCGGCCTTCTTCGATGCCCTGGCGCACTTTGGTCCGGGATACGTTCGGCAAGAACCGGGCAAGGTACCGGTCGATGCGAAGGCGTTCCGCGTACCCGGCGGGCGCCTCAAGCGTCACGATTTGTTCGACTCGTTCTTCGGACATAACGAATGCGCGGCGACAGCGAATATATTTATCGTATAGATAGTACGTCCCCTGGATTATGGAATACCCTCTCCGGTCTTTTTTATGACTTCTCCGAACGCCTCCGCAGTTTTATCCCAATATTTCGCTAAGTTTTCTTTTTCCTTATTGAACCAGGCCAATGCAAAATTCCTTGCATCTGGCCAGTCCAACTCCTTCATAAATTTCTCCCGAAATAAAGAACGAAACGAAGATTCCATTGAAGATAACCACTCCTTATCTGCAACCTTGGCCCGGATTCGTTCAGCCTGTTTCCGCGCATTGCTTTGCCCCTTCTGTGCCCTTAAAACACATCTTTGCACATTCGGAAATTTTTCCCACTCTCGCGAATCGGAATTCCATGCTCGTATTGCAGCTTTTTGGGAGCTCTGCGCAATTTTACATATATCCTTACCCTGATCTTTTGACTCGGCACTGTAGGCCTCCGCTTCCGCTTCCAGTGCATTTACAAATTTTTCTTGTAAAGTTGTCATTACAATCCTGAGAGTTTATCCGAGGAAAAAAAATAAGACTGTTAACAAGTCTGCCATCATTTTTGGCCACACGTAAGTCATGTGTAGTCCTTCCAAGCAATTATCTATAGTTCTCATTTCAAAAATCTTTTAGTGCACATGCCGGTGAAATTTTTTCAACATGCCAGGCTGCCTGAGAGTCAATTTGCCTACGCAGGCGAATCATTCCGCGGGATAGGCTGACAGGAGTAATCGTCACTCCGCTTTCTCGAATAGTCCGAGCTACTGAAGGATTTCGATGTTTGCGCATCGGTCGCCTCGCTGATGCGGTAGCATAAGCATACGGAGTATATGCAAGAATACGGTCAATATCCTGTTGACTGGGTAATTGTTTTGCACCACGTTTCCAAGGAGTAAGAACTGCAACAGGTTCACTGAGCAGCATTTCGTTCCAAACTCTATTCTCATGTGCATTTGAAGAACCATGATGTGGAATTTTGAAAACTGAAGCTTTACCATTCGGATGTATTCGATTATCCAGTATTTCTAACCAGCCTTGTTTTTCAAGATCGGAACCAAGAAGAATCAATGTCTTTTTTATTTTTATCAACAAAACAACTGCTAATTTATTAAGATTTGTGGAAGAAATACGTCGTCCTTTATTCGTTTCATTATCTTGTGAAATCAGAGATGAAATGTTTTCCAAAAAAGCATTAAATCTTTTGTCAGAAGGTGACAAAGACCATATTTTACAATTTTTTGCCTGATATATCAGACGATTAGATAAAGCATTGACAGGCCCGCATTTTCTCTGATTTAATAAAGAAAAAATTTGATGAAGTTCTCGCATACCGTAACCAACTTTAGGTGCGGATTTATTTGCTACTGCTCCCATTCGAATAAGAAATTCCTTTTGACATAGCACACCTGCACAGCAAAATCTTGCCTGTTTACAAATATCAACGAGCTTACTTATTCCTCGCACATGGTCGTCATGCCAGTGTGTTGCAACAATAAGACGAACGACTTCGGCAGGGTTTAATCCCAATTCTCTCAAATAAGATAATGCTGCCGGTTGATGATTTGTATTTATACAAGAATCGACAATAACCCATTTGCCATTTCCAATATGAATCAGGATGGATTCTCCATACCCAGGTCCAAAGAAATTTAGTTCTATTTGACTCTTGTCAGTCATAATACTTGTATATTTTTTGAGATTTCTTCAGCCCACCTTGCACCGGCTATCATATCTAATTTTGATAAGGCAGGTATATCTCGAAAAACTATATGAGATACACGTTTTTTAGTTCCCGCTAAAGATCGTTCATACCCTATACTCCAACGAAAAATGCTACCAGGACCAATTTGGTCACGATCATTTTTTGAAATTTCGGACAAGGGGATTTCTGCTTCCTCTTCAGCCAAAGATGCGTCGGCCGTTAAATCCAATAAACGTGCCGTAAATTTTTCATCTCCAATTTCAAGTATATAACCCTCCCATTCTTGAAGTGCGTTAAACGTTATTTTCGGAATAAAATCTTTATTTTTATTGGATATATAATTAAAAAAATATTCATCTATAAGATTACTATATATATTATTATGAGTATCTTTTGTATTATGATTTTCTGAGTATCCAATATCCAAAGAATATGTTCTAAAATCCAGAGAATATACTAGCGATATTTGTTCTTGCCTTGTACTGTTTTCTATTTCATCATTTTTTTGCAATGATGATGCTTTTTCAGATGATTTCTCATCTGAAATTGATCCTAATACATATCTATCTGTATATGCAGAAAGAAGTTGTGGCATATTTATTCCTCCGTTAACGACATGATATGATTTACGATTTTGTCTGCGCGCTTGAGAGATTTATCGAAATGCAGTTCCAGCAAATCAATAATTCCATGATCCGTAGTTTGCCTTTCCCAGGCATAGTGATCATTAACTCTCACATATACACCTGTTTTGCCTCCACCAATTCGGCTTGATGGCTCTATCGTTACATTGATTTCTCCTCCCGGCGGCCTATCATCCGGGTTCACTTGCATCATGGTAATGGAGCGCATCCCCCCGTGCCTTCCATCCGGTTCAAGTTTCCTTCCCCAATCTCCCCAAGGTCCGGTGGGAGCCAATTGCCTGCCAAGTTTATCACGCACCTGCATATTTTGCACTAAGAAATGCACACTCCGATTAATCCCCATATTTCGCAAAGGCGTATGAAGCAAATGTTTCTGGAAAGTATGAACGACCAAATCCTGCAAACGAGAATAGGGCGATTGGGATGTAGTTGCTATAAAACGCTCTGGATCGACATGTATATGGAGCCAATCAGCTTCAAATACAATCAGCTGCGGGTTGGCGTGTTTCAAAGTGGCAGATTCGACGATTTGTTTGGGTAGCAAATCTTGCCAGCCAAACCATGCTGGTGTGAAAATGGCCGGATTGAAATTGCCAAGCAAGACAAGCGAAACATCGGCAATCTCGGGTTCAGTCTTCATTGTCATTTTTATATAGAAACAGGTTGTTGGTATGTTTTACGTGACCGAATAGATTGACGTGTAACATGCGTTCTGCATAAGTGCAGCGACAAGATGCCGAGACGTTTCCTGCCCATACACCGCAAGACATCACCTTTTGCGCTTGTCCGTGAGGGCTTCTGAAGGCGCAGGCATTCTTTCAACATCGCCATTGAACATTGCGTCACCTCATTGACCAGCCTCAATGCCAAGGTCGCGCCGTGCGGTGGTTCCGAACGTACAGAGTGTACAGAAATCTTCCCGCTGGCGTCAAGGGAAGCGGGCAGGTGAACCGCGCATGGCATCGCCCGGCATAGCGATCCCTGCTCATAGAATAGGGCAGCGGTCATGCGACTGTCAAGTACCCGACTCAGATGTCTTCCAGTGGGGCACACCCTGTGAGGAGCAATATGTTTTGAAACGTTCATGGCTCAATTCAACTCTTGCATAGCGATAATACGCCATCGTCTCGCAAAAGGTTCACTCCACCGCGGCAATCAGAAAAAATTTCTTGCCCGCCATCTGCTTGACCACGCCTTTCAGTTCCAGGCCGAGCAAGCGCGCAAGGGCCGCGGCCGGGTCCATCTTCGCAGTCAGGCACAACGTATTGATGTGCAACGGTTCCGCCGAGGCGGCAAGGGCCCGGCACAAAATCTTCTCCTCCGGATCCAGCGCCGGCGCCGGCTTTGCGGGCGCAGACGCCGCTCCCGGCGCAATCCCCAGTTCTTCCAGAATATCTTCCACCCGCTGAACGAGTTTGGCCTCGCCCTTCTGGATCAGCCTGTGTACGCCCTCGCTGGACGGATTGTGCACGCTGCCCGGCACGGCGAACACTTCCCGGTTCTGCTCCAGCGCAAGGCGGGCCGTAATCAACGCGCCGCCCTCTTCATGGGCTTCCACGATCAGCGCGCCCAGGGCAAGCCCGCTCACGATCCGGTTTCGGCGCGGAAAATGCGGCCCGTCCGGCGGCGCGCCCAGGGGGTATTCGGACAACAAGGCGCCCGTGGCGATCAGGTCTTCGGCAAGACGCCGATGCCGCGCCGGATACACCCGGTCGATGCCCGAACCCAGCACGGCGATCGTGCGCCCGCCCGCATCCAGCGCCGCCTGATGCGCCGCCGCATCCACGCCATAAGCCAAACCGCTCACAATCGAAAATCCCTCCCGAACCAGCGCCTCGGTCAACTCGCCCGTCACGCGCAAGCCGTACGGCGACATGCGCCGCGTTCCCACCACAGCCAACGCGCGCATGGGGCCCTCTGCGAACGGCAAACGCCCCCGCATCCACAAAAACGCAGGCGGATCGTCTATCTGGCGCAGTAAAAAAGGGTAATTCGCATCCCCAAGGGCCACCATCTCCGCGCCAATCTCTTCGGCGAGCGCAAACTGCTTCTCGACCGCTTCTCCGCAGTCGGCGGCGGCAATCTGCGTCGCCAAATCCCGTCCGACGCCCGGAACGGACGCAATCGCCGCCGCCGAAGCGCCCAGCGCGGCCTGCGCCGACCCCATTCGCGACATAAGGGCCCGCAGGCGCCCCGAACCCACGCCCGACACCAGCGAAAGCGCCACCATCGCCCGCCGTTCCGCACGATCCAGCGCATCCGGCGTCGCCCTGCCGCCTTTGGCCCCCGCGGGCCGCTGTTTGGCCGTATTCTCCATCATGGCGCGCCTCTTCGGCTCTGGCGGACCGCCTCCCAAAGCCGCCGTTTCAGCGCAGGCAAACCAAAACCCGCCACCGAACTGACAGGCAACGGCGCTACGCCTTCGGGAAACGCCTCTGCGACGATATCCGATGCGATATCCCGCTCCTCGGGAGGCAACAAATCGGTTTTCGACAACGCGACGACGCGGGGTTTGGCGAGCAAGGCGGGGTCGTAGGCGGCAAGTTCCTGCAGCAAAACTTCGTACTCCCCTCTCAGATCCTTCGAATCGATGGGAATGAGCAACAGGAGCGCCGCATTGCGCGCAATATGGCGCAAAAACCGGATACCCAGTCCTTTGCCTTCGTGCGCGCCCTCGATAATGCCCGGAATATCCGCAATCACGAACGACTGATACTCCTCGACCCGCACGACGCCCAGCGAAGGTTTGAGCGTCGTAAAAGGATAATCCGCCACTTTCGGCTTCGCTGCCGACAACACGGAAACCAGCATGCTCTTGCCCGCATTCGGAAAGCCCACGACGCCCACGTCGGCCAGCAAGCGGAGTTCGAGCGCAAGGTTCCGCTCTACCCCCTCTTCTCCCGGCTGGGCGTGCCGGGGCGCCCGGTTCGTCGGCGACCGAAAAAACGCATTCCCCCTGCCGCCTCGCCCGCCCGTCGCCAGCGCCAGCCGCTCGCCCGCTTCGCACACCTCGCCCAGTATTTTCCCGGAATCGCGCTGTTTGACGATGGTGCCAAGCGGTACGCGCAGCACAATATCCTGACCGGAGCGCCCGGTTCGGTTGTTTCCGGCGCCCGCCTCGCCGTTTTCGGCGAAGTGGTGCCGGTTGTAGCGCAAATCGAGCAGGGTGTACAGATTGCTGTCCCCTTCGAGCAATACAGAGCCTCCGCGCCCGCCGTCTCCCCCTGCGGGACCGCCGTTCGGTTCGTATTTTTCCCTACGGAAGGCAACGGCTCCCGCCCCCCCGCGTCCGCTCCGAACGGTGATCGTTACGTAATCGACAAAGTCCATAATTGTGCGCGCGTATGCGTATACTTCGCTGCCAACGCTTTCGTACCGGATTCATGCGGCGACGGTTCTGTCTCCGTATCCTCGCAGGCCTTTACGCTTTGCAGACTTACCCAGAGTATCCCCTATAGACACTTGATTTTGCAAAACATAACCATCTATACGGACGGCGCGTGCAGCGGAAACCCCGGCCCCGGCGGCTGGGCCGCTTTGCTTATGCACGAATCGCGCCGCAAGCAACTAAGCGGCGGGGCGTCGCGCACCACCAACAACCGCATGGAACTGACGGCGGCGCTCGAGGCGCTTCGACATCTTCGCACACCCTGCAAGGTGCGGCTCCACACGGACAGCGCCTATCTGGCGAATGCCTTCAACCAGAACTGGCTCCGCGGCTGGCAACGCAACGGATGGAAAACGGCGGGCAAAAAACCCGTAGAAAATCGGGATTTGTGGGAGGCGTTGCTTGCAGAAAGCGCCCGGCATCGCATAACATGGATCAAGGTCAAGGGGCATGCGGACAACGAATTCAATAACCTGGCCGACGCCGCGGCGGTAGCCGCCATGCAGGAATACAAACGTCCGCAAGATAGCGAAGCCTGATCCGACGACAGGCCGCCCCGCGCCCGCCTTCCGCCCAAGCGAAGCCAGCGGCCCATGGTTTGCGCCGCTTCCTGTTATTGTATTTTTTTCACGGAAATTTCAAAATCCTCCATCACAGGATTGGCCAGGAGCCGTTCGCAGGCCGCGCGCGCCGCGCGTTCGGCTGCTTCCTCCGTACGTTCGTCGATCCACATCTCCACGAACTTCCCGATACGCACCCGCTCCACCCTGTCGAAACCAAGGTTTTCAAGCGCATGGCGGGTTGTTTTTCCCTGAGGGTCCAGAATGGAGGGGCGCAAGGTAACGCGGACGCTGGCTTTATACATGGCATTGCGAAACGATAAAACAAAGGGCATACATTCCCGTCGGCGGGGCAAGCCCCAAGATACGCCATGCGCCGCTCTCACGCTCCCCTTTTGTCCCGCTCCGCAGGCAATCCGTTGAAAAGCGAATACACCGCGTAGCATACGTTGATCGACACGTAGCTGGCGAGCGCCGCAAGCAAGCCGATCTGCTGCAAGAAAATAATCAGCAGCAGGCCGATTCCGTACAACGTCGCCTTGCGCGGATGATTCCGAATGTACGCGCGGGAAGGCCGGGGCAGCGCGTCGAATTTGATCGTGGAGATCATCAGCATCGACAAACCGATCGACAAGGGAATGAAAACCGGCAGTCCGCCCGGGCTGAAGGGACGAAACCAGCCCGCCTCGTCGAAATTGAGAATGAAGGCCACGATAACCGCCGCCATGGCGGGCGTAGGCAACCCCCTGAAATAATCCCGCTTCTCGCCGTCGAACCGGACATTGAACCGGGCGAGGCGGACAGCCCCGCAAATGGTTGGCAAGGCCGAAACCATCAGGCCCACAACGCCATATTCCTGCAAGCCGAACACGTAGATCAGGGCAGAGGGCGCCACGCCGAACGACACCATGTCGGAAAGCGAATCCAGTTCGACGCCAAACAGGGTCATGCTGTCCGTAAGGCGGGCCATCATGCCGTCGAACGCATCGAACAGTCCGGCCAGCACGATCAGCCAGCAGGCGTAATCGAACCGTCCCTCGATCGTCTGCACGATGGCCAGATACCCGGACAACAGGTTCATCAGGGTAAAAAACGAGGGCACGACGGCGCGGGGCAGCCCTTTTCGTCTTTCGTCGGAATCGCCGTTCGTCATGGCTTGCGGTCCGCAACCGGAAAATGTCCAAGCATCGTTTCTCCCGCGCGCACCCGGTCCCCGACGGATACGTCCAGCACGACGTCCCCCGGCACGAATACATCCATTCTCGACCCGAATTTTATGATCCCGAAACGCTGTCCGGCCTCCACCCGATCTCCCTTCTTTACGCGATACGCAATACGGCGGGCCACGGCGCCGGCGATCTGCCGAAAAAGCACGCGCCGCCCGGACGGATGCCGCAGGCCGATCTCCGAACGCTCGTTTCGTTCGCTTGCCTCCGGGCGCCACGCGGCAAGCCAGTCGCCCGGAATATACGCTACATGCTCCACCACGCCGGACGCCGGAATGCGATTCACGTGCACGTCGAACAGGGAAAGAAAGATAGAAACCTTTTGCGCCTCGCTCCCCACGTACGGCGGCCCAGGCGCCTCATGCTCCACAAGCACCACCTTGCCGTCCGCAGGCGCCAGCACCATCCGGTCGGCGTCCGGCGGAGGCGTACGGACCGGGTCGCGAAAGAAAAGCAGCGCGCCGCCGCCAAGGCCCGCCGCCGCCGCGAAAAAGAGCGCGCTCCAGGGCCATGGCAAGAACAACCCGACGCCCCCAAGCGCCGCCGACAGCGCCAGCGCAACGCCTGCGATACCGTATCCTTCGCGGGCAATCACGCAAGCCTCCCTATCGGCTCAGGTAGAGATTGCGCATTTCGTACGGGCGCTGAAAATGCTCGTCGGTGAGCGCGTCCACAAAGGCGATCGCTTCGCCGGTGGATTTCATTTCGGGACCCAGTTCTTTCGGCACTTCGGGGAATTTGTCCCAGGAAAACACGGGTTCCTTGATCGCAAATCCCTCCAGGCTCGACGCAAGCCGCCCCGCCTTCCGGAAATCAGCCAGTTTCTGACCCAGCATCACTTTGGTGGCGATATCGGACACGGGGATCCCCGTCGCCTTCGCCACGAACGGCACGGTCCGCGACGCCCTCGGATTGGCCTCGATGCAATACACAATCCCGTCCTTGACGGCAAACTGCACATTCATCAACCCGATAATGTCCAGCCGGTCGGCGATATCCCGCGCATACGTCCGCACCGTCTGCAAAATTTCCTCCGGCAGGGAGAACGGAGGCAGCACCGCCGTCGAATCGCCGCTATGCACTCCCGCCGGCTCGATATGCTGCATGACGCCCGCTATCCACGTCTCCTCCCCGTCTCGCACGACGTCCACATCCATTTCGATGGCGTTCTCCAGAAACAGGTCGAGCAGCACATGATTTTCCGGGAAAAGGGTCCATATTTTTTTGGTGTAATGCTGGACTTCTTCCTTGTTGATCGCAATGCGCATCCCCTGCCCGCCCAGCACGTAACTCGGGCGAATCAGAATAGGATACCCGATGCGCTCGGCGGTGGCCACCGCCTCCTGCACCGTCACCGCCATGCCATAGGGCGGAAACGGTATCTCCAGTTCCCGGAGCAAATGCGAGAATTTGCCCCGGCTCTCCGCCAGGTCCATCATTTCGTACGACGTGCCGAAAATCCGAATGCCGTGCTCGTGTATTTTTTCCGCAATTTTCAACGCCGTCTGCCCCCCCAGCTGCACGATAACCCCCTCCGGGCGCTCGTGCTCGACGATATCAAGGACCCGTTCCCAGTACACCGGCTCGAAATACAACTTGTCCGCAATATCGAAATCCGTGGAAACGGTCTCCGGGTTGCAGTTGATCATAATGGCTTCGTAGCCGCTGTCCCGCACCGCGTTCACGCCATGCACGCAGGAATAATCGAATTCGATGCCCTGCCCGATGCGATTCGGCCCGCTCCCCAAAATGATCACCTTCTTGCGATCAGACGCCTCGCTTTCGTTGCCTTCTTCGTACGAAGAATAAAAATAGGGCGTTTCCGCAGGAAATTCGCCCGCGCAGGTATCGACCACCTGATACGAAGGGATCACGCCCAGCGCCTTGCGGCGCGCCCGAACCTGCGCCTCGGTCGCGTCTTCGTTCAGCAAGTACGCAATCTGTACGTCGGAAAAGCCGTACTGCTTCGCCCGCTTCATGAATTCGGCGTCCATCTCCTGCAAGGTTCGCTCGCCGATCTCTCCCTCCAGCCGCACGATATCCCGAATCTGATACAGAAACCACGGATCAACCTTGGACACGTCCGCAATCTCCTCTACGGACGCGCCCAGTTTGAAGGCGTTGCGAATCTGGAGCGTCCGGTCCCACAGCGGCCTGGCCAAACGCTCGCGCACTTCCGCAGGGGGGGCGTCCTCCCGGTCGCCGCCCAGGCCGTTGTAGCCGATTTCCAGGCTTTGCCAGGCTTTTTGCAAACTCTCCGCAAAGGTCCGCCCGATGGCCATGACTTCGCCCACCGCCTTCATCTGGGTCGTAAGCTCCTCGTCCACCCCTTCGAACTTGTCGAAGTTGAAACGCGGAATCTTGGTCACTACGTAATCTATGGCCGGTTCGAAACAAGCGCTCGTGTCGCCCGTGATCTCGTTTGGCAACTCGTCCAGCGTATACCCCGCCGCCAGCCGCGCCGCCACCTTCGCAATGGGGTATCCCGTCGCTTTCGAAGCCAGCGCGGACGACCGCGATACGCGCGGATTGATTTCTATGACGATCATCCGGCTGCCGGACGGATCGAAGGCGAACTGGATATTGCATCCCCCGGCAAAGGTGCCTATCGACCGCATGGCGCGAATCGCCGCGTCCCGCATCCCCTGATACTGCTTGTCCGTAAGGGTCTGCGCAGGCGCCACCGTCACGGAATCGCCGGTATGCACGCCCATGGGGTCCACATTCTCGATGGGACACACGATAATGACGTTGTCGTTGGCGTCCCGGAGCAGCTCCAGTTCGTATTCTTTCCAGCCGAACAGGCACTCCTCGATAAGCACCTCGTGCACCGGAGACATCTCCAGCCCCCGCGTAACTTTGCGGTCGAATTCCTCATGCGTCCATACGATGCCTCCTCCAGATCCGCCCAATGTGTACGACGGACGAATCACGACGGGAAGCTCCCCGATTTCCTGCGCGATTTCCTTGGCTTCGAGCAAACTTTTCGCCACGCGGCTGCGCGCCTGATCAATCCCGATGCGCTCCATCAGGTCGCGAAACGCTTGCCGATCTTCCGTAATCTGTATGGCGTCGATATCCACCCCGATCACCTCCACGCCCTGCGCTTCCCAGAATCCCTCGTCCTGAAGCGCGCCGGCAAGGTTCAGCGCAGTTTGTCCGCCCATCGTGGGCAACACCGCGTCCGGCTTCTCTATATCGACGATTTCCCGAATGGAGGCGGGCGTCAAATCCTTCAAATAAATCTTGTCCGCCGTCAACCGGTCCGTCATGATGGTGGCCGGATTCGAATTGATCAGGACCACCTCGTACCCTTCCTTGCGGAGCGCGCGCGCCGCCTGCGTGCCGGAATAGTCGAATTCGCACGCCTGACCGATGACGATAGGCCCGCTTCCGATCAGCAAAATCCGGTGAATGTCTTCGCGTTTGGGCATGGCGTCCCCTGTGAAACGATTTTTGCGAGGATACTGCGCGGCGCGCTCAGGCCGTGACTTTTTTCTTGTTCCGCGCCGATGCGCGCCGATACGCTTCCACTTCCTTGAAAAACCGATCGAACAGGTACTGGCTGTCGTGCGGTCCCGGCGACGCTTCCGGATGATACTGCACGGAAAAGGCCGCGCGATCCCTGAAACGCAGCCCTTCCACCGTCTGATCGTTCAAATTCCGATGCGTCACCTCGGCGACTTTCGCCCCGATGGATTCTTCCTGGACTGCGAACCCGTGGTTCTGCGTCGTGACCTCCACATGGCCGGTGCCCAGATTCTGCACCGGCTGGTTGGCCCCCCGGTGTCCGACGAACATTTTGTACACCTTGCACCCGGAAGCCAGCGCCATAAGTTGATGCCCCAGACAGATTCCGAACAGCGGGATATCCGTTCGGAACGCTTCCCGAACCGTTTCTATCGCCTGGGGCATGGCCCGCGGATCGCCTGGGCCGTTCGAAAAAAAGAGCCCGTCCGGCTCCCAGGCAAACACCTGTTCGAGCGACGCGGAAGCGGGGAAAAGGCGCACGGCGCAGCCCTGCGCCTCGAACGACCGAAGGATGTTGCGCTTCACGCCGTAGTCGAACACCGCAATGCGCGGGCCGTCTCCCGCATGCCAATCCTCCGCCGCGTCCATCGTCACCCGGGACGCCAGTTCGAGCCCATCCATGGAAGGCCAGTTGCGCGCTTTCTCGATCAGCCGGTCGTCGTCCAGGTCCACCGACGAAATCACGGCGTTCATAACGCCCTGCGTACGGATATGGCGCACCAGCCGACGGGTATCCACGCCGCTGACGCCCACCAATTCGTGCCGCTTCATAAAATGGTCCAGCGACTCGTCCGCCTGCAAGTTGGAGTACTCCGCGGCGAACTGACGCACCACGAAGCCCGCCACCATGGGCGCGACCGCCTCCATATCGATATCCATGGCCCCGTAGTTCCCGATGTGCGGGTAGGTCATCATCATGATCTGCCCGTGATAGGACGGATCCGTCATGATCTCCTGATACCCTGTCATGCTGGTGTTAAAACAGAGTTCGCCGCCCGTTTCGCCCGGATGGCCAATGGCGTATCCCTTCACGACGATTCCGTCTGCCAGGGCCAGCTTGCACGGAGAACCATTCGTCGACGTTTGTTGCATAGGAGTTATCTCCAATCGAATCGTAAGCGCATTCTTGTTAAATTAGGACAAATTAGGCATTTTTGCGCCCGGTCTCAATATCTTCACAGTCTTTTTGAAGTAAAAGCCGTCCGGGGCTTCATTCCGGGCCGCCGCCGCTCGGCGAACCCTTCCCCGCAAGGCGGGTTCAAATAAAAAACCCAGGCGCCCGTCGATGCCGCGTTCCGATCCGCACCATATCGCGACCCATCGCACCCGCTTTCTGGCGTGCCTCGCCGCGGCGCTGGCCCTCGTCATCGGCGCCGTCCGCTTCTGGCCCCTCCGCGAAACCGCCCCCGAACGGCCCGCAACCTGGCGGACGAACGACGCCGAACGCATTGCGATAGAGGAAATCCAGCCCACGCGACACGCCGCGGCGGCCCCGGCTCCGCCCGCCCCGCTGGTGCCCGTACTGGTTCCGGACGACGAATACCTTGCCGAAGACGAGCTGGACTTTTCCGACAGCGCGCTTTCGCTCGAACCCGCAGAAGCGTCCCCGACCCGCGCTGGCGAACAGGCGGAAGCGACCGCGGGCGCCACGAGAGGACCGCGCATCGTGCGGGTAGCCACGCCCGAGTACACGGAAGAAGCCCGGCGGAAACGGGTGCGGGCCAAACTGGTGGTAGAGGCGCTGGTGAACGCCCGGGGGCGCGTAGAGCAAGCCACGGTAACCGAACGATTCCTGCTCGACGAAAACGGCGAAGTCAAGGAACCCGTCGATGCGCTTGGGCACGGCCTGGAGGAAGCCGCCATCGCGGCGGCCAGCCAGTATATGTACCGCCCCGCCCGCAAGAACGGCCAGGCGATAGCAAGCCGCGCCACCATCACGTTTACGCTTGGCGTCGAGCATTGACTGCGCAAACCTTTTCCATCATTTTCCACCCGGCGACCGGAAACGGCGGGATGCGCCGCTATACGTCTACGTAGTCCGCATCTTCCACCTGCTCGCCTCCGCGCGCGCTTTTTCGAGGCCGGGGTCCCGCCCATTGCCCGTCCTTGCGCGGGGGGCGGGGTGGTCGCGGCTGCTGGCCCGCCGCCAGACGCGCCAGCGCCCGCAAAAGCGTCCGCGCCATCCTGAATACCGTGTAAACCAGTACGCAAAAAGCGAAGATTTTCAGGAGCATGACGGAAAGAATGCGTTTGAAACTTCAAAGGACGTTCGAATAACCGGTCCCGGGTCCGGGCATTTTGCAAGCAACGAGCCAACCTGCTCGTCGAACGGCGCAGGCACGTACAAGTCCGGGGCCACGTCGCACAAGGGACGCAGGACGAAGCGGCGGGAAGCAAGCCTCGGATGCGGCACGGAAAGCCCCGCCCCCGAAAAACACAGCCGGTCGAATACGAGCACGTCTATATCCAGCGTCCGGGGCGCCCAGGCAGTCGAGCCGGAAGCGCGGCGACGGCCTCTCGCCCGCTCGATCCGCAGCGCAAGCGCAAGCAAGGTCCCGGCGTCCAGGCGCGTCCGCACCGCCGCCGCCATATTCAGATAAGGCGACTGCGGCGCGGCGCCAGGCCGCAGGTGGGCCTCCGATTCGTAGACGGGCGACACGGCGGTCACGCGCACATCCCGCGCGGCGTGCAGTCGCGCTACGCCAAAGCGAAGATGCTCGACCCGCTCGCCGAGGTTCGATCCCAATCCAAGAAACGCCCGATGCTCCTGCAACGCCTTCCGCGCCAATCGATCAGAAGTCCGTATCCGGGTCGTCGAAGCTCATCTCCTGCATCCAGATGTTGCGGTAGCGCACGTCGTGCCCTTCGGCCTGGAGCTTGACGCCGCCCGGCGCGTCGGTAATGCGCTCGCCGCCCTCGTTGCCCCCGTCAAGCGCCGAGCAGGGACCGCCCCAAACCTTGTTGATGGGCACATTCTCATGCACCTTCTCGCCATTGAAATACAGGGTGACCATCGCCTTCTCGCTGCGTTCGCCGTTTTCGTCGAAACGGGCGCCGCGATACTGGATGTCGTACGCATTCCATTTTTGCAAGCCGTTGAACAACTCGTAGGGCGCTTCCTGCTCGTTGATCACAGAAGCCATGCCATGCAGGCCGTCCTCGCCCTCCACCACCTGGATTTCGTACCGGTTGTCGAGGTAAACGCCGCTATTTCCCCGGCTGCGCGGGATCAGAAATTCGACATGCAGCCGAAAATCGCGGGGCTTCTTCTTCGTGACGATGTCGGCCTGGCCATAGGTGCTCGAGTACGGCTCCTTGCTGGACATGGCCGTGCCTTCGCCGTCGTCGAAATGGTTCGGCACGACATTCCACTTGATGGGCATGGACGAGGCGAAGCAGGGGCCTTCCCAGTATTCCCAGTTTGCGTCAAGGGAGGCGCGCGTTCCGTCAAAAAGGACGTCGGCGCTCTCCGGGGCTTCTGCGCCCACGCCGACCTGGGCGAAAGCGCTCGTCGAAGCGGCGAACGCAAAAACGAGCGCGGCGCATATCGGCGACAAAACGTTTGAACGAATCATGTTTGGATACCGTAGATGAATAAGGCGGGGGTAAACGCCTGCGTCCGTACGGAACGCCATCCCTTTGCGCAGCGAGGCGCGCGGGACAGACGCAAGGCGACAGTTCTTCCAAGGATACGGCGAAAATGCATGAAATGCCGAAGCGTTCGCGAATTTTACGCCGCGCAACCCGGAAACCACGCGGATTCATCCCGCGAAACCCGGATTATCCCTGGCGGGCGGAGGGGGAGGGATTCGAACCCTCGGTGCCCCGAAGGGCACAACGGTTTTCGAGACCGCCCCGTTCGACCACTCCGGCACCCCTCCGTGGCTCGTCAATGGCGCTATCTGCCCGCGAAGGGAAGATAGCCCGGCTCGCTCGATTTCGGGCGAAGAATCAACAAGCGATGCGGGCGTCTGTTCCGCAACGTTTGCCGCCAGGCTCCACAAGAACGTCGCGGCGCCCCATGCAAGCGAACGCCCGGCGGCGGACGAAAGCGGTTTCGGCAGCGCATCCTATTTCGACTCCCGATGCCCGCCGGAGTGCTTATGATGGTCGGAATGCTCTGAATGCGACTTCTTGCGCTCGGGTCCTATAGAAGAGGAATCCTTGCGCCCGCGGGACTTCCTGTATTTCCACGCCCGCTCCATGCGTTCGTTCAGCGCCTCCAGTTGCTCCTCCGTAAGCAAGCTGTCCAGCGAGGCGCGAAACGTCCCCATGATCTCCTCCAGCGCCTCCCGGCTCTCTGCATGGTGCGCGTTGAGCGCCGCCGCCGCATCCTCCAGCGCCGCCTGGATGGCTTCGCGCTGGGCGTCGTCCGTCGGTTCGATCATCTTGTCCATGAAGCGCACGAATCCGGCCTGGGAGCGCAAGGAGGTGAGCCGTTCGATACGGTTTTCCACCATAAGCGCATGGATAAATACGCCCAGCAACATGCCGATGAGCAACGTGCCCAGCAACAGCAAGATCGATTTCGTACGAGCAGTCATGGTTTCCCGGTTCGACCCGGAATGCGTGAAAAGGTATCCTTGTAGTTACATAACCGACCAGGACAGCGCGTCCGCCAGCGATACGGACGGCAAGCCAAACACGGCTTCCAGCAAGGAAGAAGCCGCGCCCAGCGACTGGTACGTGACGGCGTTGTAGGCCGCGAACGCAAGCGCCGCCGCAAAACTGGCGGTCGCCGTACGCAGAAATATCCATTGCAGGCCCCGATAGAACGACTCGCCGAGCGCGCGTCCGTCCCCCTGCAATCGCCGCATCGCGCGTTCGCTGAAATACGGCCCGAACGATTCCGCCCGGCTCGCCCGCAACACGCCCTGCAACCCGCGCAACGCATCCAGCGCCTCCTGCAAAGAGGCTTCCTCTGCAAGCCGCGCTTCGAGCTTGCGGCGCGCCGCGGCAGGCAAGCGGCCTTCCATGTATCGCAGCAATGTTTCCTGATCCGGGTGCATTTCGCGCCTCGCAAATAGGTTTACGAATAATCCGAAAGCAGCGGGCCAAGCAACTTTTCGAGCTGCGCCAGCCCTCGCGACAATCGGGACATGACCGTGCCTTCCGGGATATTCAGCATCGCCGCCGTTTCCCGGGTCGAATACCCTTCCAGCATCCGCAGCGTCACAACCGCCCGCTGCGACGCGCTGATTTCCTGCAGGGCGCGATGCACAAGCCGTTCGCGTTCCCGCCCGTCCAGCGCCTCTTCCCCCTTGACGACCGGCTCGGAAAGCCGCTCCGCCTCCGGGTCGTACCGAACGAACCGTTGCCGCCGCCGCTTGCGCCGTTTCAGCGCCTTGAGCGACTGATTGATGGCGATGCGCACAATGTACGTACCCAGCGCGGCGTCCCCCCGGTACTTGTGCAGATAGGTATGGAGACGAATAAACGTCTCCTGCCCTGCGTCTTCCACCTCCGGGCACCTTCCCATCATGCCAATCACGGTCGCGGCCACTTGTCCCTCGTATCGTCGTATGATTTGCTCGAATGCGGAGGCGTCTCCGGCGCGCGCACGCTCCACCAGGTCTTTATCCGTAGGCTTCACCGCATGCGGCATAACGAATTCGCACGGTCCGTTCCGGGCAAGTACAGTTTCTGTTGTCGTATGCATGACGCAACCGATCCATAAAAACGGCGCGCAACGATTCGATCCCCCTAAACGGGTTTTCATTCCATCCGGCGCGCACAAACTTCAAGGATACTCTGATTAAATCCGCGAAGCTCAGAGGCTGCGAGGGGTGCGCTGGCAAGGAATGACGAAGCGAGTAGTGTGGCGGCCCCGCATAATGAGGAATGACACAGCCAGCGTGCCCCTCGCAGCCTCCCGAAGGGCGCGTCACGTACCCTAAGACACGAATCTACGGTTTTTTCTACTGATTTCAACGATACAAGTATGACGACTTGTACAGGCAAACGTGACGCGCTGAGCGAAGTGGATTTGATCAGAGTATCCTTAACGCGCCTGCATGAAGCAAAAAGCGCGCCGTCAGGAGGCCGCGCCCTCCAGAGCCGCGCGAACCGTTTCGGCTGTCGCAGCCAGCGCCTCGTCCAGTCGCTCCGGGCGCCGTCCGCCGGCCGTGGCCAACCCGGGCCGCCCGCCCCCGCCCCCGCCGACGATCCGGGCAAGGCGCCCCACCAGATCGCCCGCCTTCAACGCGCCCGACTGCGCGAGATCGTCGGATACGGCGGCGGCAAGGTACGCCTTTCCGCCCTCCGGATCCGGCGCGCCCAGCGCCGCCACAGCCGAATCTCCCATGCGCTCGCGCATCGTTTCCGCCAAACTGCGCAACATATCCATCGGCGCCGCTTCTATCCGGCCCGTGACCACGCGAACCCCCGCCACGTCCTGCGCTTGCGCAAGAAAACCCGCCAGTTGCGCGGCAAGCGCCTCTTCCCGCAGGCGCTCCGCCTCGCGCCGGAGGCGTTTGTTTTCCGCCACCAGCCGGGCGACCTCCTCGGAAGCCGAACGCGCCGCAGAACCGAGACGCTCCCGAACGCCCGCCAATTCCTGCCGCTCCCGCTCAATGACCTCCAGCGCTTCTTCGCCAACCACAGCCTCCAGGCGCCGTATGCCCGCCGCAACCGATCCTTCCGACAAAAAGCGAAAAACGCCCAATTCCCCCGTGGCGCGCACATGCGTGCCGCCGCACAACTCCACCGACCAGGCCGGATCGAACGTAACGACGCGCACCCGATCCTCGTATTTCTCGCCAAACAACGCGAGGGCGCCCCGCGCTTTCGCCTCCGCGATCGGAACGTCGAATTCAATGCGCGCCGGGACGTCCCGCTGAATCACCCCGTTAATCCGGGCCTGCACCGCTTCAAGCACGTCCGGCGCCACCCGCTCGTAGTGGCTGAAGTCGAAACGCAGCCGGTCGGGCGCCACAAGCGACCCCCTTTGCTGCACATGCTCTCCCAGCGCCTCGCGCAACGCCGCATGCAGCAAATGGGTCGCGGTATGATGTTTTTCGATGCGAAGCCGCCGATCCGCATCCACGACGGCGTGCACGAGCGCGCGGGGATCGGCAGGCAACCGGTCCACGCAATGCACGATGCGCCGCTGCTGTTTCTTCGTATCAAGGACCCGAATTCGCTCCCCGCCTACGTCGAGAATGCCCGTATCCCCTACCTGCCCGCCGCCTTCCCCGTAGAACGGCGTCCGGTCCAGCACGATTTCGTGCCGCCCGGAAACGGTTTGGCCCGCCTTCCCGTCCGCCTGCTCGCCATTCGATGGCGACCCAACCGTGCGCATGGCCGCAATGCGGACATCCGTGGCTTCAAGGGCCGCGTACCCTGCGAACAACGAATCTCCCGGCTCGGCCTCCTCTCCCGACGTGAAAATATCCCATGCTTCTTCCCCGTCCGCCGCTGCCCTGAACGAAGCGCCCGCCCGCGCCCGCTCCTTCTGCATGCGCATAAGGTCTTCGTACCGCGCCAGGTCCTCGTCATTGACTGCAAGGCCCTTCTCCCGCGCCATAAGTTGCGTCAAGTCCACGGGAAACCCGTAGGTGTCGTGCAACAGGAATACGATCTCCCCCGGAACGCGCCCGCCCATGGCCGCAAAGATGAATACCCGGTAGGCTTCGTACCCCGGACGCTTCCCGAAAGCCTTTTGCAGAATATCCAGCATCTTGCGATCGGAACCCAGCAAACTGAGCACGCCCTGCGCAGCCAGTTTCGTTTCCCGGACGCGCTGGTAATTCGCGCCGGCATGGCCGGACCGGGCCCTGCTGTTCGCCTCGTGGACCGACAGGCCCTCTTGTTCCGCTGCGTCCCGAGCCGCCTCTTCCGCCTCCCTGATGGCGTCGGACAACGCCTTCACATGGTTCGCAATGTACTCGAAGAATTCAATGCCCGTGCCGAGCGTACGCAGGAAATGCTCTTCTTCGGCTCGCGTGACGCGCTCCATATGCTCGCGGCGCGTACGCAATTCCGGGAAGGCGTCGCCCATCGCGTCTGCAATGGGCGCAATGAGCCGGTAGACGAACGGCTCCCGAATCCCCAACGCCTGATACCCGAACCGCACGGCGCGCCGCAAAATACGCCGAATGACATAGGAGCGCCCCATATTGCCGGGGGCCACGCCATCCGCTATGGCGAAGGCGATGGCGCGCGCATGATCGGCGACCACGCGCATGGCTACGCGGCGCCGTTCGCGCTCGGCCTCGTCCTCCACGCGTATATCGTCGTACGAAACGATTTCCCGCTGCGGCGAAAGCGCCGCCACGCCAGCAAGCAGGGGCGCAAACAAATCCGTGTCGTAATTCGACCGCTTGCCCTGCAAGACCGCGACCAGCCGCTCCAGCCCCAGCCCGGTGTCCACGTGGACGGCCGCAAGCGGTTCAAGCGACCCGCCGGGCAGCGCATTGTACTGAATGAACACGAGATTCCACAACTCGATGACTTCCGGATGATCCGCATTCACCAGGTCCTTGCCGGGCGCAGCCCGCCGCGCTTCGTCCGCGCGCAAGTCGATATGGACTTCCGAGCACGGCCCGCACGGCCCCTCGTCCCCCATCATCCAGAAATTGTCCTTCGAAGGAAAAAAGAGGATGTGCGCCGGGTCGATGTTCGTTTCGGATTCCCATAGCGCCGCGGCCTCCGAATCGGGCGGCAGGTCCAGCGCCTCGTCGCCTGCGTGCACCGTAGCGTACAGCCTGTCCGGGTCCAGCCCGAACGCGTCCACAAGCAACTCCCAGGCCCACCCGATGGCCTCTTTCTTGAAATACTCCCCGAAAGACCAGTTGCCCAGCATCTCGAAAAACGTATGGTGGTACGTATCGAGACCCACCTCTTCGAGATCGTTGTGCTTCCCGGATACCCGCAGGCATTTCTGGGTGTCCGCGGCGCGGCGGTACGAACGCTGGCCCGCCCCGAGAAACACGTCCTTGAACTGGTTCATCCCGGCATTCGTGAAAAGCAGCGTGGGATCCCCCTCGGGCGCCAGCGAATCGCTCGGCACGATCTCGTGCCCCCGCTCCCGGAAAAAATCAAGGAACGCGCTGCGAATGTCGTTGGAAGAAAGCAAATCGGACATATTAAGGATACTCAGACAGATGCGGAGCGGACGCAAGGCGCCCTGCGCAAAGGATTCGGCAGTCGCAAGTGAACGAAGCGGCGGGCGCAATGTGCCCGCGCGGCGGATGCCTACGCCATGGCGCCCTGCTTCGCTCGCCGTTTCCGGGCTTGCGCGACGTCGCTGGGCGCGCCCCGCGAAACGTACGGATTGTCCGCCGCATAAAACCGCCACGGCAAATCGACGCCGCGGGTAATCCCGATGCGGGACGAGGTTTCGACGGCGAGCGGGGCTTCGCCTTCCGGGTCCGTCGCATACAGCGGGGGCTCCGTAAAAGGCGTATTGTGCAACGCCCCGTCGATCCCGAAAGCCTGGGCCAGTTTACCCGGGCCGTTCGCCAGGTCGATATCCCGCTGCGCCCTTGCCCGCCGCGCGTACATGGAGGCCAGGCCCTGGAGCGGCTCTACGGCGCGCAGAAGCACCCCTCCGCCCGTACCCTCTGGCTCCGTCACCACATTCATCAGCCAATGGACCCCATAGGTCAGGTATACGTACGCGGTCCCCGGCTTGCCGAACAGGTCGCGCCCGCGGCCTTCCGGCTTGAGCGCCCCGGTTCGCCGATCCAGCAGGCCCCATCCATGGAACGCGGGGTCGTCCTGCGTATAGGCCTCCGTCTCCACGATGCGGCCCGCGAGCCGGGTCCCGTCGTCCAGTACGCGCACAAGATGCTTGCCGACGAGGTCGCGGGCCACCTCCAGCGTGGGCCGGTTATAAAAATTTTTCGTTAAAATGCGCATGGCGAGCGTAACCTTGTAACCGAATTATTCGTAACGGCGATATACGCGCCGGAATTTTCCGCCCGGAACGCGCCCGAACCCGGACGAGAAGCCTTCGCGGCGGCAAACATACGATGCAAGCGATGCAAAGGATGCAATCCCGCGTCGCGATCGTTGTTTTTGCAACGCCCGGAAGAAAGGCGAAATACCCGAACGCAGGTTCAGGCGCAAGGCGCCCACGCGGCGCTTTCCCGATTTTCTCAAAACAATCTCCCCGTTTCCATGCGCCCCACGCTCCGTATCGCAGGCTCCGCCATGGCCTTGTTGCTTCTGGCCGTCGCCGCCACCCTGTTTTTTCATCGCGCAGAACCCGCTGCGTACGCCGCGCAGCATCATACCGCCCGCTTTGCGCTCCATGCCGACGCCCGGAACCCGGACGGGGTCCGGGGCCAGGCCGAAGAAAAGATGATCGACGAAACCTTTTCCGTGCAGCCTGGAGAAGCGCTGCGCGTGGACGTCGGGCACAGCGACGTCCATATCGAAAAAAGCAATGGAAACGAAGCGCGCATTCGCGTCGTGCTGGAAGGCGAGCAAATCACCGACCGCCTGCGCGACTTTTACGAATACCTGAACTTCGAGACAGGACAAGCGAACGGCGCGCTTTTCGTCCGCACGAATCCCGACGGCAAGTGGCGCTGGAACCGGAACGGATGGCGCCTGCGCGGCGGCGTCCACGTGTATATTTCCGTGCCGGAAGTGTTCGACGCCGATATGGACATAGCCCATGGCGACGTGGAAATCGACGCCCTGAAAGGCGACCTGAAGATGGACCTTGCCCATGGAGACATAGACGCCGGATCGTTGAGCGGCGCCTCGCTATCCATAGACATAGCGCATGGCGACGTGCAGACGGGCCAGGTGGGCAGCGAGCGCGTCCGGCTGGCCTTGCAGCATGGCGACCTTTCGGCGAACAGCATCGACGCGCAGGGCGTGGAAATGCATACCGCGCACGGCGATATCGAACTGAACGAAGTAGCGGCGGAAACGGTCCGCATCCGCGCGGCGCACGGGGATATCGACCTGGACCGCATTGCCGCCGGAGAAATCGACGTGGACGTATCCCATGGGGACATTCATGTGCGGGAAATGAACGGCTATCCGCGCATGGAAGTCCAGCATGGAGACATCAGTCTGTACTTCGTCGAAGCGGCGGGCGGCAAGTTCAGCGCCGCGCATGGAGATATCGACCTGTACGCGCCGGCGCAGGCCGCACTGGACGTCGATCTGAAGGCCTCGGACATTGCTATGGCAAACGCTTTCCGGACGCGGTTCGAGGGCGTAAGCAAGGACAAGGAAGTGCAGGGCCGGGTGAATGGCGGCGGTCCCGAATTGCATGCCCGCGCCTCCCATGGAGACGTTGCGCTCCGGGCGCGATAAGGCGAACCTGCGCAGGCGGCGGGCCCTGCCCGGGCGGACAGACGGCGCCGGAAACTCAGGAACGAGGTTCCGGCGCCGCGAGCACGATGATGGTCAAACGGCTCACGCCCACAAGCGCGCCGGCGGCGTTTTCGATGCGAATTTCCCAGACGTGCGTGCTTCGCCCGATGTGCAAGGGGCGCGCCGTGCCCGTGACTTCGCCGGGGGCGGGCGCCTGCCGAATATGATTTACGGAAATGTCCAGGCCCAGACAACGCTTTCTGGACCGGTCCACGCACAGCCAGGCCGCCACGCTCCCCAATGTTTCCGCAAACGCGGCAGACGCCCCTCCATGCATGATGCCCCGGGGCTGCATGGTGCGCTCGTCTACCGGCATGACGCCGCGCAGAAAATCGGGGCCAATCTCCGTAAACCGGATGCCGAGGTGGGAAGCAAGCGTACCCTCGGTCATGGCGGCAAGCGCGTCGAGGTCGAGCGCGTCGAACCAGATGGGCGCCGCAGCGGATTTTTGCGAAGTGGGTTTACGCATTATGGAGCGGAAGACGGGATTCGAACCCGCGACCTTTTGCATGGCAAGCAAATGCTCTACCAACTGAGCTACTTCCGCAGAATCCCAAAACGGAACGGCCTAAAAAACGCAACGAAGGCATACATGTTCCCCGCAGTGGCAAACCTGAAGATACGGCGATGAAAGCTGTTTTGCTCCGTGCTTAACGTTCGCCGCACAGGCTCTCAAGCAAAAGCGCAAGCAACAGGGTCTGGGGCGCGCATTTTCACGAAACATAGGGCCCGGGATCGGCTGCTCCCTCGTAGCCTACCGCACGTTTATGTTTCGTGAAAATGCGTGTCCCAGGCCCAGGCTATCGCCGCCTTAATTTTTAAGGAACGCGCCAGGACAACGTCTATTCCGCACCCGTAGCAACCTCCGCAAACGCCGCCCGTCTTGCCAGGCGCCCCTGCTTGGCCAGCAATTCGGCGTTGAGCACGGCGCCGCCCGCAGCGCCCCGGATCGTGTTGTGCGAAAGGACGATAAATTTCACGTCCAGGACTTCGCAGGGACGAATGCGGCCGACGGACACGGTCATGCCGCGCCCCAGACCGACATGCCGACGGGGCTGGGGAAAACGTTCGTCCTCGAAGACTTCGATGAATCGCGCAGGGGCCGTCGGCAGGCCATAGTCCGCGATCGGGCTGCGCCACGCGCGCAAGGCGCTTTTTACGTCTTCCGCCTGCACCTTGCCCGGAAACCGCACGGAAACCGCCTCCAGGTGCCCTTCGAGGACGGGCGCCCGCGTACACTGCGCGCTGATGCGCAGCCCCGCCGGATCGATGCGGCCCTCCGTCAGGCGGCCCAGCAACTTGTTGGGCTCCGTAACCACCTTGTCCTCTTCGCCTGCGATATACGGCACCACGTTGCCCAGCGCATCCAGCGAAGACACGCCCGGATACCCGGCCCCCGATAGCGCCTGCATGGTCACCACATGCACCGCATCGACGCCGAAACGGTCGAAGAGCGGCTTGAGCGCGCACACCAGGCCGACCGTACTGCAATTCGGGTTCGTAACGATAAATCCGTCGCCGCGGTCCTGAAAATCGATCAGCCCCGTATGGTCCGGGTTCACTTCGGGAATGAGCAGCGGAACGTCTTCGGCCATGCGGTAATTGCTCGCATTCGAAATCACCGGATAGCCCGCCCGCGCAAAAAGCGGCTCGATCTCCCCCGCCGCGGACGAATCCAGGCCCGAGAATACGAAATCGGCGTCGAGGTCCGGCGCAGCCGCCACGACCTCCATGCCTGCGATGCGCGGCGGAATAGCCGAGGACCCGATCCAGTTCGCCGCGTCCGCATACCGCTTCCCGGCGGAACGCGCCGAAGCGGCGAGGGCCGTAATCTCGAACCAGGGATGTCCGTCGAGGACTTCAATGAATTTCTGGCCTACCGCGCCGGTAGCGCCAAGGATGCCCACCCGGAGTTTTTCCTTCGTCATTCGCTTTGTTTCGTACGTTGCCATTCGGCGGCGGCGGGGTAAAACAAGGCGTACGCCATGGCATCCTGCCGAACGCCCGCAACGCCTGCGACCTCAAACGCCCATAAGTTTCTCGCTCCGAACCCCACGCGCGCGCGACGGTTCCGGGCGCCGCAACTCGTCCGCTATCCACGAACGAAGGATCCGGTCCAATTGCGCGAATTCGATCAGGAACGCATCGTGTCCGGCAGGCGAGCGAATGACTTCGAGCCGGGCGCCAGGAACGAGCGAAGCCAGCTCCTCCTGTTCGGCCAATGGATACAACACGTCGGTATCCACGCCTATCACCAGCGTTTTGCGATCTATGCCGCGCAAAACGTCCGCGTAGTCTCCGCGTCCTCGCGCTACGTCGTGCGTATCCATTTGCCGGGTGAGATGCACGTAACAATTGGCGTCGAATCGATCCGCCAGTTTGGCGCCCTGGTAACGCAGATAGCTCTCGACGGCGAACAGATCGTCGCCGGTTTCCTGGAGATTTCGTCCGAATCGCGCGGCAAGCGAACCCGGAGACCGGTACGTGAGCATGGCGATCATGCGCGCCGCAGCCAGGCCTTGCCGGGGCTGTTCCGCGTAGCGGCCGCCGTTCCAGCCGGCGTCCGCGTAGATGGCCTGCCGCTGCGCCTCGCTGAATCCGATGCACCAGGCGGAATGCCGCCCTCCTGCCGCGATCGGCGCGACGCCGTCCACGAAATCGTCCTCGAAGGCCCATTCCAGCGCCTGCATGCCGCCCATGGACCCCCCAAGCGCGCACAGCGCCCGGCGCGCGCCAAGCGTTTCCAGCGCCCGGCGGTGCGCCCGCACCGTATCGCGAATCGTTATGGCCGGGAAGGCGGGGCCGTACGGACCGCCCGTCTCGGGGTTAATCGAGACGGGCGAGGCCGAACCGTACGGCGACCCCAATACATTCAGGCATACGACGAAGAACCGGTTCGTATCGAGCGTTCGACCCGGCCCGATAAGCGGTCCCCACCAATCGTCCGCCGCCGAACTGCCCGTCAGGGCATGGCAAACGACGATGGCGTTGTCGCCTTGCGCATTCAGTTCGCCCCAGGACGAAAACGCGACGGACACATCCGTCATCGTACGTCCCGATTCAAGCTGGAGCGACGGAAGCCTGATTGCCTCAGCCATGAATCGATTCGCTGTCTTCAGGCCGGAACCGGCGCGTCGATGGCGGCGAAGGCCTGCGTGAAATCCCCGATAATGTCATCGATATGCTCGATGCCCACGGAAACCCGCACGAGGTCGGGCGTCACGCCTGCGGCCAGTTGCTCTTCGGCGGCCAGTTGCTGATGCGTCGTGGAGGCCGGATGAATAATGAGGGTCTTCGCGTCCCCCACATTCGCCAGATGGCTGGCCAGTTTGACGTTGTTCACGAGGGCCCGGCCCGCTTCCGCGCCGCCCTTGACGCCAAAGGCGAGCACCGCGCCGTAGCCGTTCCGCAAGTACTTGTAGGCCGACGCATGGTACGGATGGTCTTCCAGGCCGGGATAACTGACCCAGGAAACCTGATCCTGCTTCTGGAGCCAGCGAGCCAGCTTCAGCGCATTCTCGCAACTGCGCCCTACGCGCAGGGAAAGCGTTTCCAGGCCTTGCAAAAGAAGGAACGACCCGAACGGATTTTGCGCCGGTCCGAGATCGCGCAAGCCTTCCACGCGGGCGCGAATGATGAACGCCACATTGACGCCCAGTACGCCTTCCGGCCCGAAAACTTCCCAGAAGTTCAGTCCGTGGTATGCCGGCGAAGGCTCCGTAAACGTCGGAAAACGGCCGTTATCCCAGGGGAACGTTCCGCTGTCCACGATCACGCCGCCGATGGTCGTGCCGTGGCCGCCGATCCACTTGGTGGCGCTGGCCACCACAATGTGCGCGCCGTGTTCGAACGGGCGGAAAAGATACCCCGCGGCGCCAAAGGTGTTGTCCACCACGATCGGTACGCCGTAACGCTCGGCGACCCTGGAGATGCGCTCGAAATCGGGAATGTTGAACCGGGGATTCCCGATCGTTTCGAGGTAAATGGCCTTGGTTCGGTCGTCGATCAACCCCTCTATCGAGTCGGCGTCGTCTCCTTCGGCGAACCGGACGTCGATGCCAAGCCGGGGAAACGACACTTTGAACTGATTGTAGGTGCCGCCGTACAGGAAACTGGTGGATACGATATTGTCGCCCGCTTCGGCCAGCGTCGATATCGCAAGAAGTTGCGCCGCCTGTCCGCTGGCGGTGGCCAGCGCCGCCACGCCTCCTTCGAGGGCCGCAATGCGCTGCTCAAGGACATCGTTCGTCGGATTCATGATCCGCGTATAGATGTTGCCGAATTCCTTCAGCGCAAAGAGGTTCGCGCCGTGGTCGGCGTCGTTGAACGTGTAGGACGTCGTGGCGTAAATCGGGACCGCGCGCGCGTTCGTAGCGGTGTCGGGCGCCTGTCCTGCATGGAGTTGCAGGGTTTCGAAATGGGGCCCGGCGGCTTGTCCGTTGTTGCTCATGATGTTTCCGTAAGATGATGGTTGAGAATCAGGGCGCAAGGCCCGTTGGATGTCGAGCGGACGTCAGAGGCTCTTCCCGAAGAGATGGAGGCTGCAAGCGGCGCAGCCTTCGCGCCGGACAGGAGGGGCATAAAAAAACCCCTTCCGCGCCGACGGGCGGAAGAGGCGGTGTCCTTTCGGACAGGGAATCTCTCCCGCTCATCTTTCCTCGCGGGTTTCCGGGACGCCTGGAGCGTCGCGAAGCGAGGCAGGACTTGGCACCTTTCCTGCCCGGCGGGTAGGTCCCGACCGAACAAGGCGGTTGCCAGGGCTTCAAAGGGCCTGCACCCTCCACCCTTCTGGATGAGCTATCTGAAACATCGTTTCATGGGCCTTGAAACAGGCGCGTTCCGGCGAGGTTCCCGAAAACGGAAATTTTTTTCGAAGGCCTGTTTTAAGGGGAAGGGCACATGGGCGCACAGGAAATCTGGCGCCTGTCGTGGGGCAGCCTGCGCCCTACAGCGTTCCCAGGCAATAATCGCCCCCGTTCCGCTGTATGTAATCGAAGAACGGGGTGTCGGCGACGGCCTTCCCGGAGGGATATAAAGCCATCTCTTCATTGTATCCCCCTACCACCAGGCCATATCCGTTCTCCACGTTCGAAAGCGTACCTGGATAAACCCGTACGCGTTCGTCCGACAGATCGGCTCCCGGCGGATCCCAATCAGAACTCCCGATCGTGACCTCCAATCGCAGGCCCAGCAAGGCCAAACCATCCTGAGCCGGATTCTCGAATTCGAGCATCCATTCCTCATAATGATCCTCATAATAATATGATCGCATGGTTTCATAAAAAATATTTAAATCGACAGTGAATTCCCATCCCTTATCTATTTTTTCCTCGGCGCCCTGGTGTGAAATAGTATACTGCTTACGCGGAGTATTACATACCGTATCGGGATTATCTTTATGGTAAAATGATACATCGTATACGGTTTCTATTCGTGGCAGAACGAAAGACATATCATCAAGGCCCAAAACACGCACATACAGGTCCCTGGTACTCGAGTCGTAATTTTCAACGCGTACTTCTCCAGGAACCTCCACATTTACGACGCTCCGCTCCCCGTCGGAGCGCACCACTTCCATACGATGACGACTCCCGTACCCGGGCGTAAAATCGGCCCAATAGATATGATCCAGTTGCCCCGTAGCGTTGGCCGTCACCGAATCTCGCCATACATAGGCCTTGCCGCTACCCAAGTCGGTTGAGGTAACGACCGCATCAAGCGCCTCTCCCGTTTCCGGGAAAAGCAGGTCTTCCACAGAGCCCACAAGCACCGTCTGCATAGGCAGTCGGGGATTAAAAACACCGTACAGCGAAAACGGTTCATCTACCTCGGTCGGTCCCGCCACATCCTCCTCGCATCCGACAAGGAACACAAAAAGCAACAAAGACCCGGCGTAAAAGAAATTTCGTACATTCAGAGACTGCATTATATTGCCGTTCCGAAGACTTGGCCTACCAGGGTGCAGTATCAAGTTCGGCAACACCTCCACCTATGCCGCCTGAATATTTAATTCCTATAATCACGATTCTACTGGTAGGTGCAACGGTATTGATCCTAGACCCGCCTGAACAACCACGATAAATGCATGTTGCTCTTGCAATTTCCTTTCGAGACCCATTATACTGCACCTCATAAACATAGAAATGAGTAGGGTTGGGGCCTCCTACGGGAGCACTAAAGCCCACCTGAAAATGTGTACATGCTCCTACGACACCAGTGTCGGAGGTTCGAACTACATAGCCAGATCCTGTATGGATCTGCACAGTGGCGGACGGGCAATACCCCGCGCCTGCCGCATTACCGGATTCGGGGGAAACGTCCGCAGGCGCATGCGAGCCAAGCAGGAAGGGAAGCGTCAGGAAAATGGCCAGCGGGCCGATCAAGCGTTTCATGGTGCATGTCGGTTTGGTTACACAAGACGTAAAGCGCATGGGCGAACCCATGTTTGAATCATACATTCTCTCAGAACGAAACGCAAGGGCTTCATTCATTTTTCAACGAAAAATCTCGCCTCGACTTCATGAAGGCCCCTGCCTTCGCATGGTTTCTGTCCGTATCTTGTCCAATGCGCCGCGGACGCAAAAGGCGACATTAGCGCGAAACGGATCGCCCGCGGCGCAAGGACCCGCTTCCCGTACTGCTCATCCTTTCCTTCCACATGACGCAAACCCGAATCATAGACGGACGCGCCGTAGCGCAAGCCGTTCGCGAAGAAGTCCGCGAAGAAGTCTCGACCTGGATTGCGCAAGGGCGCCCGGCCCCGCGCCTTGCGGTCGTACTGGTTGGAAACCATCCGGCCTCGGCCTCCTACGTACGCGGCAAACGCAAAGCTTCCGCCGAAGCAGGCGTGGAAAGCGAAACGCTGGTCCGCGACGAAAACATATCCGAAGAGGCGCTGCTGGACCTCGTCCGTACGCTCAACGCGGACCAGGAAATCGACGGAATACTCGTGCAATTGCCGCTCCCGGAGCATATTTCCGAAAAACGAATCATCCACGCCATCGATCCGGCAAAAGACGTGGACGGATTTCATCCCGAAAACGTAGGGCGCCTGCTGATCGGAGACCCGGCGTTCGTGTCCGCCACGCCGGCGGGGATCATGGAATTGCTTTCCCGCGCCGGAATCGCGCTGCGCGGCCAGCGGGCCGTCGTCGTGGGGCGGTCGAATATCGTGGGGAAACCCCTCGCGGCCTTGCTCATGCAACGCGGAACGGACGCCACGGTGACGGTCTGCCACAGCCGGACGCAGCGCATCGAAGAAATTACGCGAGAAGCCGATATCCTGGTGGCCGCCATAGGCCGGGCCGGATTCGTTACCCGAAATATGGTGAAGCCCGGCGCCGCGGTCATCGACGTGGGGATCAACCGGGTGGAGGACCCGACGCGGGCGCGAGGCTATCGGCTGGCGGGGGACGTGGATTTCGACGACGTACTGGAGCAGGCCGGACATATCACGCCCGTGCCTGGCGGCGTAGGCCCCATGACGATCGCCATGTTGCTTCGGAACACGCTGGCCGCCGCGCAGGGAGCGTACCGATAGAAACCATAAGGCAACATTCCGTATCTATAATGTCTGCTATGGAAACGTTCTGCCGTTGACCGGCGTACCAGCCAAAATCACCATACGCTCACGCCCCCATGCATGCATCCCGCGCCGATAGAAACCGTTTCGCCGTCTCCCCGCTGCGTCTGCGACGAGGAGACCTTCCTTGCATGTGGAGAAGCGCTTCGCCATGACAACCGCAGGGGCTGCCCTGGCCAAATTGCTCGTACAGCGCTGATTCACCCGGGTCAGCGCTTTTTTTGTACCGCGCCCCCTCCCTGCGCCACACCCTCTTTTTTCTTTTTACTGCATTGACGCCATGGCCATAGTCCTTGCTTTCAGCGGCGGCCTCGATACGTCTTTTTGCGTACCGTATCTCGCCGAAACCTTCGACGAACCGGTCTATACGGTTACGGTCAATACCGGCGGCCTTTCCGAAAAAGACGCGCAAGCCGTCGAAGCGCGCGCCCGGACGCTGGGCGCCGCCCGGCACATCCTCGTCGACGCCCGGAAAACCCTCTACGACGATCACCTGAGCTACCTGATCAAGGGAAATGTGCTGCGCGGCGGCGTATATCCGCTGTGCGTAGGGCCGGAACGGGTAACCCAGGCCCGCATGGTGGTGCAAGCGGCGCGAGAAACAGGGGCGCGGGCCATCGCCCACGGATCCACCGGCGCCGGAAACGATCAGGTCCGCTTCGACGTCGCCACGCGCCTCCTGGCGGAAGATCTGGATATTTTGACCCCCATCCGGTCCCTCGGGCTGGATCGCGAGCAAACGACCGCTTTTTTGCAGGAACGCGGCTTCGAGGTGCCCCGCAAAACCACGGTGTGGTCCATCAACCGGGGCCTGTGGGGCGCCACGATCGGGGGAGGCGAAACGCTGACCCCCGCCGACCCGCTGCCGGAAGAAGGATGGGCGGACACGGTAACGCCTTCGCAGGCGCCCGATGCCGGGCAGGAATGGGTTATCGGGTTCGAGGCGGGCCTGCCCGTCTCGCTGAACGGATCGCCCATGGATCCGGTCGCGCTCGTTGAAACGCTCAATGCCGAAGGGGCGGCGCACGGCGTGGGAAGAGGCATGCACACGGGCGATACGATCCTTGGCGTCAAGGGGCGCGTGGCCTTCGAGGCGCCTGCGCCGGCCCTCCTGATTCCGGCCCACCGGGAACTGGAAAAAATCGTGCTGACCAGCCGCCAGCGCTTCCAGAAAGACCATCTGGCGGATTATTATGGACAGATGCTGCACGAAGGACACTATTTCGATCCAGTCATGCGAGACATAGAGGCCCTCGTCGATTCGTCGCAACAACGCGTTACCGGCGCGGTGCGGGCGAAGGCGCGTCAGGGATGCGTCGAAATACGGGGATGCGAAAGCCCCTGGTCCATGTTCGATCTGGACGTGGCGGTCTATGGCGAAACGAACGCTTTGTGGGACGGACGGGACGCCGAAGGATTTACGCAGATTTACGGCGTACAGGCGCTCTTGGCGCGCAGGGCGCGGCGGCAAGCGGAAAACGCGGCTGAAAAACCTTCCGAGGAACGACATGAATAGCCAGCGCCACAGGACCGCGCTGCTTCACGGCGCAGGATATACGGGCGGCGAACTGATCCGCCTGCTCCTTGCCCATCCTGCCGTCCGACTGCATGCGGTCACCAGCCGGTCCTGCGCCGGAGAGCCGCTGTGGCGCGCGCACCCGCGTCTGCGCGGCCAGACGGACCTGGTCTTCAGCGATCCGGACGCGTTCGACGCCGCCGAGGCGGACAGCATCTTCATTGCGGCGGAACATGGCCAAAGCGCCCGCCTCGCCGCCGCCTTGCTCGCGGACGGCTTCGACGGCATACTTATCGACCTGAGCGCGGATTTTCGGCTCGACCGGGCGGGCCTCTACGAAACCTGGTACGATTTCGAACATCCGGCGCCCGACCTGCTCTCGTCCTTCGCCTATGGCCTCCCGGAGCTTTGCGCCCCGTATCCGCCCGGGACAAGGCGCATTGCGAATCCGGGGTGCTTCGCCACGGGCGTCACGCTGGCGCTATGGCCGGCGGCGCGGCATATGGACCGAATGGACGCTTTCGTAACGGCCTGGACCGGCGCTTCGGGTTCGGGCGCGCGGCCCAAAGCCACGACCCACTTTCCAACCCGGGAGGGGAACGCGCGGGCCTACAAGGCGCTATGTCATCAGCATCTCCCCGAAATACAGCAAATGCTGGGCCCTGGCGCCACCATTCGCTTCGTGCCCGTTTCCGGCCCCTGGAGCCGAGGCATCTGGGGCGTGGCGGATATTCCGCTCCCGGCGGGCGTCGCCGCAGCCGACGTAGACGCATGGTATGCGGAAGCCTATGCGGACTGCCCGCTCGTCCGGCGCTATCCGGGCGCGCTTCCGGAACTTCGGTTCGCCGCGCATTCGCCGTTCTGCGACATCGGGTGGATGGTGCGGGACGGACGCCTGCTGGTCGGATTCGCAGAAGACAACCTGATCAAGGGCGCCTCGGGACAAGCCATCCAGAACCTGAACCTGCTCATTGGCTTGCCGGAAGCGACGGGCCTTTTGCCTCGTCCGCAAGCATCCTGACCCACTCGGAATATGACGACCCAGGACGTTATCGCGCTCGAACAGCGCTATCAGATTCCCACGTACGCTCATATGCCTCTCGCGCTTGCGCGGGGGGAAGGAAGCTACGTATGGGACCTTGACGGGCGCAAATATCTGGACCTGTACGGCGGGCACTGCGTGGCGCTCCTCGGCCATAGTCCGCCCCGCGTGACGGAAGCCATCCGGAAGCAAGCCGGACGCCTCCTGTTTTATTCGAACACCGTCTACAACGATACGCGGGCGCGGGCGCTCGAACGACTCGGGCAGCTGGCCCCCGAAGGACTCCGGCATATATTCTTTTGCAATTCGGGCGCCGAGGCCAACGAAACGGCCATGAAACTGGCGCGCAAGCATACCGGGCGGTCCCGCATCCTCGCGATGGAAGGCGGCTTCCACGGGCGCACGCTTGGCTGCCTGGCCGCCACCTGGCAAGAAAAATACCGGGCGCCGTATCGGCACGCGCTGCCCGCAACCACCTTCGTTCCGTTTGGGGACGCCGCCGCGGCAGAGGCCGCCTTCGCCGAGCATGGCGATATCGCAGGGGTGATCCTCGAACCGATTCAGAGCATGGCCGGCATGGTCGAGGCGGACCCGTCGTATTACCGGGCGTTGCGCGCGCTCTGCGACCGGCACGGGGCCCTGCTCGTCTTCGACGAAGTGCAAACGGGCGTGGGACGCACGGGGACCTTTTCCATCAGCGAGCGCTACGGGATGCGCCCGGATTGCATTTCGCTGGCGAAAAGCCTGGGGGCGGGCGTACCCGCAGGCGCCGTGCTCTTGTCCGACGAACTGGCCTCCTCGGTGAAGCCCGGAGACCAGGGGACTACGTTTGGCGGCGGCATGATCGCCATGGCCGCCGTAGAAGCCACGCTGCAAACCCTTGTGGAAGAAAACCTCATGCCGCGCGCAGCCCGTCTGTTCGAGCATATACGGGACGGCCTGGCGTCGCTGGACTGCGCGGTGCGCGGGCGAGGCGGCCTTCTTGGCATCGTCCTGGATCGGCCCTCCGCGCCCGTTCGCTCGGCGCTGCTGGCGCAGGGCGTCATTACGGGCGGGGCGGACGATGCGAACGTGATCCGGCTGATGCCCCCGATCAACACCCCTTTCGACGCGCTGGACAGGTTTTGCGAAGCGCTTTCCTCGGCCTTGAAAGAACAGCATAATTCATTATGAGACACCTGATCGACTGGCAATCGCTCAGCCGCGCCGTATGGAACGCGGCGGTGGAGCGGGCCTTGCATTATTACGAAAACGCCGGGGTATGGACCGACGCGGCGCGGGGGCGCAGCATCGGACTCATGTTTTTCAACCCTTCGCTGCGTACGCGAACGTCCATGGAACTGGCGGCGGCGCAGCTGGGCGCGTATTCGACCGTGCTCAGCCCGGGACAAGACACCTGGCGTTTCGCTTTCAAGGAGGGCGGCGTTATGGATGGCGCCGAGGCCGAACATATCCGGGAAGCCATCGGGGTGCTGTCGAAGTATTACGACGCGCTGGGCGTACGGCTTTTCGCCTCGCTCAAGAGTTACAACAAGGACCGGGACGAGCGGCTTATCCGCACCATTGCGGCGGCCTCGTCGGTGCCGGTCGTGAACCTCGAATCCGCATTCTACCATCCCTGCCAGGCCCTGGCCGACGCCGCGGTCATTCGGCGGCGCCTGGGCGATCCGCGCGGAAAGAAGTTCGTGCTGGCATGGACGTATCATCCCAGAGCCCTCCCCATGGCCGTACCCAATTCCGCCGTGCTGATGGCGGCCCGCTCCGGCATGCAGGTAACCGTCGTACGACCGGACGAGTATGCGCTGGATTACGGAATCATGGAAAAGGCCCGGACCTATGGCGCGCAGGTCGAGGAAACGGATAACCGCGAGCAAGCCTTCGACGGAGCGGACGTCGTGTACGCCAAGGCATGGAGCGGACAGATGGTCTATTCCGATCCCGAACACGAAGCGGCGCGGCGGGAAAACCTGCGGGACTGGTGCGTCACGACGGAATGGATGCAGAAAACGCGGGAGGCGCGCTTCATGCATTGTTTGCCCGTACGGCGCAACGTGGTCGTGGAAGACGACGTGCTGGACGGGCCGGGCGCCATTCACCTCGAACAGGCCGAATTTCGCTTGCACGCGCAAAAAGCGATCCTCGAATACGCCTGGGGACTATAGCATGCCCTGACGAAATGCCAGCAAGGACCACCGTGATCAAAACGGGCGGCGCATCCGTCGAGCGAACGGCGTCTCTCGATGCGCTTTGGACCGCCGTGGCCGAACGGACGGGCGGCGAGCGCGTCGTGGTCGTGCATGGCGGCGGCGCGCGAGCCACCGAAGTCGCCGAACGGCTCGGTCATGCCCCGCGCATGGTGCATGGCCGCCGGGTCACCACGGACATCGACCTGCGCATCGTGCAATGGACCCTGCGCGGCGAACTGAACGGACGCCTTGCGGCCCATGCGGCGCGGCGCGGCGTACGGGCCGTGGGACTGTCCGGAGCCGACGGGCCCACGGTATACGTTACGAAAAGGCCTCCCTGGAACGTGGACGGGGAAACGATCGGCTTCGGATGGGTCGGCGATATCGCATCGGTCGATACGGACCTGCTGGACCTCCTGCTGGATCGGGGGTACGTGCCGGTCGTCGCCCCGATCGGCGTGGACCGCGCAGGACAATTGTACAACATAAACGCGGACACCTTTTCGTGCGCGCTGGCGCGCGCCCTGGAGGCGGACGAATACCTGCTGGTCACGGAGGTCGGGGGCATTCGCCGCAAGGCGGACGACCCGGAGTCCCTTTTGCCCTCCCTCGACGCCGAACAACATGCCCGGGGCGTACGGGAAGGGTGGATCGCGAACGGCATGCGCGTAAAAATCGACGTGGGATTCGCCGCGCTGAAAGCCGGGATTCCGCGCGTATTCGTCGTGTCTCCCGACGGCGTCCGGGCGCCCTCGACAGGCACGCAAATAACGTAACCCCTGACGGTATGCCGCATGAAGAAGTCATAGCGCTTTTGAAATCCCTTGTGCGCATCCCCTCCCTGAGCGGCGAGGAGCAAAACATCGCCGGATTCGTGGAGCGGTATGTGGCGCAGCGCGGAATCGAGGCGGGGCGCATGGACAACAATGTGTTCTTCGGCCTGGGCGACGGCGAAGACGTCTTGTTGCTGAACACGCATCTGGACACCGTGCCCCCGTCGGAGCGCCATCCGCACGGCGCATTCGACGCCTGCGAGGCGGACGGCTGCGTGTACGGACGCGGAAGCGTGGACGCGAAAGCCTCCGTCGCCGCCATGACCACCGCATTGCTTTCGCTGGCCGCCGAGGGCTTCCGGCCTTCCGGGCGCGTTATCGTAGCCCTGACCGCCTGCGAGGAAACGGGGGGCGAATACAACGGACTCCAGGCGTTGCGTCCGCATTTGCCCCCGATAACGGCGGCGCTCGTGGGCGAACCCACAGACCTTGCGCCGTGCATCGCCCAAAAAGGCCTGCTCGTTCTGCGCGTGGAAGCGCAGGGCGCAACGGCCCATGCTGCACGGGCGCATCTTGGAAAAAACGCCATCGAAATCGCGGCGAGAGACATTCGGCGCGCCGCAGAGATGACTTTCGAGCGGGAAGACCCTTTTCTCGGGCGCCCTACGGTAACCGTAACCACCGTAACGGGAGGGTCCGCCCGCAACGTGGTGCCGGAGCATTGCGCGTTCACGCTCGACATTCGCTCGACGCCCGCCTGGACGCACCGGGAACTGATCGACCGGGTTCGCGATACGCTGGAATCGGAGGTGCTCGTGCATAGCGAACGGATCGCGCCCGTCGCGACGGACCCGAGCGAACGCATCGCGCAGGCATGCTTCCGCGCCCTGCCGGACGCCAAACCGTTCGGCTCCCCCACCGCGTCGGACTGGATATTTCTGGCCGACGTCCCCACGGTCAAGATAGGGCCGGGATCAAGCGCGTTATCCCATACTCCCGAAGAGCGTATCCCGGTCGCCGAAGCCAGGCGAGCCGTGGATGCGTATCGTTCCATTATCAAAGCGTACTTCGAATCATGACCCGCCCCTCGACCCCGCCGCTCTGGAAAAAATCGGACGCCTCCGCAACGATGGAGGACAAGGCGATGCGCTTCGCCGTAGGCGAGGACTATCGGTGGGATACGCTCCTTTTGCCCTACGACATACGGGCTACGCGGGCGCATGCCTGGGGCCTTGCGGAAATCGGCATCCTGAGCCGGACGGAATTCGAGGCGGTCGACAGGGCGCTGGATGCGCTGGCGGAGCAGGAACTGTCCGTCCGACCCGAAGACGAAGATTCCCATACGGTGATCGAGCATCGCCTGACGGAAGCGCTTGGCGACACAGGCAAAAAAATCCATGCGGGCCGCTCCCGGAACGATCAGGTGCTCGCTGCGCTGCGGTTGTATCTGCGGGACGCCCTGGCGGACGTCATGCGGCAAACCGCGGGGATGGCGCGCATCCTGTGCCGCCGGGGCAAGGAGTGGGAACAGTACCTGATGCCCGGCTATACGCACATGCAACGGGCCATGCCGTCTACGGCGGGATTGTGGGCCATGGGCTACGCCGAACTGTTCGCCGTCGATATCGAGCGGCTGGGAGAGACCCTCGGACGGATCAACGTATCGCCCCTCGGATCGGCGGCGGGGTACGGCGTACCCGGGCTGGCGCTGCCGCGCAAGGAGGTGGCCCGGCGGCTCGGCTTCGACGGCGTACAGGAACATGTTACCGTCGTACAGCTGTCGCGCGGCAAACTCGAACTGGACGTAGCGCATGCGCTTGCGCAGATCGCCGGGACCTGCAACCGCCTCGCTTCGGACCTTGTGCTGTATCACACGGCGGAATTCGGTTTTCTGGAACCCGCCGACGCGTACGGCACGGGCAGTTCCATCATGCCGCAAAAACGGAACCCGGACATACCGGAGCTGGCGCGGGCCTCGTACCACCGCGTCCTGGCCGAAATGCACCTGCTGGCCTCCCTGCCCGCCAACCTGCCTTCTGGCTATCACAGGGACCTGCAGCTCGCCAAGGAAGCCGTCCTGCGCGCCGTGCATACGACGTCGAGCGTGGCGGACGCCATGACGGCGACGCTCCGAAACATGCGCTTTGACCCGGCGCGCCTGGAGGAGGCGGTATCGCCCGACTTGTTCGCTACCGCCAGGGCTATTGACCTGACGCAAAAAGGCGCGCCCTTTCGGGAAGCGTATCGGCAAACCGCCGCCGAACTGGAAACGCTCCGGAAACCTTCCGCCGAGGAAGCCCTGTCGGCGTACCGGGTAGACGGATACCCCGGGCAATGCAGGCCCGAGCGCATCCTCGAACGCCTGAAATCGGCTTTGGGGGCGGTCGAGAAAGAGGAAGAATCGGCGTAGAATCTATGCCAATCTCGCAATCCATGGATACGCGAAAATCAATGTCTAACATTCAGGCGTATCCACTGGGCAAGTTCCTCCACGGGTAGCATATCGGAAAGCTTTTTTGTCAACTTAAACGTTATGGATTGCCCTTCTGCCATCCGTACAAGATGCCCGGCGGCGCCTTCGGAAATATCTCCCTTTCGCCAACCGTTAAACACGATGGCGTTGGGACATACGCCAAGGCAAAGAAGATACTTATACGCCTTGTCATGCCGTATATGATTAAACTGGAAAGTGCCGTTAGCCCCCAAAGATGCGGTTTTTACTTCTATGGGCACTCCCAATATGGTCATATCGGTTGGATCCGTTCGATGTTCGCTCTTCGCTACGCTTATGCCGTTCTCCTCGGCATAACGCCTTACAAATTCTTCGCCAATTGCGCCTCGGTTTGTCATACCGACATGTCTATATGACTCCAAAGCAGAATTCTTCCATATTGATTCAGGAGTATGATCCCGAATCACATCACGCATGATTTGCAGGATTTCTATGCTGGAGGTTTCCATACGCCGTGGCCATCCTGGCATTTCCAGAAAACAAGAAAGTATGAATGATTCTTTCGTGCATGAACCTGCCTAACGGCCCTGCTCACTCCTGGACGATTGTTTCTCACGACGACAAAAAGGTCTTCTGCAACGAAGCCTATTTCAGCATATTTCTGCATGATTTCGACATGTGTAAACCGCTGCCTGTTAGAGCAAACCTCATCTTGGCACTTGACGATCATAACACCTCGATCGCGTAGTACCCGATATGCCTCCTCGCCTGCCTCGAAATACAAATCCAGAACAGCTTCGTGGTATTTTTTGTTCGTACGATTTCCACTGTCGTTGTTCCGGTAGTATCGCTCAAAGGAGCGATGCGTTTTAGCCGAATGCGCCGTTCCGCCAGGTGAATGCATATAAGGCGGGTCGAGAACAACGGCATCTATTTCTCCATTGGAATAGGGTAAATCCCGGCAATCGGTGCCCGTTAGAATATCGGTTGCGCGAAGAGCGTATAAACCATCCGGCACTCTCCGCCAAAAAACGCCTTTTCCATAGGTTACGTCAGCAACGATGCTGCCAGGTTTTAGGTAGAGGCTGAGGATTTGCGGAAAGGCATATTCGTTCCCCGACTGGAAAACGCTAAAAACAAGGTTGTTCGTTGCTTTTCCGTTTTGAACCACCCGCCTGTCCGACTCCGGCAACGACGGGCTTGGCAATCCCTGAATAACAGGCTGTGTGTAGACCATCGTGCTATGCGTTGTGGCACTTGATACGGCGGTTTCTTGTGACCAGGGCCCTGGGTGTCGTCTGGCCAACCTCCAGGGATACGGCCTCCCTGACGCGCCGATCCATGATCCAGGCGGCGAGCCGCGATACGCCCAAATCCCGGTACAACCTCATGGAGGATACGCTTTTCAGGTTGGCTTTCATAAGATACATACCAAATACCCACGTACGCAAGGACAAATTTGCGTCGGCCATGACTGTTTTTGTCTTCAGCCGGAAAAAAGCGCGGCAATGCCCTACCACCCCCACTCCGACAAAGGCTTCACAAAGTCGCGCGCCGTGAGATCGTAGTGAATGGGGGTGATGGAAACGTACCCGTCCCGCACCGCCGCTACGTCCGTACCTTCGGCGGTGTCCCGGTGTTTGGACGTGCCGGTCATCCAGTAGTACGGCCGGTTGTTTGGATCAAGGCGCTTGACGAACGATTCCTGCCAGCTGGAATGCGCCTGCCGGGTAACGCGAAAGCCCCGTATGGACGACAGCGGATCGTACGGAATGTTTACGTTCAGCAACATGCCGGGCGGCAATATCTTCGGCAGGCGTCGCGCCCGATCCTTCGGAAGGTCTTTTGGCAAATCCTGCGCCCGGTCCTGCTCCAGCTTTTTCTTCTTCTCCAACTTCTTCCTGACCACCTTCTCGACGACCTGGTAGGCGATTTTCTGAGCGCCAGCGAAGTCTTCCGCCTCCCACTCGCAAAGCGACACGGCCACCGCGTCGATGCCCAGAATAGCCGCTGCCATCGCCGCGCTGACCGTGCCCGAATAAAGCACGTTCAGCCCCATATTCTGGCCCCGGTTGATCCCGCTAACCACCAGGTCCGGCTTGCGGGGCAGCAATTTCTGAACCCCCAGTTTGACGCTATCGGCCGGCGTACCCTGTATGCTGTAGACCTCCTTAACGTCGTACATAGGGGACGCTACCGGGAAACCGTACTCCAGGTCCGCGCGCACCGGAGCGCGCACCGTAATCGCGCACCCCACGGCGCTTTGCTCCAGATGCGGGGCGACCACATACACATCCACCTCCAACTCCTCCAATCCCCTCAGCCTGACCATGGCGTCCGCAAGCGCCGCAATCCCCGGCGCGTCTACCCCATCGTCGTTACTGACCAGAATAAGCAGGCGATCTTCAGACCGAGAAGCCATGGCGTGTATCTCTTGCGATTTCGCGCGTACGCAGCGAGCGCCACGCCTCAATAACTTTCGTTTTCGGATGGAAAAGCGCGCACGCGGACATCCGCGACGTATTGCTGCACCGCTTCCGTAATCGTTTTTTCGAGCTGCGCGTACCGCCGCACGAACCGGGGGGCAAAATCCGTATTCAGCCCCAGCATGTCGTGCGTAACCAGCACCTGCCCGTCGCAATGCGCCCCCGCCCCGATGCCGATCACCGGAATCGAAAGGGCCGACGAAACGTCCTGCGCCAGGCCCGCCGGAATTTTTTCGAGCACCAGCCCGAAACAACCTGCGTCTTCGAGCAGCCGGGCGTCCTCCCGAATGGCGTCCGCCTCCTCCGTGTCCTGCGCGCGCACCCGGTACGTCCCGAACCGGTAAATGCTCTGGGGCGTAAGGCCCAGGTGCCCCATCACCGGAATGCCCGCGTCGGTGATGCGACGGACCGCCTCAAGGGCCGGTTTCCCGCCTTCCATCTTGACGGCGTGCGCGCCCGCCTCTTTCATCACCCGAATGGCGGAAACCAGCGCCTCCTTCGAATTGCCCTGATACGATCCGAACGAGAGGTCCACCACGACGAGCGCATGGCGCACCGCCCGAATGACGGACTGGGCATGGTATATCATCTGGTCCAGCGTAATGGGCAGGGTCGTTTCGTAGCCCGCCATCACATTGGACGCCGAATCGCCGACCAGGAGCACATCCACGCCGGCGGCGTCCAGAATGCGCGCCGACGTATAATCGTAGGCCGTCAGCATCGCGATGGGTATGCCGTCGCGCTTCAGGTTCTGCAGGGTCTGCGTGGTGATGCGCGGGGCGTCCACCGCGCCGGTAACAACGGGTTCACGGCTCATATCGACGTCTCCTTGCCCCTGTCCCGACTCCTGCGAATAGCAATTAATTCGCGCCCGAGGCCGCCGGGGCGTCGGCGGCTCCTTCTTCGTCTACGTCCAGACCCATCGCGCGCGCTACGTGCAGCGTAATGTCCTGCACGGTATCCGGGTTGACGAACAGCAAAAGCGGCTCCGCGCCGACCCGCGTACGCAATACGATATCAAGGCCGTTCGCGGCGGCGACTTCGTTGATGGCGTCCTGTATCTGCTCCAGAAGCGGCTGCATCAGTTCCGCCTGGCGCGCCGCCAGTTGCTGATCCTGGCTCTGGGCTTCGGTCTGAATCTGCTCTTGCAATTGCACCAGTTCCTGCTCGCGCTCCAGCCGTCGATCCTCGGAAAGCAGGGACTGCTGCCGCTGATACCGCTCCAGTTTATCCTGATAATCGGCGTACAAGGCCTGCAATCCTTCCTGACTGGCGTCGAAATCCGTCTGAAGTTGCTGCTGCACCTCCTGGTACTGCGGCATGTTGATCAGGATAATCTCATGGTCGGTGAAACCCACGGAGAGCGACTGGGCATGGACGTCGCTGGCGCGGCCAACGAGGGCAAACAAAAGGACGGCGAAAAAAAGGCTTCCTGCAGAGCGGCGCGTAAACATAACGGATCGTTGACGTTTTCTTGTGATGCGCGGCATCCGGCAAGCAGGGCGCAAGGCGCCGGAATGCAACGCGGGGCAATCAATTTTGACTATCTACATCGACGCCAAGTTCCTCAAGCACATCGTCGCTCAGGTCCAGTTGCTCCCGAACGTACATGAAAATATAATCCCCGCTCTTGTCGAATACATAGTCGTACCCGTCTCGTTCGGCCACCGTCTCGATGGCTTCGAGCACGGTCTCCTGGATGGGACGGACCAGGCGCTCCTGCTCCTGAAAAACGCGCCCTTCCGGGCCAAAGTACTGGGACCGAAGTTGCTCCACCTCCTCTTCGGCCCGAATGATTTCGTCGCGTTTCCGCTGCCGCTCCTCGTTCGTATACAACAATTCCCGGGCCTGATACTCCCGAAAGAGTTCCTCCACTTCGTCGCGGCGGGTTTCGACCTCCTCCTGCCATTCCTGCGCCATCCGGTCGAGCTGCTGCTGCACCGTGGCGTACTCCGGCAGGTTGTCCAGGATATACTCAGAATCCACGTATCCCAGTTTCTGGGCGTACGCGGGCGCCGTCCCGAGCGCCGCGCCGAAAAGCAACGCGGCGAATACATGCGTCGCCGGGCGGGCGCTTCGCCTTAAAAACCTTGCCCAAGCGTAAACTGGAATCTCCATGATTTCGAACCGTCCTGGTTCCGGGTGGAAGCGAATTCGTCGAAATTATACCCGTAGGTTAATTCCACCATCCGCAAAATTGGAAGATACATGCGCACCCCAACGCCGGCGGACCGGAATAGTTCTGCCGGATTGTACAGATCGAACCGGTCCCAGGCATTGACGGCGTCAAGGAACGCGTAGGGTTGCGCCGAAAGCTGCTCGGTCTGGATCGCCATCCATTTTATTTCAGACATGTATTTGTTCAGCACGACGCCGCCCACCGGCTCGTCGTTCAGACGCGGACCTATCGCGGCGGACGGATAGCCGCGCATATACACGATATCCCGCCCGAAATAATTATAATAGCCCTGCGTATCGAACGGCGACCCGCCCACGACGAAGCGCTCGAAATTCACGCGATCCCCCGTAAGCGACCCCACATATCCGAAGTCGGAGCCGAACCGGACAGACAATTTGCGAAACAGCGGGACATTCCATTCCGTCTTGAAGCGCGTCTTGTAATACTGCACGAATCCCGGAACGGGCGGCGCGATTTCAAGAGACAGCGAAAAACTGGATCCGGTGGAGGGAAAAATCGGATGGTCCAGCGAATTTCTGGAAAGGCTTTGCTGGAAGGTGGCGATGCGGCTGACGCCTTCCGGAATCGAGCGAAAGAGGTCCTGATTGTCGTAGTGCTGATAGCGCAGGGCGCTCCCCATGCTGAATTTGTCGTCCGGCCATTGCAGGCGCCGCTCGTAGAATATCCGGGCCGACGCCGTTCGCAAATGTCCCTGCGAACTGAATCCATAGTTGTACAAGCGACTGCTTCGACTGCGATTCCCGCCGCCGTAACTCGAATAGGAAAGCGACATGCCCACCGGCGTAGGACGCCCCCGGAACCAGGGCTCCGTATAGGAAAGCGAATAATTCTGATAAAACGATCCGGTCGTCTGTACGCCGAGGGATAGCTGCTGCCCGTCGCCCGAAGGCAGCGGATCCCACGCCGATCCCTTGAACAGATTTTGCGCCGAAAAATTATTGAAGCCGAACCGAAGCATCAGAATAGGCCCGAAAGATCCCCACGATCCCGAAAGTTCCAGTTGATCGCTGCTCTGCTCCACGACGGAATACGTCAGATCAACCGTTTTTTCGGCCTCGTCGATGTCTATGCCGGGCCCGCCGCCCAGCGATTCCTGCGTAAAATAATTGAGTTGGCTCAGGCGGCGAATCGATTCCTGAATGGCGTCGCGGCTGAAGGTCCGTCCCGGAATCGTATACAATTCCCTCCGGACGACATGCTCCTTGGTTTTCGTATTCCCGGAAATGCTCACGTCACCGAATTCATATACTTCTCCTTCGAGGATATCGAAATGAATGTCGAGCGAATCCCCTTCGACCGTGCGGATCGTCGGTTCGATGCTGAACCGCATGTAGCCGCGGTTCATATACAGGCTGGAAATATCGCTGTTGTTCCTGTTCTGGTACAGATTCTGCTCCAGTTTCGAACGGTCGAACGCCTCTCCGTGCGCGACGCCCAGCGCGGCGCCCAGAAAATCGTCGGGGTAGACCGTATTGCCCTCCCATACGACGTCCCGGATATAATAGCGCGGCCCTTCCTCGACCGATAATTCGACCGTGACGCCCGGATCGTCCCCCTCTTGCACGAACACGGAATCGCGGGTAATGCGCGCGTCGTAATATCCGTTGTCGTTGTAGTGCCGAACGATATTGGCCAAGTCGGTTTCGTATTCGTTCCGGTCGAATTTCGCCCCGCTCCAGAAACGCCACCATTTGTTTTCGTTCGTCTTCTTCATTTTACGCTTCAGGCGAAAATCGGAAACGGCTTCGTTGCCTTCGATCCGGATATCCTCGACCCGCACTTTCTTGCCCCGGTCGATTACGAAATCAAGCGTCACTTGCCCGTCGGCGGTTTCTTCCCGGCGTACGTCTACCTTGGCGAGCAGATATCCCTTTTCCCGATAATATTGCTTGATCTGCCGATCTGTCCGCTCGATATCGGAGGGACGAACAGGCGTACCCCGCAAAAGCGGCGCTTCTTCCCGCAAATCTTTCTGCTGCCCCTTCTTGATCCCGGAAAAGGTATACTCGGCAAGGCGCGGCTCCTCTTTCACCGCGATAGAAAGATATACGCCGTCTCCCGAACGCCGCTCCTCTACGATCTTGACGTCCGAAAAAAGGCCCAGCCGATATATCGAGCGCACGGCGTCCGCGATCGTTTCGTCCCCGGGCAACGTAACGGTATCGCCCGCCGTCAGGCCGCTGGCCTGCGCGATAATGGCGCGGGCGCTTTCGCTATCCGATCCCTCCACCGTAATGTCGAGAATCTCGTAGGCCGCGGGCGGCGACGAATACGGCCCCGCCGCAGCGAAGGCGCCGGCTCCGTTAGACACGCCTTGCGCCCAGGCGGGCGCGGCGGACAAGGCGGCGGCAAGCAGAAAAAGGGGCGTTCTGGCGCTCATAATGCGTGGCATGCGCAGGGCCAGCCTCGTCCGGCGGATCGGCGAACGAATCCGGGCGGCGGGCGAGGCGGGCGCGCGTTGTATCGACACGGTGGTTCTTTTCATTAACGAAGTTAATCGTCCGTTAGTATCCGTCCAAACCGACGTTCCCGATCCTGATAATCCCGAATGGCCTCGTACAACGCCTGCTGGCGAAACGCCGGCCAGTAGCAATCGGTGACATACAGTTCCGCATACGCCAGGCGCCACAGAAGAAAATTCGATATTCGAAACTCGCCGCCGGTGCGGATAAGCAAATCCGGGTCCGGCAAATACGACGTCATCAGGGCAGATTCAAAAAGCGCTTCGTCGATATCGCCGGGCTCGAAGTCGCCTGCGCGCACGCGCTCCGCCAGTTTCCGAGCGGCGCGCACGATTTCGAGTCGTCCGCTATACGATACCGCAATGGTCAAGGTCATCCGGTCGTTGTCGCGCGTTTCGTCTATCGCTTCCTGCAACCTGCGCTGCACTTCGTCGGGCATCCTGGACAAATCCCCTACGGCGCAAAGACGGATATTGTTCTTGTCCAGCGTCCTCTTTTCGTGGCGAATGCTGTGCAAAAGCAACCGCATGAGGGCGCGCACCTCTTTGGAAGGCCGGTCCCAGTTTTCGTGGCTGAAGGTATAGAGCGTAAGATATTTCACTCCCAGCTGCGCGCACGCCTCGGCGACTTCCCGTACGGAATCGACCCCGGCGCGGTGTCCCGCCACCCGGCGCTTGCCCTGTTCGCGCGCCCAGCGCCCGTTTCCGTCCATAATCGCGGCAATATGGGACGGAATCTCCCCGCGCCGCTTCAGCGCATCCTGCAATGCTGCGTCGTCGTCCGTGCGCATATCCCTGTTTGCCGTAACCTGCACCGTCGAAAAAATCTACAAACGCAAAATGTCGTTGAACACAAGAAATACCATAAAGGCGAGCAGCAGAACCATGCCCACCTGCTGCGTAACCATGCGAAACCGCAAGGACGGTTCCCGCCGGACGATCCCTTCGTATATCAGAAAAACGAGATGGCCCCCGTCCAGCGCCGGAATAGGCAGAATATTGATGATGGCCAGCGTAATCGACAGCATCGCCAGGATATCCCAGAAAAGCCCGCCCCCGACTTCGGCGGCCTGATTAATAACCTGCGCGATCATGATCGGTCCGCCGAGATTTTCCCGAAGATCTTCCCGGCCCGTGAAAATGCGTTTGAGGCTCAGCACGATGACCCGCGTGTTGACCCAGGTATCGCCTATGCCCGCAGCCACCGCTTCAAACAGCCCGTACCGCCGCTGCGCCGCGCCGAATTCCTGCATCAGCATGGCCCCCGTAGGCCGGTACACGCCGATAAAATACCCGGTTTCCTGCAGCGTCGGCGCGACCTGCGCTTCGGATACGACAAAGCCTCCGGCCGCCGCAGAATCGGACCGTAGCCAGCGGATGGTCACCGGACGCCCCTCGGTAGCCTGTATGCGCTCGATCATTTCCGCCCAAAAGCGGATTTCTTCTCCGTCCAGGGCCACGATGCGGTCCGCGGGGCGCAAGCCGGCCGAATCGGCGGGCGAACCCCGCAAGACGCCGCCAAGCCACGCCGGCGCGATATGCACCCCGAGCCCGCCGCGACGGTTGATCTGGGTGAAAATGTCTTGCGGACCCTGCGCAACGAGGGTATCGCCGCCCCGAAGCGCCGTGACCGTGAACGGATCCGCCGCCAGCGACTCCATGCTTTCGAAGTCCTCGTATCGTTCGAGGGGTTTGCCGTTTACCGCCAGCAGGCGATCCCCCGTACGCAAGCCCATATCGTAGGCAAGGGACGAATCCGCGACGAACACGGCGTCGATATTTTCCGCCGGAATCGTCGTCTCTCCGTACGAAAGCCGCAACCCGGTGAAAATCGCGAACGCCAGCAAGACGTTGAATACCACGCCCGCGGAAATCACGACCATGCGCTGCCACACCGGCTTTGCGCGAAACTCCCAGGGCTTCGGCGCCTCTTTCAGGCCGTCCGTATCCATACTCTCGTCCACCATGCCCACGATTTTCACATAGCCCCCGATCGGCGTGGCCCCCAGCACATATTCGGTCTCGCCAACCTGTTTTTTCAGGATTTTCGGCGGAAATCCGATGGAAAATCGCTCCACGCGCATCCCGAACAGCTTGGCGAACAGGAAATGCCCCATCTCGTGCACGAACACAAGCAGGGTAATGGCGAGAAGAAACGGAACAACGTACGACAGAAAAATCCCGGCGACGAGCCGGAAAATCTCAACAATTATCTCCATTGATCTCGATATGCTGTGAAATGCTGCGAATCGCCCCGTACAAGGCGCGTTCAACAAGAACGGGGCCCAGAGCAGTCCTGAAAAGCAGTAGTAAAGGGGTACGTTATACGGGAATCGACGGAATATGTTTCAGGACCGCGCGGCGGGCCTCGGCGTCGCAGGCGACAAGGTCTTCGAGCGACGGGTCCGCTTGCGCAGGGATGCGGCCAAGCGCTTCGCCAATCAGGTCGGAAATGTCCGTGAAGCGAATTTTTTCCTCCAGAAAAAGGGCGACGGCTTGCTCGTTCGCCGCGTTCAGGACGGCCGGCGCCGTCCCGCCAGCGGCGAGGGCCTCGTACGCAAGGTCGAGACACGGGAATTTGGCGCGGTCCGGCGGTTCGAAATGCAAATGCATGACGTCCGACCAATCGAGGCGCTCGCGCGGCGCGGCCCACCGCTCCGGGTAACTCAGCGCATACTGAATCGGCAGGCCCATATCCGGCAGGCCCAGCTGCGCCTTGACGGAACCGTCCTCGAAAACCACGAGGGAATGCACGATGGACTGCGGATGCGTCAGCACCGCGATGCGCTCCGGCGGCATGTCGAAAAGCCAATGCGCCTCCACCACTTCCAGCCCCTTGTTCATCATGGTGGCCGAGTCGATCGTAATCTTGGCCCCCATCGACCAGTTCGGATGCGCGAGGGCTTCCGCTTTGGAGATGGTCCCGAACGTTTCCGCGGGGCGCGTCCGAAATGGCCCGCCCGACGCCGTCAGCGCCAGCGATTCGACGCTCCGCTCGGGTTCGCCCGCAAGGCACTGAAAAATAGCCGAATGCTCGCTATCGACAGGCAGCAACATCCCCTGGTCGTCTTGCAGAAGGGATGTGACCAGGCGCCCGGCGACCACCAGGGTTTCCTTGTTCGCCAGGGCTACTTTTTTCCCGGCGCGCAGCGCGGCGAGGACGGATTCAAGCCCGGCGAAGCCCACAAGCGCCGCCACCACCGTATCTGTTTCGTCCAGCGCCGCCGCCTCGCAAAGCCCTTCCTGTCCCGTCAGTACGCGGACGCCGAGCGGGCAGAGCGCTTCCTCGACCTGCTTGCGGCGGCGGGCGTCTCCTATGACCACGCATGCCGGCGAAAATTCCCGGGCCTGCGCAATCAGAAGTTCCGCGTTCGAACCGGCGGTCAGCGCGCGCACGTCGAGGCGGTTCGGGAAAAGGCGTACGACGTCCAGCGTTTGCGCGCCGATGGAGCCGGTCGATCCCAATATGCTCAGTCGCTGTACGTCCGCCTCCTGATCGGGCGAACGCGCAGGTCGCGTATGCGTCGAATGCATGGAGCGCAAGGAAGGTATTGTTTTGTGCATCTCCCGGAAAATTTACGCAGGGCGATCCGGACGCCCATGACCGCATGAAACATACCGCGCCGGAAAACAATATCAAAAGGCAGTCCGATTCGATCTTGCCGCCCGCGCGCCGTACGCGCTGCGGACACCCTATGTATACGCTGATACGAACGTTCTCCTTGCCTGCCCGGTCATGGGCTGGCGCGCTTTTGCTTGCCGCGCTGCTCTCGGCGCCGTTTGCCGACGCGGCGGGCCAATCGCGGGAGGACCCGCAAATGGCCCGTTTTCGCCTGGCCGACGCTTTTATGCGGGCGGGACAGTTCGAACAGGCCATTGGCTTGCTGGAGGATCTGTACGCGGGCGCCCCGCGCAACGAAACGTTCTACCAGAAACTGAAAGAGGCCTACGAGAACGTCAAGCGCTACGACGAAGCCATTGCGCTCATCCAGTCGCGGCTGGCCGATACGCGCTCCGCGGCGCTCCTCTCGGACCTGGCGCGCATCCGCTATTTGCAAGGAGACGAGGAAGCGGCCCGGGCAACGTGGGAAGAAGCCGTGGCCACGGCGCCCGCCGATCCGATGGCCTGGCGGGTCGCATACCAGTCCCTGGTCGCAGTGCGGCAGTTCGACCAGGCCGTCTCCTTGCTTGAAGAAGCGCGGGAAGCCACAGGAATGCCTGCGCTGTTCCGGGTGGACCTGGCCTGGCTATGCAGCATTTCGGGGCGTTACGGGCAGGCCGCGGAAGAATACCTGGCCCTCCTCAAGGAAAACGAGGGACATCTGGATTTCGTGCGGGCGCGCATGACGCCCTTTATGGAGGACCAGGAGGCGCTGGCCCCCAGCATCGCGGCGGCGCGGAATGCCGTCCAGACCGATCCGCTCTACCGGGCATGGCGCGAATTACTGGGATGGCTGTACGCCGAGGCGGCGGATTTTCCGCGCGCGCTGGAAGAATACCGGGCCATAGACGGATTGGAAAACGGTCAGGGGAGCAGGCTGTTCGAATTTGCCCTTGCGGCGGCCGACGCCGGGGCCTGGGAAGAAGCAGCCAAAGCCTGGCAGGAAGTGTTGACGCGGTATCCGGACGCCCCGGCGGCGCCGCGAACGCTTGCCGCTTTGGGCGCTATGCATACGCAGCAGGCAGAGGAAATCGGGGAACGCGCCTTTGACGAAACCGGCCAGCGCATCCCGGCGCCGCATTACGAGCGGGCGCTGGTCGCCTACCAGACGTTCCTGCAAGAGCACCCGAACCATGCGATGTATCCGGACGTGCTGCACCGCGTCGGGCGCCTGCAACAGGATGTGTTTCTTGACGTCGGCGGCGCCGAGTCCGTTTTCCTGCAAGCCCTTGCTGCTTTTCCAAACACCCGCGCCGCCGACCGGGCCGCGTTCGACCTGGCGCATATCGCCATCGCGCGGGGACAACTGGACGAGGCCCGCCTCCGCTTCAACCGGCTCGTCGAACGACTGCGGACGGGCGAACTGGCCGAGCAAGCCCGGTTCGATCTGGCGCGCATTCATCTGTTCGCCAAAGAATTCGACGCGGCGCTGGCCCTGGTGGATATTCTCGACGCGCATACCTCGACAAACATTTCCAACGATGCGATCGCCCTGAAAATATTGCTCCTCGAAAATCGCGGCCCCGATTCGCTTGACACGCCGCTCCGGCGGTATGCGGGCGCCCTGCTTGCCCAAAAACAACGACAACCGCTGGCCGCCCTCGACTCGCTGGACGCCTTGCTCGCCGCATACCCCGGCCATGCGCTGGCGGACGAAGCCCGTTTCCTGCGCGGGGAAATCCTGCTTGCCGCCGGGCGCCGCGAGGAGGCGTACGCAACGTTTGCGGAAATTCCCCTGATCCATCCGGCGAGTTTCCTGACGGACCGGGCGCTTTTCGAAGCCGCAGGCATTTTGTCGCGCGACCCGGATACCCGGGAAGAAGCCGCCGCCGCGTACCGACGATTATTGTCCGAATATCCCGGCTCCCTCCTTGCGGACAAGGCCCGCGACCGCCTCCGTCGCCTCCGGGACGACGAGGGCGTCTGAAGCCGCCCGCCTTTCGAACCTTTGCCCCCGAATCACCCGGCTCGTCAAAACCATGCCTCTTCGCAGTATTCGATTGCTGTTGCTGGCCGCGCTGCTGCCGCTCGCCGCGATGTCTGCACGGGCGCAGGACGTCCTCATTCCCATGGACATTCGGCAGTCCAACCACCTGAAGGCGTACGGCGTCGCGTTCTGGCTGCTTGAACAGGGCGAGCCCGTGGACTGGCTGCTCAACTACCGGGGCGGCTCCTTCCTGAGCGCCGGGTTCGACCGGCTCGAAGAAGAATTGCAGGTGCGCGGCGTGTATTTCGAACGCATTGGGCCAGACGCCTCCGCCCGCATCGTGGCCGAAGTAGAAAGCGAAGAATACAACACGGCGACCGTACGCCTCGAAACGGCGCCGAATATCGCCGTGTACGCGCCGGAGCAAACGCTCCCCTGGGACGACGCCGTCCTGCTGGCGCTCGAATACGCCGAAGTGCCGTACGACATGCTGTACGACGACGCCATTCTGGACGGAGCGCTCCGCGAATACGACTGGCTGCACCTGCATCACGAAGATTTCACGGGGCAATACGGCAAATTCCTGCAATACCGGAACATACCCTGGTACATCGAACAGCAACGGAAGGCCGAGGCCATGGCCGCGCGGTACGGCTTTCGCAAGACCAGCCGCCTGAAACTGGAAGTGGCCCAGACCATCAAGGACTATGTGGCGCAAGGCGGCTTCCTCTTCGCCATGTGCTCCGGCACGGATACCTACGATATCGCGCTGGCGGCGCGCCAGACCGACATTGTGCCGTCCGAGTACGACGGCGACCCCGTGGACCCCGACGCCCTGTCGCGCCTTGATTACGACGCAACGCTCGCATTCGAGCATTTTACGCCCGTATTCCATCCCGGCGAATACGAACACGCAAACATCGACGTCGGCCCGCCGCCGCCCGCCTTGCGGAATCAGGCCGTCGACTATTTCACGCTGTTCGACTTCAGCGCGAAATGGGACCCGGTGCCCACCATGCTCACGCAGAATCATGTGGCTACCGTCAAGGGATTCGTTGGGCAAACCACCAGTTTTCGCAAGCGCCTTGTGAAACCGTCGGCGGTCGTGCTGGCGGAAGCGCCCAACCGGGACGAAGTCAAGTACTTGCACGGGAATTTCGGAGAAGGGACCTTTACGTTCTACGCCGGCCACGACCCGGAGGATTATCAGCATTTCGTAGGCGATCCGCCCACGGACCTCGACTTGCACAAGAATTCGCCGGGCTACCGACTCATCCTGAATAATATTCTCTTCCCCGCCGCAAAGAAGAAAAAGCAAAAAACCTGACCCCGGCCCGGCAGGCGCTTGCCGCGCATACGCCCTGCTTCAGTAAAGCCCAAGCCGTTATGAATGTGTCCAACGCATGCGCGCTGCGAACCGCCGCAGTCCTGACGCTCTGTATGCTGGCGACGACCGGGATCGAACCCGTCCATGCGCAACGGCAAGCGGGCAGCGCGGGGGCGGGGGTGCAGTTCGGAACGCCCGGCGGCGTCTCCTTCAAGTGGTACAGGACGCCGAGGTTCGCCTACGAGGGGCTGGCCGCATGGAATCTCAACGATTTTTTCTTTCTTTCCTGGCACGTATTGCAGGAACGGACTATCCCTGCTTCCCCGCTTGGTTATTATTTTGGGGCAGGCCTCGCGACAAGCATCCGGAAAAAGGAATCGAAAGAAGATTTCGTTGCGGGCGTCAGCGGAACGTTCGGGGTCCATTTTTTTACAGATCGCTACGAAATCTTTTTGCAAGCGACCCCCCGATTCGACCTGCTTCCCGGGACCGAGGGCCACCTTGGCGGCGGCATCGGGGTGCGCTACTATTTCCGGAAATAACCATGCCCCTGTTTCGTCCATAAAATTCATGTTGTACGAGCGCATACTGGTAACGGGAGCAAACGGCCTGCTCGGCACGGAACTGATTGGCCTGCTGGGCCGACATCCCGAATACGATGTCCTGGCCACGGGTCGCAGCGAAACGAGCCGGTCCGAAGGGTCGCACGGATACATGCCGCTGGATATTACGGCGAAACGCGACGCGCGACAGGCGATCCGGGATTTCCAGCCCACCGTGGTGATCAACTGCGCGGCCATGACCGACGTCGATCGCTGCGAAACGGACCGGGAAGCTTGCTGGAAAGTGAATGTGGACGCCGTGGAAACGCTTGCGCGGCAATGCAAGGATATCGGCGCGCGCCTCATCCAGCTTTCCACGGATTTCGTGTTCGACGGGCTGGACGGTCCGTACCACGAAGACGCCCGCCCGAATCCTGTGAATTTCTATGGGAAATCCAAACAAGCCGCCGAGAATGCGGTGCGGAAAGCCGGCTTCGGCAAATGGGCTATTGTCCGCACGGTCCTGGTCTACGGGGCTGCGTCGCGCGCGAACCGCTCCGATTTCGTACTTTGGTTGCTGGAACGGCTGTCGGCGGGACAATCCGTCCGGATCGTTACGGACCAGTGGCGGAACCCTACCTGCGTAACAGACCTGGCCGAAGGCGTCGAACGCCTCGTGCAGCGGCGGCGCGGCGGCGTCTTTCATCTTTCGGGAGCGGAATGGATGTCCATGTACGACTTTGCCCAAACGATCGCCGAGACGTTCGGCCTGGACGCCGGGCTGATCCAGCCGGTCGATAGCGCCACGTTTCGGCAAACCGCCGAGCGGCCGGCCAAAACAGGATTGATTATTCTGAAAGCCCAAACAGAACTCGATTACCGCCCCAGGCCCCTCCGGGAGCGCCTGCGCAAGATCGGGCGTCCGTAGGCGCGACATCCGACCCGGCGTTCGCATTTTCCGCCGCGCAACCCATCGTTTGCCTTAATCAGAATATCCCAAGTGATCGACATTCAGATACTTCGCGAAGACCCCGAACGGATCCGCAAAGCCATCCGGGACAAGGGAACCGGGGACCCGGCGCGGGTCGACGAACTGGCGGAACTGGATCGGCAGCGCCGGAAGCGTCTGGCGGCGCTCCAGGCGGCGCAAGCGCGATCCAACGCCGTATCGAAGGACATCGGGCGCTACATGCGAAGCGGTCGCGCCGAGGAAGCCGAGGCGCTTATCGCCGAATCGAACGAACTGAAAGCGTCCATCCGGGAAAATCAGGAAGCCGCTGCCGAGGCAAACGAACGCCTGTCGCAAGGCCTCCTCGAAATTCCGAATATCCCCCAGCCCGACGTGCCCGTGGGGCGTACGCCGGCGGAAAACCAGGTCGTCGCCCGGCGAGGCGAGCCGCGCGCGTTCGATTTCGAGCCGCTTCCGCACTGGGAATTGGCCGAGCAGCATGGACTGATCGATTTCGAGCGCGGCGCCAACGTTTCCGGGGCCGGATTTCCTTTCTACCGGGGCAAGGGAGCGCGACTCCAGCGAGCGCTTGTCAATTACTTCCTGGACCTCGCCACAGCGCGCGGAGGCTACGAGGAAATACAAGCCCCGCTGCTGGTAAATGCGGACAGCGCGCGCGGCACCGGGCAGCTCCCGGACAAGGAGGACCTGATGTACGAAGTCGCCCGGGACGGGCTGTACCTGATTCCCACGGCGGAAACGCCGGTGACCAACCTGCATCGCGGGGAAATTCTGGACGGGAGCCGCTTGCCGATCCGGTACGCGGCCTGGACGCCCTGTTTTCGGCGCGAGGCGGGTTCGTACGGCAAGGACGTGCGCGGGCTGAACCGCCTGCACCAGTTCGACAAAGTGGAACTCGTCTGGTTTACCCGCCCGGAGCAAAGCGGCGAAGCGCTGGAAACCCTGCGGAGCGACGCAGAACGTCCGCTGAAAGGATTGGGCCTCGTCTGGCGCGTCCTGTTGATGTGCACGGGGGACATGGGCTTTACGCAAGCCAAAAAATACGATCTGGAGGTCTGGAGTCCGGGTCAGGACCGCTGGCTCGAAGTGTCTTCGATATCGAATTTCGAAGATTTTCAGGCCCGGCGGATGCAGATTCGGTGCCGCCTCGAAGACCGTAAAAAACCGGCGCTCGCGCACACCCTCAACGGATCGGGACTTGCGCTTCCGCGCGTCGTGGCGGCGTTGCTCGAACAGCGCCAGCAGCGCGACGGAAGCATCGCCATCCCGGAGGCGCTGCAACCCTGGACCGGTTTTGACCGTATCGGGTAAGCCACACTGGATAAGCCCCCATGACCGCCGCACGCTCGTTTGCAGACCGCCTTTCGGACCGTCAGGCCCAAGCCGCCTCGCTCGTTTGCGTAGGACTGGACCCCGATCCCGCGCGGCTTCCCGCGCCGCTCTCCGGAGGGAAAAACACAGCCGAGGCGGTCCTTGCCTTTAACCGGACCCTGGTGGAAGCCACGTCCGACCTCGCGGCGGCCTACAAACTGAATCTTGCGTTCTTCGAGGCCCTCGGCCCCGACAGCTGGCGCGTTCTGGAAGCCACGTTGCGCGCGATCCCGCCGGATACGCCGGTCATCGCCGACGGGAAACGCGGCGATATCGGCAATTCGGCGCGCTTTTACGCGCAGGCCTGCTTCGACCTGCTCGGCTTCGACGCCTGCACCGTATCGGGATACATGGGTCGGGACAGCGTAACGCCGTTCCTCTCCTGGCCAGGCCGGGGCGTTTTTTTGCTTGCCCGCACGTCCAATCCGGGCGGCGCGGATTTTCAGCAGGCGGAATGCGAAGGCAGGCCTCTCTACGAACGGGTAACGCGGGCGGCGCAGACCTGGGCGGCCTCCATCCATGAATCGAAGGGGGCGCTGGGCTTTGTGGCGGGCGCTTCGGACACGGAAGCCCTGCGTCGCATCCGCGCCCTCGCGCCCGACGCGCCGCTCCTTATCCCCGGCGTGGGCGCGCAGGGAGGCCATATCGAAAGCGTGCTGGAGGCCGTGCGCGAAGGATCGGGGCCCGTGCTGATCAACAGCAGCCGGGCGATCCTGTACGCCTCTTCGGGACAGGACTTTGCCCAGGCGGCCCGCAGCGCAGCGGAAAACTTGCGCGCGTCGCTGGCCCCTGCCCTGTCGTAAAGGATACTCTGATTAAATCCGCGAAGCTCAGAGGCTGCGAGGGGTGCGCTGGCAAGGAATGACGAAGCAGCGTGGCAGGCCCCACGTAATGAGGAATGACACAGCCAGCGTGCCCCTCGCAGCCTCCCGAAGGGCGCGT
>JAJDWX010000008.1 GCA_022825385.1 Rhodothermales bacterium
ACGACAGTTCCAAACAGCGAGGAGAATACCTGTCCCAGTGGCTGCACCGATACAATTGGCATCGACCGCACGCCAGCCTCAAATACCAAACCCCCATCGAGTCCCTCAAATTGCCAATGAATAATGTAGTGGGTTTACACAATTAGGCCTTGGCGGGCGCTTGAATTTTTGCTCCGGCGGCGCCCTCGCCCCCCTCTTCTCCACCCCCTTCACCAAAATTTCCCGTAATTCTTTGCCTTTTAACGACTTGCGGAGGCACTGAAAAATCCCGAAACGTTGCGCGGAAGGGAAAAATTCCGTATTTTATCAGGATATGGCCTTTTTCGGAGACCCTCCGGCGGGGCCGCACCATTTTCAGGCTTTTCCCATCCCTAACGCAAGCTGCATGGAACCGAACGACTCGCGGATCATCCCGATCAACATCGAGGAGGAAATGAAGTCTTCCTACATCGATTATTCGATGTCGGTGATTGTAAGCCGGGCGTTGCCGGACATCCGCGACGGGCTGAAGCCCGTGCATCGGCGCGTACTGTACGGCATGAGCGACCTGGGCCTGACCGCCGGCGCCAGTTACAAGAAGAGCGCGCGCGTGGTCGGGGAAGTCCTTGGGAAATACCACCCGCACGGGGACGGCTCGGTGTACGACACCATGGTGCGCATGGCCCAGGGGTTCTCCATGCGCTCCCCGCTTGTGGACGGACAAGGCAATTTCGGATCGATCGACGGGGACGCCGCCGCCGCCATGCGGTACACGGAGGCCCGCATGACGCGCATCGCAGAAGAAATGCTGCGCGACATCCAGAAAGAAACCGTCGATTTTCAGGAGAATTTCGATGGATCTCTTGAAGAACCCTCCATCCTTCCGGCGGCGATCCCCAACCTGCTCCTGAACGGCTCGGACGGCATCGCCGTGGGCATGGCCACGAAAATCCCGCCGCACAACCTGAAGGAAACGATCGACGCCGTCATCGCCTGGATCGACAATCCGGGCATCGACGTCGAGGGCCTGATGAAACACCTGCCGGCGCCCGACTTCCCCACGGGAGGCATTATCTATGGCTACGCCGGCGTCAAGGAGGCGTACCAGACGGGCCGCGGGCGCATTGTGATGCGCGCCCGGATGCGCGAGGAAGAAATCCGGGCGGGCCGCACCGCGCTCGTCATTACGGAAATTCCCTATCAGGTCAACAAGAGTTCGCTGCTCGAAAAAATCGCGCACCACGTCAAGGACAAGCGCATCGAGGGCATCAGCGACCTGCGCGACGAATCCGACCGGGACGGCCTGCGCATCGTCGTCGAGATAAAGAACGACGCCATGCCGCTGGTGGTGCAGAACCAGTTGTACAAATACACGCAGTGCCAGCAGTCCTTCGGGGTGAATATGGTGGCGCTGGTGAACGGGCGCCCGAAAACCATCACGCTGCAAGACGCCGTCCGCCACTATGTGGAACACCGGCACGAAATCGTGGAGCGGCGCACCCGGTTCGATCTCAGCAAGGCGCAGGAGCGAGCGCATATCCTCGAAGGCCTGACGATCGCGCTGGACCACCTGGATCAGGTCATTACGATCATTCGCCATTCGGACGACGCCGACGCGGCCCGCGACAACCTCATGCGCGGCGTCTATCCCGAGCAATTGACGTCGTCGCAACTCGAGCGACTGGGCCTGGCCCCGGCGGACGGCCCCATGTTTTCGCTTACGCAAGCCCAGGCCGACGCCATTCTTGCGCTGCGGCTGAGCCGGCTGACGGGCCTCGAACGGCAGAAAATCGAACGGGAATACCGGGAAGTCCTCGAGGAAATAACCCGCCTCGAAACCATTCTCGCCGAACGCGCGCGGCGGATGCAGATCATCAAGGACGAGTTGCTCGATATCCGGGCGAAATACGCCGACGAGCGCCGCACGGAAATCGATTATATGGGCGGGGGCGATTTCGAGATGGAGGACATGATCGAAGACGAACAGGTCGTGGTCACCATCTCGCACCAGGCGCTGATCAAACGGACTGCCCTCGCCGAATACCGCCAGCAGGGACGGGGCGGCGTCGGCATGAAGGGGACCGGAAAGCGGGAAGAGGACTATGTCGAGCACATGTTCGTCTCGTCCACGCACGACTATCTGCTGTATTTCACCGATCACGGCCAGTGCTACGCGCTGCGCGTCTACGAAATACCGGAAGGATCGCGCACGGCGAGAGGAAGGTCTATCCGCAACCTGATACAGATCGACCACGAGGACCGGGTGCGGGCCGTCCTTGCGGTGTCGAAAGCGGAATTCGAGGACGAGGCGTTCCGCAAAACGCATTACGTCATGATGGCCACCCGCAAGGGACTGGTCAAGAAAACGGCGCTGGAAGCATTCAAGCGCCCCTTGCGGTCGGGCATCATTGCGATATCCATCGTGGAAGGAGACGAGTTGATCGAGGCGCGGCTGACGAACGGGAACGCCGATGTGTTTCTGGCCTCGTCGGGCGGCAAGGCCATCCGCTTCAACGAAAAAGAAGCGCGGGCCATGGGGCGCGACACGCGCGGCGTGCGGGGCATTGCGCTGCGCGAGGGAGAGCAAGCGATCGGGATGGTCGCGACGGAAAACGGAGCGCGCGAAATTCTCGCCATCAGCGCGAACGGCTACGGAAAACGCAGCCGCATGGAGGATTACTCGCCCCAGGGACGAGGCGGCATGGGCCGCATCACGCTCAAAACCACGGAGCGGGTGGGACCGCTGGTAACCATTCGGGACGTGGCGGGCGACGACGATCTGATGATCGTTACCCAGAACGGCTTGATGATCCGCATGAACGTAGGCGACATTTCGGTGCAGGGCCGGAATACGCAGGGCGTCCGCCTCATTAATCTGAAGGAAGGAGACGCTATCGCCGACGTAACCCGCCTTATGATCGAAGAAAACGACAAGCAGGAAACGGAAGAAGCCGAGCACGACGCGCAGGATGCGTAATGAAACGAGGGCCCGTTTCCTGTTCAGCGGACTGGACTATACGTATTTTGCATAGTTAACCCCCTTATTATGCGAAATTTGCATAATCAAAATCCGGGCTATGCATATTTTGCATAATCAAGCCTTTTTCTATGCAAATTCTGCATAGATGCCGACATGCCCCCGATAAGCCCGGACCATTTACAACCCCATCCGCCGTAAAACCCCATCTATAATGTCTATCCCCTCATCCAGTTCGTCCGTCGAGACGATGAGCGGCGGGCGGAAACGCACGGACGAAACGCCGCAGCCCAGCAGGACCAGGCCCGCCTCGTAGCACTGTTCGAGGAAGGCGTCGCGGCGTTCCGGGTCGGGCAGATCGAAAGCGCACAGGAGGCCGCGGCCCCGCACATTGTCGACAGAGGGGTGCGCCGCGGCCAGTTCATGCAGGCGTATAAGCAAATGCGCGCCCCGCTCGCCCGCCTTGCGCACGATACCCTCCTCCTCCATGACTTCAAGTATCCGGTCGAAGCGCACCATATCCGCAAGGTTGCCGCCCCAGGTCGAGTTGATGCGGCCCGGCAACTGAAATACATGGTCGGGAACCTCGTCCATCTTCGGACCGGCCAGCACGCCGCACACCTGGGTCTTTTTCCCGAAGGCGATAATATCCGGGCGTACGCCCAACGCCTGGTGCGCCCAGAACCGTCCGGTAACGCCCACGCCGGTCTGCACTTCGTCGAAAATGAACAGGGCGTCGTGTTCGTGCGCCAGTTCCTTCAGGCGAACGAAAAATTCCGGGCGAAAATGATTGTCCCCTCCTTCCCCCTGAATCGGCTCTGCGATGACGCAAGCGATGCCCTGTTCGTACGTCCTGAAATGCGCTTTGGCCTGTTCGAGGGCAGCGGCTTCGGCCCGTTCCACTTCTTCCAGATGCACGGCCAGCGGATGCCTGATCTTCGGGTTCGGGATCCGGGGCCAGTCGAAAACAGGGAAATGCCGGGTCTTGTGCGGATCGGTGTTCGTAAGCGAAAGCGTATAGCCGGAACGCCCGTGAAACGCCTGCCGAAGGTGCAGGACGCGTCCGCCGGTTTCGCCGAGGCGTCCCCGGGCCTGGTTTTTTCGCGCCTTCCAGTCGAAAGCCGCCTTCAGGGCGTTCTCTACGGCGAGGGCGCCCCCGGAAATAAAGAATGCGTAGGGCAAATAATCGGGAATGGCCACGCGACCGAAAGTCCGGGCGAACCGCGCCATATGGCCGGTGGCGATATCGGAGTTGGTGACCTTGTGGAGCGCCGCTTCCAGCAAGCGTTCCCGAAAATCGGCGTTCTCCGCAAGCCCCGGGTGGTTCATGCCCAGGACGCTGGTGGCGAAAAAACCGAAGAAATCAAGATAGTCCCTGCCTGTCGCCGCGTCGCGAAGATGGACGCCCCGGCTGCGGCGCATGTCCAGCGTCATGGGGTTCATGCCGCTCACCAGCAAATGCTCCGACAGAATGCGGCGGACGTCTCCCGGAGATACAGCGTTCGAAGTCATAAGCGCGCCTCAGCGTTTCCTTCGTGTTCATGGTTCATGACGGTATGCGAAGCGTTGCGAAAAAGCCTGTTCCGGCTTCATGGTTTCTTCCCGGCATACCATTGCGGCGAAAGATTCCGGGGGATCCGATTCGCCGCTTATCCGTATTCTGTTATCGAATGTTTTTTACGAAGTTTGTTCCGAAAAACCCTTCCCCGGCGTACGAAGTACGGCCTTTTTCGCGTTATCCTTTTCGCTTTATGTCTCGCCCGTCTGCAGAAAAGCCCCGGCGCCCCGGCGACATCCGGCTCGAACGGGTGAAAAAGGAACCCCTCTTCTCTTCGGGCGACGGCGATCCGGGCATGTTCGAACTTCCGGTCGTAGAACAACCGGACGTCGCCAATACCCGGGGGCGGCGCCCGGACTGGCTTCGCGTCAAACTTCCGTACGGGCCTGCCTACCGGAACGTAGCCCGCATCATCGAGGAGCACGACCTGCACACGGTGTGCCAGAGCGCGCGGTGTCCCAATATGGGGGAATGCTGGAGCGCAGGCACGGCCACCTTCATGATCCTGGGCAACGTATGCACCCGGTCCTGCGGTTTTTGCGCCGTGATGACCGGGCGGCCGCCGGAAGGGCTGGACTGGGACGAACCGGACCGCGTGGCCGAGGCGGCCCGACTCATGGAGTTGACCCATGCCGTAGTAACCAGCGTAAACCGCGACGAACGCAAGGACGGGGGCGCCCCCATTTTCGCGGAAACGATCCGCAAGATTCGCGAAGCGCGCAAAGGCTGCACCGTCGAAGTGCTGATCCCTGATTTTCGGGGGGATCGGGAGGCGTTGCAGCAGGTAATCGACGCGCGCCCGGACATCATGAACCACAATGTGGAAACGGTCCCGCGCCTCTACCGCCGCGTCCGCCCGCAAGCCAGCTACAGGCAGTCGCTGAAGGTGCTTCGCCTTTCGAAGGAGGCCGGATTGCGCACGAAAAGCGGCATCATGGTCGGCCTCGGCGAAAAGGAAGCCGAGGTGCTGGAGCTCATGGACGATTTCGCGGCGAACGGCGTGGACGTCATGACCATCGGGCAATACCTGCAACCTGCGCGCATGCATTTGCCCGTCGAGGAATTCGTGCATCCGGATACGTTCGCATACTACAAGGCGGTCGGCGAAGCCAAGGGAATCGACCATGTCGAGAGCGGCCCCCTCGTCCGGTCGTCCTACCACGCCGAACGGCACGTAGCGCCCGGCCCCGCCTGAACGCAAGCGCGCGGGCGGCCCCCGGACCGCTGTGCCCGAAGTTTTTCGCCCGATTCGTCCTTTTACATACCCATTCGTACAGAATAATTATGGAGCGCACGCTTGCCATTCTGAAACCCGATTGCGTCCGCAAGGCGCTGGTCGGGGAAGTCATTCGCCGCATTCAGGAAGCCGGATTCGTCCTGCGCGCCTTGCGGATGCAGCGCCTCACCCGCAAGGAAGCCGAAGGGTTTTACGCCGTACACCAGGGACGCCCGTTCTTCGACGAACTCACCGCGTTCATGTCGAGCGGCCCCTGCGTCCCCATGGTGCTGGAAAAAGAAAACGCCGTGGAAGATTTCCGCGCATTGATCGGCGCCACCGACCCTGCGGAGGCAGCGGAGGGCACCATACGGCGCGCTTTTGCGGACGACAAGGGCCAAAACATCGTTCACGGATCTGATTCTGTCGCCAATGCAACCATCGAAGCCGGCTATTTTTTCTGCGCGCGCGAACTGGCGCCCGCGAGGGACTGACGCCTTGCGCCCTGCCCTCCTCGCCGCGCTGCTGTTGTGCTCGGCGTGCAGCCAGACTCCCGAACGGCCCGAGCCGGACGCGGCGCCCTGCGAAGCGCCCCCCTGCGCCCCGGTCAAGACAGGCGCCGCGGCGCTCGCAGAGCGCGGATTCGACCTGCTCGACGGAAAACGCGTCGGGCTGATCGTAAACCATACCGCCCGCGTCGATACCGCCCACCTGATCGACCTTGTTTTCGCCGCGCCGGGCGTGGAACTCACGGCGCTCTTCGGCCCCGAACATGGCCTGCGCGGCCTGGCGGACGCGGGCGAAAAAGTCGCCGACGGACAGGACGAACGGACGGGCGTCCCCGTGTACAGCCTCTACGGGGAAACGCGCAAGCCGACCCCGGACATGCTGCGCGGAATCGACGCGCTGGTATTCGACATTCAGGACATCGGGGCGCGTTTCTATACCTACATTTCCACGATGGGCCTGGCCATGCAGGCCGCGGCGGAGCAGGGCGTCCCGTTCGTGGCGCTGGATCGTCCCAATCCGCTGGGAGGAAACTACGTTTCAGGCTTTATGCTCGAACCGGAGCATACGTCCTTCGTAGGGCAATACCCCATCCCCATGGCGCACGGCATGACCGTGGGCGAACTGGCCCGCATGATTCGGGACCGCGCCATGATGGAGGGCCTGGAGAATCTGGACCTGCATGTCGTGGAAATGGAGGGGTGGCGGCGCGATATGCTCTGGCCCGAAACCGGGCTTCCCTGGATTCCGCCCAGCCCCAACATCCCGGATTTCGAAACCGCGCTCGTCTATCCCGGCGCGGTCTTTTTCGAGGCTACGGCAGCCAGCGAAGGGCGAGGCACCCGGCGGCCTTTCGTGCAAGTCGGGGCGCCCTGGCTGGACGGACAGGCGGCGACCGATTCGCTCAACGCGCGGGGCCTGCCGGGCGTACGGTTCGAAGCCGCCTCCTTCGCTCCGGCAAGCATACCGGGGATGGCGTCCCGCCCGAAGCTGGAGGGACACCCCCTTGAAGGCATTCGCTATATCCTGACCGACGCGCAAGCATTCCAGCCGGTAGAAACCGGAATCCATGTGCTCGACGTATTCTGGCGGCAGGCGGCGGCGATGCAGGAGGAATTCGTAAACCGTCCCGCCGCGCTGGCCCGGCTCGCCGGGACCGAGCGCCTGCTCGACCTGTTGCAGCAAGGCGCGTCGCCGGAAACCATCGCCGCGTCGTGGGAACGCGAAGCGGCGGCCTTCCGCGAAGCGCGGGCCGCGTCGCTACTATATCCGTAAAGCAGCGCGGCGAGCGGCTTCGCAGAAAAAACCTACGGAACCATCGGACGGGATTTTTTCGGCGCGTCTTCCTTGTCGGCGGGCCGGACGAGGATCGCCCAGATGATTTCCAGGTAGCCGCCCAGAATAATCAGCGGGGCCAGGTACAGGGAAATGAATCCGTCCACTTCGTTCTCGATGCGCATCATGGCGTATCCCAACGCCACCATCGCTATGCCCAGAAGAAGCAACGCGTAATTTTTTCGACGAAACACCATGCGCGTACCGCGGCGCTGCTTGCGGGCCTGCGGCGCGCGACGTCGTCCGGAAGGTCTTGCCATGAATCCGAGGTGAACAGGATGCGTATCGAAAGATAGCGCCAGAAATACTTGAGGATACTCTGATTAAAGCGAACCCGACGGACGTATTCAGGTTCCATTCCCTTCCGGTCCCCATCCCGTAGCCCATACCGAAACAAGGTGCCCGCTCCGAAACGCTTCCTTGCCCTCCCGCTTGCCGCGGTCGCCGCGCTTGCCTTCGCGACCGCCCCGGCGGACCCGCCCGCGAACCTTGCCGACCGCCTCGACGCCATCCTGTCGAATAACGCGTTCTGGGGCGTGTACGTACAGCATGTCGAAACCGGCGAAACCTGGTACGAGCGCAACGCCTCGAACGCTTTTCTGCCGGCCTCCAATCAAAAGATTTTTACCACCGCCGCGGCGCTTGACGCCCTTGGCAGCGATTACCGGTATCGGACGGCGCTGTATTTCGACGGGCAGGTGGAAGGACGCGCGCTGAAAGGCAATCTTGTGCTGCGCGGGTCGGGCGACCCCACGTTCGGGAGCGAACTGGTTCCTGGCGAGGATCCGCTCAGGCAATGGGCGCAGGACCTGGCGGACATGGGCGTAACGCGCATCGAAGGGCGTATCGTGGGCGACGACAATGTCTTCGACGAGCGTTCGTACGCCGAGGGATGGGATATCGAGTTCGTTACCGCAAGCGCCAGCCGCGAGGTGGGCGTAAGCATCAGCGGCCTGGCCTGGAACGACAATGTGGTCCTGGTCCGGATTCGGGCGAGCGCGCCGGGGCGTCCTCCCCGGATCACGATGGAGCCGGATGGCTTTCTGGATTTCCAGAACCGGATGGTTACAGCCAATCGGCGGCGGGGCATCGCCATAACCACCCGGCGGGATTTCCGCAACGAACGCATTACCCTGCAAGGCAGCCTCCCCCGCGCATATCGCGGCTCCATCGGCGTTCCGGCGGCGAATCCGACGCTCCTCGCCGCCACGGTCCTGACGCAATACCTGCGCGAAGCAGGCATAGACGTGCAAGGGGAGCCCGCGGACATAGACGACCTGGTCCATTTCCGGTACGAGCGGGAGCAGCCCTTGTTTGCGCACGTATCGCCCCCCTTGCTGGATATTTTGCATATCGTCAACAAGAAGAGCAACAATTTCTACGCAGAGCAAGTGCTTCGGACCTATGCGCCCGGCGGCTCCGCGGAAGGGGCCGAAAACCGCATTAAACAATTGCTCGACGAGGCCGGCGCTCCAACCAGCGATATCGCCGTGCGCGACGGATCGGGATTGTCGCGCAAGAACATGATTACCCCCCGCGCCATGGGCCACCTATTGGCCTGGATGTACGATCACGAAGAACGCAACGCATTCCTGGGCTCGCTTGCCCGGGGCGGCGAACGCGGATCCACGCTTCGCTACCGGCTGAGCCGGACGCCGGTGCGGGCCAAAACGGGCTCCCTTCAGTTTGTGCGCGCGCTGAGCGGCTACGTTACGACGCAAGACGGACAAACGCTGGCCTTCGCGATCTTCGCCAACAACTGCACCGGATCGACCTACCGCATCACGCAAACGATCGATCGCCTCGTGATGGAACTGGCCGCCTCTTCTTCCTTGTCTTAAGGGTCTTAAGGATACGCTGCATCCGGCGCCCCCATGTCTCCATTCCATACCCGCATACTCGTCGGAGCGCTGATCGTCGCCGCGCAATGGCTGATCCTGGGGCGGCTCCAGCTCTGGAATTCCTGGCCGGACGCGGTGCTGCTCTATGTGGTCTGGACGGGCTTGCAACTTGGGCGACGGCAAGGCGCCCTCGCCGGATTCGCAAGCGGTTTTGCGATGGACGCCCTGTATGGAACATGGGGCATTCAGATGTTCGCGAAAACGACGACAGGCTTCCTCATGGGGCTGTTCCAGTCCAGCGAGCGGCAAATTCTCCCGATGATTCCTTCGTTCATCCTTGGCGGCAGCCTTGCCGTAGCCCTCTTGCACAACGGCCTGTTCGCCGTGTTCACCGCCCTGAGCGCCGGCACGAAAAATATATCTATCGTCACCGGCGTATGGCTCGGCTCCTCGATCTACACCGCCGCCCTCGCCGGCCTGGCGATGCTCTTCGCAAAAAGAACGCGCTGAGCGAAGCGGTCTTGATAAGCCTGTCCTACAGATGGGGACGAAACGCCTCGACCACGCGAGGACGCGTCTCGTCCGTAATCTCGACCAGCGGCAAACGCAGACGGCCCTCCATCCGCCCCATTTCCGCCAGCATGGCTTTGACGGGAATCGGGTTCGTCTCGTAGAAACAGGCCCGCATCGCGGCCAGCAAATGGAAATGCCCCTGGCGAGCCTCCTCGAAACGGCCCGCCAGCGCAGCGCGGGCGAAGGCCGAAAACGCGCCGGGCAACACATTGGCCACCACCGAAATCACGCCATGCCCGCCCAGAGCGACCAGCGGCAACGTCATTTCGTCGTCGCCGGAATACACCGCCAGATGATCGGGACGCCCCGCCAGCAAGTCGCCTATTTGCGCAATGCTCCCCGAGGCTTCCTTGACCCCCGCCACCGAGGGAACCTCCTGCGCCAGCGCCAGCATGGTTTCCGGAAGAATATTGAAACTGGTGCGGCCCGGCACGTTGTACAACACGATGGGACAATCCGCGGCGGCGGCGATAGCCTGTACGTGGGCCCGAAAGCCGGCTTGCGTCGGTTTGTTGTAATACGGCCCCACCACAAGCAGCCCGTCGGCGCCGGCGGCCTGCGCCTGCTTCGAAAAAACGATGCTCTCGCTTGTGGAGTTGTTGCCCGTGCCCACAATGACGGGTACGCGCCCCGCCACATGCGCTATGGCGTCGGACACCAGCCGCTCGCGCTCGGCGGGCCAGACCGTAGCGTTCTCGCCCGTCGTGCCCAGTACGACCAGCGCTTCCACGCCCTCCGCAATCTGCCAGTCCACGTGCCGACGAAACGCTTCGTAATCGATGCGGTCTCCATCCGGAGTAAACGGCGTTACGAGCGCGACGCCCGTGCCGGTAAAAAGAAAATCGCTCATGCCTGTGTCAGGGTCCGATGATTCGGTAAAAAAATTCGGGGGCATTACGCGCCCAGCCACTCGTCAAGAAGATCGTCGAGGGTGAAGAAACCTTTTCGGCCCGGCAGCCATTCGGCGGCCCGCACCGCGCCGAAAGCAAAGCCTTGCCGGTTTTTCGCCTCGTGCGAAAACGTCAGGTTGTCGAACGGGCTGTCGAGGGATATGTCGTGCTTGCCGACCACTTCGCCCAGCCGGGACGAGGTTACGTGCAACGCCTCGGGGGCGATGCGCCCGTGCTGCGTTTCCGGGGCCATATGCCGCTTCCTGTCGAGCGCGTCCAGGATCAGATCGCCCAGCATGAGCGCCGTGCCGGAAGGGCTGTCCGCCTTGCCGACATGGTGCGCTTCGCGCACCGCGACGTCGTATTCCGGCAGCGCGTTCAAAAGCGGAAGGATCGAGCGGACGGCGCGCGCAAGCAACGCCACGCCAATAGAAAAATTCGGCGCGTAGAGGATGGCGCCGTCGCGCTCGGCAACCAGCGCTTTGACCGCGTCGAGGCGATCATACCAGCCCGTCGTGCCAATTACGGCGGGAATGCCCCAGCGAGCGTACCGTTCGATGTTTTCCGGCGCCGCGTCGGGAAGCGTAAAATCGATGACCACATCCGCGCCGCGCAGCGCGGCGGGCCGCTCCGCCGAATCGGGCAGGGCCGGATACCGGTCGATGCGCGCGTCGAACCGGGCCGCGATCTCGTGTCCGCGCTCCGCAGCGAGCCGGCTTACCGCCTCGCCCATCCGTCCCATTCCAGTCAATGCGATTCGCATGGCGTCAGGCCCCCATCTCCGCCGCCTTGATAAGATCGGCCAGGATGCCGGCGGCGGTCACCTGCGGACCCGCGCCGGGACCCTGCACCACCAGCGGAGTGTCAAGGTATCGTTCCGTGGTGTAAACCACCATGTTGTTGCTGCCGTCAAGCCGCGCAAAAGGCGAATCCTGCTCGATGCGCCGGGTTTGCACGCTCAGCCGCCCCTCCTCCATGCGGCCTATGTACTGCAAGCGTTGCCCTGCGGCGGCCGCTTCTTCCATCCGTTCTCGCCATGCGTCGTCCAGTTCGGGAAGGCGCTCCATGAATTTGGCGAGCGGAATGGCGCGCAAGGCGGGCGGCACCAGCGAATCGACCGAAATATCGCTGCGCTCGACGCGAAGCCCCGCCTCCCGGGCCAGAATAAGAATCTTGCGGGCCACGTCTTCCCCTTGCAAGTCTTCTCTCGGGTCTGGCTCGGTGTACCCTTTCTGGCGGGCGGCGCGCACCGCTTCCGAAAACTTCATGCCCGTCCCCATGCCGTAGAAAATATACGCCAGCGTCCCCGAAAACACGCCTTCGATGCGAATCACCCGGTCGCCGCTCCGAATCAGATCCTGCAACGTGGAAAGGACCGGAAGCCCCGCCCCTACCGTCGTTTCGTAGAGATACGGAACCTGCCGCCGATGCGCCGTGCTCAGAAGTTCTTCGTAGAACGCCTGATCTTGCGTATTGGCGCGCTTGTTCGGCGTGATGATCGATATGGAGCGAGACAAGAGGTCTGGATACTTCGCCGCCACTTCCTCGGAAGCCGTGGCGTCGATAACCATCATCCGGTGCAGCCGCCCTTCCCGGAGCTGATCCATCACGGCGTCGATGCCCCCCTCTTCGCCCTGTTCAAGCGCGTCAAGCGCCTCGGCAAAGGGAATGCCGCCCACGTTCCAGGCCATTTTTCGGGTATTCGCCAGACCCACAAGGTGGATATTCAGCCGAAGGGTATGCAAAAGCGTTTCCTGCTGATCCTCCAGCATTTTGAGCAACGCCCGCCCCACGACGCCCGCCCCGATAAGAAATACGTGCACCCGGTGCCGCAACAGGGCGAATTCGTCGTGAAGCACATGTACGGCGTGCTTGCCTTCCGCATCGGAGACCACCGCCGAAATGTTCGTTTCCGAAGCGCCCTGCGCAATAGCCAGCACATTGACGCCATCCCGCCCCAGCGTGGAGAACATGCGTCCGGCCAGGCCCGGCCGCTGGCGCATGTTGTCCCCCACAACGGACACGATGGCGCATTGCCCGATGGAAAACACGCGCGCCACGTCGCCCCGGACCAGTTCAAGTTCGAATTCTTCCCGAATGAGGCGCGTGGAAATTTCGGCGTTGTCCGACGAAACCACCGCGCACAGGCTCTGCTCCGAAGAGGCCTGCGCAATCAAAAACACATTGATGTTGCGGGCGGCCAGCGCCGTGAGCGCGCGCGCGGAAATGCCGGGGATCCCCACAAGCCCGGTTCCTTCCAGCATCACCACCGCCACGTCCCGGATTGTGGTAATGGCTTTGACATGCCCCTCCATCGTCGTGGTGTCCTCTGAAATCAGGGTGCCCGGCGCCGATGGATTCAGCGTATTCCGGATGCAAAGCGGGATATTCCGGGGAAGCAAGGGGCGCATCGTACGGGAATGCAGCACTTCCGCCCCGAAATAGGCCAACTCCGACGCTTCCCGATAACTAAGCCGGGGAAGCGCGAACGCTTCGGGCGCCAGCCGGGGGTCGGCGGACAGCACCCCGTCCACGTCGGTCCAGATCGTAACCCGCTCGGCCCCAAGCGCGCCCGCGATGATCGTGGCCGTATAATCGCTCCCCGAGCGGCCCAGCGTGGTGGACACCTTCCGCAGCGTGGACCCGATATATCCGGTCGCCACGAAAATATCGTCCTCGTTCGCGGAGGCGAAGCGGGCGCGGATCCGTTCGTCGGTCTCGTCGAACAGGACGTTCGCCTCGCCGAACGAAGCATCCGTGCAAATGAATTCCCGGGCGTCTACGGCTTCCGCCCCCTGCCCCGCCGCGCGAAAGGCGGCCGCCACGATGGGCGCGGAAAGTTGCTCGCCAATGCCAAGCACCGCGTCGCGGGCCCGGTCCGTACATTCCCGAAGGAGATACACCCCGTCGAGCAGTTCGGTAAGTTCCAGCATTCTGGCGTCCACGACGCCCCGCAAGGCGTCCCGGTCCGCGTCGCTCGCCACCGCGTCCACAACGGCGAGGTGCCGCGCGCCAAGGTCCTGGAGTATCTCGCCATGGTTGCCTGCGCGCGCAAGCGCCAGCTCGATCGCTTCAAGCAGCGTGTCCGTCACGCCGCCCAGCGCCGATACGACGACGATGCGAAGCCCGTCGCAGTCCTCCTCCAGCACGAGGCGGACCGCCTGCCGAATGCGCTCCGCCGTCGCCACGGAGGTGCCGCCAAACTTGTGTACGTAAACGGGGCGCTGAGAGGGCATGGGAGGGTGCAGAGTCAATGGGGATGGCTGCGCCGGCCGGGCGCCAGGACATCAGGAAACCGTTTCGGCGACGCGTTGTCCCGGCGCGGATATTCGTTCCCGGAAACAAAGGATATTCCGGTAAGATACGCCGGAAGAAGAAGACGCGGAACGATTAATGAAAGATTCGCTATGCGGGGGCGGCCTGTCCCTTCTGGATCACTCGGCGCGATGCGCGATTTCGACCTGGTGCGGACCGCGGACAAAATCCGGTTCTTCCAGAGAAACCTCAAGCCGGATCGGGCCGGGAGGGAGCCGGACGCCTTCGAACCGCGCGACGCCTTCGCCCGCGGCGACCTCGGCGGAATACGCCCTGTCCCCCGCCTGGAGCCGCGCCGTCAGCAGATGCTCGGAAGGATCGAACCGCGCCAGCAGGTCATAGGCGCCTTCGCCCCGAACGTCCAGCAGCCAGAACCCCTGCGCGTTGCGGCGCCACCCTCCCTGTACGACGCGCCAGTCCTGCCGGGTAAGCACCGTGGGGTTCTCATGGGGCGCGCCGATGCGAATGCGCGGGGGCGCATAGTTGTCGGGCCGGACGCTGCTTACGTCGTCGAACCAGGCGTCGTAGCGGGCTTTCAGGGCCTCCACGACGTCGGGACGCGCGTCGCTCAGATCCGCAAGGGCGTACGGATCCTCCAGCATATCGTACAATTCGAAGGCGGGTTCCCCTTCCGGAAGCGCTTCCAGGCCAAAACCGCTGTTGTTCGCCAGTTTCCAGCGCGGGGTGCGCACGGAAACATGGTGATACCGGGCCGGCGCGTTGCCCCGGTGCGATTGCAGGACAAGCATGCGGTCCCCCTGGTCCACCGTTTCGCCCAGCAAGGCGGGCAACAGGCTTTCTCCGTCTATCACGCGATCATCCGGCGGCGCCACGCCCGCCGCGTCCAGTATCGTGGGCATCAGGTCGATATGCGCCGAAATGTGGTGGTCGAGACGTCCGGGGGCAAATCGCGCAGGCCAGCGCACAAGAAGCGGCGAACGAATGCCCCCTTCGTACACCTCCCCTTTCATGCCTTTCATGCCCGCCACGTACCGGCGCGTGTTCGGTCCGTTATCCACCATGAACAGGACCAGCGTGTTCTCCGCGAGGCCCGCCTCGTCGAGCCAGGCCGCGAGGCGCCCTACGTTGTCGTCGATGTTGTCTATCATGGCGAAGATGCGGGCCAGGCGATCCGGCTCGTTCTCTTCCGGAAGCGGGTGGCCCGTCTCTTGCGGGAAGCCTGCGGGGTCCAGGTCCTCGGCGGCGTAGTAGGCGTACAGGTCCTCCGGGACGTCGTGGTAGGGAGAATGGGGCGCGTTCGCAGAAATGTAGGCAAAAAAGGGCCGTCCCCGGGCGTGTTCGCTTTCCATCCACCGCCGGGCCTCGTCAAAATAAATATCCGTGCAATACCCGGTCATTTGCTCCAGTTCGCCATTGCGCAGAAGGATCGGGTTGGTGTACGCTCCTTCCGCGCCGGGCGGATCCGAGGGCTGCCCGATGCCCCCGCCCCGGTGCACGAGCGTCTCCTCGAAGCCCTGATCTTGCGGGCGCATGGGATAATTGTCCCCAAGATGCCATTTTCCGAAAATGCCCGTCGCGTACCCTGCTTCTTGCAGCGCTTCCGCCACCGTGATTTCGTCCGGCTCCATCATGGCCCGGCCCACCCAGGTATCGACGACGCGCGTCCGGTAGTTATACCGGCCTGTCATGAGCGACGCCCGCGTAGGGGCGCACACCGGACTGACATAAAACGGATTGACCTGAATGCCTTCCGAAGCCAGTTCGTCGAGGTGGGGCGTCCGGAGTATCGGATTGCCCGTAAATCCGAAATCCCCGTACCCCTGATCGTCCGTAATCACAAGAATGATATTCGGGGGCGCAGGGGCATGGGCGGACGGGCCGCCGCATCCTGCGAAAAGAAGCAGCGGAAGGAAAAACAGGCAGGAAACGCGCATCGTGCGGAAGGTTCGGGTGAATAAGGAAAAAGGACAAAAAGTAGGGAATTTTATAAATAGAAAGGAAAAATAAAGAAATACAAGAAAAAATAATAAGCGGGGATAATATTTTTATGTAAGTAAATTTTTTCATAGTAAAGAGATTTAATAAAATCCAGGAAAACGAGACAAATTCGGAAAAAATCTTCATTGCCTTAATCGCGCCGCAAAACGCGCGGTCCGGCGCCCGTAGCGTACGGGGAACAGGCGGAAAAACAGATTTCGCGCGTGGGTCATGCGATCTTTCAGACTGGACGATCCGGCCTCCCGACGCTTTTCGGGCAAGGGGCAAGCACGCCGAAAAGAATACCGAACGCAACGCATTTCTGCAAACGATTCCGCCTACAGACGATACGTGTAATTGAGTTTGAACGAAGCGCCTTGCGAAATCGTGACCAGATTGCGGTTGTCGAAGAGGCCGGCGCCCCTGTTTTCCCAGTTGTGCCGATACACAAGGAAGATGTTCGATCCCGGGCGGACGATCCAGCGCAGCCGCGCAAAGACGCCCACCCGTTCGCTCACGTCGTCATACTGAACTTGCACGATGGCGGACACGTCGGGGGTCGGGTCCCATTCGGTTTCAAGTTCGTACACATTCGCAGAGAAGGCGCCCCGCGGCAGGTCCACGTCGTTGTACCCGACGCTGGCGCCGACGCTGACGCCGGCGTTCGGGCGAAACGTCGCGCGGACATCCACCTCCGTGCTGGAGCCATCCCAGAATCCCCCCCACTCCACGCCGCCATATACGGAAATCTTCCGCCTGCCCGCCGTATATCCGCCCACGGAATACCGCTGCACCGTATACCCGCCCGGGAAAATATCCACCCCGTCGCTGACCTCGAACATATCGTATAGTTCTTCGAAGCGCCGCGTAAGCTCGACGGACACATTGTCGCCGCTTTCAAACGCGATGCCGAGCAGTTCCATCTCCCATTCCCGCTCTTCGGGAACCCCTGTGTCCATAGCGACCAGATGCCGGTATTGCAGCCCGAACCCCAGCTGCCTGATCTGCTTGATCCAGGCGGGCCGGGGTTGCCAATTGATGCGCGGCTCGACGCGGCGGAAGTTGTTGCGCCGCACGAAACCGGCCTGCGGATCGTAATCGGCGCCGAATTCTCGATAGGAAACGTGCCCGGACCAGATATCGTTCGGGAAATTGAGGCGGAGGCCGCGCGCCGACAAGTCGTTCAGCGATTTGTCCGCATCCGGATCGACATTGGAATTCGCCACGGCGAAAAGTTCGACTTCGGCGTTCTTGTCCCCCAGAAAATGGCGGGTCGCCAGTTGCATGTCCACGCCGAACGTATGGCCGGTTTCCGGGGCGAAGCCCATCGCGTCTTCCGACGTGGCGCGGCGCGTATAGATGGCCCCGATGGTGGACTGCTCGAAAACGGGATGCCGGACGCGGGCAACAGTAAACTGTTCGGAAGGAACCGCCACGTCCTCTCCGTCTTCGTCGCGGTATCGATCGTCCCCGACGCCGACCTGAAAGAACCCCACATCGGTCCGGCCTGCCTGCCCCGTCATGCGAACGCCTTAGTCGATAGGCACGGGCTTCCCGTCCACCAAGCCAATGTTGCGCGAAAAGAACGGCGTGGGATTGCTGCGCGGGGCGAAAGAAAAAATGCCGGCGCCTTCCAGGAAAAATCCGCGCTGCTCGGGGAAGCGAAGCGGGAAGCGCGTCAGGTTCACGCGGCGCTGATCCGACTCGACTTCGGCGAAATCGGTGTTGAACGAGAGCGAGGCGCGGAGGCTGGGGGTTACGCTGTAATTCAGGTCCAGGCTCACGTCGCCGGGATACGTTACGGGATCGTCGTTCGCAGGCGTATTGCGCCAGCTCCCGATGGCCGACGGAACCGCCTCCAGCCCGACGCCCTGAGACATCCCTTCGAGGCCCGTCAGTTTGCCCGCGAAAATCGGACGCAGCAAGCCTTCGTTACGTCGCCATCCTCTCCAGAGTATCTCTTCGTTGTCGCGCCGGATCGTACGCTGGAAATTAATCCCCCATTCGTCCGATCCCGGATCGAAATTCAGCGTCCGAAAAGGTATGCTTGCTTCCAGCGACCACCCGTCGGGACGGCGCGCCGTGCGTACGTCCCAAATGCCGTTCCACGCGCGGCCTCCGCTCCGAAAAAACGATGTGCTGCCGCCCACGAGCAGCGCGTCTCCCCGCATCCCGTTCGGATTCGTCTCGAAAAAATACCCGGTGCGCCCATCCTGGAACGTGTCCAGAATCCACATGAACCGGTCGTCGGTATACAACAGGGCGTCGCGGCGTTTCTGATAGGCGATGACGCCTTCCGGGTCGTCGTACAGGATCGCGCCAATGTACAGCCTGTCCTCGTCGTACACGATGCGTATTTCCGTGCGCCGGGAGGGACGCGCTCCTTCGACCGGCTCCTGTTGCGTAAAATCGTCGATAGGGAGGGCCTGGCTCCAGGCTTCCTCTGCGATGCGCCCGTCGAGATCGATCCGCTCGTCGTCGGCAAGCCGATGCGCCTGGAGCGCAGAAAGCGAATCGTCTGCCGCCTGCCCGAACGCCGACCCCGGCAACGCCGCAAGGACGCACCCGAGGAGCAGCAAGGGGAAGGGGGAAAAGGACTTCAGCAGGGGGGCTGTCAAAACGGAGACCTTTTACAATCGTTGGGGCAATGCTAAAGATAGTATTCGTCTGATTTACGTTCGGACTCTTCAATCATAATCCCCTTCCTGCACGCCCCGCAAAAAATCCTGATTTCCACCAGAACGCCGGGAACCCTGTTTTCCATGCCGCAATGCGGACACGACACCGGGCGCGACTGCAGGGGCTGCTGCAAGTAGCCAGCGCGCGGAGTTTTCCCGAGGGGAACGGGGCCTTCGAGCCAGCGTTCGGCTGCAGCGTCGTCGGGAAACTTACGGAACAGGTTGGCGATGGTCAAGCCGGCTCTGCCAGAACGTCCGGGGGCATGTTGCAGGGTTGTCGTTTCCCTCTGGTGGATGTCTCGATTATGGTTGGCAATACGCCAGCAAAGAACGATAATGCCAAGGAGTAGCGGATATTCTTTGCCTGCCAAAAAAACAAAATATCCCTTGACTTTCTCGTTTTCTTGCCGTATAATATTACTGTTTATTCAGGTACGCCTCCGTACCTGAGCGCGTAACAGGACACAGGCGGATACGCTCGCAAGATGGCAGGCGTATCCGCAATAAATACCGTGAGGTGGACGATGGAAAATTTAGCTTTGGCGGAAAAGCCAGCAACTCTCGAAGAGGTCGATAACATGGCGAAGGAAACCGAACAGCCCCCTCTGGCAATTAGCGTGCCCGACTTTGTGCGCATTGAAGTACGCGCCGAAATTGCAGAGGGATTCGGCAAGATAAACGCCGGGATTGCAGAACGATTCGGCAAGCAAGACACGGCGATTGCGGAACAACTCGGCGCAATCAAGACCGAGATTACAGAACAGTTCGGTAAGCAGGACGCGGCGATTGCAGAACGATTCGGTAAGCACGACGCGGTGATTGCGGAACGGTTCGGCAAGCAAGACGCGGCGATTGCAGAACAACTCGGCGCAATCAAGGCCGAGATTGCAGAGGGGTTCGGCAAGATGAATACACAGAGTGCAGAGCGATCAAACCGGATAATTGGAACGATCATAGGAAGCGGAATCCTGATCGTTGGCCTTATCGGGCTTATCGTAAATTGGCCTTTTTAGCAGCCCGGCCTTATTCTGCAAGCTGCCCTTACCGTTGTCCCAAAAAGCGCGCTGTGGGGCGGCGCGCTGCATCTATTCCTCTCCAAAGCGCGCCGGCGCCTCTTTCCGCGCCAATCCATAGGCCGTGGCGACCGCCCACGTCTGTAGTTCCTTGTATCGTTTGCGGACCTGCGCCTGCAATAAAATATTGACCGGCCACAGGAGCAGGCGTACGCACATGGCCAGCATGGTCGAAACGACCGCAATGCCCAGCCCCACCAGGTCCGAGGCGGCATGGCGACTGCCGCTCGTAAAGAGGACGAATATCCCCCAAAGCGTCCCAAGCAAGCCAAGGCTGAGCGCAATGTAGACCACGGCCGTAATGTACCTGTCTATCTCTTTGTAGCTATCGTGGTCGAATCCGATGTAACGCAAGGCGTAATCAAGCATAGTCTGCGGCGACCCGCCTCTCCCCTGCTCCTCAAGCAAGCGTTCGCCTGCAAGACGATAGGGATTGTTCGGACTCGCCGAATCAAGCGCCGCCTGTAGCTCCCGCGACGACAGGCCGGCGGTTTCTAACCGCAATAACGCCTTGCTGCCTCTCCACTGGCGAAAATAACGGACATAGGCGGAACATAAAAAGAACAGGCCTATCAGGAAGGCCGCGCCAAGCGGGTACTCGAAACCCTGCGCATAGCCGAACAAATCCCATATCGAGGTGGCGAGAAAACTGCTCCCTATATCCTGCGGGGGCATAGCAAGCGTAGTGTCCGCGACCTGCGGGGAAACTGATTGTATCATCGTGTTGGTAGTAAGAACGAGATGAAAAAGATAGCGAGACCGGCAAGGAAGGTAAGGAAAAAACAGATGCCCGGTTCGGCCTCAAGGCTTCACAAGCAGATTCCGAACAGCCTCTTCCCCCACTTCGACCTCCCGGGTAAAGGCCTGCAGGTCTTCTCGGCCAAGCAGGTCCCTGAGTTCAAGGCGATACGCGCCGGGCGGCAAAAGAACCGAGAATAAAGCGTCCTGGGATACTTCGGCGCTCATCACTTCTTCGCCGCCCTGGAAGAACACCACGCCGGCCTGCGTGGGCGAACTCAGCGGCAAATCCTCGATGACGCCCTGCACGATGGTGTTCCTGTGCACGGGAATATCGACGCGCTTCGTCGATCCGGGATCCGATATGAAACTGAACGTCGTGCCCGTAGGCAGATGCAGCGTTGGATCGGACAGGGACATCGGGTCGATAACCACCTGGTACGCCGTGCTGGGCGCCAGGAAGTCGGCGCGCACGACGGTTGAGTCCACGCGCTGGACGCGGGCCTTCACGACCTTGATGTCCACGTCTTCCACCAGGGTTTCTTCCGGGTCCCTGCGACCGTCCCGGTCTGTGTCGTAGTATGCTTGCAGGAGCGCGCTGCTGCGCATATGCGCCTGACGGCTGAAGCGGATGGGACGCCCCAGTTCCATCGAGCCATAGAAGCTCTGCCGGTGATAATAGGAGCCCGATTCCACCGACGAATGGTTGTTGACGCTCACCCACGGGGCGTCGAAACGCAGGGTAATGGAAAATTCCGTGTTTCCGCGCGCTATATCATAACCGCCGCGCAAGCCGATGGACACTTTTTTGTAGTACGCGTACAGCGTAGCCCCTCCAAAGTCGAATTGCTCCTGCAACCCCCCGTCGGCCTGCAAGCCGAAACGGCCGCGCAGGCCCCTGCGGGAAACCGCCCGCGTCAGCGTGGCCCGCCAGTTCACGCCAAGCGATTCCGACGTCATCTCCGTTTGATTCTGCATAACGCCGACCGTAACGAGCGCGCTCATCTTGCCCGGCAAGGGCAAGGTCGCAGAACCGCTTGCGTTCAGATTTTCGCTGCCAAGAAACGTTTTGACCTGGGAGGCATTGAGGAAAAGGCTCATGCGCCGGACGCCAAAACCGACCTGGCCCTGAAACCGCCGCTTGTAGAGCGAAAGCAGCTCGTCGTCTGAAAATTCGGCTTCCGTTTGCAGGGTCAACCGCCCGAGAGACATGCGCATGGAGCCCCGCGCCGCCTTCAGGGGCAAGGCCACTTCGGCGCCTGTAGTCAAAAAGCCCCACTGGTTCCGCGTCAGGCCGACCATCGCGGTCGTGGTCGAATCCAGCCGTATGACGGCGGCCTTCGCGGATAAACGCTGGCTGAGGCCGTAGCGAAGTTGCCCGAAGCCAAAGATGGTTTCGTCGTAACTGTCTCGCCCGGCCTGCACATCGTACCACAACGCTCCGGGGGGCAACAGCTCCTCCCCGATGAAAAGATGGCGCGTCAAGGTCGTGGGAGCGCCTCCGCCCGGAGGAACAATTTCGAGCTGGGCCTGCGACGAGCCGTAATAGGCCGGAATGCGCAATTCGTAACGCCCTTGCGCGTCCGCCCGTACGCGATCCGCAAGCACCCCGCCCACCGAAGCCGCAATGACGGCGTCCGGCTCGGCGATCCCGCGTATGACCGCTTCCCGCTGGATGTCCCGCAAAGAAAGCGGGATGTTGCTCAGCCGAAAGCCGTCGAAGGTTGTGCGAAGCGGCCATTCGTACATATTCATGCGTCCGATCTCCATGCGTTTAAGCAGAGGAGAATTCGGGAAATCAAGCAGATAGTTCAGCGAGCGGAACCGCGTCGTCGTTTCCCCTTGCGTCATGGAGAGAAATCCTTCGGCGGCAAGCCGCCCGCCCAATGCATTCGAATGGACCCGGAACCCTCCATTGTAATCGGGAGAATGCAAGGATCGGTCGCTGCGCGTCAGTCGATAGTTGACATGCGTGTTTCCCAGCAAGCGCCGGGAACGGCCATAGAGCATCGGGCCGCGCGCATGGCCGCCGGAAGGGGCTGCCCTGGCGGCGACAGGGCCCGCCAGCGACGCCATGGCCGTGGAAAGCCTGATGTGCAGGGTGGAGGTATCGAAATCCATGGCGCCGGGCGTAAAAATCGCCTGTATGCCCTCCAGCGAAATATAATAGACGCCTTCGCTTGCAAAAAAATCGTCGGGGTCCAGGTCCAAAGGCTCCATCGTATCCTGCAATACGCGGCCCGTTGCAAAATCGATTGTAAAGAGGCGTCCTGGATCGCTGGCTTCGATCATCGAATCCCGCGCGGCGACGTCGAAACCGAGGCGCTCGAAAAAATCTGCGATATCGAGATAGTATTTACCGACGCCGGCGTCCCACCAGGCCAAAACAAAGCCCGAAGAATGCAGGGCGCCCGGCGCGCTCACCGTCCAGGGGGTCTCCTGCAAAAACCGAACAGGCCGTTCTGCGACCGGCTCTTGCGCCAAAGCCGGAGGGCAGTACACCGCGGCAAGCAGCAACGACAGACAAAATACCCGACCAAGCCAGATATGCTTCGATACGATCGGTAACCAACTTATCATGGGATACTTTACAAACGTTGCCGAGTTCGTTGCGCGTGCTTTGCTTGCGGCGGCCTCTGTATGATACGCTGATTACGTTTTGTCTGTTTCTTGCGGACGCCTCCCGGCAAAACCGGCGCGTTCGTCTATACGCAGCCCGCAACGCCGCTGGAAACGCCCGCATACCCCCGTACCCTCATACGCCGGGTTAAGATCCGTACGCGCACCAACAAGCGCGCGCCCGTCGAGCGGCGCCAGGGTTATTGCAGCCATCCCGGACTCCGTATTTCCTGAAGATACGACCAGAAGACATACGTAACAAACTTTTCAAGGCCCATGATTGCAAGACCCAGCCCTCGTTAATCTCAAGCGGGGCCTGTGGTGCGCCTTTTCGCGAAACATCGGGCCCTGAATACGCATGCCAGCCTATCGCCCGACGCACCCTTATGTATTCGCGAAAAGGCGCACCACAGGCCCCGAAACAAGCATTGCCTTAATTATTTAACTTCGAAATTTTCGCGCCTTACTTTTTAAGGGTACTCTGATTAAATCCGCGAAGCTCAGAGGCATGCGAGGGGTGCGCTGGCAAGGAATGACGAAGCGATGTGGCAGGCCCCACATAATGAGGAATGACACAGCCAGCGTGCCCCTCGCAGCCTCCCGAAGGGCGCGTCACGGACGCAACGTACCGAATTTACCGTATTTTCTGCTGATTTCAATGATCCGGGCATGACGGTGCTTTGCGGGCAATAGTGACGCGCTGAGCGAAGCGGCTTTGATCAGAGTATCCTTAAGGGGCATGGCCGCGCCAATGTCTTTTTCGCTTCTTTGCATCGCGGTCCACGGAACCGATACCGGCTTGCTCGCCTGGCCCGACCTGGAGGAAACGAAGCGCAAGAACACCGCGCCGCCTTCGGGCACCCTATCGAGCGGCACCCGCACCCGGCTGCGCGTGTAGACGAGCGTACGGCTACGGCCCAACTCGCGGCCCTGCGCGTCATACGCCGCCACCTCTCCCAGGAACGGCGCGCCGTCCGTCGCTACGAGAAACGTCGCCGACGGCGAGGGGTCCGCCGCGGCGGACAACAGCTCCGCGCTTAACTGCGCCGCGTCCTCCGACGGCGCGTACGCCGCCGGCACCCGCATCGTCACGCGCGCCGTCTTGCCCTCCGAAGCCGCCTCCGGCAACCAGTCTGCGCGAACGTACTGGCGCGGAGCCGACGCAATCTCGAAAAACGCCGCGTAGCCCCTTGTCGTCGTCTTCGACAGCGCCTCCTCGCGCACCCCGTACCGGACGACGCCCCGCTCGCCCGGCATGAGCGTGAGCGTACGCGGATGGAGCTCCAGCGCCTCCGACAAATCGCCCAGGCGGGCGTCGGCGCTGTCCTCGACGATCCGCTCGCGCCCGTCCTCGGTCGCTTCCGCGTACCCGTAACGCGCCGACACCGATACCTCCACCGGGACGAGCGACGGATTCGAGAGCTCGAACGCGCCCGACGGGTTATCCCTGGTCAGGTATGCGAGATTCGGATAAATGCTTATCGTTTGCTCCTCCAGCAAGCCCATGGCAACCTCGCGCGACGAGCCGAAGCGCACCCCGCCCGCCCCCGCCAGAATCACGCGGGCGCCAGAAACCACCTCCACCGCTGCCTCTATCGAGTGCGTCTCTTCGCCCGAGGCCGTGCGCAGCATCACGTCTATATTCCCCGAATAGCGACCCGGAACCGCGCCCGAAAGGTCTATGGCGCCCCCGAAAAGCAACAGGCGGCAATCCGATTCCGCAAGCGTCGCATTCGTGTGCAAACCCCCTATCGACTGCGAAGCGCGCTGCGCGCACGATGCCGCCATAGACCAGGTCGGCCTGAGCGCGAGCGGCGGCGCGTCTCCGGCCCCCTCGCGGCGCAGCAGAACCGGCGCAACCAGTTCGATGGACAACGCCAGGTCTCCGTTTTCGTCCAGCGACAGGTCGCCGTCCGAAGAAAGCGTCAGGCGGCCCGCATGGTAAGGACCCGACACGCTCGTCGAGATGCGGTCCGTCAAGGGATCCAGCGACACCTGCGTATCCGACGACTGCACGCCGAAACGCAAGCCCGAAACGCCCACCCGCATCCCCAGCGCGGACGGATCGGCAGACAAGGCCACGGGGCCCGGGGCGGGCGGAACAGGATCGGCAGGGGCTGCGGGAGAATCTGGCGCAGGGTCGGGGGTAGCCTCCGCGACAGGCGGCGGAAGCGGTTCGGCAGGTTGGGCAGGTTCGGCAGGATCGGGCTCTGGTGCAACAGGATCCGGGGCCGGGGGCGGATCGGGATCAGGAGGCGTAACGGGATCGGGATCAGGAGACGCGACGGGATCGGGCGCGGGCAGCGCTTCTATCCTGTCAAGCACCGTAACGGTTACTTCCGCCGTCGCAGCTTCCGCATGCTCGGCGGAGACGGTCAAAAGGTATTCGTACGCCTCGTCCGCCCCTACCGAATCCGGCACGGAGAACGACGGCGACGCGACGTCCGCCGCGCTCAAGAGGCCCGTGTCCCCCGTAGAACCGCGAGGCGTCCAGGCATATTCGTAGGAAGAACCCGAAGGCGCGCCCGACGCCGCGCAATCCAGCGCAATATGCCCCGAACCCTCGTACGCCGAATACGGATTGCCGCGACACGCGAGCGCAATGGCCCCGGTATTCAACACCGTTACCGTTACCTCCGCCGTCGCGTCCTCCGCATGCTCGGCGGATACCGTAACAAAATATTCGTACGCCGTCGTCTGCGAAACGTCCGCCGGCACGGAGAACGACGGCGACGCGACGTCCGCCGCGCTCAAAAGACCCGTATCCGCCGTGGAGCCCCGAGACGTCCAGACATATTCGTAAGCCGAACCTTCGGGCGCGCCCGACGCCGCGCAGTCCAGCGCAAAGTCCGCCGAGCCTTCATACACCGGATCCGGGTTCGCGCACGAAAGCGCCAGCGCAGGATTGTCAAGTACCGTTACCGTTACTTCCGCCGTCGCGTCCTCCGCGTTCGCGGCGGATACCGTAACGAAATATTCGTACGCCGTCGTCTGCAAAACGCCCTCCGGCACGAAGAACGCGGGCGAAGCAACGTCCCGCGCGCTTAAAAGAGCCGTGTTCGCCGTAGCGCCGCGCCCCGTCCAGACGTATTCGTACGCAGAACCAGATTGTTCGGAAGGCGCCCCCGCCGCCGCGCAAGACAGCGTAATATCTTCCGAGCCTGCGTAGACCGGAGCAGGATCCGTACACGAAAGCGCCAGCGCGCCCTTGTTCAATACCGTCACGCTCACCTCCGCCGTACCTGCCTCCGCATTCGCCGCCGTAACCGTCAAAAGGTATTCGTACCGCATCGTTTGCAATACCGAAGGCGACACGGCAAACGTCGGCGAAGGTATATTCGTCGCGCTCAAAAGCGCCGTATCCCCCGGCGAACCTGCGTCGTTGCGAGACGACCAGGCGTACGAATACGACGAACCCGAAGGCGCTCCATACGCAGTGCAAGCAAGCGATATATCGTCCGAGCCCTCGTAGACCGGGTCCGGGGCTGCGCACCGGACCACAATGGCGGGCTTGTCCAGCACCGTTACCGTTACGTCCGCCGTCCCCGCCTCCGCATTCGCCGCCGTCGCCCGGACCGAGTACCCGTACGCCGCGTCCGAAGACACCGCGTTCGGCACATCGAACGTCGGAGAAGATATATTCGTCGCGCTCAAAAGAGCCGTATCCCCCGGCGAACCCGCGTCGCTGCGCGGCGACCAGGCGTACGCATACGAAGGCGCCTCCCCCGGAGCCCCCGAAGCCGAGCACGACAGCGCAATATCGTCCGAGCCCTCGTAGACCGGACCCGGATCGGAGCACGCGAGCGCAATGGCCCCCTCGTTGAGCACCGTTACCGTTACGTCGTCCGTCCCTTCCTCCGCGTTTTCCGCAGAAACCGTAAGCGTATACTCGTATTTCGTCGATTGCGACACATTCGCAGGCACGGCGAACGTCGGCGTCGGACCGGTCGCATTCGCAGTCAAAAGATCCATGGCCTCGCCGCCGCCCGCGTCGTTGCGAACCGACCACGCGTATGCGTACGCAGAACCGTCCGGCGCCCCCGACGCTTCGCAGGACAGATCAAGGTCTTCCGCGCCCTCGTACACCGGATTCGGATTCGTGCAGGCAACCACGATATCGGGCTTGTTGAGTACCCTGACCGTAACCTCGCCCGTACCGTCCTCTGCATTGGCCGCCGAGACCGTAAGCGTATATTCGTACGTCTCGTCCACATCCACATTCTCCGGCGACGCGAAGGTCGGAGACAAAATGTCCGTCGCGCTCAATAACGTGTCCGGCGTAGTATTCCGAGGCGTCCAGGCATACGCATAATCAGGATTGTCGCCCGGAGCGCCCTCGGCCGTACACGCCAGCGCAAGCGATCCCGCCCCTTCGTACGCCGGATCCGGGTCCGCGCACGTAACCACGATATCGGGCTTGTCGAGCACCTGAACCGTTACTTTCGCCGAATCCGGCAAGGCGTTCGCCGCCGTAACCGTCAGCATGTAATTGTACGTCTTGTCCGCATCTACCGTCTCCGGCGTCTCGAATCTCGGAGACAATATATCCTTTGCGCTCAAGAGGTCTGTGTCTGGCGTAGAACCGGAGGCCTTCCAGGCATAGGAATACGCAGAACCTTCGGGCGCCCCCGAAGCCTCGCAGATCAGATCAACGTCTCCCGCCCCCTCGTACACCTGAACCGGAGCCTCGCACGTAACCGCGATATCGGGCTTGTCGAGCACCTGAACCGTTACTTTCGCCGAATCCGGCAAGGCGTTCGCCGCCGTAACCGTCAGCATGTAATCGTACGTCTTGTCCGCATCTACCGTCTCCGGCGTCTCGAATCTCGGAGACAATATATCTTTTGCGCTCAAGAGGTCCGTGTCTGGCGTAGAACCGGAGGCCTTCCAGGCATAGGAATACGCAGAACCTTCGGGCGCCCCGGAAGCTTCGCAGGCCAGATCAACGTCTCCCGCCCCCTCGTACACCTGAACCGGAGCCTCGCACGTAACCGCGACAGGAAGCTTGTTCTTGACCGTAACCGTTACTTCCGCCGAATCCGGCAGGGCGTGCTCCGCCGTAACCGTCAGCATGTAATCGTACGTCTTGTCCGCATCTACCGTCTCTGGCGTCTCGAATCTCGGAGACAAAATATCCTTTGCGCTCAAGAGGTCCGTGTCTGGCGTAGAACCGGAGGCCTTCCAGGCATAGGAATACGCAGAACCTTCGGGCGCCCCCGACGCCTCGCAGGTCAGATCAACGTCTTCCGCCCCCTCATAGACCGGATCCAGAGGCTCGCACGTAACCGCGACAGGAAGCTTGTTCTTGACCGTAACCGTTACTTCCGCCGAATCCGGCAGGGCGTGCTCCGCCGTAACCGTCAGCATGTAATCGTACGTCTTGTCCGCATCTACCGTCTCTGGCGTCTCGAACTCAGGAGACAATATATCCGCCGCGCTCAAGAGGTCCGTGTCTGGCGTAGAACCGGAGGCCTTCCAGGCATAGGAATACGCAGAACCTTCGGGCGCCCCGGAAGCCTCGCAGGTCAGATCAACGTCTTCCGCCCCCTCGTACACCGGAACCGGGGCTGTGCATGCGACGGAAATATCGGGAGGATTTTTAACCGTAACCGTAACATACTCAGAGTCATAAGTCTCATATGGTCGATTTACGCCAGGGTAGTCGAGGTCGATGTAAACACGGATGCAAATAAAAAACTGATAGATATCTATCTCCTTGCCTGCAGGCAAGGCGTCCGGAACAGAAAAGACAGGATCAAAATTTTGCCGCGTGACATAGTGCGGGAGGCTTAATCTTTTGGTCATTTCTCCTGTTGTCGCCTTTTCACTCGATAAAGGACCGGCTTCCCAGACCCATTTAATATCATCAAAACTACGATCCGGCGTACAATTCAGGGAAAAATCAGGAGAAGAACCGGCGTATACCGTATACTCTTTCTGGTTGCAGGTCATAAAATTCGCCGTTTGCAACAACGTCACGGTTACATCTTCGGTAACATCGCTTGCAAGACTCGGGGCCGACAGCGTCACCGTGAATTGGAATACAAGCATACTATCGTCTGCTACTTCCTGACCAAAATCAGCATAGAATGGCGCATTGAGTATGGTCAAGTCTTCCAAAAAACCCTCTTCGGGGTTGTTCTCGTCCTCGTCCCATGAATACGTCGCGTCCGCGGGCTCGTTCGTCACTTCGCAGTGTATGTCAAACATGATAAACTCATCATAGCCCCACTCTGCCAGCTCGGCCTCGAAATCCGTACAGGCGATTTCAGGAGCCGGGTTGTTCGCCGCTTCGCTTCCCGTCACCGTCACGCTTACCCTGCGCCGGGCCGTGCGGGCTACGCCCGACGAATGCGTCGTCATGCTCGCTACGTAGTGGTACGTCGCCCCCGCGCTGCCGGGTGGCGCCGTAAACAACGGCTGCGGCGTGTCCGCGGCGGTCAAAGGCGCCGTGCTCGCGCCCCAAAGGCCTTCCCATTCCCATAATACCGGCGCGTCCCCCGGCCCGTCCTCCATGCGGAACGACAGCGGGTCCGCCCCCTCGCACGCCAGCGGCGCCGTAGCCCCCTCTTCC
>JAJDWX010000020.1 GCA_022825385.1 Rhodothermales bacterium
AGATACCCGGTTTTCCCTTCGCCAAATCGCCTTCCTCCGGCCCGCAGTGCACAGGAATCAAAGGAGTACATTTTTTCGCCGCAAGCCGGAACCTGTGCCGCCTGTCCGGGTGTTTCCTGTCTTGTCAGCGGGCAACAAAAACGTAGGGGAGCAAAATGAAAAATCGTGAATGGAAGGATGTCATCGCCTTCGCCGTTTTCCTGGTGACGTTCGCCGGGTTGCTATTCGGCTTTTACAACGGAATCCGGGCGGACATGCGCGACATGCGCGCGGAAATGCGGGAAATGCGCACGGAAATGCGGGTGGAGTTCCAGGTCATTCATGGAATGCTGGCCGACGTACGGGAGCGGCTGACCGTGATTGAAACCGAAATAGGCATTTCTCCGCGCTCGGCCCAGACAGGCATAGCAGAGCAGGGCTCGGATAGGGAAGGAGCGGTGGAGCAAGGCCTGGTCAAGCAAAGCGCAACGGCAAGGATTGTCCGGGCCGTTATTCCCGCTCCTTTGGCGTGGTGGGTGGATGTATACGCCCTGCGCGCGGCCCGGAACGCATCTTCCCGCCCCCTATAGCCGCCTTCCCCTTAAAACAATTCCCTCACCTCGACGGCGAACCCCGGCAAGGCGTCCGGGTTTTCGAGTCCACGATCCATTGCGCGGAGCACTCCGCCGCCGAAGTAATTGGGCATCTTTTCCAGTCTTTTGTCCGGGCTGTTGTATAGACGAGAGGGTTTCTGAAAGTGCGATTGCGTATCTTACAAGATCACTTATCGCTGAGCATCAATGCATCTGGCCCGTCTTGACTTGCAGAATTTTCGGTGTTTCGAGCACCGAACGGTTGTTTTCGATAAGCGTTTTACCCTGCTTATTGGCGCCAACGCGACCGGAAAAACCGCTATCCTGGATGCACTGGCTGTTGCCTTGGGAGCTGTCATGATTTCGATCCCTCGCGCAAAAAGCCGGCAGATTCGCCATGACGATGTGCGGCGTACCTATCTGCCAACTGCGGAAACTGGTCATTTTGAGGAACACTACCCTGCTGTTGTGACAGCGCATGGTTCCGTTGGCCCCAATCAGCTCATCTGGGCGCGCGAATTGCGGACAGCGAATTCGCATACGACCTACGGCGCAGCGAAGAGTATCCGGGACGCAATGCATGCTCTGGTGCAACAAAGCCGCCACGGCGAGGATGTGATCTTTCCTTGTGTCAGTTTTTACGGTACCGGGAGGCTTTGGCTGGAACAGCGGCAAAGGCTGGCTGGCGGCGTTGATCCGGGCAGAAAGATTTCCCGGTACGCCGGATACAGAAATTGCCTTACGCCTAGATCCTCTACTCGCGATCTGGTTGCATGGGTGAAGCGCCTGACGCTAATTCAGGCGCAACGAGGCGCAACGCTTGAAACGTTGAAAGCGATGATTCATGCGATTGTCCGTTGCGTCGATCATGCTACGGACGCATATTTCGACTTTGACCAGGACGATATCGTAATAACCTTCCCGGGTAATGTGCGATTTCCGTTCAATATGCTGAGTGACGGCCAACGCAACATGGCTGCCATTGCGGCCGACATCGCCATGCGCTGCTCGCAGCTCAATCCGCATTTGAATGGGGCCGCCTGTCGCCAAACTCCCGGCGTGGTGTTGATTGACGAGATCGATCTTCATTTGCATCCGCGATGGCAACGCAGCGTAGTCAGCGATTTGCGCGAAACCTTTCCCAATATGCAGTTCATTGCCACAAGCCACTCGCCATTCATCATTCAGTCCATGGCGCAACAGGGCAGCGTCATTAATCTGGATGCAGAGCACGAAGAATCGGAAACGCTTTATCAACAGAGCATTGAGGATGTGGCAGAGAATATAATGGGTGTCGAGCAGCCGCAGCGCAGCAGGCGTTTTCAGGATATGGTGGCCGCTGCGGAAAAATATTTCAGGGCTATTGAAAATAGTTCAATGGATGATCCGGGGGCTATCCGCGTTCTTCGCGACAAGCTTAACCGATTAGAGGAACCGTTTGCGGACAACCCTGCCTATGTTGCGTTTCTCCGCTTGAAGCGTCCTCGTGAGACTTGGAGCGAATAGAGAGGTACAGAGAGAGGATATTGTCATGCGACGCGTAGACAAGGGGGCGTGGCCTGAAGACGGTAATGGTCAGCAAAAGATATTCCGTCCCTACAGGAAAGCGAAGAGTGATTTAATAGAGCGCTTGGGCGCGTATTGCAGCTATTGCGAGCGCGAGAAAGACGGCTTGGAAGTGGAGCATGTTGTCCCAAAGAAGCGTACGCCTACGCTGGAAGAGAACTGGACCAACTTTCTTCTCGCTTGCCGCAATTGTAACCGTATCAAACGGGATAAAAATGTTTCGCGTGCTGGTTATACCTGGCCTGACGATGACGAGGACTGGCGTCCATTCGATTATTTCCCGGATGGAATTGTTAAAGTGCAAGACGATCTTTCCGGCCCGAATCGCAAAAAGGCCCAGAATCTGTTTGGCCTTTTGGGACTTGGGCGCAGACCTGGCAATGACCTGGAAATGAAAGACATACGATGGCGAGAGCGCCGGGAGGCATGGAATGCAGCGGAGGAGGCTTACGCAAGTTTGGCGAGCGAAGCGACCGATGTCAATAATGTTCTTAAACTGGCGCAGCACACCGGTTTTTGGTCCGTATGGATGACGGTGTTTTCTGATCGACCCGATGTCTGCGAGCGTTTGCGAAAAGATTTTCCGGGTACAAGGTAACGTAAGAAAACGGGCGCAGCCTGTCTCTTCAGGCGTTTTCCCTGCTGCCCGCGGATTCCGCCCGCTCGGCCACATGGGCGATAGCGTCCAGGGTTTCGCCGATTTCAGCGTCTATTTCATGTTGCGGGACATAGCCTGCCAGTGCATGGAATTGCTTTTTGTCCATGATGTTGGGCAAATCCAGTTTTTTGAAATACGCTTTGAAGAGCGGCGTCAGAAAATCGTCGCTTACTTTGGCGTCGGGCGACCACGGGGAGTCCTTGCCCAGCGTCGCCATGGCCTGCGCTATTTCGGCAATGGCTTCCTGCATGGCTGCGACGCGCCGATTTGTTTCCGCCGCGGTAAATAGCGGCGCCGGGTCGGTTGCCAGGTCGCTTGCGCGGGCGTATGCTTCCAGCGTTTCCCGGGTGCATAAATAGTTTTCTATCTCCCGTTTTTTCCAGAAGATATATTGAAGCGGGCCGCGTTCCGCCGGCTCGTCGTCCAGGCGGTCAAAGAGGGCCAGGCCCTTGAGCGCGGGCAACGCTTCTCGCAAGCCATAATAGTGACGCCTCGCTTGCCTGGGCTGATTCGCAACGTATCGTACAAAGGGGCGCTCGAGCGCATGGATCGCCCGCTCGTTGCCCAAGCGCCTGGCGAATGCCTGTAATATGGCCAAATCGGTCGAGCCTTCGAGATACAGGATCCAGCCGGTCTGCTCGGCCTGGTAGTATTGCTCGAATCCAATTTCATTCAGCGCCTTGCGCACCTGGCTTCGGCCGTTTCCAAGGACATGGGGTTTGCCGACGAAAGCAATAACCGTATCCCTGTCGGCGGCTTCGTTCAAAAGCACTTCCGAATGGCTGGCGGCGATAATCTGGTTCCCTTGTTCCGCCGCCACATCGGTAATCAGCGCGTATATTTGCCGCTGCCGCAGAATTTCCAGGTGCGCGTCGGGTTCGTCCAACAGGATGATCGCGCCCGGATTGGCGCGCATGTACGTCAGGATAAGCAATGTTTGTTGTAATCCCCGCCCGCTACAAGACAGGTCGAGACGAACGCCTTGTTCCTGGTATTCCATGACGATTTCTCCCCTTTCCTGCATATAAACAGGGTCTTTGAGCCGAGAGCCGAAGAGGCGGTCGATGTCCTCGACGGTTTTTTCCCACAGATCGGGACGCTCGCTTAGAACCCGCCAGCACAGGTTGCGCAAAACCTCTGCCGTGCGGCCTTCCCCGACCCGAACATTCACCGCGCCCTCGTCCAGCCGCGTTTCGGTGGCGGCAAGCCCCGACATAGGGGGGAGAAAGGCGATTTGCGTCGCCGCAGCCTCATCCGGAATCGGCATGCGGTTTGGCGTTTTGCCCTCGTCGAGCCGTAATGGGCGGCAATAAAACGATTCTTCGTTCGCATAATCGAATTCGAGGCCGCATTTCCATGCCTTGCCCCGGCTGATACCTTCAACGACCAGGTCGATTCGGATATTGTCCGTTCGCTGCCGCCCATCGACTTTTCGTACGTTGCGCACATGCAACTCCCGCCATAGCAAATTCGCATTGGGAACAGGGATGGCCAGGATATCCCTTCTGTTGACCGCAACGCCCGTGCGTTGCTCGGGCGCGCTTTTCCCGGAACGTTTTTCAGTCCATTTTTTCAGACCGATGTCCCAGAGCGCAAGGGCCTGCATGGCGGACGTTTTCCCCGAGTTGTTCGGTCCAATGAACACCACGGGATTCCCCAACGGGATATCCACCTCGCCGAAGCGCTTGAAGTTGCGAATGGTCAGCCTGGTAAGCATAAGGGCCCTTATAGGGTTCGTTTCCAGCGCGTTTGATTGCCGCTATGCGAAATTATAAAATTCTCGTTCCTTTTGCATCGGAGAAGCGCAAGTCCGGGGGAGCGTTTCTGCAAGCCCGCCAGATCGAGTTTGTTTTCGAAGATGCGAGAATTAGCCTTCGCTTTCATTTATCCCGTCAATTTTTTGAAAAACGCGGGATAAATCAAGATTTAATTTTGAATAAATAGGCAATCTCGATTTCGGGCTTTAGATTTGTCCGTGCTTACGACGTTCGCCTTTCGATCAAAGTACCCTGCCCCCGCGCTTGCGCACCGCCTCCGTGCGCCGCCTGTGCAGCTAAGCAAACCAGTGCAGCATCTTCTGGTTTTTGTCGGCGGCGGCTTCCTTGCGTAGCTGTTCGCGCGCTTCCAGCACTTTCTCCACGATGATCTCCACGCTTTCCTCGTCCACGAACGGGGACATGATGTAGGATTTCATGGCCACGACGGGTTCTCCGTAGGTCGTGTGCCGGTAGCAATCCGTCAGGGAAAGCAACACGCCCCGCCCCGCCATGGCTTCCTTGTGCACGTACGCGGAGACCTTCCGGTTGTAGTCGTTGTAGGCCAGCATGGCGTCCCGGCAGGCCGGGTCCGTGAATTCCTTTCTCCTGTTCGTGAACGTAGTGAGGACTTCCTTGCCGGGCGGATACACCCGAAACAGCGTGACCGGCCCGAAATTATCCCGGTTCAGCACAATGGCGCCCTCGTGCCCTTCCAGATGCTCCCGCAGCAACTGCGCCATTTCCACGAGATGCCCTATCAGGGCGCGGATGCCCTGTACGCCCAGCAACTGGTAATTGGCGAGCGCCGCCATGGGCCCCGCGCCGGATCGGGAGGTTTCCAGCGTGTACATGCCCGGCTTGTATTCCCCGAAATGATAGAGGTAGGGCATGAGTTCGCGGTCGCGTTTCAGCAGCCGGAGGTCTTTGTAGTCCTTGACCAGAATGAGGCTGGATATATAAGGCGTAAAGCCGGTCTTGTGAAAATCGACGCCCACGGAGTCGGCGAGGGGGAGGTGGCGTATCTGCCGGCAGGCCCCTGCAAGTGCCCGCAGCGTCCGGGGCCGAAAGCCCAGTTCGTTTTTCTCGAAATCGTAGTCGTTGAAGACGGACCAGGCCCATCCGATGACCGCGTCGGCGTGTACGTGCGGGCGGTAGGGGAGATCGAATTCCTCGACCAGCGCATCCCTGAGCGCTACGATGGCTCGCAGGTCGTCCACGCCGAACGCATCGGTGCTGCCCATGGTGGCGATGAAGGCGGCGATCTTTTTGCCCTCCTTGAGCGCTTTGCGGGCCGCTTCTTCCAGCAGGCGCAGGTCTATTTCGTTTTCGGGGGTGGTGGGGATGGAGACCACCTGGTCCGACCCCATTCCGATCCATCCGGCAATGCTGTAAGCGCAGTAATGCCCAGTGTCCGCCACGAACAGCACGGCTTCTTCGGACAATCCGCGCCGCAAACTGCCCGGGCAGGCTTTTTCCAGGCCGATTCGGATGCCGTACAGCGACGTGCCCGTGCCGCCGAACGTGAACAGGCCCGCCGCCTGTTCCTGATCGTAGCCGACGAGGCCCGCCGTGATGCCGGCGGCTTCGACCTCGGCCAGCGCGAAAAGGCGGCTGTGTTCGTCCCATCCGAGGTTCGGATTGTGCAGGGCGGCGAGCAACACCCCGATCACGCTGGGGATGGTGGGCGGGCAAATGACGTTCTGCTGCGTCCGCGGATGTCCCACGACGGTCATTCCTCGCAGGTAGCCCACGAGTTCGGATGTTACCTCCTCCACGGAGGACATGTCGCTTGGCAATCCGGCATGGCGGGCTGCCTCGTAGTTCGGCTCCACGACGGCGCCGAGCATGGGCAAGTGCATTTTCAGGGCATCCACCTGGTTCAGCGCATTCATGAACGAATGCACCAGATACGAATCGTGAATCCGATCAGAAGTCGGCTGGGGAAATGCGAGTCGTATATTCTGGATGAGTTCTCTGTACGGTGCGGCCATAGTCTGCCTCTCTCTCGTATTGTGTATAGCGCAAATATTCCGCCGGGAATCATTCGACCGGCGGCCGTCCGTAGCCTTTATACGGACATAATATTTATACGAAAACGGGTTCCCGGTGGGGGGGGATGGGGATGGAAACGGGGTCGCGCGTTTGCCCGGTATTACGGGCAAGCGTAGGGGAACACTATGCCGTGCCGCGAACGTATACCCTGTGCACCCCAAACCCGGAAGAGAAAATGCTTGATACTCTTTCCATTGCCCGCAACCTTGCCGCCGCAGGCTTTGAACAGAAACAGGCTGAAGCACAAGCCGAAGCCATTGCGCAAGCCGTAGAGCAAAAGCAAGGCGAAACCGCTTCGAAAGCGGACGTAGCCGCGCTAAAAGCGAGTATAGACGCGCTAAAATGGATTACGGGCATAAACCTTGCGATTACGCTTGCCTTGCTGGGCGTAGTTCTTGCCGGATAGGCTTGCCCGCCGCGCCGCTCGCGAAGGCGGATCAAGACAGCGACAGGCCGCGGCGCTGACTGACAAAGCCGCCGCCCTCACGTGGGCCGACGTGGAATTAGATTCCAGCGACGGGGCGGGCCGCGTATACGTGGGCCGTAGCAAGACGGATCAGGAAGGCGCCGGAGCCGTGCAATTCATAGCCCCGCAGACCGTTCGCGCCTTGCTCCGCATCCGGCCCGACGCGCCGGAGCCGGGGGCGAGCGTTTTCGGCTTGTCCGCCCGAAGCATATCGAACAGGATCCGCGCCGCCGCGCTGGCCGCTGGCCTTGAAGGCGATTTTTCCGGTCATTCCGCCCGCGTAGGCATGGCCCGCGACCTTGCCGCATCCGGTACGGAATTGCCCGCCCTTCGTCGAGTCCGCCCATGCGCTGCTGGCGCTTCTTCACTATCTGCGGCTCGAAGGTGCCGTTACGATCCCGGGGCACCTCCAGATCGAACGAACCAGTATCGGTTTGTACCCGCTTCTCGGTGTAGCCGTTGCGGCTGTTGTCGCTGTTGCGGCCTGCTATGGCATGGGGCGCGTAGCCCAGGTGGTGCGTCAGCTCCGCTTCAAGGGCCGTCTCTATGGCGCGCTTGTTATCGCGCCGAGCAGGCCCTCGCGGCCCAGCAGGGCTTGTACGTCTCCGTCGAAATCCTTAAGCAGCTCGTCGAGCAGTTTCTTTTGCTTTGTCGTCAGCTCCAGCATGGCGTGTCCTCCTTGGTGTGGTGAAAACGTGTAAGGGTAAATTACACAGTTTTCTGGACACCCCCAGTTTTTTACGGACCACTTCTCTTCTCAAGCAGGGGTCCCATCCTCTTTCTTCTCCCGTTCGTACTCTACTAATACCGTCCGCCACAAGACAGCCTCCGCCTCCCGCAAGAGTCCTACCGTTTCCCATAGGGCAAACATGTTCAGGTTCTTTACCTCCAAAAGTTTGTCCATCGCCTCCGCCGCCGCTTTCTCCGCCTCTGCCACATATTGTTCCGCCTCCGCCGCCGCTTTCCGCGCCACCGAAGCAAACTCCCTCCCACGCGAAGCATTCGCCCAATGAATCGAAGCTATCTCCCGATTCCCCAATACAAGGCGATAATGACTTGCAACATTATGCCAATGTAGATACCCCAAAGAAACCTGTACGCTTTCTTCCAGCCCTTCCGCTTTCCCATAGAATACATCGGCTTCCGCCTCGTATGCCCGCGCTTCCGCTTCGAACGCCTTCGCTTTCGCTTCGAACGCAAACGGAACAAGTTCTTGCAGGGGTATCCTGTACATATCGTTAACCTCGTCCGGTTTCGTGATTGTTCAGGTTCCGCGCCCCTATAGGTTTCGTTTTAATTCCGCCGCCTCGTCTTCTACGCTTTTCAGCGAAGCAACGGTTTTATGCAGTTCATGCGCCGCATCCCTTGTTTCCGTGATACCCTCCAGCCACGCATCCTTTGCCGCCAGCAGTTCCCGCATGCTATCTTCGTCAGGATTATCCCATGCATTGTCGCGTGCGACAAGCAACACCCCAGCCAGCGTTCCTTCACCCGCCCAGTCCTCCGCGCTGGTATCGCACAGTTCGTCATAGCGTATATCCAAACGCCGCTGCCTTTGATAGCCCTTGTCTATAGGTAATGGCTTCCACCCTTCTTCCGTTTCCCATTTAACTTTTCCATCCCGTGCGGCTTCGTTCGCTTTATGCCAGCGCGTTACGGCTTGCTGCACAGCATCATGTGCTTCCGCAACCGCCTGTTTTGTCGAATGGATCGCATCGAATATCTTCTGGCTCATGTCACTACCTCGTTCGGTTTCGTGATTGATTAGGCTTCCGCCGCGTTTATGTATCCGGGCGCATCGGTATCTCCGCCGCCGAATAGCGGCCTGCCTTGCAGGTTGTTCACCCGGTTAACTCCCATTGCGCAGATCGCATCGTGTACGCCGGGCGCGTGCGTCTTCAGCGCGTGTTCCGCCGCCCGCTTAGCAGGTTCGCCGAAAGAAACGCATCTCGCGTCGCTGTGTTCTGCGCTTCGGCCAGCCGCTGGACAAAGCCGGTCAGGTTCGCTTCCACGATTACGACCAGTTCACTTTTCTTTTCCGTTAAAAGCAAAAAAGCCCCCAGAACCCCCTACCCAGCAATGAGCATCAGCAAAATAACCGCCACCACTACAAGGCCAATAAAAAACAGGCATCCGCCGCTCAGACAGCCCGCGCCTGTGCCTACGCCCTTTACAAAGCTACTTTTTTCTTTGATGACTGGCCGCTGGTCCATAGTTCACGGTTTGCGAAGGCAACCTGTAAATTGCGTAAACGCGCTTGAGATTCATCGGGTATTCCGTCCACTCCGCCCCCCTTCCTACTCCACCGTCACCGTAATCTTCTCCGACATCACCGGCGCCTCGTGGGGGATGTGATTTTTGTCCCCGAGCAACAGTTGCAGGGTGTAGACGCCCGGCTCCAGCATCAGCGTGGCTTCCGTCTGGCCTTTCCCGAAATGGATATGGTTTTCGTCGGTGGGGATAGGCATGTTCGCAGGCGGCAATTCCTCCGCATTGACCAGCAGGTGATGATGCCCGGTGTCGGGATAGTCGATGCCTGCGGGCGCGACGCCCATGCCTTTCAGGCCAAACACGACATGCACTTTGCCGCCCTCGATGGTGGCGCCGTCTTCGGGGCTAACGATATACGCCGTCGCGCCTTCGGGCGCCGCGGTGCGGGGCATCTCCTGCGCGAAGGTCGTTTGGGCAAGGAATCCGCCGGCGACAAACAGGCCGAGCGCGATGCGGAGGGGGGAGCGAAGAAACGTCATGGTATGCGGGGGTTTCGGTCAGGTATGCCAGAATAGAGACATCATGAAAATATCCGCGCCCGTTTTTGGTTCCCTATTTCTGTTTCCACAGCGCCCCCGGCAAGTCTCCTTCTGCGACAAGGTTTCGGAGCAGTTCGTCGTCGGAAGCCCGGCGCGCGGTCGTGAAACCCTCTTTCTTGGCCAACCAGAATATTTCTTCCAGTTTCAATCCATTCAGGAAGTTAAGCCAACGCCTACGCCGGCGCCCTCATCCCACCACCGCCACCCCGCTACGCGCCGTCTCCTCCCGGTACAGACCGGCCAGGCGCTGCGTCACCGGGCCTATGCGCCCGTCCCCGATCCTGCGCCCGTCCAGGCGCGTCACGCCCGCCAGTTCGCCCATCGTGCCGGTGCAGAACATTTCGTCTGCGGCGTACGCCTCCGCGAGCGACAGATTCCGAACCTCCGAGGGAATGCCGTGCGCCGCGCACAGGTCCAGCACTGCCTGGCGCGTAATCCCTTCCGGGCACGCATGGGTATGTCCCGTCAGCACCGTCCCGTTCTTCGCCAGAAAGACGTGCGTGGCGTTCGTTTCGGCGATGAACCCGCTGCGGTCCAGCATCAGCGCATCGTCCGCCCCCGCCGCATTCGCCTCCGCCTTCGCCAGAATGGACTGGAGCAGGTTCCCGTGATGAATTTTCGGGTCCAGGCAATCGGGCGGAAACCGCCGGACCGAACTGGTGACGAGCGACAGCCCGTCGGTCGGGTACACCGGCGCCTTGTATTCGGCCAGCACGATCAGGGTCGGGCCGCCCTGGTTCAGGCGCGGGTCCATGCCCGACGTGATTTTCACCCCCCGCGTCAGCGACAGGCGGATGTGTACGCCGTCCCGCATCCCGTTCGCCTCCAGCGTCCGCCGCACGGCTTCGATCATCTCTTCGCGCGAAGGAATCCCGGCGAACGCCAGCGCTTGCGCCGACGCTTTCAGCCGGTCCAGATGTTCTGTGAGGCGAAAAATGCGTCCCTCGTACAGCCGCAGTCCTTCCCATACGAAATCTCCGCCCTGCACCGCGCTGTCGAAGGGGCTGATTCCCGCCTTGTCCCGGTGAATCAGTTCGCCGTTGATATTGATCAGGATGTTCCGGTTGCGCTCGTCGAAAGTCTGGAGCATGTCAGGCCGTAATTCGGTTGCGGTATAACGTTTCGTAGAGCGGGCGGCAGGTTTCGACCAGCCCGCGCAGCGACGCGGGAACGTCTCGCTTCGCCGGGGCGGGACGTCGAAAACCCGTCGAGGTAGCGACCTGGTCGTACCAGTGCGGAGCCCAGACGCCGTCTTCGGGCCGCAAGCCGGGTTCCCAGGAGAGCATGGCCTCCGTCCAGGGCACGCCAAGGGCCGCGCACAGCTTTTCGAGTACGCCCGCCGGGTTCTCCAGCACGTCCCGCGCGTCCACGACCGGCGCCGGGCGGCCTGTCTGCTGCGCGATGCGCCGGTACAGGGCGCACTGGTTCGGCAGCCCGGTGTCGTACGGCTCGGGATTTTCTGTGATGCGCGCCAGCGACGCCGCCATTTCCGCCGGATCGCGAATCAGGAAGGCGTGCCGCAGCCGGTCCAGCCAGGGCCCCTCCATTTCCGGGAAAAGATGGTGCGCCATATGCTTCTGGTAGCGGATATATTTCCGAACGGGCGCGTCCCGATTTCCCGTCTCGTCGCTGCCGCCGGTTTCGCGGGAATGCGTCCCCTGGAGGCCGCCGGTCTCGCGGTCCGTTTCCTCCGTCAACTGCGCCGCTACCTTGCGCCAGTCCGTCTCCCCCTGCGCAATGATTTCGTCGCGTCCGGGGTGCGGGGCGCCGGTTTTCAGCAAATAATGCGCGTAGAACGGCTCGTCCGTCACGACCGTATCGCCCCGGGCTTGCCAGGACCGCATCAGGGCCGTGGAAATGTTGCGCGGCCCCGACCACATGGCGATGCGGACGACAGGATGTTCAGGCGAACCATGCAAGGCGTTACTTGACCATGACCTGGGTTATTTCTCCCGTTTCCCTGTTTTTCAGGATGCGGCGTCTGGAGCCGTCGGGCAATACTTCTTCCTTGATGATCACCTGCCCGTCCGCCTCGCGCGCGACGGGCGCCACCCTCGGATGCGGTTTTTCCGCCCGCCAGTCGTCCAGTTCCACGGGTTCCCACCGCCTGGATTTCGCGGATTTGTAGCAGGCGTCGAGGACCGCGTTCACGACATACCCGTCGTAGAACGTTTCCATTGGCTCCCGGCCTGCCTCCGCCGCCTCGAACATGTCCTCGAACATGTCCGTATAGCCGAGCGCCTTCGGCTCGTCGCCTACCGGGAACAGCCATCCGCTGGGCGTTTCCACTTTCTCGGCCACGTAACTGCCGGTTTCTCCCGAGGTGAACATCTCGAATCCCGTGCGCAGCCAGTGGTTGAGCCAGATCGTGCCCTCCGTGCCGGCCACCTCGTCGCGCAGGTCCATGCCGCCCCGGAACGCCCAGCTCACCTCGATTTGCCCGACCGCCCCGCTTTCGAACCGGATGAGCGCCACGCCGTGGTCTTCCGCCTCGACGGGATGGACCAGCGTGTCGGCCCAGCACATGACCTCTACCGGGCGGTTGTTCTTGCCCACGAAATTCCGGACGATTTCGATGGTGTGGCATCCCATGTCGATCAGCGCGCCGCCCCCGGCCTGTTCGATATCCCAAAACCAGGCGCTGTGCGGCCCCGGATGCGTTTCGCGGGAGCGCACCCACAAAATATCTCCCAGCGCCCCTTCCCGTACGCTTCGAATGGCCTTGAGCGTCTTGGGCGTATATACGAGGTCTTCGAGATAGCCGTGAAACACCCCGGCTTGCTCCGCCATGTCCAGCATGCGCCTGGCTTCGGCGGCGGTCCGCCCCAGCGGCTTGGTGCACAGGACGCCTTTGCCCGCTTCCGCCGCAAGGCGCACGCATTCCTCGTGGAGATGGTTGGGCAAGCCAATGATTACCATGTCCGTATCGGGATGGCGGACGGCGGTTTCCAGGTCGCCCGTATGGTGGGCTATGTCCCATTCTCCGGCGAAGGTTTTCGCCCGTTCCGCGCTGCGCGAAAACACGCTGCGGATGCGGTCCCGTCCCCGGGAGCCGTTGACGGCCAGCGCATAGAACATGCCGATGAGGCCCGTTCCGAGGAGGGTGATGGAGGAGCCTTTTTGCGTAGCGCTGTTCATGAGCGTCGAAGGGTTGGGAGCGGGGTGGGCGGCGTCGCTATGGCGTTTTTCCGAACGGCGCCGCCGCGTTTTCGTTGTTTTTCAGATGTTCGTACAGGGCTTGCTGGCATGCAAGCAATTGTTTGCTGATCCTGATTTGCTCGTCCAGCCGCTTCTTTACGCCGAACACAGCGAACGGAAGCAAGGCCCACAAGATAGCCAGCAAAGGAAGAAGGAGAAAAATGATTTTGAACGCGGCGAAATCGGGAAACAGGTCAGGCATGGCGGATAGCGTTTCGTTAGCGGTGCGGCGGACTGCCAATCTACCCATGCCGCCGCTTGCGCGCAACGCGCCCGCGCCCAAAAAATCCTGCGCCCGCGCGCCAAAATTACGCTATTGCGCAGCCTTGGCTCTTGCGGGCTTGCTCCGCGCATCCTTATTTTCGATACGTTTTCACAATGGCGTCCGCCACGCGGATTCGCCATGCCTTGGTCTTTTCGTTTTCCAGATCGTTCCGTGCCTGTTCATAGCAAGCAAACCGTAGCCGAACTACGCGCCGACGTGCTGGTGGTGGGCAGCGGCTCCGCCGGGGCCTGTGCCGCCATCGCCGCCGCCAAGGCGGGCGCCGACACGCTGCTCGTGGAGCGATACGGCTTTATGGGCGGCGTCAGCACCCAGGTGCTGGATACGTTCTACGGATTCTACACGCCGGGCAGCGCGCCCCGAAAGGTTGTGGGCGGCGTGCCGGACCTCGTCGTGGACGCCCTGAAAGCGCGGGGCGCCATGCTGCTTCGTCCCAACACGTACGGGGCGGGGCAGGGCGTGACGTACGACCCCGAAACGCTCAAGGTCGTTTGGGAATCGCTTGCGCTCGAGGCCGGGGCGCGCCTCTTGTTTCACGCCTTTGTGATGGATGCGCTCATGGACGGGGAGCGCCTGACGGGCGTGGTGGCGGCCACCAAGCGCGGCTGGTTCAGAATCCATGCGGATTGCATCGTGGACGCGACCGGAGACGCGGACGTGGCCGCCTGGTCCGGCGCGCCGTACGAAGGCCCCGGCGAAAGCCCCGTGCAATCCCTCACCACCACCTTCCGCATGACCGGGGTGGACGACGCCCGCGCCCGGGCCGTCGGCAAGGAGCAGCTGCACGCCCTCATGGCGCAGGCCGCCGAAACGGGCCGATACGCCTTGCCTCGCCGCGAGGGAAGCATTCACGTCACCCCGTATCCCGGCGTGATGGCCACGAACATGACCCGCGTGGGCGAGGTGGACGCCACCGACCCCGAACAATTGACCCGCGCCGAAATAGCAGGCCGCCGGCAGGCCATGGAGTACGCCCGGTTTCTGCGAGATTTCGTGCCGGGGTACGAACGCGCCTTCCTGACCGACCTGAGCAACCAGATCGGCGTTCGGGAAAGCCGCCGCATCCGGGGCGCGTACCGCTTGACCAGGGAGGACGTGCTCTCGGCCCGCAAGTTCGACGACGCCATTGCGCAATGCGGGGCGCCTATCGAGGATCACCATGCGGGGCGCGACACGCGGTGGGAATATCTCCCGGACGGCGCGGCCTATGACATACCGTATCGTTGCCTGTTGCCGCAGCGCGTGGAGGGGTTGCTTGTGGCCGGTCGGTGCTTGTCCGCGGAGCGCGACGCCCATGCTTCCGTGCGCAGCATGGGGCAATGCATGGCCATGGGGCAAGCGGCGGGCGTGGCGGCGGCGCTGTCCTGCAAGGAGGAGACGCTGCCCCATGCCTTGTCGCCGGATGCGTTGCGGGATCGGCTCGCCGCGATGGGGGCCATAGTATAATCGCCGCGCCGCCATGTCCATGATTCAAACGGTTCGGGGGCCTGTTGCAGCCGCGCGTCTGGGCATTTGCTACGGACACGAGCATTTGCTGTGCGCCCCGCCCGATCCGTCTCCCGAAAAAATGGATTTCGTGCTGGACGACGAAGAGGCGGCGGTCCTGGAAATGCAGGGTTTTCGCGCGGCGGGCGGGGTGTCCGTCGTGGAAATGAGCACCCCGGATTACGGGCGGGACGCCAGGGGGCTGCGCCGCATTTCCGAGCGGACCGGCGTACATATCGTGTGCGCTACGGGGTACAACAAGGACCCGTTTTCGGCGCCTTTTGTCGAGGGCGCGTCCGTAAACGACCTTGCGGCGCGTTTCGAACGGGAGATTGTCGAGGGCATCGACGGGACCAGCATTCGCGCAGGCCTGGTCAAGGTCGCCTCCACGCTCGACGAAATCAGTCCGTTGGCGGAAAAAGTGTTTTGCGCCGCGGCCGCCGCGCATCGCAAGACCGGCGCGCCCATTTCGACGCATACGGAGGCCGGAACCATGGCGCTTGAACAGGTTCGCCTGCTGGCGTCCCTCGGAGTCGATCCGGGCCGGGTCGTGATCGGGCATATGGACCGCAAGCTGGACGCATCGTACCATCTCGAAGTGGCTTCCACCGGCGCTTTTCTGGGATACGATCAGATCGGCAAGGCGAAGTACTACCCGGATCGGCTCCGGGCCGAGGCCATTGCCCGCCTTGCGGACGCCGGGTACGGCAAGCAAATACTCCTGGGGAGCGATTTGGCGCGGCGTTCCTACTGGCCCGCCTGGGGACATGCGGAAGGCCCCGGTTTTGCCTGCATTCTGAAGGAATTCGTTCCCCGCTTGCGGGAACTGGGCCTGCCCGCCGCCGCGATCGACGACCTGCTCGTCGGCAACCCGGCCCGGGCGTTCGCCTTTGCAACGCCTCCGGCGAATGCGGCGTAGCGGCGCAACAAATTTTTCGCCCGCCGAAGCGATCCCATACGGGCTTTGCGCGTTTATCCTTCTATATGGCAATAGTATTCTCCCTGTTCTGCCGCGCCCGCCCGGATTTATCGCCTCATATTCCTATGAACCCGCCGCCGTTCGCGTTTTTTCGCCCCTTGCTTTCGTATGCTTCTGTAAGGATACTGCCGCGTATACGTCCGGCCTGCACAGCCACCTCTTAACGCCCCCGGATTTCTAACCTGACCACCCGGCAGCCATGACTTTACACGGCAAACATCTTATCGCAGGTCGGATAACGGGCGACGAGGCGGAAGGCTTCCGCGCCTGGGATCCGGCAGAGGGCGCCCCGCTTGATCCGTCGTTTTGCGAGGCGGGCGCCGCCGACGTCGCCGCCGCCGCCGAAGCCGCCGAAGCCGCTTTTGCGGCGTATGCGGCTACGGAGCCGGCCCATCGGGCGAATTTTCTGGAACGCATTGCTTCGGAGATCGAGGACCTTGGCGAGGCGCTCGTCGAACGGGCCAGCCGGGAATCGGGCCTTGCGGCGGGCCGGATTCGCGGCGAACGGGGCCGCACGGCGTATCAGCTCCGGCTTTTCGCGGCGGCGGTCCGGGAAGGATCGTGGGTGGACGCCCGCATCGAACGGCCTGTTCCCGAACGTACGCCCGTCCCCAAGCCCGACCTGCGCCGCATGAACGTGCCCCTGGGGCCTGTGGCCGTGTTCGGGGCCAGCAATTTTCCGCTGGCCTATTCCGTGGCGGGCGGCGATACGGCTTCGGCGCTGGGCGCCGGTTGTCCGGTGATATGCAAGGCGCATCCGGCGCATCCCGGCACGTCCGAGATGGTGGGCCGCGCCATTTTACGGGCCGCCGAGGCGGAGAAAATGCCCGACGGCGTGTTTTCGCTGGTGCATGGCCAGGGGTACGAGGTCGGACTGGGGCTGGTGCGGCATCCGCTGGTGCAGGCGGTGGGTTTCACGGGATCGCTGCAGGGGGGACGCGCCCTGTTCGACGCCGCTGCGGCGCGCCCCGTCCCGATTCCGGTGTACGCCGAGATGGGGAGCGTCAATCCGGTGTTCATTCTGCCTTCCGCGCTGGAGAAAGGGCCGGAAGCGCTGGCCGAAAAACTGGCCGGGTCGATCCTCCTGGGCGTGGGACAATTCTGTACGAATCCGGGTCTGGCGTTCGGGGTGGCGGGCGAAGCCATGGAGACGTTCGCGCGCGCGCTCTCCGAGCATATTCGCCGGGGCGAACCCGCTACGATGCTTCACCGGGGCATACGCGACCGGTTCTGCGCCGGGACGGATCGCCTCGGTGCGGCGCAAGGCGTTCGGCGCGTGGCGGTTGCGGAGCGGGCGGCGGATCCTGCGCGGACGGAGGCCGGGGGCATGCTGTTTCGGACGGACGCGCAGACGTTTCTTGCGAACGACATGCTTGCCGAAGAGGTCTTCGGGCCGTCCAGCCTGGTGGTGGTTGCGCGGGATATGGCGGAACTCGAAGAGGTCGCGCACAGCCTGAAGGGGCAACTCACGGCCTCCATCCATGGCGACGCGGAAGAGATCGCCCGCCATGACGGCCTGGTTCGCGCATTGCGCCGCGTGGCGGGCCGGTTTATTTTCAATGGATTTCCGACGGGCGTAGAGGTGTGCTCGGCCATGCACCACGGCGGCCCCTATCCCGCCACGACCGATGTGCGCACGGGCGCCGTAGGAGACGCCGCGCTGCTGCGGTTCGTCCGCCCCGCCGCCTGGCAGGATTTTCCATCCTCCCTGTTGCCTGCGGAATTGCGAGACCGCAACGAACGAGGCGTCCGCCGCCTTGTAGACGGAGCCTATTCGACAGAGGACGTAGGGTAGGCGCCGAGGCGGCGGGGGAGAGACGAGCCACGTCCCGCCGTCTTCGCAAACGCCGGTTTATCCAGACGAACCGCGCCGCCGCAACGCGGTCAGAGCACGTTCAGGCCACCGTCGTCCAGTTTCTCCGGGCGACGCCAGTAGGCGTATTGCGGCGTCCATTCCTCTTCGCCAAGTCCCGCGAGGCCGAGCAGGCTCCACATCGCGCAATAGAGGTCGCCGGGGCCGAACACGCACGTATTCTTGCGCAGAATGATGTCGCCGTCGCGTTCGTAAACTACCGCGCCGGGGTAGTTATTCTGGCCCGGCACGACGGATTGCTCGCGCATGTAGTCTTCGCCGCCGTGCGAAGCCAACTGAAACCGCCAACCCCGGCTGTTGGCGAATCGCCGCTGGGTTTCCGGCGAGTCCTTCGAGAGGAGCGCTACGGACATGGCCGACTCCAGATGGGCAAGCAGTCCGTTGAAGCCGTCCGCCCACAGCGTACAATAGCGGCAGCCCTGCCCCATATTATGGATCGCAAGCAGTTTGTCTTTGTCGCCGAACAGGTCGAGCAGCGTGGTTTCCCCGGTGCGCGTCGCAAAAGCGTAATTGCGGACAGGCGTCCCCGGATTGGCCTTGCGAAGGGCGTTGAGTTCCACGATCAACTCCCCGATTTGTCCTTCGAGTTCTATAATTTTCTCGTCTGCCATTTGACGCATTGCAAGTTTGGTTACAAAGAAGCGGCCCGCCTGCAACAGACCGTTTTCGGGTTCAGCTTCCCCCGGACGCCGCCATGCGAACCGGCCATTTGGGGAAGTTTTTGTCGAGTGTTACCTGCGAAAGCGCCGATAACGGGTTTGAGCATGCTCTTTTGCCTTTTGATCATATTCCTCCTGCTCCATATCGCAATGGACGAATCGCTGAAAATCTTTAGTCGAAAGCCCGCATTGCTTCGCCATTTGTCCAACGAGGTATGCATTGAGGTCCTTGGGCTTGCCGCCATGGCTCATGTGTGTTCTTATGCCTGATATTTTTCCATTCAAATAGCGATACCTGTATCTCAAGTGGCGCGCATCTTTTGTCTCCTCGAAACCTTTGCGAATTAACGCATTTTTCACTTTTCTACTGGGCAGACTCATACCTGTACAACGCAAGCAGGTTATTGCGAAGCCCTTGGGCTTCAAACGTCATTTCATCCGGGTCGCCCATAGCGTATTCCGTCCAGTCCATACGCAATACCGATTCGACCGCGCCCTTTAATTCCGCTATAGACTCCTCTGTGAGGTCCATGTCTATATCGTCAAAATACACGGTGAAATATCTTTTACAGGCAGAAAGGCACGGGTACAAGATCAGGGGTTCCCGTCTGCGCAGTACGCCTTTTTTCAAAGGTATTTTGTGTATTTTCAGCCGATACGCGGGATTTCCGTCCTTGTTTGCAACGCTATTCAAGCGAAGCATGTCGCTGGCGATGGCCTTACGCCTGGTTTCTGTCCCATCCTTGCGTTCTGCGTCGCTGTACTGCTCGGCAGGTTTTATAACGGCGACAACCTTACCCGCGACAGGGTTGCCATCGGGTCTCTTGATGGTTTTTTCCATGATGCTTTGCAAGTTGGCGGCGTCGGGGAGCAAGTAGGGTATACGTTAAGCAAAGGCGCCTGCAATGGCAAGTGCGTCCGGATATTCGCTGCAATTGCATGTCCCCAACCCGTACCTCTCCGCGAGGCGCTCGGCAGCCCTACACAAAGTACCCTCCGATAATAGCCGCCGTTATGGCGACCCCGCTTCCGATGATCCAGCGCAGCAACCGGGTTTCCAGGGCGGCGATTTCCGCAGCTATCTCAGCCAGCAAAAAATTCCTGACGGAGTCCAGTTTTTCGTTGGTTACCAGGGTATCCCGGGAACCCCGGAGGCCGTCTACGATGGCTTCGGATTGCCGATCCGTTAAGCCTGCCTGAACAAGGTTCTTGTACGTCGCGTGCGTGTCCATAGTCGAAGGAGGGAAAAAGGAAGGTTGCGGTTTTGGCTACATAAGACACGCGCGCCGCCGCAATATAACCCTTCTTGTTCGAAAAATTGAAGAAGCATGCCGGGAGCCCGCGCCGCGATCCGTATTTCCCGGTCCGCGCAAGGTCCCCGGCGCCCTGAGAGTGGAGATGGCGGGAGTCGAACCCGCGTCCGAATGGCCGTACCCACAAGCGTCTACGTGCGTAGTCGGTCTTTCGTGCTCGCTTGCGTCGAAAGCCGCCCGACAAGAGCCTGACGCAAGCAAAGGCTGATTCTTCTGACTGCGACCTGTTCAGCCGGTACGAGTCGCAGCGGGTTCATCTGAGTCGATGCCCAATGCGCGCCGATGAACGAGCAATGCATTGGACAGATGGGGCTTACGCCGCCATCGCGTACGAGTAATCGTTCGCAGTTACCAGTTCCCAGTCATATTAACGAGCTGGACTGAGGAGCTCGACACGCAACTTGCAGCGCGAATACCACCCGTCGAAACCATGTCATCCCCATAATGTGCAAAGAACAATGTGCAAAGAACGGCGCAGCCCTGCAGGCAAGCCCAAGGCCGCCGGGGTTCCGGCGCGCATCCGTCGTTCGCAACGGGCGCCGCCTGGCGTCCAGGCAAATACGGCGCCGCAGGAAGCGGGCGAAACGAAAAACCCCTTGACCCATTCAACGCCGGGCAGGCAAGCAGGTTTCCCGCGCGGAAAATATATTGTCGCCTCGCTGCGGAACCCGTCCTCCTTACTCCACCAGCACCGGCGTGCCCACGTGCACCATCGGCCATAGCCGGTCGATGGCCCGGTTGGTTATGGCGATGCATCCTTCCGTCCAGTTCACGCTGGCCCCGGTGCCGTGGCCGTGAATTTCGATGTACCCGCCCAGCAAGGTGTGCATCGGAGGCATCCTGAGCGCTGCTTCCGCCCGGAGGATGGCGCGGTATTCCGACTCGTCGATCAGCCCCGACCGGAGCCCGCGCTCGGCGTCCTCCGCCGAAGGGTAGTTGAGGACCAGCGCCTTGTGGAACTTGCTGTTCGGATTTTTGGCGACGATGCGGAAATTGCCTTCGGGCGTACGCCAGTGGTCGGGTTCCAGCGTACCGCCGCGTCGTTCCTTGTCCATAATCGCATTCAGCCCCAGGTCGATGGGGATGCGGGTCTCCAGATGCGCCCCCCGATACACAAAAAGCATTTGCCGCTTTTTCGATACGCGGAGCCACACGTTGGATACGGATTGCGCGGGCACGAAGCCCGTCGCGTCGTCCGCCGTTCGGACATGCAGCCAGCCGTCCAGGGCTTCCAGCAAAAAGAGCGGTTCCTGCAAGGCCAGCGGACGAAAACCGGGCAGCGGCGCGGTTCGGTCCGGGCGGGCGTACAACCTGCCGCCTCGTTCGATACAGTAGTAGAGCGCGGGCGCGTCGTCTTCGTCCGGGGGAGCGGGCGCGCCCCCGAACCCCTGCAAGAACAACGCAAACAAGATCGAAACGACCGCAGGCGTCATGGTGGGATACGCTGATTAAATCCACGAAGCTCAGAGGCTGCGAGGGGTGCGCTGGCAAGGAATGACGAAGCAATGTGGTAGGCCCCACATAATGAGGAATGACACAGCCAGCGTGCCGCTCGCAGCCTCCCGAAGGGCGCGTCGCGTCCGCAACATACCGAATATACGGTGTTTTCTGCTGATTTCAACGATGCAAGCGTGACGGTCTTTCTATGCAAAAGCGACGCGCTGAGCGAAGTGGGTTTGATCAGCGTATCCCATCATTACCCCGGCGGAAATGCTTTTGCAAGCCCCTCGACGACTTCGTCCGAAATGCCCGTGGCGCTAAAGCCGCCGTCGTGATACAGCGTCTGCATGGTTACCATGCGGGCATAGTCGCTCAGCAGCATGACCGTATAATCCGCGCAACTTGCTGCGTCCGCATTGCCCAGCGGCGCAATCCGCTCCGCGAATTCGAACATGGCGTCGAAACCGTCGATTCCCGATCCCGCCACGGTCCGCGTCGGGCTCTGCGAAATGGTGTTGATGCGAATGCCCCGCTTGCCCAGCCGATAGCCGAACGAACGCGTAATGCTTTCCAGCAGGGCCTTGGCGTCGCCCATTTCGGAATATTTAGAGAACACCCGCTGCGCGCCGATGTACGTAAGGGCAACGATGGACGCGCCGTCCGCAAGCAGGTCGGCTTCGAGCGCATGGCGCACGATCCGGTGCAAGCTCATGGCGGAAATATCCAGCGTTTTCTGGTACCATGCGTAGTTCAGCTCCGGGTACGGCACATTTTTCCGCAGGTTGACCCCCATCCCGATGGAATGCACGATAAAATCCAGCGGGCCGTCTTCTTCGATGGCGGCGTACAGCGCCTTCAGGTCGTCGTCGCTCGTGGCGTCCGCCCACAGGATTCGGCTCCCCGTGCGTTCGGCCAAACGGTTCAGCGTGCCGAGGCGCCGGGCCACGGGCGCGTTCGAAAGCGCAAGCGACGCGCCTTCCCGGTGCGCGGCTTCTGCGATCGCCCATCCGATGCTCTGATCGTTCAGCGCGCCAAAGACCACGCCTCGTTTTCCTTGCAGCAATCCGTTTCCAGTCATTTTCCTGTGGATTATGCGTACTATATTATCGAGGACATTTTTGTTTGCTTCCGGCCCGCGCGCCGCATCCGACCCTTGCGGTTTGCGCGGCGTAGCGCGGAAGGCGCGCATGCAATGTAAGAATCCGATGCCTTATTCGCTACGCTATTCCCGCCTCGTCGGCTTTTTCCACTGGTTTGCATCCCTGCGGACGCGGTTCGCGGCGCTTTTTGCGCGGTTCGCACGGCGGTTTCGGCGCGGCGCGCATGGGATATCGCCTCGGATATCGCCTCGGATATCGCAAGGGATATCGTATGCGATGGCGCTTGCGTGCGCCGCGGGCCCGGGATTGCTTGCGGCGGGCTGCGCGGACCCGGCGTCGTCTCCCGCGTTGCCGACGGCGGCAGAAGAGGCGGCGACCGACTCGGTCTTTGCCCTCCTGGAGCGCCTTGACGACACGGCGCTTCGCGCTGCTTTCGAAGGGCTTGCGAACCATGCGCATACGCAACGCGCCCGCGCCGCCCAGTTCGACGCCGACGGAACGCTGCTGGCTTCCAGCGAACGGGAAGTGCGGTACGACGACGCGGGCGCCCGCGCCCTCCGCTCGGAATCTTCCGGGACCTTCGATTTCGGGTACTTGCGCCGCTTCGCGTCTTCGGAAGAGCACATGGAGCAAAGCGCGCTGGCCGCCGCCGGTTTCCCGGACCATATTCTCCTGAACGACCCCCCGTACGCTTCCGCCCGAAACCGGGAGGCATGGCGGTATGCGTTCGCCCCGGATTCCATCCTGTCGGCGAGGCCGGTGCGGGTCGTTCGGATTACGGCCCGCCCGGGTTTCGGCGTTTCCCGGTCCATCCGGCAGGTGCGATTGTATCTGGACCGGACTTCGGATCGGCTTGCCGGTCTGTACATCGAGCGTACGCATGCGGCGCTTTGGTTTCGGGAAGAAAGCGCCTTTTTCCTGAGCGCGGCCTCGCTTGCTTCCGGGGCCTGGGTCCCGGATCGGACCCGTTTCGAAACGCGCGTCAAGCTGCTGCTCAGGCCCGCCCAGCAGTTTACGAGCGAGGCGGAGTACTACGATTTCCGGGAAATGACTTCGGTTGCGCAGGGCGCTTTGTCTGCGCAGGCCCCGGAATAGCGCTCCGAATGCGGCCCTGTCCATAAACATGCGATTCGCGGGGAGGGATACGTCCGCCGCGCTTCTGCGCCGTATCTTGCACCATTTCCTGTCCTTGTCACAGCCTTTCGATATGCACGCTGCGGGTACATCGCTACGCGAGGGAGCGGACCGGCCGGCCCACGAAGCCCGTCGCCTGCTTGACGCGCAGGGGGCCGGACGGCGCAATGGCGTCGGGAGGGCGCTCCGTTCCTACGAGGCCGTGACCTCCACGAACGACCTTGCGCTGGCGTGGGCGGCGGCGGGCGCGCCCCATGGCGCCGTCGCGTACGCCGAACGGCAGACGAAAGGGCGGGGCCGGATGGGACGCGCATGGGTGGCGCGCAGCGGACGCAACCTCACGTTTTCTGTGGTTTTGCGCCCGACCGCGCCGCCCGACCGCTGGAATCTTATTACGATCGCGGCCTGCGTGGCGGCGGCGGAAGCGATAGATGGCGTGGCGGCGCCCTTGCGTACGCAGATAAAATGGCCCAACGACATCCTGATCGAGGACAGAAAATGCTGCGGAATGCTCCTGGAATCCGCCGGAGCGGGCCAGCCCTCCGTTGCGGCGCGCGCCGTCGTGCTTGGCGTTGGGGTCAATGTCAACGAGGATACGTTGCCTCCTGAAATCGAAGGCCAGGCGACGTCGCTGCTTTTGGCTACGGGCCGCCCGGTTCGCCGCGCCCACCTGCTTGCCGCCCTGTTTGACCGGATCGATCAGGCGCTTCGTCTTCTTGAAGAGGACGCGCTCGATATATTAAAAAAATACATGAACCGGATGTATAATCTGAACGCGCCCGCGGAACTTCGCTTTGCGCACGGGCGAGGGACCGTGCAGGGGATTGTTGCCGGGCTGGGAGAAACCGGCGGCCTGCTCCTCGCCACGGACGAAGGCGTACAGACGTTTCATGCCGGCGAAGTCACTGCGGTCCGATAAATTTGCATCTCATGCAACTCGCATTCGACATAGGCAACAGCGCCGTCAAGGGAGGCGCGTTCGAGGGGGATCGGCTTCGCCATGCGTTTTCGCTGCCGCACGATCCGTCGGGCATGGAGGCCGCGCTGGATGAGGCGCTGCGCAGGGCGCCCGCCGCCGCGCAGGTCGCGAATCGGGTCGGCGTGGCGTCCGTCGCGCCCGCTTCGGAGGCGCGCCTCATGCGCTTGCTGGCGGACCGGGGCCTTGTTCCCGTTCGGATCCATGCTGCGATGCGGCTTCCGTTTCGCCTTGATATAGACCGCCCGGAAACCCTCGGGGCCGACCGCCTTGCCGCTGCTGCCGCCGCCTGGGCCGAGTACGGCGCGCGGGCGGCGCGTTCTGTGATCGTCGTCGATGCGGGGAGCGCCGTTACGTTCGAAGTCGTGCGCTCCGGCGGCGTCTATGTCGGGGGGACGATCGGGCCCGGTCCGGCGATCGCCTTGCAGGCCCTCTGCGAAGGCACGGCCCAGCTGCCCGCTGTCGCGCCCGACTGGCCGACGGCGCTCCTCGGACGCTCGACGACCCAGGCCATGCAATCCGGCGTTATGTACGGGTTCGTGGAGGGCGTACGCGGCCTGGCGCGCCGAATCCGGGACGCGTTGCAGGAGGAAGCGTTTGTCGTGGCTACCGGGGGATGGGGGCGCCAACTGGCCGAGCGCATTCCGGAAATAGACCAGGCAGACGAGCATCTGGCGCTGAAAGGCGCGCGCCAGCTCATGGCGCTGAACGAGGCGGACGCCGCGTCGTAGCGCCGCGCGCCCGGTGCGTGTCAGGACCGCGTCAGGCGCGTTTTACGAAGGCGATTTCGATTTCCTTCGTGGCCTCGTTTTCCGTGGAGGCGTCCGCGTCGTACGCATATCCGTCCGGGTGCTTCCACTCAAGCAGGGCTTCCAGATTGTCCACGGCCTCGCGCACAATGAAATTAACCAGTTTCCCCGTAATCGGCGCCATGTCGCTACGCGTCGCTTGTCGCGCGCCGTTCTTTTCGTCGTAGAACCGGACGCGTACGCATTGCGCATACCCGTGGTCGTCTTCCCAGGCGGCAAGGTGCGAATCGGGGAGCATATTCCATACGAACGCGCCCTGGATCGTCCGGTTGAGCACGGGACTCAGGACGGGTCGCCAGAAATCGGTCAGCGCGCCGACGCCCGGCACATTCGATTCCATGGGCAGCCGATGGTCGGGGACGAGATCGTCCGGGCGCAACAAACCGAAGAATCCGGACAGGATGACGCCGTTTTCCAGCAGGCGGCGTTGGGCGCCCGTAGGCAATCCTTGAAAATCCATGGCCTCGTACATGACGCCCGGACTGAAACGGTCCAGGGCGGCCATGAGCGGCGCGTCGTAGATTTCCTGGTTGATTCGGGTCACGCGCTCAAGGTCTTCGCCCTGTGTCGCAAACAATGCTTCAAGGCGATCCCCGGCTTCGATGGATTCCTGCACCGCGCCGATGACCTTCCGCCGCTCGATGTTCAGTTCGTTGAAATAGTTGAACGTGTTCGGCGTACGATAGTCGAACATGTCCGGCACGAAAGGATTTCCTCCCTCTTGAGATTTTTCGGAAGGCGCAAGAAGAATCGAAAAGTTCGCCATGGGACAGCAGTGCGCCAGCGGAGTGCGGTGGCTGGCAATCCTGAATAGTACGGTTTTTACGTTGTTTTTTCGGCGGGCGGGGCAGAGGCGCTCCGGGCGTCTCCAAGCAATGTGTCTATTTCGTCCCGAATCCGGCGCGCTTCTTCTTCGGCGTCCTCAACCAGCTGGTTGCCCGTCCGCCGCGCTTCGCTGTCGCGCTCTGCGCCAGAGAAGTCCTCCACCGCCGACCCGATCCGATCCGCCATCGTTTCCAGTTGATAAACAACGCGCCGGCGCAGTTTCCGGCCTTCGCCCGGCGCCAGCAGAAGCCCTGCGGCAAAGCCTGCGGCGGCGCCGACGACGAGGCCCGATACGCCTGTTCGAACGATATTGCCCAGCGAATAATGCTTCATTCGACCGTAGCCCGTTTAGCCAGGTGGTTGGTCGGGTCATGCCCGACGTTTATCTTCCTTTCTTCTTGTGGCGGTTCTTCCGAAGACGCTTTTTCCTTTTGTGGGTAGCGATCTTGTGTCTTTTGCGTTTACGTCCGCATGGCATAGCGACAAGTTCCTCTCGTAAATAAAGCGCCCCGCGCGGGGCTGGCGAATGTGTTAGCCCGATGCTTTTCGGGCTAAAGAATCCTTTACCCGGATCGGGCCGGAAAGTTTCAGGACGGGCGCATGGACGCGACGGACCATAGAGAACGCCTGCGTTTCGACGTGGGCGTCGCGTCGTCCGCGCAAGCCGCTGCGCTTCGCGGAATCGGTCGTCGTATCCTTAAAATCGGCGGGAAGGATCTCCGATCCGTAAACGGGACATTTTTATTCCAGCGAAATACGCCGTATATTTCCTGATTATTGCGAATCAACGAAGTGCAGGCTTCATGTACACGGTCATAGAAAAATCCATTTACGAAATCAAAGAGCGCGGCGGCTTCCGGTATATCGAAGAAGGTCCCCGGACAGACCGCCCGCCGATTGTATTTCTGCATGGCATGCTGGGAAATCTGACGAACTGGACGGACGCCGTCCGGTCCGTGGCGGCGGACGGATACCGCGCCCTTGTTCCCATGCTGCCGGTGTATACCCTTCCCATAGACCAGACCCATATGGGGGGGCTCATGCAGTACGTGCACGAATTTCTCGAAGAAATGTCGCTTGATTTCGTGACGCTCGTGGGCAATTCGCTTGGAGGCCAGCTGGCCTGCATGTACATGCTTACGTATCCCGACCGCGCCTGCGCCCTGGTCCTTACCGGTTCTTCGGGGTTGTACGAAGTAGAGATGGGAACCGGCAGTCCCAAGCGGCACGACAAGAATTTCATTCGGGAGCGCGCGGCGGTCACCTTTTACGACAAGAAGCACGTGACGGACGACCTGATCGACGAAATGTCGGACGTGGTTACGGATCGGTCTGCCGTGCGGCGGCTGATCAAGGTAGCGCGGGCTTCGAAAAAAGAAACCGTTCGCACGCGCCTGCATGCGATCCAGGCGCCGACGTTGCTTATCTGGGGAGAGGACGATGTCATTACGCCCCCGGACGTGGCCAGGCAGTTCGAGGAGTTGATTCCGGATGCCGAGCTGCATTTCATTGCGCAATGCGGCCATGCGCCGATGCTGGAGCATCCGGATACGTTCAACAGGATCATGCTGCGTTTTCTGCAAAAGCGCGTGAGCGCCACCGCCCTTGCGGTCTGAAAATATACGCGGCAAGACGCGGCAAGGAGACCTGCCTTGATCATGAAACGATCCTGCGCGCCGACAGCGCTTCTTGCTGGTTTGCTTTTGTTTTCGGCCTGCGCTCCTTCTCTTGCTCCGCTGTATCGGGATTACGACGTCGTTCCGCTGGATACGTCTCGCGCGGCGTCCCTTGCCGACCCCGCCGAGGGCCCGGAAACCTTGTCCGGCGCCCCGTCGGACGAGCGCGCGCCGCCCGCCATGGCGCGCCCGCGCATCGTGGCCGCCCTGCATGAGGCCGGATGGGATACGACGTCCACCAGCTTGCCGCACGCCGTGGCTACCCGCGAGCGCGTATTGCAACGATGGGGGCTGTACCGGATTGTCGCGTACCTCGAAGTTGCGCCGCTGGGCCGCGACCATGTGCGCGTCTATGCCCACCCGTTCCGAAAATACGTATTCGGCAAGGCCAGCAAGATTCCGTACCTGACGCGCCCGATTCGCTCCCGATTCCTTCCGGAACTCGACGAGGCGTTCGCGAAACACGGCCTGCAACCGGTTGGCACGCCGTTCGAACGAGACGATACGGCGTTGCGGTAGGCCATCTTGCCATGAATCTTATTTTAATGGATATCCGTAAGACGATCAGGTACTTTTCCTCCCTTTTTTCGCGCCGCCATGAATAGCCTTGCAAGGCGCTTCGCTTCGTTGCTTGTTTCGGCAGGTTTGCTGTTCGGCCTGGCGCCTGTTGCGTCCGGCCAGTCGCAGCAGGCGGGCTTGCCCTCTCCGGACGCGTTGTTCGAAGCCCCGCTTGCGGACGGCCCCGTATACATCGTTCCGATTCAGGGGCCTATCGACAATGTGCTGGCTCGCTACGTACGCCGGGCGACGCGCGACGCCGAAGCCGCCGGCGCGTCGCTGATTGTCTTCGACGTGGATACGTTCGGCGGCCTGGTGGACGCTGCGGACAAGATTCGCAAGACGATTCTGGACGTCGAGCCGGTTACGGTCGCCTTTATCGACAAGAACGCTGCTTCCGCCGGGGCGCTTATTTCCTACGCCAGCGACCGCATCGTGATGGTTCCGGGCGCTTCCATCGGGGCGGCTACCGTGGTGGAAGGGGGTTCGGGAGAGGCGGCGCCGGACAAGTATCAAAGTTATATGCGGGGCCTGATGCGGGCCACGGCCGAAGCCAACGGACGCGATCCGCGGATTGCAGAGGCCATGGTGGACGAATCGCTGGAGGTCGAGGGCGTATCCGAAGCAGGCAGCGTGTTGACCCTTTCGTCCGAGGAGGCGCTTCGCCTGGGCGTGGCGGACGCCATTCTTTCCGATATGGATGCGGTGGTGGAGCAGGCCGGACTGGCTCCGACGGCTTCCGTGGCCCATCGCGCCTCGACCATCGAACGCGCGTTGCGGTTTCTTAGCTCGCCGGTTTTGCAATCCCTGCTTATGCTGATGATGATGGGCGGGCTGTATTTCGAATTGCAAACGCCGGGCGTCGGGTTTCCCGGAACGATCGCCGCGGTGGGCGCCGCCATGTTTTTTGCGCCGCACTACATGATTGGCCTGGTACAGAGTTGGGAAATCGTGCTTTTCGGCATAGGGGTGTTGCTTTTGCTCGCCGAGATTTTCGTCATTCCGGGCTTTGGCGTGGCGGGCATCGGCGGGCTGGTCCTCGTGGCCGGGTCGCTTTTCGCCGCGCTGATCGGCAATGTCGGGCTTGCGTTTCCGCCTTTCGCCGCGCTGGCGCCTGCGGTCGGCACGATGGCGGTTACGCTTGTTTTGCTGATCGCGCTGATGTTTTCGCTCAGCAAATATCTTCCAAAATCGGAGCGGTTCGGCCACCTGGTGCTTTCGCCGGATCTGGCCAGCGCCTCCGGGTATGTTTCGTCCGACGCCCTGGACGAGTTGGTTGGGCAGTCGGGCGTCGCCCTGACGCCGTTGCGCCCTGCGGGCACGGCGGACATTGGCGGCGAACGCATCGACGTGGTGACGCGGGGGGAATTCGTCGCGCCCGGCGCGCCGGTGGAAATAATTCAGGTGCGGGGCAGCCGCGTGGTGGCGCGCCCCTCGACCCGGACCGAATCATCCTGATCCTGTCCACTTTTTCGATCTGGAAACGCCCCGAATTCATGGGATTTTTTCTTCCGATAGCGCTCATTCTGGTGGGTCTCGGCCTGATCGCCGTGGAAGTCTATCTTGTGCCGGGTTTCAACGTGGTCGGCATTTTCGGCTTTATCGTTATTCTGTTCGCTATCGGGTATACGTTTACGGAAGCCGGGTTGCTGGGGGGCGTCTATGTCATTCTGGGGACGGCGGTGGCGGGCGGCGGGCTTTTTTACTGGATGTGGACGTCCGGAGCCTGGGATCGCTTTGTACTGGGCACGACCATTACGGGAGACGAACCCGGCGCGGATCGGGATAGCGAGCGGCGGGCGCGGTATCTCGGCAAGACGGGCGTCGCCGTAACCCCCTTGCGTCCGACCGGCGTCGCCCGCATCGACGACGAACGCATCGAAGTCGCTACGGAAGGCGATTTTATCGCCGCCGGAAGCCATGTGCGCGTCGTGGCCATGGATCGTCGCCGGTTCTTCGTGCGGCTGGCGGACCCGGAAGACGCTGTTTCGTAGGCGGATTTAGACATTTCTTTCCGCGTATTGGCCTGCGAGGGGTCGAATCCGCGTTCGCCGCGCAGTATCTTGTAGCGCTTGCGGAAGTCGCCTGTCGTTTTTCGCGACGGCGCCCGCGGTCTTCGCCTTCGTTTTTGCTATCTTCGCCGTATGTCTTTTTCCGAGCCCGCCGATTTGTCCGTCGCATCCGTTTCCGCGGAGGCCGCTTCCCGCAACGAAACGCCCGAATCTGTTCTGGCCGACCTGAACCCGTCCCAGCGGGAAGCGGCGCAAACGACCGAAGGGCCGGTGCTTGTCGTGGCGGGGCCGGGCTCCGGCAAGACCCGGATGCTCATGCACCGGATTGCGTATTTGCTTGCGACGCAGCGCGCCCGCCCCTGGGAGATTCTTGCGCTTACGTTTACGAACAAGGCCGCCCGCGAAATGCGCACCCGCATCGATCGGCTGGCGGGGCCTGCCGCCCGCGACCTGTGGATGGGCACGTTCCATTCGATTTTCGCCCGCGTCATGCGCATGGAAGGGGAGCGGATCGGCTATGGCCGGGATTTCAGCATTTACGACACGGACGATTCGGAGCGGGTGCTGCGCCAGTTGATGCAGCGCGCCGATATCGATGCAAAGCAGTACGCGCCCCGCAGCATTCGAAATATATTGTCCGGCGCGAAGAACCGGATGAAATCCCCCGAAGAATACGCCCAATCCGCATTTGGCCCGTTTCAGCAGGTCGCCGCGCAACTCTACGGGTTGTACGAAGAGGCGCTGCGCACGGCAAACGCCATGGATTTCGACGACTTGCTCCTGAAGCCCATCGCGTTGTTCAATCAACACCCGGACCTGCTCGAAAAATACCGGGCGCGCTGGAAATATCTGCACATCGACGAATACCAGGACACCAACCGCGCGCAGTACAAACTGGTCAACCTGCTCGCCGGCGGGCACAAGAACCTTTGCGTCGTGGGGGACGACGCCCAGAGCATTTACGCCTTTCGCGGAGCCGATATCGCCAATATCCTCTCTTTCCGCCGCGATTATCCGAAAGCCGTTACCGTGCGGCTGGAGCAGAATTACCGCTCCACCGGGAATATCCTCCGGCTGGCCGAGTCCATCATTGGACACAACCGGGACCGCATAGAAAAAAACCTGTGGACGGAAAACGGGGAGGGAGAGCCTGTGTCGCTCATGGAGGCGGAATCGGAGCGGGAGGAGGCGCAAAAAATCGAACGGGAAATTCGGAGCGCGCGCGCCGCGTTCGGCTATGGCTACGAGCATTTCGCGGTGTTCTACCGGACCAATGCGCAAAGCCGCTCGATAGAGGACGCGCTGCGGCAAGGGGGCGTTCCGTACCGCGTCGTGGGCGGACTTTCATTCTACCAGCGCAAGGAAGTAAAAGATATGCTTGCGTACCTGCGCCTGTTGATCAACCCCGGCGATCTGGCCAGTTTGCGGCGCGTGATCAATTATCCCGCGCGCGGCATCGGGGCGAGGACGTTCGAATGGCTTGCAGCCTTTGCGGAAGATCGGCAGTGCACGGTCTGGGAAGCCATTGAGCAAGCCGCGCTGGCGGGACTTCCGCCGCAGGGCGAGCGCGCCGTCGTCGCGTTCCGGGAAATGATGCGCCAGCACATGCGGCAGGTCGAAGAAGGGGCGCCCGCCGAGGACATCGCGCGTTCCCTGACGGAGGCGACCGGCCTTGCCCGCCAGCTCCAGCAGGACGGAACGCCCGAAGAAAGCCTTGCGCGCTGGCAGAATGTGCAGGAATTGATCGGGGCCATTGCGGAGTACGTTGCGGACAATCCCGAAGAGCGTACGCTCAGTACGTTCCTGCAGGAAATGGCGCTTCGGACCGATCTCGACGATATGGACGACGAAGCGCGCGTAACGCTTATGACGTTGCATGCGTCCAAGGGGCTCGAATTTCCCGTGGCGTTCGTGACGGGACTGGAAGAGGGGCTTTTTCCCATCTCCATGGCCATGCAGGAACAGGGCGCCGTGGAAGAAGAGCGCAGGCTTTTTTACGTAGGCGCCACCCGCGCGGCGAAGCAGCTCTATCTGTCCTGGGCCCGGAGCCGTTTTCGTTTCGGCAGTCCGTTTCCGTCCGTGCGCAGCCGTTTTCTGGACGAGATCGACGAGGGCGTCGTCCGCGCCCCGGGCGGCGCGCCGATTGCGCAGCGGAAGGGGCGGTTCCAGGCGGACCCGGACGAAACGTTCGACATTCCCGAAAATTCTTCGTACGATAAGATGGCGCCGCATTATTATCGCCGGAACCTGGCCGCGCCTGCGCGCAAGGCAAACGGGCGCACCGTGGTCTACGAGCAAGGCGAGGGCGCCATTGCGCCGGGCCGCTGCGTGGATCATCCGAAGTTCGGGCAAGGCGAAGTGCTTTCCGTGGAAGGCCATGGCGAGCAGATGCGGGCCGTCGTCGCCTTTCAGGAGGCGGGCCGGAAAAAAATTATGCTTAAATACGCGCAACTGCGCCTCGTCGAACATTGATTCCCTTGCAGGATTGCGCTGACGAAGCCTGCTTCGCTTTAGCGCATCGCTTTCACGCTTTCGCCATGAAGATGTATACTTTTTCAGAGACGTTTCGCGGTTTTGGGCGTTCGCCGCTCCTTGTTGCGGCGGCGGTATGGTGCGCCGGGGGGCTGGCCGGGTGTTCTTCCGAAGACGAGCGCGTCCGCGTACTGGTCTATTCCCCTCACGGCAAGGAAATGCTGGGCGCCTATGAGGATTTGTTCGAGGCCCGCCATCCCGACGTGGATATCGCCTGGATAGATATGGGCGGACAGGACGCCTACGACCGGATTCGGACCGAACGACAGAATCCGCAGGCAAGCGTCTGGTGGGGCGGGGACGGCATGACGTTCGACCGGGCGGCGAGAGAGGGGCTGCTTGATCCGTACGAACCGTCCTGGGCGGGAGAAGCCCCCGCGTACGCTGCGGGCGCCGGGAACGCCTGGTACGGCACCTTCCTGACCCCGGAAGTCATCATGTACAATACCCGCTCCCTGGCGATGACGGGCGAGGCGCCTCCGCAGGATTGGGACGCATTGCTTGAAGAACAATGGCATGACCGCATCATCGTTCGGTATCCCCTGGCGTCCAGTACGATGCGGACGATTTTCGGGGCGATGATTCTGCGCCAGCCGGACGTGGAAGCTGGCTACGCATGGCTGGCCCGCCTGGACCGCAACGTGGAGACGTACGCTGCCGATCCGACGCAACTGTACCTCAAACTGGCCCGCGAGGAAGGCGACGTGACGCTGTGGAATATGCCGGACACCTATATTCAGTCGCAGGATAACGGGTATCCTTTCGGCTATGTCGCGCCTGCTTCCGGCACGCCGGTCCTGACGGACGGCATTGCCCTGGTCGCCGGAGGCCCGCAGCCGGCGCGGGCGCGGGCGTTCTACGAATTTGTTACGTCCGACAGCGCGCTCGTGGACCAGGCGCACCGGTTTTACCGCATTCCGGTTCGGAATACGCTGGCGGATACGGAACTTCCGGAATGGATGACCGGGGTGGATATCGAACCTATGGAGATGGACTGGGAACGCCTCTCTCGCGAAGGCCCGGAATGGATGCAGTACTGGGACGAAAACATCAAGGGGCGCGGCCCGGCCTGGCTTGCCGACCGCGGGCTGGAATAAATAAGGATACGCTGGTCAAACAAGGCGGGGTCAGCGGGCGGTCTGCGGGGCCTTGTCGCCCAGACCGAGGTGGTTCGCCAGCGCTTCGAACGTGTCCACCGTACGGTATGCGCCCGCCTCCCTGAGCGCCTCGGCGGGGAACGAAGTCGTCACGCCCGCTACGCGGCACCCGGCCTGGCTTGCCGACCGGACGCCGTGTACGGAATCCTCGATAACGAGGCAGTCGTTCGGCGCCGCGCCAAGGCGGCGGGTTGTTTCCAGGTAGGGTTCGGGATGGGGTTTGTGGTGGCGTATGTCCTCGGCCGTGACGACGATTTCGAAGAAGGGGTCCAGGTCGAACCGGTCGAAGGCGAACCGCTGGTACCGCCTTGTCGCGGAGGTGGTCAGCGCAAGCCGCCGCCGGGCATGCGCCCGCCGTATAAAATCCAGAACGCCCGGGATGAGGCGCATTTGCGGCATCAGGCTCAGGAATGTTTCTTCTTTCGAAACGGTGAGCGTATCGACGTCGTGTTCGTCCGATCCGAACTCGGACACGACCCGCTCGAACAGCTTGCGTTCGGGGACGCCCTTGAAGGAAGGGTACGCCTCGGCGGGCACGGGCAGGTCGTGCAGCCCGAAAACGATTCGGTGGGATTGGTCGTGTATCGGCTCGGAGTCGATAATGACGCCGTCCATATCGAAGATGATCGCCGCGAAGGGCAGCGCCGCAGGGTCTGGATTCATTGGGTCGTTTAAGGATACGCTGGCTGCGTCCGCCAGGCGCCGGGGCCGGGCGGGGCGCTGGCTGCGTCCTGGTTTCCTGCGTCTTCCAGGCGGCGCGTACGCCGACCGTCTATGATCGCCCGAAGAAGTAATACAACACGCAGCCCAGCACCGGAAAGAAAATAATAACGAGCGCCCAGCCGGCTTTGTTGCCAAAGGATTTGCGGCTGCCGAGCAATTCGATCAGCGCGATGACGTCAAGCACGACCACGATAATCGAGCAGAGACCCAGCGATCCGAAATTGCCGATGCGGTCGAAGAGGTTGGGGCCGCATCCGGCGAGCAGGAAACTGGCGGCGACCGCAAGCGGCGCGGCAAGGGCGCGCGGGGTCGGGCGGCGTACGGAATCATACATGGCGTCGAGGGATCGGAATGTCGGATTGCAATGGATTGTTTCGTTTTCGGAGCGTTTGCGCGGATTCCGGTTTGCGCGAAAAACCGGCCTTACGCTTGTCTTACGGGAACGCATGCGGTCTGGTTACGTTTTTGCGATAAAATCTTTGGCGGACTTCTGGCGGACCGTATGGGTCTCGCATATCGGGTTGCTGCGGGATCGCCCCGGTTTTTAGCTGCCGGCGTTCGCTTTGTTCGTTCCCGTTCCCGGATGGTTCGTCATGCGCATCGGTTCCCTCGAATTTGGTCGGTATCCCCTGTTTCTTGCTCCCATGGAGGACGTGAGCGATCCGCCGTTTCGGATATTGTGCAAGCGGTACGGGGCGGATTTGCTCTACACGGAGTTTATTTCCAGCGGGGGGCTGGTCTACGACGCGCAGGATTCCGTGCAAAAACTGGACATCTACGAAGAGGAGCGTCCGATAGGCATTCAGCTCTTCGGGGGCGACGTGGAACAGGTGCGGGAAGCGGCGGCGGTGGTCGACCGCGCCAACCCGGACCTTATCGACATTAATTTCGGGTGTCCGGTCCGCAAGGTGGTGTGCAAGGACGGCGGGGCCGGCATTTTACGCAATCTCCCGAAAATGCTGGAGATTACCGAGGCGGTGATCGAGGGGGCCACGCGGCCCGTTACGGTCAAGACGCGCCTGGGCTGGAACGACGAATCCATTCGGATTATAGAGGTGGCGCGCATGCTGGAGGAAGCAGGCATTGCCGCGCTGGCCGTGCATGCCCGGACGCGCAGTCAGATGTATCGCGGTACGGCTCGCTGGGAATGGCTGCGCCGGATTCGAGAGGAAGGCGTACGGGATATACCGCTTATCGGCAACGGGGACGCCACCGATCCGGTCAAAATACGGGATATGTTTGCCGGGACGGGCGTGGACGCCGTGATGATCGGGCGGGGCGCGATAGGCAATCCGTGGATTTTTCGGGAAACGAAGGCCTGGCTGGAGACGGGCGAGAAGATGGATCCGCCTGCCTGGGAAGAGCGCCTTGCCGTGGTGGCCGAGCACCTTGCGCTCAAATGCGAATGGCTGGGCGAAAGGAAAGGCGTCCTCGAAATGCGCCGCCAGTACGGAGGATATTTCAAGGGGTTTCGGAACGCCGGGTCCCTGCGCGCGGCGCTTATGGAGCAGGATACCCTGCCCGGCGCCCTGGAAACGCTGTTGAATTTCGAGGAACGCGCTCCGTACGTTCGGGTCCCCGTGCGATCTCTTGCGTCACGCAGGAAGGTTGCCGCCCGTCCCGTCTCGCCCCGCCGGGTTCGCCCCGCCGTCGTCGAGCCCGTCGCTTGCGCGCCGACGCGCCCGGGAGCGCGCGAGTAGCAAGCTGTCCAGGGCGTATATCGCTCCGCCGCCGGTCGCGAACAGGATCAGGCTGGTGAACGGTTCCCAGATGACCAGGCCGCCGAAAGTGCCGAGGACGCCGCCGAGATATTTTATGTAGCGGAGTTGCTCGTTGGAAGCGTTCCGGATGACGGCTTCCAGTTTGTCTTCGTTGTACCGCTGCATGTTCGACACGACGATGCCGTAAATGTCGAGTCGTTCGATAAAGCCAAGTACGATGCGCGCGGACCAGTTTTCGATGTCGCCCGCGCGGGCTTCTATCTTGTCGGGGAGCTGGTCCAGTACGCTATCCAGTTCGTCCAGGATCGTGTCCATGGAGGCGGGAATTTCCTGGACTGCTTCGTCCAGGCGGCGGCGGAAATCGTCTTCGTTCCAGAAACGCCAGCCGCGCAGCGCAAAGCCCGCCACGCCGCGCCCGGCGAGGAGGTGTATTTTGTCCTCCATGAACGCAACGATCTGCGCGCGTACTTCCGGGGAAGAAAGGGCCTCGTTGACGTAGCGGGCCAGGAACGTCTTCAGTTCGCTCCGGAATTCGGGATCCTCGACAAGGTTGCGCGTGGCGGCGAAGGCCATGTCCCGATATTTTCGCAGGAGGCCCGACGTCTCGATTTTTTCCTTGATGATGTCTTCGTTGATGAGCTCTTCGGAGACGGTTTTCGCCAGCCGGAGGATCACCCGCTCCCGTTGCGCGGGGATCAGGCCCTGTCCCAGCAAGGGGCGCCGCTGCCGGGGGTGGAATAGCATGGCGATGGCCAGCCAGTTCGTAAGGTACCCGATCAGCCCGCTGACGGCAATGATGCGGAGCAGGTTTTCGAAGCGGTACGTTACGCCGAAGTACGTACGGTCGCCGATGGGGACGTCCCACCAGAAACTGAAAACGAACATGGCCAGGAGGATCGGCGGTACGCTGCGCAGGAGGAGCAGGACAAGGGACAACAGGCGGTCCTGCTCTCTGCGGGGAAGTTCTATTTGCGTACGCCGGGGCGCAGGGAGGGGCGGGAGGTGGCGGCGGATATAGTCGATGAGCATCGGATAATCAGCGTAGCCTGAAGTCGGCGATGCGTTGGCGCGCAAGGCGGATGCGGACGAGGCGGTCCCGGACGCGCCTTCCGTTAGAAAACATCCACAATATCCATGTGTCGCAGGTATTTGCGCGGATTTTCCTGCAAGTCCTGCATGAGGGATTCAAGGGTTCCCAGCGTAGACCCCATGCGTATGTACAGGGTCGGATCGTTCAGCATCCGGGCTATGGTGCCGTCGCCGTGGTTGATCTTGTGCAGAATTTCGTCCAGATTGCGCGTGGCCCCTTCCAGCGTTCCGAGGGAGCCTTCGATATGCCCTGCGATCTGGTCCAGGCGGCGCAGCGTTTGCGCCAGGGTGTCCGCGCTGCCGCCGGATATGCCGGCAAGGTCCTCAGAAAAGGTTTCGACGTTGCGAATGATCTGTTGTACGGACGCCTGTTCCTCGCGCAGCGTCTGGGCCAGGGCGTCCGTTACTTCGCGCAAGGCCCGGAGCGTCGGGCGGATGTCTGCGCCGGTCGCTCCGATCAGGCTGCCCGTGTCTTCGAGCAGCAGGTTGGCGTTCGCCAGCGCTTCCTCTACGTTTTCGGTGAGGCGGACGCTGCGTTCGGTTACCGCTTCGAGGGCGTCCGGCGTGCTGCGCCCTTCGATATATCCTTCGTCGGTTATCGACGGATTGTCCGCAGGGCCGGGAAAAATAACCACATAATTGCTGCCGAGCGCGGAGATGCCGCCGATTTCCGCGTAGGAGCCTTCCGGGACATGCACATTGTTGTCGAGGTGCAGGCGGATGCGCACCCGATTGTCCGGGTCCAGCGCGACATGCTCCACCGTGCCCACGTCGACGCCGCGGACGCGTATGGGACTGCCCCCGGAAAGCCCTCCGGCCGAGTCGAAATGGGTGTAAAGAACGTAGGTGCTTCGGAAAAGCGGCACGTCCTGCAGAAAACGGATGCCCAGTACGAAAACAACCGCCGCCGCGGCGAGGCTCAGGCCGACGATCAGTTCTTTGGAATGCTTCACTGTGGTGGATAATCGAGTCGTTAGGGGTGCAGGGATACTTCCGGCGCGGCGGTCGGTTCTCCGATCACGTATTCGCTGGCCCGGACGAAATCGAGCAGGGCTTCGTGGTCGGTTCGGTGGAGGTCGCGCACGGTTCCGGTCCAGGCGATGCGGGTTTTATGGATGAAGGCGACCCGGTCTGCAATGGCGAGCACCGAATGCATGTCGTGCGTGATTACGATGCTGGTTACGCGCAACTGTTCGTTGAGCGACAGGATGAGTTCGTTGATATGGTTGGACGTGGACGGGTCCAGGCCGCTGGTCGGCTCGTCGTATATGATGTACTTGGGCTGCAATGCAATGGCGCGGGCCAGCGCGACGCGCTTGCGCATGCCTCCGGACAGTTCGGACGGCATTTTCGTCCCGATGTTGGGCAACTGCACCATTTCCAGGCATTCCTGGACCCGGGTCCGGATGGCCTGGTCGGCGTTTCCCGTGAAGGTGCGCAGCGGAAAAGCAATGTTCTCGAAGGAAGACATCGAATCGAACAGCGCGCCGCCCTGAAACAGGACCCCGAACTTGCGTCGTATCCGGCGGAGTTCCTTGTAGGGGACTGCGTTGATGTTGGCGTCGTCCACGAACACGCGCCCCTGGTCGGGCGTGAGCAGGCCCACCGCATGTTTCATAAGCACGCTTTTGCCGGAGCCCGACCGTCCGATGATCGCCAGCGTTTCGCCCTCGGGAATATCCAGGGAGACGTCGCGCAGCACGACCATATTGTTGAACTGCTTGCTGATATGTTCAAGCCGGATCATGGGTTTTTACAAAAGCGCCACGGCAAGGACCAGGTCTGCGATAAGGATGAATACGCAACTCATTACGGCGGCTTGCGTCGTGCTTTTACCTACGCCCTCGGCGCCCCCGGCCGTAAAATATCCCATGTAACAGGATACGGAAGTAATGATGAAGCCGAACACGAACGCTTTGCTCAGGCCGAAGTACGGATCGAACGGACGAAAGAAATTCTGGGCGCCCTGGACGAATTCCTGCGTGGTCAGGTAGCCGCCAAGGTTGGCTACGACAATGCCGCCCCCGATTCCGACGGCGCAGGCCGCCACGTAGAGCATGGGAAACATGACGACCCCCGCCAGGATGCGGGGCGCGATCAGGTAGCTTATCGAGTTGAGGCCCATCGTTTCGAGGGCGTCGATCTGTTCCGTGACGCGCATGGTCCCCAGTTCGGCGGCGATGCGCGCCCCGACCCGTCCGGCCAGAATAAATCCCGTGACGACCGGGGCGAGTTCCAGAATGATAGAGGGCGCTACGACCGACCCGATCACGGTGGCGGGCAGAAAGACGGAAACCAGCTGGTAGGATACTTGCACCGTGGTCACGGCGCCGGAAAAGGCGGCGGCCAGCGCGACGATCGGGAGCGATTCCACGCCGATGCGGATCATCTCGCTGATGGTGTTTTTCCGATACGTGCGGAAATCGTCCGGCGAAACGAACGCGCGGGCAATCAGCAGCGAGTATTTGCCCAGGATCGTAACAGGGCGCAGGAGCCAGGTAAGCGAATGCGTCATCGCGCGCGGCGGGAATCGAACGGAGAAACGAGACCGGAAATGCGGAGGATCGTGACGCCGCTGCGCGCGGCATGGTGCGTAGTGGTTCCGATCGGTAAAGCGCTCCGGGCGCTGCTTTCGACGACAGGAACAGCCGAGCCTTGTATGAAAAGGCGCTGGAATGGTTTCTTGGCGGGGAACGCGCCGCGCCGGGCGAAGCGCCTGGGATCGGCGGCGCCCTTGATTCTGCGGGCGCGATCTTTCCTTGCGCGGTTCGGTATTACTTGCTCGTATAAAACAATAATTCCCGCGCCGCTCCGTTCTTGCAATGGAATCGGTTCTCTACAAAGGATTGCGAGCCGGGCGCAGGGGATTTTTTCTGTATCCGGTCCGGTCCGTCATTCCGAATGCATCGTACGGATGAGGCCCTTGCGGTCGCATACATTGAACGAGACGATCAGGAGGCGTTTCGCCAACTGGTCGAGCGCCATCAGGAACGCATATTCGGGTATGTGATGGGTATGGTGCGGGATCGGGACATAGCGAACGATCTGTTTCAGGAAACCTTTTTTCGAGCCATTCGGGCCATGAAGAAGCAACGCGGATCCTATGAAGCGCAGGGGAAATGGCTGGCCTGGGTCATGCGCATTGCCCGCAACGCGGTCTTCGACCATATGCGCGAGCGGAAAAAATGGAGCGACGTCGAAATGCAGGACGCCGAGGGCCATTCTTTCTGGGATCGGTTGCCGGATGCGGCGCCGGCGGTCGACGAGCAGGCGGACCTGCGCCAGCGCATCGACCTGATGGAGCAATGCATCGAGCGGCTTTCGGGCGAACAGCGCGAAGTGCTGCTGCTTCGCCACGAGGTCGGCATGACGTTTCGCGAGATTGCGGAGCTTACGAACGTATCCATCAACACGGCGCTGGGGCGGATGCGTTACGCGCTGCTTAATCTGCAAAAGATGATGCGGACAGAACTTGGCGAGGAGGCCGAAGGCATACGAACCACTTGATACGACGAACCTGCATGGACAAGAAAGACGCTTGGCTTCTCGAACTGTACGAAGGCTCGGACCCGCCTGCGGACGCCGAATCCGGGAGCGCGGAGGAGGCTGTTTCCCTGCGCGAAATGAAGGGCTGGCTGGAGGCGCGCTCGGCCATCCGGTCTGCGCGGCCCGATTCCGGGGCCGTAGCGGCGGTGCTGGCGGCGGCGCGGGAGGCTTCGCCTTCCGGCGCGCGGAAAGATCGTCCGGCCCGGTCCCGTAGGCGCAGGGCGTGGCTGTCGCCGGGACGCATTGCCGTCGGGGCGGTCGCTGCGACGCTGGCGGGCTTTGCGCTGGTCGCATTGTTTCGGTCGGATTTGCTGGCTCCCGATCCGGCCGATACCGCTCGTCTGGACGCGCCTGAGGCGGCGGTCGCCGAAACGGTTCCCGAAACGCCCGACTCGACCAGAGAGGGCGAGGGCGGCGGCACCGACATACGGCCCGGCGAGACGGCTTTTCCCGCGCTGTCCCCGGAAACGGCGCCGGACCTCCATGCGCCGTCCGCCCTTGCCGACGCGGGGCCTGCCGCCGACGCGGCGCTGCAATCGGCGTCGGGGGCGAACGAACAGGCCGGCGGCGACCCGCCTGCGGCCGTGGCGGACATACCGGCCTGGGACGACCCGGACGACGTGATGTACCTGCGACAGCGCATCCAGCGCATCGGGGAAGGCGTCGCCGACGGCTGGGACGCCCCGGTGGCGCCGCTCGAAATGCTCCCTGCCGGGTCGGGAGGCGATGGCCTTGTGCCCGCCTCGGAGCGCCGCTGACGGGTCGCTTCGAAAAATACGCTGTCCATTTCTGGAAATCGGAGGTAACGCACCCATACCCAACCCATACCGTAACGCCATGACCTCTCTTTCCATGTACTTCAAAGGCTGGTTGCTTGCCCTTCCTGCGCTGATGCTCGTTGCCGGAACGGCGGGGGCGCAACAGCCCCGCTTTTTCGATCCCCCGATCTTGTTCATTTCCCCCGATTCGCTTGACGCGACCGGCGATATTTTCGAGCAGAAGGCCGAAATCCTGTTCGAACAGGCCAGGCGCATGCAGGATTTGCAGCATCGCTTCGCGGCGGGAGAGACCAGCGAATTGCAGCAAATGATGGAGGAAATGACGCTGCATGCGGAGGAAGCGGCCCGCACGGCGAGCGAATTCCCGCATATCCAGATGCAGCGCTATCTCCGGGGCGTCCAGGATACGGACAAGACCCTTTTCGATCGCCTGGTGCGCGAGCAGCGCATGGAGCGCGAAGCGGCGATCATGGCCCGTAAATTCGCCGCGATGGAAAAAGGGGAGGCGCGCCGGGACAGCGTTGACGTGTTGCGCGCCCGGCTGACCGAAATATTCGAACTCAAGCAGGAAAATCGCCGCCGCGAGGTGGAGCAGCTGGAGGAAAAATTGCAGGAATTGCGCGAAGCGATTGTCGAGCGCGAGCGTTTTCGGAACCAGATCGTGGATCGTCGCCTGCAAGAATTGCTCGGAAACAGTACGCTGGACTGGTGACGCGCTTTGGGCGGGACGCGGGCGCGCTGCGTCTCGCCTTCCTGGCCAGCGCGCCCCTGCCGCCGCTCGTATTTGCGGCCTTACTCAGCGTATTTTGCTTTTTTCCAGGCAAATGATTATATTTATCCCTTGTGTGGGGCATTGCGCTGCGACTTTTTTTATCTGCCCGCCCACCACCCACCCTTGCGGCAGCGCAAAATGCAGAGGAAGCGATTCCATTGACCGTTTCCCCAATACGATGCATTCCTTGCGTCCGGGCTTTTCCATGCGCGCCGGATTATCCTTTTCCCTGCGGGGAACGTTCCGGTTTTGCGCCCTCGCGCTCGTCCTTTTGGCGGCGGGCGCGTTTGGACGCGCCATGGGCGCGGTCGCTGCGCCGCCTGGCGTTTCAGAAGGCAACGTGCCGCATGTGGAGCGGATTTCCCTCACCGAGCGATCCGACGGCAAGGGGTATGTCGTTCGGTTTCATACCGACGGCCCGGTGGCGGCCTACAGCGCGCCGCGCCTGCTTCCCGACGGGCGACTGGAGGTGGTGCTTTTCAATACGAGGCTGGCTTCCGATCATGTCCGGGGCGCGGTGGCGGGGCCCGTGGTCCGGTATGCGGGAGAAGAAGAGGCGGGACATTTGTTTTTTCGGTTTACCCTTGTTTCCGGGGAATCCATGCGGGCCTCGGCGTATCGGGACGAGGCTTCCCATGACATACTGGTGAGTCTTGCGTATGCGGACGGGCAGAATATCTGGCAATGGGAGGCGCTCCAGGAGCCTCGCCCGGTTCCTGCCCGGGGCATATCGCTGCTGGCTACGCCCGCCACCGAGTTTTTGCCCGCCCTTGGCGGCGGCACCACCGGTCGGATGCGGCAGACCGAAGCGGACTTGTTGCCCACGGAAGCTGCGCCGACCGGCGGACACTGGCTTCTGGATACCGTGGTGATCGACGCCGGGCATGGCGGCAAGGATTCGGGCGCCCGCGCGCACGGCATTCTCGAAAAGGACATTGCCCTGTCCGTTGCGCTGAAAGTCGGGGCGTATATCGAAGAGCGGCTCGGCGTACGGGTCGAATATACGCGCGAGGACGACCGGTTTATCGAACTCGCCGACCGGGGGCGCATCGCCAACGAACACGGAGGCAAACTGTTTATTTCGATTCATGCGAATGCGGCGGGCAGCGCGGCGGCGAGCGGCACGGAAACCTATTTCCTTGGCCTGCACAAGAGCAACGCGGCCCGCAACACGATGGAGCGGGAAAACGAGGTGGTGAAACTGGAAAGTTCCCAGCGGGAATACGAGGACATGGACGAAGAAGCGCTTATTCGCATGGCGTTGACGCAAAGCGCGTACATGCAGCATAGCCAGCAACTGGCCACGCTGATTCAGGATCAGTTCGAACAACGGGTGCATCGCAAGAACCGGGGCGTCAAGCAGGCCGGTTTTTACGTGCTTTGGGGCGCTTCCATGCCTGCCGTGCTGGTCGAACTGGGCTTCGTGACCAATAAAGCGGAGGCGGCGTTTCTGGCCAGCGAATCCGGGCAGGGTTATCTGGCGAGCGCCATCTTTCGCGCGGTTCGCGCGTACAAGGAGCAATACGAGAGGGGCCTCGCGCCGTAACCCCTCGCCTGCAAGTTCTCCGGTTCGTTTTTATGTCGTTCCGTTGTCTGTCCCGCTGTTTTTCATTTTTCGCGTATGTCTTTTTCTTCCGAACCGTCTATCCAGGCCCTGCATGACGCGGTGCGCACCGTGCAGGATTTTCCCAAACCCGGCATCGCTTTCAAGGATGTCTCGCCGATTCTGCTGGACCCCGTTTTGTTTCGGCAGGCTATCGAGGCGCTGGCGGCGCCTTTTCGCGAGGCGGGCGTTACGAAGGTGGCGGGGATCGAGTCGCGCGGGTTCCTCTTCGGATTATCCCTGGCCGAGGAACTTGACGCGGGGTTCGCGCTTATTCGCAAAGAGGGCAAACTGCCGTGGCGGACGTACCGCATGGAATACGACCTGGAATACGGTACGGATTGCATCGAAATGCACAGGGACGCTGTCGTGGCAGGGGACCGCGTACTGATCCATGACGACGTGATCGCCACGGGCGGGACGGCGGCGGCGGCGGAGCAAATGATTCGGGAGGCTGGCGGGGAGCCTGTCGGCTTTTCGTTTCTGGCGGAACTGAATTTTCTGTCGGGGCGGGATCGGCTTGGCGCCGATGTCGCGGTCGAAGCCGCGCTTCGATTCGACGGGTAGAAAGGCCCTGGCGGCGTCTGCCACAGGATGGTTATACAGCAAACGCTCGACCGCGCGCTTCGGGGAAGCGCTGAAAAAAAGCATCCAAGATTATGGACCTGGGGATCAAGGGACGAACCGCATTCGTAGCCGGCGCAAGCAGCGGGCTGGGCTACGCTGTCGCCCGCGCGCTGGCCCGGGAGGGGTGTCGCGTAGCGATCTGTTCTCGCAACGAGGAACGTATCGCCCATGCTGCCGGGCGGCTGGCGGGCGAGGCGGGCGTCGATCCGGGCAGCGTCCTGCCGCTTGCGTGCGACGTAACCAGCGAAGAGGCCGTCCACGAAGCGATCGACCGGGCCGCCGCGCAGTTCGGCGGGCTGCATATTCTGGTGACGAACGCAGGCGGGCCGCCTCCGGGCTATATCGACGATTTGTCTATCGAGACGTGGCGCGGCGGCATCGAATTGAACCTGGTCAGCGTCATCCAGTTGTGCCGGGCGGCGTTGCCCCATCTGCGCGTTGCGGCGGCCAGCGACGATCCGCATGGCAGCATTTTGATGATTACGTCGATTTCGGCCAAGCGCCCGATCCCCAGCTTGTACCTTTCCAATGCGACGCGCGCGGGCGTACAAGGCTTCGCCAAGACGCTTTCGGAAGAACTGGGGCCGGCCGGCATTACGGTAAACACCATTTTGCCGGGGTATACCCGCACAGAGCGTCTCAAGAATCTTTCGGAGCGCCTTGCTTCCGCGTCGGGACGCTCTGCGGAAGAGATCGAGGCGGGCTGGGCCGAAGGCAATGCGTTGCGGCGCATTGCGGACCCGGAGGAATTCGCGGCTGCGGCGGCTTTTCTCGTAAGCAAGCGGGCTACGTACGTAACCGGCGTGGGATTTCCCGTGGACGGCGGATGGTCCAAGCACGTCTTGTAACGAATCGGGGGCGCGAATCATGGGTAGCAAGGGACGCGTACTGGCGGCCATGAGCGGCGGGGTGGATTCCTCGGTTGCCGCGGTCATGCTGTGCGAGCAAGGATACGAGGTGGTCGGCGTTACGATGAAGACGTGGGATTACGCCCGCAGCGGCGGGCGAGGCGGCAAGGAGGTGGGATGTTGCACGCTCGAATCCATGAACGACGCGCGCGCCGTAGCCGTGCAGCATGGCTTTACGCATTTTATCGTGGATATCCGGGAAGAATTCGGGGATTGGGTCATTGAGCGCTTTACCGACGAGTATCTTGCCGGGCGCACCCCGAACCCGTGCGTATTGTGCAACACGCACATAAAGTGGGCGGCGTTGATGCGGCGGGCCGACCAGCTGGATTGCGACTACATCGCCACCGGGCATTATGCGCGGCTCCGGCGGGACGAAGCCACGGGCCGCTTCGTGCTGACGAAGGGACGCGACGCGCGCAAGGACCAGAGCTACGCCTTGTGGGGGGTGTCCCAGGAGCATTTGGCGCGCACCTTGTTGCCGCTGGGGGACTTCGAGAAGCCGGCGATTCGGGAGATGGCTGCGGCGTACGGGCTGGACCGCGTGGCGGACAAGCCCGATTCGTACGAAATATGCTTCATCCCGGACAACGATTACCGGCGTTTCCTGAAAGACCGCGTGGACGGGCTGGCGGAGGACGTGTCGGGGGGCTTGTTCGTAACGTCCGACGGGACCGTGCTGGGGCGGCACGAGGGGTATCCGTTTTATACGATCGGGCAGCGGCGCGGACTTGGGGTCGCGCTCGGATACCCGGCCTACGTAGTCGATATCGACCCGGAGACGAACACCATTGTCCTGGGGCCGCGCGAGGAATTATTTCGGGGCGCGCTGACGGCCCGGCAGATCAATCTTGTGAAGTATGATCGTCTGGACGGCGAATTGCCGGTGGACGTGAAAATCCGTTACAACGATCCGGGCGCGCCCGGCGTGGCGCGGCAGGAGGGGCCGGACGAACTGCGCGTAGCCTTTGGGGCGCCGAGACAGGCCGTTACGCGGGGGCAGTCCGTGGTGTTGTACGAAGGCGACGACGTGGTGGGCGGCGGCTGGATCGAAGAGGCGGGGGCGCGCCCGGCGGCGGATTCCGGGGGCTAAACGCTAATAAACCCTAAAGATACAGGCTCCAGATATCGTCGGTCACGTTGTCGAGGCACGGGATGGGCGGGGAAGTGCAGGCCGGATTCGTGGCGCTGGGAATGAGACCGCATCCCGCTTCCGAGCTGAATCCAATGAAGTCCCGCAAACCTTTCGGGGGGATCCAACGTTCGGCGACCACCATGCCGGCCCCGAGGAAGCCGTATCCGTTGTCGATGTTGGAGAGGGCGCCGGGTTCGACCAGCACCTCCGGATCGAATACTCCGCCCGGCGGATCCCAGGCTTCGTTCGCCGCCACGAAATGAAACTCGACGCGGCGCAGCGCAATGTTGGGGTTGCCTTCCGTCACCAGGCATTTTCTTTTGTACTCCTCCTCTACGACCGCAAAGTCGTCCACCATGTTGATGTCGTACCGTACGCCGTCCCTTGTTTTTTCTTCCGTCCCCTGATAGGATACTTCCACCGGGTAGAATACGGCGGGGTGGAGTTTCTGGTCGGTGGGCCAGACGTTGCCGGGGGGGACGTTGGTTGCCTCGTACCGCATTTCTACGCCCAGCAGGTTGAATCCCTCGCCGTGCACGTAGACAAACACTTTTGGACTGGTGTCCGTGCGTTCGATGGTGAATTCCACTTCGGGCGGCACTTTTACCGTGGCGCTGGATACGGCGCCGTCCGACCGGGTCACGTCCAGGCGGTACCGGCGTTCGTGCACCGGGCGAAAGGCGGCTTCAAACACATGTCCCGTCGCGCCGCTCTCGTAGGTTACCCGGTAGGGCCGCCACGTCAGCGTTTCCCCGGTTTCGAGGTCCGTGCTGGTTACGACGGCGTCCAGGTTTCCGGGCCGGTCGACGCCGGATTCGCCTTCGATAGAAAAAATGCGGACGCGCTGGGTGTCCGCCGAAGCGTCCAGCAGGCCCCAGATCGTAAAGGGGCGGGGTTCGCCGATGAGCGGATCGACGCCGCTTTCGCAGGACGCGAGCAAGGCGGCGGCAATCAGTATGCCGAGGGTTGTATTTCGCAGCGAGGAGAGGGCCATAATCAGAATTCGATCTCGATTCCCACGGTGGGCACGAAGGGGAGCTGGTCGGTTCGTTGCAGGGTAAATATGTCGAGGGCGAACAGGTTGGCCCGGTTGTAGACGTTGATGGCGCCAGCCTGTACGGTAAGGTCCGCCGCGCCGAGGGACATCTGTCGTTCGATCGTTGCGTCCAGCCGGTGGTACACGGGGAGTACGCCTTCGTAGGGGCGGTCGTAAATCACCCGGGGAAAGCCCTCGATTCCTTCTACGTCTACGACGCCGTCCATCAGAATGAATCCGTCGAACCCGCGCACCTGGGTATAGGGCAGGCCCGATCCGATATTCCAGCGCGCGCTCATGTCGAACCCGGAGACGGAGCCGCTCAGGATCAGGTTGAGCTGATGGCGGCGGTCGTGCGGCGGGCGAAAGGAGAGCCGGTCCGTCCCGAACCACACCGGCAGCGATTCCTGCATGGCGTCGTAACGGGTCGAAGAGTAGCCGTAATTGAGGAACGCATAGAAATTCCGGCGCCGCAGTTCCATGCGGAGGTCCACGCCGAAGACTTCGCCGTCCGCCGGCTGAAGGCGCGTGGTGAACCGGGGAAACGAGGTCCATTCCGCGATAAACAGGTTCTTGAGGTCCTTGTAGAAGGTCTCGACCGATATTTCGAGGGATGCGGAGGGCGATATCCGGTAGCCTGCAATGCCGTGCAGGGCGGTCGGGATTTCTCCGGTCGGCGCTTCTGCGTAGGCCGTAAAGATGCTGGAGGCGTCGCGCCGGTCGCTTAATCCGAGGATGTTTTGCCGGTACATGCCGCCCGCGAAGCTCCATTGATGCTTGCCGCGTTCGATCACGGCCCGAATGCGCGGCTCCAGAAAGAAACCGGAATTGCCGAAGAACTGACCGACGGCGCCGACGCGCACGCGCAAGCCGTTGCCAAGGTTGAATTCCGGCTCCGCCCAGCCGCCCGCATTCGTCGAACGGACGAAATTTTCCACGATGTTCTGGTATGCGCCGCCGAGGTCTGCCGTGAGCTCGACGTTGCGTACGAAGAATCCCCAGCGCGTTTCGACGCGTTGCCCGAAGTTGCTGAAATTGACTTCGAGGTTGTAATTGTCTACGTCGGTGGTGCGGGACGGCTCCTCGCGGAGGCCGTATTCCGTTTCAAGGCGGGACCAGGAAAACAGGGCTTCGCCAAGAATGGGGAGAGACCTGGGGAGCACGAGATGCCGAACCCCGAGCGCGGTGTTTTTCCAGCGAATTTCGTTGTTTCCCCCGAAGAGCGTGGGTTCCACGAGGGTGCCCCGGTCGAACGTATGCACGGACGATACGGAGGTCTGGTGATTGCGCGAGATGGGGATGTGGAGTTTGCCAAACAGGTCGCCAAAGCGGTAGGGCAGGTCGTCCGCGACATACAGCGAGGCGACTTCTTCGAGGGTGGAAATGCGGGCGGATCCGAGGAATGAAATGGGTCCCACCAGCGGGCCTTCGAGGCGGGCCGAATTTACGAAAGGCGTTAGCGCAAGCCCTGCTTCGTAGCGGCGCTTGTTGCCGTTGCGCGTTTGCACGTCGATTACGGAGGACAGCCGGCCCGAAAATTCCGCGCCGAACCCGCCTGCGTAAATATCTGCGTTGTTGATGATATCCGATGGAAAGGCCGAATAGAATCCCAGCAAATGGAAGGGCTGGAGGATGTACATTCCGTCCAGCAAGGTCAGGTTCTGGGCGGGTTCGCCGCCCCGGACGAAGACCTGGCCGCCGCGGTCTCCCATGGACACCACGCCGGGCTGCGCGGCAAGATAGTTGACAAGGTCGCCGGATACGCTGGGCGAGGGGATCAACTCGATGTCCTGCGGCAGCACCCGCTGCTGTCCCGCCGTAACGCGCGCGGCGCCGGTTTCGCGTTCGGCCTCGACCACGACTTCGTCCATGGCGGCTTGTCGCGTGGCCAGCGCAATGTCCACGTGCCGCGAATCCCCTGCGGCAAGCTGGAGCGTGTCCGAGAAGGTTTCGAATCCGATAAAGGAAGCCTCCAGGACGTATCGCCCCGCCGGGACGCGGCCAATCAGGTATATCCCGTCGGGATCGGTTACGCCGCCAAGGAGCGTTTCGTCCTGCCGGAGGATGACGTGTACGCCCTGGAGCGGTTGTCCGTCGTCCTGCGCCGTGACGAATCCGCGCACGGCGGCGGGCTCCTGCGCATGGACAAGCGCAGGCGCCAGCGCCAGCGAAACCGCGGCCAGCCCGGCAAGAAAATAACTGCTGTGCAGGAGGCGCGAAATCATATAGCCGATGCGTTTTCCATGCGTTTTTTCTTGCGTACGACGAGGAAAGCCATTTCCAGCGCTTGCTCGTAATTCAACCGCGGATCGACTTGCGACTTGTAGGCGCGCATCAGATCGGCGTCGTTCAGGCCGCTTGCGCCGCCCGTGCATTCGGTAACGTCTTCGCCCGCCAGTTCGAAATGTACGCCGCCGAGATGCGATCCTTCTGCGGCATGGATGTCGAACGCCTGTTCGAGTTCGTCGAGGATGTTTTCGAAACGCCTTGTTTTGACGCCCGTTTCCGTCAATTCCGTGTTCCCGTGCATGGGGTCGCTCATCCAGGCTACGGGCGTACCCGAAGCCTGCACGGCCCGGATCAAGGGGGGCAACAGGGCGCCGATGCGGTCTGCGCCGAGGCGGTGAATAAGCACGAGCCGTCCGGGGTCTGCGTTCGGATTCAGCATGCGTACGATGCGCGCCAGTTCTTCCGGCGATGCGCCCGGGGCTATTTTCAACCCCACCGGATTCGCAATGCCCCGCGCATATTCGATGTGCGCGCCTTCGGGGTCCGCCGTTCTGGCGCCGATCCACGGAAAATGGGTCGCCAGATTGAAGACGCCTTCGTTGTGCGGCACGTGGCGCGTGAAGGCTTCTTCGTAGGGCAGGTGCAGGGCTTCGTGGCTGGTGAAGAATTCGGTGCGCCCCAGGCTGCGAAGCGGGTTGCCCGAGACCGTTTCGATGAACGCGATCGTCTCCTGAATGGATTCGACGATCTGGCGGTATTCTTTTTCCAGCGGCGTCCGGCGGATGAAATCAATGTTCCAGTATTCCGGGTGATGCAGGTCCGCAAAGCCCGTATTCGTGAGGGCGCGAACGAGGTTCAGCGTCATGGCGGAATGCGCGTGCGCCTGCAACATGCGCTTCGGGTCCGGCTTGCGCGCTTCGGGCGTGAAGGCGGCGCCGTTGACCAGGTCGCCCCGGTAGCTCGGGAGGGTACGCCCGTCGCGCGTTTCGCTATCGGCAGAGCGGGGTTTGGCGTGCTGGCCGGCAAAGCGGCCTATGCGCACGACGGGCGTTCGGATGCCGAAGATCAGCACGAGGCTCATCTGCAGAAGCACCTTCAGGCGATTGGCGATAATGGCTGCGCTGCATTCGTTGAAATGCTCCGCGCATTCGCCGCCCTGCAAAATAAAGCGCTGTCCCTGCGCCGCTTCGGCGATTTGTCGCCTGAGCGCCTGAATTTCCCACGACGTTACAAGCGGGGGCAGTTCTTGCAACTGCGCCAGCGTTTCGGACAAGGCGGCCTGGTCGGGGTACTGCGGTTGCTGCGCGGCGGTCCGTTCGCGCCAGGACGCGGGACTCCATGCCGCGTTGGCTTCGGGTATGACGGGAGAGGGGGACATGCCCAGCAAGGCGCAGGGGTAGTGCTCGGGAAAGAAGTACGCAGTATACGCAAAGTCAAACGAAACGCAGGGGAATGTATTGTGTTTCGGGCGGATGGGCGCGGTTTTCGGGATGTAGTCCGAACAGATTCGCAAGAACGCTCGATTCCGCGCGCTGCGCGCTGCGGGATCCCGTGCGCGGGTTGCGCGTTTCGTGGGCGCAGGCGGCGTATTTCGCGTTTTGCGTTTGCAGATCGACCAGCCAACGTAGCTCAGTTGGTAGAGCAGCTCACTCGTAATGAGCAGGTCACCGGTTCAAGTCCGGTCGTTGGCTCCATTTTCTTTTCGTTTCGGGGTTCTTTTCGGGGCGCGGGCCCGGCGCAGGTTTGTTCGCTGCGTATTTTGTTTCCGATACCTCTCCTTGTACCGAGGCGCGGAGGCGGGCGGTACGGGCGGCGGTCAGCGCCGCAACTCCTGCATCAGCGCGCTTACGGTTCCTCCCGGATTTTCCACGTTGAAGGGGAAGCAAGCCAGTTCCAGCGCGGGCTCGTCCTGGAATCGAAACCGGAGCGTTTTGCGAAACGCCGCCGTTTGCGGATAGACCAGCGCCACGCGACGGCAGCCGTATCGCCTCCCGTACGCGAAGAGCTGGTAGACGTCGGGCTGCTTGATATTGTGGTTCCGTTCGCTGGGGTCGAGTCGCTTCCACTTGGCGTCCAGAATGAACCGGTTTTGTCCGCGTTCCTGCAAAACAATGTCCGGTTTCAGGTAAAACCATTCCTGGTCGCGGTCGTCTATCGCCAGATGCTGCCCTGTTCCTTGCGAGTGCACCGCGAAGTCCTGCTGATATCGGCGGAGGGCGGCGGTTACGAAATCCTCGAACACGTCTTGCATGGGAAACAGCAATGCGCGGTTGACGTGCGATCCGGCGAAGGTGGCGAGGCCGTGGCCGAACAGGAACAGCTCCACCCAGGGCATCACGGCGTCGTACTGGCGCATGGACCGGTCCACTTGATGGCGCGCCCGGTCGGCGTTCAGGTTCGTCGAAAGGGGAACGCTGGAGAAAAGAATGCGCAATTGATGGAGCCGCTGCCGGTTTGCGGGGTGCCGCGCAATGCCCATGAGCCGCTGCAACGCAGAGTGGATCAGGCGATTCGCGGGCCGGTCCGCGGTGAATTCGTCGAAGCCGACGTAGAACCGGGAGCGGTCCACGAGATTCTCGCGGATATGTTGCGGAAACAGAATCCGTCCGCGCAGGCAGGCGAGGTTGGCCTCTTGTGTCCGGTAGGCTCGGGCGAGGCCGCGCCGGGTCAGCAGGATCACATTCGCCAGGAACAGGTGGATGAAGGCTTCGAGCATGTCGAAGCGGCGCATGTCGCGAATGCCGGCGTCGTTCCATGGCGTTTCTCCCAGGCCCCGCCAGTCCCGGAGCATGTTCATAAAGACGTGCCGGGTGCCTTCGCGTTGATCAGTTTCGCCCTGCGCAAGATCGACCTTCGGCAGGATTTCGATCACCCTGCCCTGACGCGTTTCGATGATCCCGACGTAGTTCTGCGTGCGGAGCTTGCCATGCTGGAGCGTGAGTACGCTGGCCTGTCGCTCGCCTTTTTCTTCGCTTGCTCGTTCCAGCGCGAATCGCTCCAGATCGCGTTTTTCGTCCTCTTGCAGCCCGGTCAGGTCTTCGTATTCCCGAACGGTTATCGGGGGCGGCGGCGTTCGGGATCGGGCGCCGGGGCTTCGACGACCTGTCCGCCGGTTGTAGGTAGCGGGGGGCGGCATGGTTATTCGTCCCCTGTGGCGTTGCCGTCGTTTGGCCCTGCTGCGCTGTTGTCGTCTGACTCTTCTGCGTTGTCGTCGTTTGGCTCTCCTGTCTCCGTTGTCGTCGTTTTGTAAATGGCTTGATACGTCGCCGGGTCGGTCCAGCGCTTGTCGTCGTGGGACAGCAGGTTGTATATGGCCTGGTTTTCGTCCGCCAGACCGGATTTGAGCAATTCGTCAGGCGCAGCATCGCGCTTGACGAACCCGTTGTTATTCAGCGCTGCGCTAATTTTTTCCCAATCCTCGTAAAAATATTCCTGCAAGAGCGGGAGGACGCCATGCTGAAACGCCTCGGCAAGCGCGTCCATGTCGTTCACGCCAAGGAAATAGGTGTGTCCGATCTGGTGTTCGCGGTCCAAGAGGACGGCGATGCGTCGATTCATGGCCTTGAGGAGCCGGCTGCAATCCACGCCGTCAACATTTTTGTTGACGCCTTCGTGAGATGGGTTCGGCATCATTTCGATGAATTTGAATCGCCTGCGCAAGGCGGTGTCCAGCAGCGCGATGGACCGGTCCGCGGTGTTCATGGTGCCGAGGAGGTACAAGTTCGGCGGTACGCTGAATCTGTCCTTCGAGCCGGGCAGCGTTACCCAGGCTGCGTCGTGCGCTCCGGTTCGCTTCGAGTCCTCGATCAGCGTGATCAGTTCGCCAAAGATGCGGGCGATGTTGCCCCGGTTGATTTCGTCGATGACAAGCACGTACCGCTGCTCCCTGTTCGCTGCCGCGCGCTTCGCAATGCGCCGGAACACCCCCTCTCGCATTTCATACTGGACCTCTCCGGGTTTGCCGTCTTCGGATGAAGATTGCTCGTCGTCGTTTATATCGGTGCGTACGCCTGCGTCGGCGGATACGGAACGTTGGGGTTCGGGCGTTGCTTGTCCATTGGCGCTGGCCGGGTCGTTGTTCAGGACAGGCCGGATGCCTTCGATGAAGTCTTCGTAGGTGGTGTTCTGGTGGAACGTGACCATTTCGATCCGCGCGGCATCTTGGTCCCGGTATTCTTCAAACCGCCGCTTGACTTCGTCGCGTTTTTCCTTTTCCACCTCGCCCACATCCTTCCCCTCGATAATCGCCACGGCGCGGGTTACGGTGTGCCATGTTTTCCCGGTGCCGGGCGGGCCGTAGAGGATGGTGTTCAGGGGGTGGGGCATTTTTTGATTGGGTTCAGCTTGGTCAGGTGGCATGGGGGAGGGCGCAGGTTTCCGATTTTTTTGTTTTTCAAGATACCGGGTATACCAGAAAACGACGGACTGGGCGTCTACCGGGGTCGCGGGGTAATCTATGCCCCGTTGTTGCACTTCTTTGAGAATGTGTTTCAGAAAGACGATGGCGTGTTCGTACCGCGTACCCGCATCGTCGCCGGTTTTTTCTCGCTTGTAGTTCAAGAATTTATACATATCGTAAAACCTGCCCTTGTGGTATGGCGGATATTCTTGCGGGTCAAGCCCCATCATCAAATACGATGCCCTTCTGAGGCGTACGCCTACCAGAGGATCCCGTATATTTTCAGGTAGCCTGTTATTGAATGCGTGAATGCGGTCACGGAGCCTTCGGTCGTCTTCGGACCATAATTCCCGCAGCGCGTCCTGCATAGCGTCCCGGTGGCTATTAATGCCCTGCTCTATCTCCTTCAGTTTTTCTGACCAATGTTGTTGCATGGCATCCTTGTCGCGCTTGTACCTGATTGCCTCTATCACAAGGTTCGCCCAATTCTCCTGATCGTCTTGCAGCAATGCCTTGCGAGCTTGCGCCAGCGCCTTCGCAAAATCGAGATTGTAGTCTTTTTCCTGCTTGATCGTTTCGTTTTCCTCTTCCAACGTGTCGAGAAATTTGTCCCAAGGAGATTTCGTCATAGTCCTGTCGGCAGATTTACATGAAATTTATAAAGGCGCCCCGACGTCTGAGCGTCCGGCAGCGTCTTTTCCTACCGGATGTCCTGCTTGAGGTGATCTGACAATCGCAAACTCAGGGCAATCAGCGTCAACGTTGGATTCGGGGCTCCCGAGGTGGGGAAAGCCGAGGCGCCGGCTACGTACAGATTTTCGACGCCATGCACTTTTGCGTTGGCGTCCAGTACGCCTTGCCTGGGGTCCTCGTGCATGCGCGTGGTGCCCATGTGATGAAATCCGCCGCTCAGAAAGGAGGGCCAGGCGGTATCGTCTTCGAGCAACCAGTCCAGGATTTGAACCCGCCCCATGCCGGTGCGCCCGAATTCGTGCGCCGTCATTTCGAACAGGGCGCGCATCGACCGTTTGTCCAGCTCGGACAGTTTCCAGTGCAAATCGGCGTAGGGCACCCCCATCGCGTCCTTTTCGGCGCTGAGCATGACGCGGGAGTCGGGGTTCGGCATTTGCTCGGCGCGCGACTGGAGTCGATAATCGCGACGTCCTTCGCCCGGCGTAGCGGGCCAGCTGGATGGGGGCCGCTGCGCTTCCCCCTCCTGTTCGTCGTCGCCTATCCAGTCTCTGGGGTCGCTTTCCGAAAACCGCTGAAAGAAACTCCTCATCTCTTCGGGAAAGGTCCCCGGCCGGAGCGAGGCCGTCCCGTTGAGAATACGCCGCTTTCGCTGAACCTGCTCGGTCAAGGCCAATTCTCCAGTGGGCGGCCGTTCCCCGCCCACGCGGAACGCGTACATAGGCAGAGGGTGCGGCTTTGCCAGGATCAGCTGCGCGCCGCCCATCTCCAGGTGCTCCATGAAGAAGCGTCCCACCAGGTCGTGGTCATTGCCCAGTCCGGCGGGCGCCTGCGCATTGGAGGCCAGCAGGAGCCGCGCATTCTGGATCGACCCGCAGGCCAGCACGTAGCGCCGGGCCCGAACGCGGTGACGCTTGCCGTCGGTGGTTTGCGTCCGCAATCCGGTTACGGCCCGCGCCGACTCGTTCGCTTCGATCTCCGTTACGTTCGCGTAGGTGTAAAGGTGAACGTTTTTCGCATCGATAATCGCATCCCGGTACCGCGTTCCGAAGCGCGTCGGCGGACTGAACTGCCACATTTTCGTCCATATTTTCTCTTCGTCGAAGGGCAGCCGTTTCCGTGTGGGATCCTGGGCTTCGTAGTCGGCTACGTCATATGCGTACGGCCCCAGTTCTGCATAGGCGTGCGCGCGTTCGTAAAACGGATCGAGATGTTCTTTTCGGAACGGCCAGCCGCTATGGGGGACCCAGTCGCGTTTTTCGAAATCGATGGGGTCCATGGGCGCGCACCAGCCGGCCCAGTGTCCGGTGGTGCCGCCAAAGTAATGGAGGCGGGCGGCTTCGAGCGGCACCTGGTACGGATCGCCCCTGCTTTTGCCTGCATAGAGGGCCTGCATCTGCGATTCGTAGCGGAACCCGCCGCCTTCAAGCAAAATGACCGTGGAGGAGGTTCCTGTCCATTCCATAGCCATGCTGATGCCGGCGGCGCCTGCGCCTACGATGCAGAGATCGCCTTCGATCAGGGCGTCGTTCTCCAGGGTTCGCGCGTCGGTATGCATATCTTGCGATGATTTACGGGTAGACGAGCGAGAAGAGCGCGCACTGGCGTGCTTCGGTAATGGAAAGCACCCATCCCTTGAGAAGCATGGTTCGTCCGGCGGCAAAATCGCCTTGAATCCTTGCATTCAGGTAAGCGCGCGTCGTTGGCGCGTCTGCCGCCGCCGACCTATCGCTATCCAGTATGGCGGCGCGCAGGGTATCCGCATCGCATGCTGCGGGATACATTGCTCGATAGCCCATGCCCAGGTCGCGCACGCGGCGTTCGCCGAGCATGTCCAGCAAGGCAGGCCGCGCCAGGGTTTGCAGATTGGCAGAAGGCGCTGTCTCCCACGCGGCGCCCGACAGGCCGAGCCCCAGCGCGCCTGCCGCCGCGCATGCGATAAAATGGCGTCTGTCCATCGTGGGCTGACAGGTTTTCAAACAGGGGAGGCAGAACGCGGCTTATTCCGCCAGATATTCCTTGAAAAACGCGCGGGCGGCTGGCTCCGCCACGGGGCCAGCGGCCATGCGTTCGCCCAGGCGCATGAATTCCACGTTCTGGCTGTCGGAGGCGGGCCAGCCGCTCGACCATCGCAGGGCCATGTTTTTTACGAAGCGCATGCGATCACGAAAGCGCGTCCTTGCAATACGCTACGCATTTCTTCATCTCTTCCATGACGCTGGAGCCTTCCGGGACGGGATATTCCAGTTCGATCATGGCCGGGATGGGGTATTCCTTGTCCCGGAGGAACCGGAGCGTCTCGCCGATCGGCGTATCGCCTTCGCCCCAGGGCACGTTCTCGGCGCCGTTGTCCGGGCTTCGCCGGTCCTTCAGGTGCAGGTGCGTGATCCGGTCGTGGTACTTCTCGATGACCGGGATGGGGGAGGTTCCGAGGCCCGCCACATAGTGCCCGATGTCGAGATTGATCATGTTGAAGGGCGAGTAGGAGAGCGGGATATCGAAACTGAAATCTTCGTCGGCCACCTGGGTATGGTTGTGCATGCCCGTGACGAGTTCGTGCTTCGTGGCGAACGGTCCCATGCGTTCGCCCGCCTCGTTCGATATTTCAAACGAGATGCCGCGCGCGCCCACGGCCCGGGCCGCCCGGAAGGCATAGTTTATTTCTTCGTCGGTCCATCCGGGGTTGCCCAGTTTCAGAATGTCGATATGGACGCCGGCGTCGCGGTACGCCTTGCCAAGCGCCTCGAACTTGTCCATGGGGGCCTTCAGGCGCCATGCGCGGGCTTCCTTGTCCGCCTCGTCCCGCGCGGCCCGGAAGGCGGCGCGTTCGTCGTCGCTCAGTTCGCGCCAGTTGCGGGGGAAGCGGGGGGCGGGCGGCGCGCCTGCGTATTCCTCGGCGGGCGAGCCTATGAGTTCGACCGTATCCAGGCCAAGCTCCACCATGTATTCGAGAATTTGCTCGGCGCTGGACGGAATTTCGCGGAAACTGTAGGAGATGGCTCCGATCTTCACGCCGGAGGCTCCGGGCCGCAGGAGGCCCATGCCTCTGGCCGGAAATCCCAGGCTGCTTAGCGTCAGGCCGCCGACGGCGGCGCCTCCCATGCGGTACAAAAAATGGCGGCGATTCATTGGGTATCGGGGTTTTGGGAACGGGGTGAAGAATTAATGTAGGAAAAAATTTCGGGATTTCGGGCGGTCGGGGTTATATTTCGGCGAGTTATGTGTCTATTATGGGCAGAACGGGACCGGTGCGCGACATGCAGCAGGGGAGGCCGCCAGCGAAAAATCGCCTCGATGGGGATTCTGCGGTTGTAGCCTCGCGCTTCCTGTCTTGACAACCTGGCGTAGGGCGACGTATACTACACACGAAAGGCGCTGCCAACCGTGGCGCGACACTCTGCAACCCTGCACTTGAAGCGATTCCGGCTAATTGTCTGGATTTTCCGAACTGAGGCCATGGCTGCATCTAAGCACTTGATAGCGTTGCTGCGGAGCCACATTGCTGGAGATAATGAGCAGTTCTTATCCGTGGCTATGCAAGTCGCCGCGCATGAGGCGCGTCAAGGGCATGGAATTCTTGCGAAGCAGCTCCGCGATCTCGTCGACGAGGCGCGGTTGCCGAAGGTTAGCCGGGCGAATAGACCCGTGCCCTTCGCCCAGCCCAAAGGGGAACTCGCGGCGCTGATTTCTGCCAGCTATTCAGATACGCGTCTTGCAAACATGGTGCTGCCAACCGCACTGGAAGGACGTCTGCGGCGGATTGTCACGGAGCAGCGTCAGCAGCACCGACTGACCAAGCACGGGCTTCATTCGAGAAGAAAGATACTGCTCATCGGCTCGCCAGGATCGGGGAAAACGATGACGGCTACAGCCCTGGCAGGAGAACTAAAACTTGCGCTTTTTACGGTCGTGCTTGACTCTCTCATTACAAGGTTCATGGGTGAAACCGCCACCAAGTTACGCCTTGTATTCGACGCCATGCTGGAAACGCGCGGCGTATATTTTTTCGACGAATTTGATGCAATCGGCTCAAGACGGGCGGAAAGAAACGATGTTGGGGAAATCAGGCGGGTGCTTAATTCCTTTCTCCAGTTTCTTGAGAATGACGATAGCGACAGTTTGATCATTGCGGCCACAAATCATCCCGACCTGCTTGACCCCGCCCTTTTTCGACGATTTGATGACGTTATCCATTACGATATGCCTGATCCGTCGATTGCAGAAGGTATTTTGAAAAAGCGTCTTTCAGGATTTGATGTCAAAGGCATGCATTGGAAACACATCGCGGAGACAACTTGTGGCTTGAGTCAAGCCGAAATTTCAAGAGCTGCCGACGAAGCAGCAAAGCGGGCAGTTCTTGATGACCGAATTCGTGTTACGCGTGGCGACTTGTCGGGGGCGATAGCGGAGCGCAAGGCCTCCGCTCAACATTAGCGTGGGGTGCTGCGAATGCCTGGAGAAGAACGCCGTCAATTGCGGCATATTTATCTTCCCGGACACGGCGAGAGAGAAAATTTCACCTCGCCCCGACGCGGGGGTAGTCGCGGGAATATTCCCGAACGAAATCGTGAGCAGCACGCTCAGCGGCTCGACGAAATGCTCGTGGCAGCAGTCGAAGCTGCCCGGATTAGAATAGAAAATCGTAATCCTGATATCAGTGGAGGCACTCCCGGTTTTTATCTGGAATTTGAATTACCATTATCTCAGCGATCTGTGCTGGACAAGTTGGAAAACAGACGAGGAGAGGAACACATCGAGTTAGTGGCCGCGCGTCCATCAGTCGAAGGCGAGGATTTTATCAAAGCTACCGTCTTCGTACCGGAATTTAAAAGAGATCATTATCTGAAAAAAATTCGAGAGTACGGTAAAAAGGATAATGTACGATTTAAAAAAGATGATGAAAATAATTTCGTCTTGGATAAAGTTGGGAATCGTATCGAAAAATCCCGGCGCCCCAAAAACGAAGACTTGATTGCCAGACTGGAGGCTGTAAGAATTGCCGAATCGAAATCGCTTTATACGGATGATATGAGACTGTTCCCGGCACCGGGACAGAAAATTTGGTGGGAACTTTGGCTACGGCGTAATAAACGTCCAATTTTTGAACATGCATCGCGCCAACTCGAAATAGCTATCAAGGACCACTCGGTTATCTTTGCTGAACGCGAAGTGATCTTGGCATGCGCTGCTCCCGAGACAATCAATCTTATAATTACCAATACCGATGCAATCGCCGAGCTTCGCCTTGCGCGAGATACGCCATCTTTCTTTATGGAGCTTGATGGGGCGCAGCAGATCGAATGGTCGCAAGACCTTGTAGAACGTATTGTGGCGCCAGATATAAATGCGCCAGCCGTTTGTTTGCTGGATAGTGGAACTACCCACCGTCATCCATTAATCATGCTGGCTCTCGCAGAAGAAGATCAACAGGTATGGGATGGCGGCCACAATGTGGAAGATATTGGGATGCAATGGCATGGGCATGGTACGGAAATGAGCGGCGTAGCGCTTTATGGCGACTTGACCGAAGTGCTTGTCAGTAGTGGGCAGGTGGAACTTCTTCACAGACTCGAATCTGTAAAAATACTTCCAGATCGCGGCGACAACAAGCCTGATCTTTACGGCTATATCACTGCCACTGCTGTTGGGCGCATAGAAGTCCAGTCCCCGCAACGGCCTCGCGTCTATTGCCTTGCTGTGACCAGCGGAGGAGATCATTGGCGTGGGCACCCTTCATCCTGGTCCGCCAAGATTGATGATCTGGCTTATGGAGACAGCGATGATCACCGGCTAATCATAATCTCCGCTGGCAATATTTGGGTTTTCTATCCGGCGACAGAATATCTGGACCAGAACGATACGGCTACTATTGAGGATCCTGCGCAAGCATGGAATGCGTTAACTGTTGGCGCTATCACAGAAAAATGCACAATCACCCATCCTGATTTTCAAGGATGGAAAATTATGGCTCATGCGGGAGATTTATCTCCGTTAAGTCGTACATCGATAAATTGGGATGACGATTGGCCAATCAAACCGGATGTGGTTTTCGAGGGCGGAAATTACGGTATTAACCCTGCAACTGGTAAAATAGACCACCTTGATGACCTGACTATTTTAACAACTTATAATAGGCCAGAAGAGCGTATGTTTACTGTGATTCGCGACACAAGCGCGGCAACTGCACAGGTTGCCCGCATAGCCGCTCAAATATTTTCGGATCGACCCGATTTGTGGCCTGAGACGGTCCGCGCACTCATTGTACATTCTGCTGGCTGGACGCGTCAAATGCTTGCGCACTTGCCGGAAACTCCCAACAAGAATGATCAACGGCTTATCATGCGTCGGTATGGATATGGCGTTCCGGATATTGAAAAGGCATTGCGCAGCCTCTCGAGCGATGTGACCTTGGTGATTGAATCTGATTTGCAGCCTTTTGTCCTTGATGGTTCAGCAGCTCGACCGCAGGACATGATGCTTCACAATTTGCCTTGGCCTGAAGATACGCTAAAGGCTCTTGGTGAAACCGAGGTGGAAATGCGAGTGACGCTGAGTTATTTTATAGAACCCAATCCCGGTGAAAGAGGCTGGACAAATCGCCATCGTTACAGTGGCCATGGATTGCGCTTTTCTGTCAAGCGCCCGGAGGATAACCTTACCCAATTTCGCGAAAGAATTAACGCAGCTGCGCGCAATGAAGGTGGTGACTCGCCCAGGGGCGGGAGCGACGATGGGTGGGTTCTGGGGTATAATCTTCGTAATCGAGGCTCGATACACTCCGATGTTTGGCGAGGAATGGCGACCGATCTTGCTGATCGCTATGCGATAGCCATCTATCCGGTTGGAGGCTGGTGGCGAGAGAAACCGAAACTGAAACGGTCTGATCGCCGCGTACGATATGCTTTGATAGTTACTCTTCGGGCTAACGTTGAGATTGATCTTTATACCGAGATTACAAACGCTGTTAGCGTCGAGACCGAAGTAGAAACGTGACCGCTTCAGGCCCTCAAGTTTACTGCTTTGGTCAATTCGGACAAGGCATTTGTCCCCAGCAGGATCATTGCAGGTTCAGAGGCGCTTGCGAGTGGTCGTGATCCTGCAGAAACGGTTCTATATCTTCGCCGGGCTCGACTATCGAGATGAGATCGTGCGGAAACCTGGAGGGCGCCGCCGTCTCGTGGGCGGCGTCTCTGGCGGCGGCGTCCAGGATAGACCGGGCCAGCGCTTCAAGACTACAACCTCGTTGCCTCGCTGTACGCCGGAGTCGCTCCTTGGACTCCGCGGATAGATTGCGAATGGTGATACTGGCCATGCGGTCCTCGTTCGTTTGGACAGAAAATGCTTTCGTGCAATCACGAAAAGGGTAAACGATTGTTCCAGCCTGTCTGCCTGTATTGCGCTTGACAACGTTGCGCGTATGCTCGCCGGCGCCGGATTCCCGCGATTTTCGGCGCAATTGTCGAAATTTTGGCGCAATGGGGTTATATTTCGGCGAGTTATGTGTCTATTATGGGCAGAACGGGGCCGGTGCGCGACATGCAGCAGGGGAGGCCGCCAGCGAAAAATCGCCTCGATGGGGATTCTGCACGGCGCCTTCGTCGTTTTGACCTTGCATCGAGGCCATGCGGCGCGTTTGAAACCGAACGCCGAAAGCGGCATATTACTTCTTGAACCTCTCCGAAAGCCATGATCGACACCCTCAAAACATCCAAAGACCTTGAGGCGGCGGGCCTTGAAAAGCGTCCGGCCGAAGCGATAGCAAAAGCTATCCGCAACGGTCAGGAAGAAACGGTCACGCAGGACTTTTTTCGAGGGGAAATAGGCGAACTCCGCGCCGAGATAGGCGAACTCCGCGCCGAGACAGGCGAACTCCGGGGCGAGATAGGCGAACTCCGGGGCGAGATAGGTTCCGTTCGAGCTGAGGTAGGCGAAGCGATAGGCTCTGTCCGCGCCGAGATAGGCCAACTCCGGGGCGAGATGGGCGAAGCGATAGGTTCTGTCCGCGCCGAGATGGGCGAATTCCGGGGTGAGATGCGCGCCGCGATAGGCGAACTCCGGGGTGAGATGCGCGCCGAGACAGGCTCCATCCGTGCCGAGATGTCGAAACGATTCAATACCATGCAGCGCTGGATGGTGGGGTTGCTCTTTGGGGTTGCCGCCGCCGTATTGGGGCAGATGCTATTCCAGATTCTGCAACAATAGATTGCTTTGTTTTGGCCTTGCACGGAGGCTATGCGGCGCGTTTGCAACAGAATGCCGAAAACTGCATATTACTTTTTGACCCTCCTATAAAGCCATGATCGACACCCTCAAAACATCCAAAGACCTTGAGGCGGCGGGCGTTGAGCGCAAGCAGGCCGAGGCGCACACAAACGCCATTGCTTCCATTGTTACCGATATGCCAACAAAGGCGGACTTTGAAACCTTGCGGTTAGGCATTGAAGGGCTAAAGGAAGCGATGCAAGCGCATAACGCCAGTACAGATAATCGTTTGTCAACGATGAACTCCATGATGCTTTTTCATGCGGCGTTGACGCTGGCAATCCTGGCCTCTGTTCTGGCCTTTGCCTTTGGCCTTATCCCTACGCCGTAGCCCCGTATTCGCCAAGCGGCGGCCTTCGCTGGCCGATCTTGCTGATCGCTATGCGATAGCCATCTATCCGGTTGGAGGCTGGTGGCGAGAGCAGCCGAAACTGTACACCCTGCCCCGGCGCAAAATGGGCCTGCACAGATATTCGACGCAAAAAATGCGGCGAATAAGCCTTGCTGTTCATGTGCAAACCACCTTGTCCGCCTATTCACCGCAAAAAATGCGTCGAATAATAACGCTTTTTCGCGCAAAATGGGATTGCAAAGGCATTCGCCGCATAAAATGCGTAGAATAAGCCCGCCCTGAGCGAAGCGGTTTTTATCAGCGGATTATCCCGTTTCCAGGGAGATCGTTTCATCGTTGCAAAACGGACCCTGATTTTTGCTTCTTTCTCCTCTTTCGGAACGGAGGATTCTGCCTGGAGGCAGGGGCCTGTCTGGGGGCGAGAATTTTTCGGTGCAGGCGCCGATTTTTTGAGATTCTGGCAGAACCATTGTATTTTGTTAGGCGTATAGGAGTGCAGTCCGCGTGAAAGCCCCGGGGCTGAATTCGGCATGACCACCAAACGCAGGTATCGGTATGAGCGACCAGGCAACCATGGCTCCTCCGATGGAGTCGGCGTACTTCAGGACGAAGGCGCTGGCGCTGGAAGAAATCAAACGCCGTCGCAAGGCGCATGGGGGAGAAATGATCACAAGGTGCGAAAAAACGCCTTACGGCGAGTACCGCGTCTACAGCATTCCTGCCGATATGTTCGTTGACGACCTTACCGATCCGCTGGTACCCAATACCAAGCGAAGCATTTTCCAGTTGTACTGATGGCAGCCGATTTAGAACAGAGGGGCAAGGAGGTGGACATTTCTGTCCGTACGCCTGACGCAGGATTGCAGGAGGGAGGTATTCCTGAGCAGCAAGAGGACATAGTGTACAATCTGATTGCTCTTGAAGAGGCCCGGATCGAGAGCGTCAATCGTCGTACAGAGTTGGGCCGCATGGCCATTGAGGCAACCGATGCCTCCGACAAGCGTCAATTCGAGTTTCACAGCCAGCAGCTGCAAGTGGTCAGTGAGCATCGCGCAGCAAATCGTCGTTTACTCGAGAAACTTCTTTGGGCGGTTGGCATACCCCTCGGCGTCGTTATTTTTGGCGCTCTGTATATGATTTTCTTTGGGACTGATCGCCAAAGCGAGATGGCCATAAAATTACTTGAAATAGGCGCGTCGGCAGTTGGCGGCGTCGGAATTTTCTTGTTTGTCAAGAATCTTGCCCGGAAATTCTTTAGCAATGCCCAGGGCGAATAGGCGGTATCGCCTCTTCGGTTGCTTGCGCATACGTTAAGTTTCTCTCCAGTTACAAGCGCACAAAACCGATCTACCCGCTTCCGCCATACGCATCCGGCTCTTCCCCCCGCGTCAATGCGTCGAATGCCTGGAGTACGAGGCGCTGGGTGCGGTACTCGCCGAAGGCTTTTATTTCGTGCTGTTTGAGGGACGGAAAGGATGAACCCGGGGGCGGGGTGTCCAGTATCCATTCCAGGTCGGAGCGGTCGAGTCCGTACATATGCGCGAAGATGGCGTCCAGTTCGGAGCGCAGGGCATGGCGGCGTTCCTCGTTCCAGGCGAAGGGGCCTCCCTCGTATCCCAGGTCGCGGGCGAAGCCTTCCATTTCCCGGGAGGTGTAGGTTAATTCGAGCACCCGGGGCACGATCAACTGAACGTACGGCGGGCCGCAGCGGCTTTCCTGAAGGTATGGCTCTGGCGGCAGGACGGGGAGTTGCTTGACGATGAAGAGGCTCATGCTCACGCCGCCAACGGAAGAGCGGGCCGTCCAGTCCAAAGGGAGGCTGTTCATGTTCGCCAGGACCAGCATGGAAGCCACTGCTCTTGCCCATTCGAAATTCATTAGCGGGGCTTTTCCGCTTACTCCAACCGCAGGCAGCGATGCCGCAATGAACGTCCGTTCGTCAGTTGCACGGGTGACATCCCGGAAGGCCTTAAGCCAATGATTGCCGTCGATATGTAGAAGGGGTGCTTTGCCACTCACGGCGGTGCATCGGGTGGTGGTGAAAATGGCTGTCCTTTGGTTTGTTGCGTTCGTTACGTCTCTGAAGGCGATAAGCCAACGATCATTACGGAGGCGGTATGACCCAATGCCACGAGCGGGATCATGGATAATACCCCTGTCCGTTTGTTGGTCGCATTGGTTATCTGTCTGAGAGCGAGTTGTGAGCCAGTTCGGCGAGTTTGTCGAGTACGGGTCGGGTCGGGTCGGGTCGGGTCGGGTCGGGTCGGGTCGGGTCGGGTCGGGTCGGGTCGGGTCGGGTCGGGTCGGGTCGGGTCGGGTCGGGTCGGGTCGGGTCGGGTCGGGTCGGGTCGGGTCGGGTCGGGTCGGGT